>JAQXDW010000065.1 GCA_029251165.1 Myxococcota bacterium
CCGTCGCAGTCGTTGTCGACGCCGTCGCATTGCTCGGGAGCCGACGGGTAGACTTCACCGTTGGTGTCGTCGCAGTCGCTGCCGATCGGCACGAAGCCGTCGGGCTTCTCGCAGGCCTCCGTCGTGCTGTCGGCATCCCCGAAGCCGTCGGCGTCGGTGTCGGCGTAGAACGTCGTCGTTACCTCCTCGTCGACCACGCCGTCGCAGTTGTTGTCCACTCCGTCGCAGATCTCAGACGCGCTCGGGTTGACCACGGAATTCTCATCGTCGCAGTCTTCGTCGGCGTCGTAGCCGTCACCGTCTGCATCCGGCGTCGAGACGATTCCCTCGGTGTCGAGCAGGGCGTCGTCGGACTTGTCGCCGGTGCGGCAGGCGAGCAGGACGACGGCGAGGACGGAAGAGATGGGAGCTCTCATGGTGGGATTATATCCGCAAGTCCTCTCCAGATGGCCCCAAGAGTGACCGCACCCTCGACGGTCGCATTGTCTAAGAATGCGGCCCGGAACGCCGCAGGCTTGACCAGCAGCGGAGCATCTGCCCAAGCGAGACGCGTGATCAACCTACAGGATATCCTCCCTCATGCCTTCTCCGACCCTGCTCGTCCGCAACGTGGGCCACGTCCGGTGCCTCACCTTCAACCGACCCGAGCGCCGCAACGCGCTCAACGCCCAGGGCTGGACGGACCTCGCCGATGCCCTGGAGGCTGCGATGGCCGACCGCAGCGTCCGGGCGGTGGTGCTGACTGGGGCGGGTGCCGCGTTCTGTGCGGGACAGGACCTCTCGGAGATGACCGCGCTGCCAGACCCGAGCACGCCCCATCCGTTCAGCCACTGCATGGACGTGCTCTGTCGGTTCGACAAGGTGCTGATCGCGGCGGTCAACGGGGCCGGTGTGGGCGGCGGCCTGACCATCTTGCTGCACTGCGACGTCGTGCTCATGTCCGACAGCGCCAGGCTCAAGGCGCCCTTTGTCCAGCTCGGGGTCGTGCCGGAGGCTGGCAGCAGCTACCTCCTGCCGCTGATCTGCGGACACCGGGGGGCGGCGGAGGTTCTCTACGGCGCAGACTGGGTCACCGCCGAGCGGGCCGTCGCGCTGTCGCTCGCCACCGCCCGCTGCGCCCCCGATGACCTCCTCTCGACCGCCATGGCCCGCGCGGCTCACGTCGCCAGCCATGCTCCAGAGTCGCTGCGGCACACCAAGCGCCTCGTGCTCGCCACCCGCGCCGCCCAGCTCGCCGCTGCCCGTGCCCGAGAAGACGCCGCGTTCGCCGTCCGGGTCGGCTCGCCAGAGAACATCGAGGCGATCACCGCGTTCTTCGAGCGCCGCAAGCCGAACTTCGAGGGCTGAGCAGCCTCACTCCGGCGAGACCAGGGTGTAGAGATCTTCGATCAGCTCGCCGCGGCCCATCAGGAAGTTGTCATTGAAGGTGACGTGCCAGACCTCTTCGCCCTCCGGGGTCACCTCGACGACGTGCCCCGCGCTGCCGATGACATGCAGGGTGTTGCCGTTGTCCAGCCGCCAGGCATCGCCGTTGGTGCCGGCGTGGATGCCCGGATCGTACTCCCAGATCGAGGTCAGCACGCCGGTCTTCTGGTCGACGGTGTACTCCCGCAGCATCGTGGTGTTGCCGCTGCTCTCGGTGTTGTAGCGGGTGGAGACGAGCAGGGAGCCGGTGTCGGTGTAGGAGACGCCGTGCTGCCAGTCGAACTGGTGATCTTCCGGGTCGAATTCGTAGCCATTGTCGACCATCCCAGCCCACCACATGCTCTCGCCGCTGTCGCGGTCGACCTCCACCAGTGAGTTGTTGGTGTAGAAGCTGTAGAGGAAGGAATTGGTCGCCTCGACGTAGAACAGCCCGTTGGACTCGCAGTACGTCACGCTCTCCCAGCTGTCTCCGCAGGTCCACAGCACGTCGATCTCACGATCGTCCAGCGACATCTCGACGAGGGCCTCGGTGGAGTGGTGATACTTGCTGCCCCACACCAGCGTCTCATCGGGAAGCTGGACGAAGGCGTGGTGGAGGCCGGGCGTTGCGAGCTCTTCGATCTCGGCGTCGAGGTAGACCCGGTGGACTGTGGAGGCCGCGCCGGAGTCGAACTGCGACCACTTGGTCGCCTCATCCCACAGGATGTGGTCGCCGGTCACGGAGACCTGGGCGAACAGGGTCCAGTTGCTCTGCGGGGTCTCGTTGGCCCAGACGACCTGTCCCTGGCGGTCCATGATGAACGTCCAGTAGGTGCCCTGGGTCCAGCCGCCGTCGTCCTCGTTGATGCTGGTCAGCAGGTAGTTGCCATCGGAGAGCCACTTGTCCGGCGACGACGCGGTGACAACGGGAACCGGGAAGTCACTGGGCAGCCCCTCGGTGGCGATGTCCTCGCCGGACGCGCTGTACTCGACGGCCTCCGCCAGATCGGTCACCGTCACCACCCAGCTTGCGGTCTTTCCATACGGGATGCCGACGATGAGCTGCTGGTTGCTGCCGGCGGACGTCGCCCTTGCCGGGGTGGTGTGCGTCATCCCGTCGACGGTGAACCGCACCGAGGCCTCGCCGTCGAAGTCCTGCTCCCAGGTGACATACGCGAGGCTGCCGTGGTCAGGATGAAGCGACCATCCGGTTGCTTGGAGCGGAGCCTGATCACCGGTGTCGGTCGTGTCGGTGTCGGTCGTGTCGGTCGTGTCGGTCGTGTCGGTCGTGTCGGTCGTGTCGGTTGTGTCAGTGACCGCAGAGTCGGTCTCTTTGTCACCGCAGCCGATGAGAGAGAGCAGGAGAAGGGGGGACATGGGGACTCCGGTTTTCAGTAGCTTGCCCTGTCGTGGGCGTGCTGCAAACTGTGACGGCATGAATACTGCCGCGCACACGCGATAAATTCAGGAGCAAGGTGTCGAAATGGTTGGCCTCTGGAGTCCGCTGGCGGACCCGGCTCGGGGGCTGATTCGAGAGGGCTGGAGGGTGGTCATGGGGGCGCTGGGGGGCGGTGTTTTGCTCTTCCATGCCCCTGTGGTTCTTCACCTCCACCAGAACATTGCTGACCACAGCACCGACTCCAGTGGATAATGACGACCTGAATGAGGTGACCGTGATGCTGCTCTCTGTGCTTTCCCTTCTCCTGGCATGCAAAGACAAGGCGGAGCCGACCGAGCCCGTCGACTCCGCTGAGCCGGACACCGCCGCGCCGACGGTCTGTGACGACGGCGTTGCGATCCGTCCGTTCGCGGACGCGGAAGAGAGCGAGGCGCTGTACGCCGTCGCTGCGGACTTCACCGTCGAGACCACGGAGGGCACCTGGACGCTGTCAGAGGCTTGGACCGGCTGCGGTCCCATCCTGCTCCTCCAGGACACCCCCCGTCAGGCCACAGGCTGGCCGACCCCGCTGTGGGAGCGTGACCACGACGACTTCTTCGCCACCCTGCCGAGCAACACCACCGTCCTGTTCATGTCCACCGACTCCAGCTCCAGCGATCGGGACGAGATCCTCGCGGACATGCAGGTCCTCGTCGAGGAAGAGCTCGCGGACGCGTTCTCGGAAGCGGAGCAGGAGGCGTGGAAGGCGCAGATCCACTACGTCACCGATCGGGCATCGGAGATCGAGGGCTGGGTCGGACCGGTGATGATCAGCCCGGGCTGGGGCATCGGCATCGATCGCTTCCAGCGCATCCGGTACGTCGGCAGCTACGCCGATCCCACCCGCTACCTCTCCAGCGAGGGGTGGTTCGAGCCCAACCTCGGCATGGCAGCCAATGAGGCGGTCTTCTACAACTTCGAGGCCGCCCGAGAGGAAGAACTGGAGGCGCTTGATGCCGACATCCTGCCGGTGCTGGAGCAGGAGTACTGTGCCGGCAATGCCTATGTGGACGTCGAGCTGCCGGATGCCGAGACGATGGCGGGCTACGACTCGATGACCATCGACCTGTACATGGGCTGCGTGGGGGAGGGTGAGTACGGCGACTGCCCGGCGTGGGACTACATGGCCTACCTCTACGTCTGCGACATGCCTGATGCCGACAACGCCGACGCCGACACCACCTGCCAGCCTGCGGTCGCGGAGGTGCTGGGATCCTGTGCGGCAGACGGGAAGATCGATGACAAGGCCGCGACGTGTCGGGAGGCGAAGGACTGCGAGGACAAGTCGAAGACCGCCTGGACCTGCGAGGGCTACGAGGAGTCCATCGCAGCCGACACCCTGCCGGGGACCTGCACCGATCCGCTCGGAGATGCGGCCGATGCGGTCCAGACCTGTCGCGCCGATGGCTCTGGCTACGACGACCTCGCCTGCGCCTGTGACACCGAGATTGGCCGGTGGATCACCACCTACCACCGGGAAGGTCGGTGGGTCTACGACAACTCCGCGATGCTGCCCTACCTCGCCCGAGGCGGCACCCGGACCTTCCGATTCAACACCACGGGCCCCTACGAGCTGGACATGGACTTCCACCTCTCCAGCCAGGGCAAGGACGCCCGCCCCGACGAGATCGAGTACCTCTTCTCCGGCGGCACCCTCAACGTCGACTACAACGCAAACCACCCCGACGTCACCCTCGACATCCCCGCCGATGCCGTCAAGGTCGAGCTGGCGACGGTCATCAGCCAGCACGGCGCAGACGGAAACAATTGCGGTGAGTTCTGCGATGTCTCTCACCACTTCATGATGAACGGCGACGAGGCCAACGAGATCGTGCGCAGCTTCCCGGAGGCATCGTCGGCGTATGACTGCATGGAGAAGGTCGCGGTCGGCACCGTGCCCAACCAGTACGGCACCTGGTGGTATGGCCGCGCAGGGTGGTGTCCGGGCAAGGACGTCGAGACCGTTGTGTTCGACATCACCGACCAGGTCACCCCAGGAGAAGAGAATGCGTTCTCCTACAAGGCCCTGTACCAGGGGGCGGACTACACCGGCAGCGCGACGATGCGGCTGCGCTCCTGGGTGGTGATCTCCCGGTAGTCAGCTGCGGGCTGTGGGCGCGGTGTCCGCGACAAGAGGCACCGTGTCCGCGCGCTCCTCACAGGTAATCCGGCAGGCCGCCGGCCCGGTGGTGCTCAAAGATCAGCGCCGTCTCCACATGCCGCACTCCGGCCATTGACGAGATGTGAAGCAGGATGATCTCCCGCAGGTGCGCGGTGTCTCGTGCCGCCACATGGACGATGAAGTCGTGCTGCCCGGCGACGTGGGTGATCGCCAGCACCTCTGGCTGCGGCTCCACCGCGCCGAGAAACGCCTTCACCGCAGCCTGGGACTGGTCCGAGAGCTGAATGAACACCATCGCCTGGAGCATGATCCCCAGCGCTGCTGGATCCACCTCGGCATGGAATCCCACCAGCCGTCCATCAGCCTTCAGGCGTCGGACCCGCTCCAGGCAGCTCGACGGCGCAAGACCCACGGCAGACGCCAGCTCTTTGTTTGAGCACCGAGCATCGTTCTGGAGTGCTGCCAGGATGGCGCGATCAATTCGGTCGAGGGGTCTTTTGGGCATTGAAATCCAAATTCAATTCGATGGATTGGTTATTTATCGATGCTTATCCTGGTGGTGGGCCTAAGGTCCAAACAGGATTCGTCATGCTGTACGAGGCCGTTCCCGATGCCGTCGGGGAAGACATTCAGCTCATCGAGGAGCTTGCTGCTGCACTCCACTGCTGCGGTGCCCCGGCTCACCGCCTGGAGGCGACCATCGATGAGGTCAGCGTGGTCCTCGACCTCGACGCCGCCGTGTTCGCCACGCCCACTGCGCTGCTCATCTCGGTCAGCGGACAGACCCGCCTGGTCCGGGTTCACCCCCACAGCGCCGACCTCGGGCGTCTGGTCCGGGTCGACGCCCTCGCGGCAGACCTCATCAGCGGACGCCTGAGTCCGGGCGAGGCGCTGGCGACCCTCGGCACCATCCAGGCTGCGCCGCCGCTGCACTCGACACGCGCGGTGATCATGGCGTTTGGGATCTCTGGCGGGAGCGCCGCGCTGTTCTTCGGCGGCGGCCTCCTCGATGGCCTCGTCGCCCTCGTCCTGTCGCTGCTCATCGGCATTGGCGTTCACTGGGTCGCAGGCAGTCGCCTCGACAATTTCCTGCTCGCGATGGCTGCGGCGCTGGGCGCGGGGCTGGCCTCGACGGTGCTGCCGGTCAGCGGTCCGGTTCTAATCCTGGCGACCCTGGTGGTCCTGCTGCCAGGCCTGTCGCTGACCGTTGCGCTGGCGGAGCTTGCAACCGGAAACCTCGTCTCAGGGACGGCTCGGCTGTCGGGAACCGGGCTGACGCTGCTGCAGCTCGGCATGGGCGCGGCAGTCGGCGGCTACCTGCTGCCTGGGACAGTCCCTGACGTGGTGGTGATGCGCTACGCGCTCGAGCCGGTGGCGATCTCGCTGGGTGGGCTTGGGTTCACGGTGCTGTTCCAGGCCCGCTGGAAGGACGCGCCGATGATCCTGGCGTCCTGCATGCTGGCGTTCTATGGCGCGCGGCTCGGCGGGCAGTGGTTCACGCCGCTGGGTGGGGCGTTCTTCGGGGCGCTGCTGGTGGCATCGTTCAGCAACCTCCAGGCGCGCCTCCGTCATGTGCCGGCATCAATCGCGCTGGAGCCGGGCATCCTCCTGCTGGTGCCAGGCAGCATCGGGTTTCGGGGGCTGGAGGCGCTGCTGGCAGGGCAGACGGTGGACGGCGTGAGCACCGGATTTGCGATGGTGCTGACCAGCGCAGCGCTGGTCGGCGGCTTGCTGACGGCGAGCGCTCTGGTCCCCGCACGTCGCGCTTTGTAGCGGACGCATGTGGATCTGGGGTAGAAAATCGGCGGAGGATCCGATGTCCAACTGCCTGAACGCCCTGCTTGCCCTGTGCCTCGTTGGCTGTGCCATTCCTGAGGAAGACTTTGCCGCGCGCTACGCGGGCACCATCTGCGATCGCATCGCGGAGTGTGACAAGGGAGACTACGAGAACCGCTATGACTCTGATGAGGCGTGCGAGGAGCAGTGGGTCGACGCGGCGGACTTCTTCATGGATGCTGCCGATATGCTGGGCGGTGAGTACGACGAGGACGCTGCCCGGGAGTGCATCTCGGCGCTCGATGCCGCCAACTGCGGTGACTTCGAGAGCGGTGACTATGAGTGCGACATCTACGCCTACTGACACGTGACGCTCAGGGTGTCGTGTCCGTCCGTGCATCCCCCCTGTGGTGTGGCATGACCTCGTCGGCATGCTGGGATCCAGCAGTGGTCTGGGGCGACTACGCGCGCAGCAGCGCCCGGAGCTCAGCCACCGTGCTGACGATGTGGCTTGCCTCGGCACCGCGCAGGGCAGCCTCGTCGTGGACGCCCCACAGCACCCCGATGGTCTCGACACCGATCGCGGCTGCGAGGCTCATGTCGTAGGTGGTGTCTCCGATGAACACCGCCTCCTCAGCAGAGACTCGGAGCTCGGCCAGGGCGCGGACGAGCACCGCTGGATCGGGCTTGCCGGGAGTGCCGGGGATGATGCCGTGGACCGCCGGAATCCACTGCCGCAGGTCGTGGCGTCCGGCGGCGTTTTCAGCCCCATACTGCGACTTTCCCGTCGCAATTCCCAGGGCCACGCCCGCCGCAGACAGGTCCGCGATCAGCGCCTTCATGCCTTCAAACGCAGCCTCGTGCAGCGGCGCGAGCCGGGTGTAGTGGGCCCGGTAGCTGGCGGTGATCGCATCGACGTCTTCGCCTGGGGCCGAGAGCATCGCGACCATCCCGCGCAGGGGCAGGCCGATGCCGTCGCGGATGGCTGCGGCCTCGACTGGAGGGCGGTCGAGGTCTGCACGGGCATGGTTGAGGGCCGCGACGACGATCTCAGAGGAATCAAGTACAGTCCCATCGAGGTCAAAGACGACGGCTGGCCAGCGGGGAGTGGGGGTGGTCATGCCGGCTGCTAACCCGCTTCGTCATCCGAACTCGCGCCGTCGGTGTGACGATCTGGCTCGGCGGTGGCGTGCCCTGTGGTTCTGAAATGGAAGCGGCCATGGCAGGTGCTCCTGCGGGGTGGTTTGTGACGACTCTGACACACAAGCCCACATCTTTTAGGTTTCTGGAAGAGTTTTTAACTACTTAGTAGGTTTGTTTTGGTCCGTTTCGCCAGCCGCTTGGTTCAAGGTGTGCGTGGTATTTTAGTGGCACCGGTCTGTGTGATCTCCTAAATACGGGCCGGATCGGCCTCTCTGGGACGTGCCGACCGCCGCGCTGCGTAAGCGCACCTCACCGGGCAATGCACGCCTGAATGATGTCACCCGCGGGTGACTGGAGAGACCATGGACACCGAGACGACCACCACCCCTTGGGTGGGGCTTGAGCCTGCCCTGATTTCCGCAATCGCAGAGCTCGGCTTTGCTGAGCCGACACCGATTCAGGTCGAGGCGATGCCCCCGCTGCTCGCAGGCCACGACGTCATCGGTCGCGCTCGCACTGGCTCTGGCAAGACCGCTGCGTTCGGCCTGCCGATCCTCAACCGCATGCTCACCGAGCAGCGCTCCGGCGTCCGCGCCCTGATCCTCACCCCCACCCGTGAGCTGGCGCTGCAGGTCTCTCAGGCCTTCCGCGACCTCGCGAGCTGTGCACCGGAGATCAAGATCGCCACCATCTACGGCGGCGCGCCCTACGGACCGCAGATGCGTGCGCTCCGCCGCGGTGCCTCGATTGTCGTCGGCACCCCGGGTCGGGTCATGGACCACCTCGAGCGTGGCTCGCTCGATCTCTCCGGCGTCGAGACCTTCGCGCTCGATGAGGCCGACGAGATGCTGCGCATGGGCTTCATCGACGCCGTCGAGGCGATCATGGATGCCACCCCGGATGACCGCCAGGTTGCCCTGTTCTCCGCCACCATGCCCCCGCCGATTCGCCGGGTCGCCGACAAGCACCTCCGGGAGCCCGTCGTCATCCAGGTCGAGTCCAAAGCCCTGAGCACCGGTCACATCGACCAGCGCTGGCTGCGGGTCCGGCGGCACAACAAGCTCGCTGCGCTCATCCGCATCCTGCTCGGCGAGCCCCGCGGCACCACCCTCATCTTCGCCCGTACCCGCGTAGACACTGGGCGGCTGGCCGATGAACTCCTCAAGCGTGGCTTCTCCGTCGATGCCCTGCACGGCGACCTCAACCAGGGCGCCCGCGAGCGGGTGCTCAATCGGCTGCGTGCTGGCGACCTCAACGTGGTCGTCGCCACCGACGTCGCCTCGCGCGGCATCGACGTGAACCACATCACCCACGTCATCAACTTCGACATGCCGGAGTCCACCGAGCAGTACGTCCACCGCATCGGTCGCACCGGTCGGGCTGGGCGCGAGGGTGCAGCGATCAGCATGGTCACGCCCGGCGAGAGCCGCCGCCTGTTCCAGCTCCGCGGTCAGCTGAAGGTTCGCATCGAGGAGATGCAGGTCCCGGCCATCTCGGTGATCAAGGAGCAGCAGAAGAACCAGCTGCGCACCAAGCTCGTCGAGGCCACCGAGGGCGAGGCTGCCGAGGCCGCTGCTGCACAGCTCTCCGAGCTGGTCGCCAGCGGCATGACCGCAGAGGAGGTCGCCACCGCAGCGCTCAACCTGCTCTGTGCACGCGACCAGGTCTCCATCCCCCCCGACCCGCGCCCCCGCGAGGCCCGCCCGCCCCGCAACAACGACAACTGCAACGACGTCGAGCTGTACCTGCCCATCGGCCGCTCTCGCGGTGTGCGTCCCGGCGATCTCGTCGGTGCTCTCGCCAACGAAGGTGGCATCCCCAGCAGCCAGATCGGTCGGATCACCATCGTCGACCACAAGAGCTTCGTCAGCATGTCCGAGCGCGCCGCAGACACGGTCCTCAAGCGGCTGGACACCGTCCAGATTCGCGGCGTCGATGTCCGGGTCAGCCGGAACCGACGGTAGAGCCCTCTGGTTGCCGAGCGGGTCGCCAGGTGACCCCTGCTGCTGTCGTCGCGGACGCCTGTGCCCTGAGGCATGCTCGATCGCGCGGCAATGACCTGCTGTGACGAGCGGAGTTCCATTGACGTCTGCGCCTCAGGCGGTGACGCTCACCCTGTGCTCGTCTTGTTCCTCACCGCCCTCGCTGCTCCGCCGGCCGACATCCCGTTCGGCCCCGGCGTCACCCTCCCGATGCGCGATCCTGTTGCGGCCTCGGTGACGACTCAGGCGGTCTCCTCCTCAGCGTTCTGGTCCACGGCCTCCGTGACCGACTACAGCGGTGAGGTCTACGACCAGATCCGCCTGCGTCCCCTGACCGATGGCTACTTCACCCTCATCACGGGCGAGGGCGATGCCGACTTCCCCCACGAGGTCGTCGTCGACACCACGCTCCGCCTCCAGGAGCGCCTGCCCGCCATTGAGGATGGCGCTGTGGCCATTGAGATCCTCGGCGAGGGCATCGATGCGCGCACGGGCCTGCCCTACGTCGATACCCTGTTCTTCCTCGACTTCACCCTCTTCTACGGCGCCTACATTCAGCGCTCGTATCGGCTCGATGTTGAGGGGCAGACCTTCGTCTTCTTCGAGAAGCTCACCGCGGACTTCGTGAGCCCGAAGACCTGGACGCGCTACCAGACCGATCGACAGGCGGTGATCTCGGGGGCCTCGCTGCGGTGGGTGATGAACCGGGTGGTGGACATCGAGGAGGTCTACGGGACCTTCATCATCGAGCCGGGCGAGACCCACACCGCTCGGGTCTCCTTTCTGGTTCGGCTCCGGTTTGGCGCGGACGCCGGTCCGCTTGCTCGGCTGGCATCAGAGCTGCCTCCAGTGCTGAAGGTCGGCCTCCAGAGCGGGTTCGCCAACTGCGTTCGCATCGCGGCCAGAGAGACCGCCTCGCAGCGGCGCTGATGCCTCCAGGAGTGGGCATCGGGTGGTCATGGGGTCGGCAGAGCTGCGGCACGCGACATCCTCCGTGGTGCTGGCGAGCAGTCGGCTTTGCGGTGGCCCCCACCTTGACTGGTTGGAGTCCGGCCTACAGGCGCTTCGAGAGCGGAAACAGCTGCATGTTGAACTGGTAGACCTGCTCTGCGTCGGCCTCGCTGCTGTCGCACAGGTCGAGGAGCCGCTCCTGAAACGCGTTGATCTCTGCCTTCAGGGTGGGAACCAGCTCTGCCGGGATCGCCACGGTGAGCGCGACTACCTCCTCATGTCGCACCTCTGGTTCTAAGCGAGGACGGATCCCCGCCCGTGCTGTGGGGGGGCGCTGCCTGCCGCCAGCGTCGGCTCCACCCGAGTCCTGCCCGGAGACCGCAAGAGCCCCGGAGACCATGATGTCTTCGGGGCTCGGCTTGTCTTCGCTGATCGTGACGGCCTACCGGTGCCTGGTGTCCCGATCTCCCGGGTTGCCCACTGCGGTTCCTCTGAGGCTGCTGCGCGTGCTCATCCTGTTCCCCTGGCTTGCATCCTCTCATGAAGCAAGTCTCGTTCCAGGCAGGATAGGCTTCCTCCATGCCCCGTCCGTTCTTCCCACACACCCTCCATGACGTCGTCCGCAACGTCGATGGCCCCCTCGGACTCATCGCCGCCGACATGCCGGACGGCAGTCTGTTTGTTCTCAAGCGAGACCGTCGCGGCGGCGGCTATCGGCTGACCCACTACGCCGACACCGCCCGCTCTGCGATCCAGAGTCAGGAGACTGTCTTAGGCAGAAAAGATGCGATAAACCTTTTGTCTCGAAATATTGGACTCGGGGAATACCTGTAGTGTTCGCCCCATACACCTTCGCCCGCTCGCAGCGCACGGTGGCCAACCGCTTCGTCGTCGCGGCGATGACCAACATGCAGAGCCACCCCGACGGGCAGCTTCATCCCCGAGAGCTGGCGTGGCTCAGGCTGCGCGCGGAGGGCGGCTTCGGCATCGTCACGACCTGTGCGGCCCATGTCCGCATCGACGGGCAGGGCTGGCCGGGAGAGCTGGGGGTGTTTGCCGATCACCTCCTGCCCGGGCTGACGGATCTTGCGGGCTCCATCACCGATGCCGGCTCCCTCGGGCTGGTTCAGATCTTCCACGGCGGCATGCGGGCTCCCTCGGCGCTGACCGGTCAGACGCCCTGGAGCGCGACGGCGTTTCAGATCGATCGGCCCGGCTTTGAGGTTCCTCGACCGGCCACCGAGTCCGATATCCTGGACACCATCGAGGCATTCGCTTCGGCGGCAGCCCGGTGTGAAGCTGCGGGCTTCGGCGGGGTTGAGCTGCACGGTGCTCACGGCTACCTGCTCGCGCAGTTCCTGGGCCGAAACACCAACACCCGCTCGGACCGGTGGGGCGGTGCGTCGCTGAAGAACCGGGCGCGGCTGCTGCTGGAGACACTGCGCGCGGTGCGCGCGCGCACGTCAGAGCGGTTCATCATCGGGGTCCGGATCTCGCCTGAGATCACCGACATCGGGATCGAGCTTGACGAGAGCCTTCAGGTTGCCGCGTGGCTGGCGGATGCGGGGGCAGACTTTGTGCACGCCTCGCTGTGGGATGCCTGGGGGAAGACCCGGGCCCATCCCAGCGACCCGGTTCCGCTGACCACCCGGTTCCGCGCGGCCCTGCCGAGCGCTTGTCCGCTGATGGTCGCCGGGGGAGTCTGGACCCCCCGGCAGGCTGCTGAGATCCAGGAACAGGGTGCGGACTTTATCGCGATGGCCCGTGTCGCCATCGCCCACCCCGACTGGCCCCGTCGGGCCCAGGCCGATCCAGAGTACAGCCCGTCGCGCCCGCCGTACACACCGCAGGTGCTGGCTGAAGCCGGGCTGTCGGACGTGTTCATCGACTACATGCGTCGGTGGGCAGGGTTCGTGACCGACGGCAAGCCCGCAAAGTGAGCCGCTGCGACGGCCCAGGCTCCCCGCAGTGTCGCTGTGGTCTCCCAGTCCCAGCGAGAACGATCCGCTGCGATGCTGCCGGATCCCACAGAACGATCATTGAGCTGACATTGCTGCCGCTGTGACATCGTAGAATACGGGCATGTCTGGATCTCCTCCAGCGCTGAGTCCCTCTCCGCTGACCCTCGCGATCCTCAACACTGCAGCAGCTTCGCTGGTCGGTTCGGTGCAGGCATGCGCGGAGAAAGGAGAGTTCGAGCCGCTCATTCGAGGTGTTGCTCGTGCGGTCGAGGTGGTCGGAGTGCTGGTCGACCGGGTGCAGCTTCCCCTGGCACGGACCTCGGGATTCCGACACCCCGTCTACAACGGGATCCTCGCGACCTGGCAGCGGGGCAGCGGCGTGAATGTTCGCCTGCGCCGTCACGCGGAGTCCGCGCCGCACCAGGACGTCGACCTTCGAGAGCTCCTCTCGAACACGCCGTACTACGCGCTGGTGTTCGGGGGGCAGGACTCGGTCCGGGAAGATCTCACCGCGCCGAGCCGGGTGCTGTCGATCTATGCGGAGCTGGCTGAGCAGGGCTACGTCGACTACCTCGCGGTCGGGCTGCCGCTTCCGGATGGTCGCATCCAGCTCCTCAGCCTCGCAGCACGCACGCCGATGCCGGCGGATGCCGCCGAGCGAATGTTCGCCCTCCGTCCGACCCTCGCGCTGGCGATCTATGGGGCCTACTCTGCCTCTGCGGCCCGGCAGGTTGCCACCACCTACATCGGTCAGAACAGCGGCCTTGCGGTCCTGTCTGGTGACATCGTTCGTGGCGAGACCCGCTCGCTGGAGGCCGGAATTCTGTTCGCGGACCTCCGCGGCTTCACCCGAATGACCCAGACCATCGGCGCAGCAGAGACGGTGGCGGTGCTCAACGCGGTCTTCGAGGTGGTCGGGGCCGTCGTCGAGGCCCACGGCGGGGAGATCCTCAAGTTCATCGGCGATGCGATGCTGGCGATCTTTCCGATCACCGAAGCGCGCGACCGCACCATGGTGGCGGATGCGCTGGTCTCGGTGGCGATGCAGGGCACCGCGCGCGTTGCTGCGCTGCCCCAAGATTCTCGCTTGCTGGGCATCGGATTTGGCGGACACATTGGTCGGGTTCTTCTGGGCAACATCGGCACCACCAGCCGCCTGGACTTCACGGTGATCGGCCCGGCGGTTAACCTCGCCAGCCGACTGGAGCGGCTGTGCAGCACGCTGTCCGTCTCAGCGGTGTTCTCCGAGGCGGTCGCCGCTGAGGTCCCGCTGGAGCTGCTGGAGAAGCGAAAGGTCAAGGGAGTGGACGAGCCGGTGGAGATCTTTGGTCACCCGTCGGTGGAGCCGCAGCGCTCACCGACGGGCACGTGAGTAGTCCGACCGGCACTGCTGCTCCAGCTCATCAGGCTCCGCCCCAAGCTCTGCGACCATCGCCCGGTGCAGTCGCTCGCAGATCGCCGCGCTGCCGACAGCGAGGTTGTTGAGCTCTCCGGGGTCTGTCGAGAGGTCATACAGCTCTCGCTCTGACCCATATCGGCTGTTGATCTCCGTGTGGTAGACGTACTTGTGCGGTCCGGAGCGGATCATCGAGAAGCCGGAGCAGACGTTGTGGGCGTAGTACTCGCTGACCGCGAGATCTTTCCAGGCGTGCTTCTTGTCGTCGAGCCATGGCAGCAGAGAGTCGCCGTCGAAGTCGCCGGGGGTGCTCGCCCCGCCGAGCGCGAGGATGGTCTGCACGACATCGAGGGTGGAGCAGGCTCCCCGGCGGACCTGACCTCCTCGCCACCGCTGGGGCCACCGAACGAGCAGCGGCACCCGGGTGGCGTGCTCGTACATGCAGTTCTTCCACCACAGGTGGTGGTCGCCCTTGTTCTCGCCGTGGTCGGACGTGAAGATGACCACGGTGTTCTCCGCCACCTCGCTGCCCGCGAGGGCCTTGAGCACCCGGCCGATCTCGTTGTCCAGCCAGCTGATCAGCCCGTAGTACAGCTCCCGTCCCCGGCGAACCAGCGTCGGGTCTGTCTCGACCACCCCGAACGCCCGACGCAGGTGGTGATAGTTGAGCGGCTGGGACGCCACAGATCCCGCCGGGATGTTCGGCATCGGAACCTTACCCCTGTACTTTCGCCAGTATCTACGGGGGACAGTGAGGGGGAAGTGGGGGGCCTTGTAGCCGAGGAAGTAGAAGAACGGCGGATCCTCCGCCCGGCGGTCCTTGAGGAAGGAGACGGTGGTGTCGGTCAGCCGATCGTCGTGGTTGAGGATGCCGGAGCTGCGCCCGGGCTCGAACCGCGCGAACCGCTCGTCCCTGCTGGCGGTGTTGATGCTCTCGTCGTCGGGATCGCGTCGATCCTCGTAGCCGGTCTTCTCGTGCTTGTTGTTCTGGCCGCCGATCTCGGCGAAGCCGTGGAGCTTGCCCTTGGCGTAGTGCTGCTTGCCGCAGAGGATGGACTGGTAGCCCGCACGGTTCATCAGCGAGGCGATGGTCGGACCGGACGGCAGGCGGCTGTTGTTCCCCCACACCCGCAGCCGGGAGCTGTACTTTCCGCCGGTCAGCGCCAGCCGGGTCGGGCCGCAGACCGGCGCAGCGGCATAGCATCGGGGCAGCCGGATGCCCTCGTCGGCGATGCTGTCGATGTGGGGGGTGGAGATGATGTCGTTGCCCATGCAGCCGAGCACCCCGCCGTCGTGCTCGTCGGACATGATGACCAGGATGTTGGGGCGATCGCTGCGCGCGGCGCGAGCTGGTCGGAGGGCACCAGACAGCGTGCCGGCGCCGAGGATGGCGCTGTTCTTGAGGAGGGTGCGTCGGGTGGTCATCAGCTCGCCGGGATGTGGTCTCTGTGCTGAAGTACCACGGTTGTCGGTCATTAAGGCGCGCGACCGGCATGCTGTGGCGGGATAGCGGTCGGGCATGAAGACACCCGAGCAGCTCCAGGACGCCATCGACACCCTCCTTCAGGAGGACGGCTCCCTCCCAGAGGGCTGGCTGGTCGTCTTCCTTGCTCCCCCAGAGGGCACCGCGCCAGACGCCGCCTCCCTGCTGTACGCCCGGCTGCTCAAGGCGCTCGCCAAGGGGCGCAAGATGCTGGTCGGCGGAGAGCAGGCGGTGTTTCGCCCCCGTCCCCACATCCTCCACCGCATCGCGATCCGCAATGCCCTGGAGGAGCGATACGACTACTTCTTCTTCCCCGCAGACGAGGTGGTGATCTCGGGGTACTGGGGGCTGAGCTTCCCGGTGATGTTCCCTCGCGAGGTGGACATCGGCTGGCTTGTTGCTGCAGTCGAGTCCGCCGGCATGCGGCTGCTTCCGCCCGAGGGCGAGGAGTAGCGGCTCTCAGCCCTCGCGGTCTTCGCGGAGCTGCCGCACGCGGTCCTTCAGGGCATCGTTGAGGGCCTCTCGGCCATGCCTTGCCGCGACGGGAGTGGTCGGATCGTTCTTGAACAGGGGCACCGCTCCGGCAAGATCGAGGCGCGCCTGCCAGCGGGTGAGCCGGTCGGCATCTTCTGGTGCGATGCGCACGATCCGACACCGTGCGAGGTGGGGACGAGTGGCCCGTACCTCGAAGACACCAGAGGTCGTCTGGTTGTCGAGGACTGTCGTGAACTTCAGTCGCTGATCCACGGACCAGCCCGCGTCGGTCTCGATGATCAGATCCAGAGACTCCATCCAGACCAGCGACGCGCTGATCTGGGTGCTGGTGTTGTTGAGCTGGAGGATGTCAGCCGAGAGCATGGTGTACCCGAGCGGGAGTGAGCAACGACTGGCCCACCGCGATGACTCAATCGGCAGGCTCACCGATCGCTTTAGTGAAAGTGCTGCCGACTGTATTCCGCGTCAACGGCTTTGTTTCAGGATAATCACATGGGCCGGTTGGCTGCTGTGTTTGCTGCGATGGCTCCAGACTGCGTGGACCGCTCTCGACACGCTCCGCCAGTGTCGTTGGTTTTGAGCAGACCGCTGCTCGTCACTACACAGTGATGTGGAGAGTCGGTTATTCATGGCTTCGCGTTGCTCAACGCAGCACCCGATGAATCCTTGTAGTTCAGGAAGGAGGTACTTCATTCCTGGAACGCAAGGACTCGACAGGAACGGACCTGCTGGTGTAGAATTGCTCGGGGAGATGACATGCTCGCTCTACTGATTGGTCTGCTTGGGGCCTGTGATGATGCCGCCCCACCCGAGGCGAGCGCCTCAGAGTCGCTGGCCGTGGAGGAGGCTCCAGAGCCATCGCCTGAGGCACCGGCTGTCGATCCGGTGACAACGACCGGCCGCCTGCTGGTGATCGGCGGGACATCCGGAGTGGTGATGGTCGACGGTGAGTCGGTTGGTCAGCTCCCGATGTCTGAGCCTGTCGACATCGAGGCTGGGGATCATGCGCTGAAGGTCCTCGACATGAAGACCGGTCGCGGTCAGGAGCTGAGCATCCATGTTCAGGCCGGCATGCTGCTGGAGATCCCGGCAGAAGACTGAGCTTGCTCGGCAGCAGACAGGGCTTGCCCGGCAGCAGACAGGGCCTGAGCGCCTCCGTGATCCTTGCGCCGCGGCGGCCCTTGTCTAAAACACAGAAGAGGTGCGCTGTGCAGGCCGAGGCGATGCGCGCCGTCTTCTCCCCGCCGTCAGCAGCAGCACCAGCAGGCTGAACGGGCTGGCTGGAGCGGACGCACAGCCAGCGGACTCGTCCACGCGCTGGGGCTCAGGGAGGTCGCATCGGCCCTCTTCGTTGAGGGGCTTGAACCAGCTCCACTGTGAGAACAGCGCGGCACCCTGGGTCGTTCGGCGTGCTTTCTCATACATCAGCTTCCAGAACCGATCGGCGGCCTCTGGATCCCTCACGCGGGTCCAGGATCCGGCAGTGCAGCCGGCCTGGAGGAAGTCTGGATGGTCGCCTGGGAGACGCTGGACGGCTTCCCAGGCGAGCGCCTGTGCGGTCCAGACGAAGTGATAGCGCCGGTCCGGGCCGCTGTCAGAGAGCCGGTCACGCTGCTCGGGAGAGGGCGTCAGCGCTCGGTGTGCCTGAAGCATCTCCTCGGTGTACCCGGTGGTGTCGGGGTCGAGGCGCTGGCTGGTGGTGTCCGACATCTCATGCCAGCCCTCCAGCACGCGGAAGTCTGGCTCCATCTCGGTCGAGACGAGCGCCCAGCCGTGGCGCTTCAGGATCGCGGCGGCCTGCCAGAGGGCCTCTCCCTGCTCGACGTCGCTGCGGGTAGGGTCCTGACCCACGGCGAGGAGTGAGTCCATCTGGCGTGCCCAGTCATTGGTCCAGTCGGTGTAGTAGGGCCGTGCTTCGGCCCAGCGCCCCTCTCGTGCCAGCCGGCGTGCCAGGAGGTGTCGCATCGAAGCGGGCACCTGAGCGGTCGGGAGCGTGCCCCCAGAGAGGAGGTTGACGACCGCGTGGTTTGGCGGCCACCAGTATGTCCGAGCGTCCGGGAACCAACCATCGACGTACTGCTGGAGCTCGTTGGTGGTCAGCAGTTGCTCTGCCACCCAGGCCGCGTCCAGCCAGTCTCCGGCAGACAGGAGAGCGGTCAGCGCCTCCTCGTAGCGGTCAGCGGCGACCAGGGTGATCCCCAGCTCGATCCGGGCGGCCCGGGCGGGGGAGCTGCTGCTGTGGGTGCAGGTGATCTGGCGGGGAAAGTCGGCGAACAGGTCATCACCGGGAGCGGGCAGCAGGGAGACGGTGTGCTGCAGCGCGGCGATGGCATCGTCCAGCTCGCCGCGACGCAGGGCGAGCTTGGCGGACATCCACCACGCCATCGCAGCGTCGTCCTCCGCCCGGTCGATCCAGCGCTGTGCGGCTGCGAAGTCGCCGCGCTGGTAGCTGGCCCATGCGAGCCGATCGGCACCCGGCACGGTCGCGGCGGCAGACTCGGCGGCAGCCAGCCAGCGGTCGGCTCCCGATCCACTGCCGGTGGTCAGGTACAGTCCGATCAGCTCGGCAGTCCCGGAATTGTCGAGCAGCGCCGTGAGGTCCTCGGCGGCCATGCTGGCGTCGAGCCAATTGCCGAGGTCTGTGCAGTACTTCTGCCCTCCGGCCGCTCGATACTTCAGGCAGGCGTCGAGCGCCTCGGGCCACCGCTTCTGCCCAGCGAGCAGGTAGGCTCGGTGCCGGAGGCTGGCAGCGGCGAGACCCAGGGTGTCGGTGGAGCCGGCGGCGGCGAGATTGATCACCTGCTGGTAGTCGGCCAGCATCGCAGTGGTGTCGCCGGCTCGGGTCGCGGGAAGCATGAACGCCGCCCAGGTCGCCCGGTAGCTTCGCTGAGGCTCCGGCAGCGCCAGCACCGCCTCCCAGTGGGCAGCGGCGGCGGCGTGGTCCTCATCGTGAAGGGACCGCACCCCCTCGATGTAGCCTCTGAACTCCGCGGGGTAGGGGGTGAGGTCGAGGTCATCTCGGGCGGAGGTGAGCCAGGCGCGGTGTGTGGCCGCGTCTGCCGCTGGAAGCGCGGCGGTGAGGTCCTCGGCCTCCCCCTGAGCGGTGGTCTTGAGGCGCGCACGGACGCCGGGCGGTGGCTCTGCGTGGCGGACGAGGTGGTTGAGGTCGGCGTCGAAGCTGCTGGTGGGGGCATCGAGCATGTTGCGACCAACCCAGGAGAGCCTGGGGTTGTCGAAGTAGGGGCCACACGCAGATGCGTGGGTCGAGAGCGCGAGCAGGAGCATGGTGGGACTCGAGAGGCGGATGTACCTGGAGGGAGCACCATCGTAGACCACACTCTGCCTCTGGCGGGGGTCTTTCGAGCCGGACCGGAGCGATTGAAGCATCGGGCAGCGCGCTGCGCTCGGCTTACTTCGCTGCTCCCCTCCAGCGCTTCGACATGGACTCCTCCTCTGCATCCTGGGGCTGACCCCAGAACGCCCGCAGCGAGGGACCGTCGGCCGCCAGTGCCCCGTGCTCTCGGAGAAATTCTCGGACCTCGTGTCGCCACACCCGCTGGCCCATCCGGTAGTACCAGCGCTGAGCGTGGCGGAGCCGTGGATCGCGCTGGGTCAGCAGGCGGCGGATCGCGCGCGGGCGCGTCTGGGCGACGACCTCGATGGCCTTGACCATCGCGATGAGCTGCCAGGGCCGCAGGTGGCGGGTCTGGAGGACCTGATGCTTGTAGTCCCACTTGCGGGTGTCGGTCTGGATGACGGTGCGGTCGGCGGCGTGTCGAAAGAACGGAGTCCAGCGGTGAGGCGTGACGTAGAGGGCCTGGATCTGATCGGGATCGTACGAGAGGATCTGTCGGAGTCCGCGCAGCAGATCCCGCGGCGTCTCTTCCTCAAAGCCGACCACCCAGGTCGCCATGGAGAGGATGCCGTGTCTGCGCATCAGCCTGATCGCCTCGCGGTCTTTGTTGGTGGTTCCGCCCTTCTTGATGAGCTTCAGCGTGGCCTCGTCGGTGTTCTCCATGCCCAGCAGGAACCGCTCGAAGCCGGCCTGCTTGTAGAGGTGGAGGATGTCGGCGTCGCGCACGATGTCGTCCGCCCGTGTGGAGCCGACCAGGGTGACCTCGACCGCCTCGGCGATCAGCGCCTCCAAGAACGCCCGCCATGGCTTGCGGGAGGCAGAAGGGTTCTCGTCGGCGAAGTTGAAGACCTCCACGCCCTCTTCTCGGTGAAGGCGCGCGATCTCTGCGGCAAACCGAACCGGATCCCGGTGGCGCCATGTCGTCCAGAAGCCACGCTGGCCGCAGTAATTGCAGCGGTGTGGGCAGCCTCGGGAGAATTGCACCACCACGGCGCGCTTTCCGCCCCAGTAGCTGTAGTCGGCGTGGTCGATCAGCTCCCAGCCGACGCGGTGTGCATCCAGATCGCTGATGACCGGAGCGGGCGGGGTGGCGTGAGGCGCGTGGTCGTCGCCGCGAAAGGCGAGCCCAGGCACCGCCGCGAGCGGGGTGTTGGCAGCCAGCGCGTCGAGGAGTCGGACCACGGTGGCCTCTCCCTCGCCGCGCACGATGATGTCGATCTGTGGCTCCTCGGTCAGCACCTCGCGCCAGTGGTAGGTCGGGAAGACTCCGCCATAGATCAGCACCGCTCCTGGGAGCATCCGGGCCAGCACTCGACTGAGCGCGGCGACGGTGGGGTGGATGGAGGTGGAGCCGGAGTGGCCAAACAAGATCGCCTCGGGGGCGTGGGCGACTGCCCGTCGGCAGATCTCGTCGAGGTCCATCGGGCCGTGCTCGGCATCGAGCAGGGTGACCTCGTGCCCGGCGTCGAGCAGCGGGCCGCCGACAGACAGCAACCCCAGCGGCGGAAGCTGCTCGCCGGGGATGCGGCTGCCGATGGCCGTGTGTGGTGGGTTGATCATCAGGATGTGCATTTAAGCTCCATAATATCATTATATTAATGGAACTCAGGCATCGGGTTGTGGACTGCGTCAGGAGTCCCAGGAGCGGGCTCAGTGGTCGGAGCTGTCGTATGAGAGGCGGAGTGCGGGTGGCGTGCTCAGCGGTCGGAGCCAGCCGACCACCATCGACGCTCCAGGCGGAAGCGGCGGGACATCCTCAGGGAGGAGGCGGGAGGTCGACGCCGACCACCGCCAGCCGCCGAGGCCGTCAGCGGCAAGGACGCTTCCTTCGATGACGATGGTCGGTGGAGAGAGGCGCGCCTCGCCAGTGTTCTTGAGGGTGAGGGTGAGGGCACCGCCATCATCGGCTGCGGTGATCGTGGCGTCGGTGGTGGGGGGGCGACCCTGTCGGACCGCGCGCAGGGTCTCGATGGGCCATGCCCGGAGGTCTCCGTCGACGGGCAGGCGGAACCAGTGCAGCCCGGTGAGGTGCTCGGGGCGGTCGTCTCGGAGGGCGGTGACGAGGCGCGCGACCGCGACCGGGTCTGCCATCACTTCCTCCCCGCCGCCGACGAGGTGACCTTGCTCTGCGACGATGCCGGCCAGGCCGCCGTCAGGATCTCGGGCGACTTGGTAGCCATAGGCCGGTAGCGCAGCGGAGAATGGTTGATCGAAGAGGGAGAGCGCGCGGAGGTGCTCCCAGGCGTCAGGGTCGAGGAGGTGATCGGGCGCGGATGGATCGAGCCAGTGGACCTGGAGGATGGTGCGCGCGGCGGCGGCGGTCAGATCGGCCATCGCCGGACTCGAAAGCCAGGTCGGCAGGGCGGTGATCTCGACAGGCACTGGACAGCCTGCGGACAGGCGGGTGATCCAGTCGGCGTACTCTGCCAGCCGCGCGGTGGGCAGATCGATGTCGAGCTGGACTGCGGTCGCCTCGGGGTGTGCTGCGAGGAGCGTGCGGATCAGCGGGGCGAGGATGGGGGTGGGGTCGTCGGCGGGGGGCGCGCTTCGGATCGCCAGGGTGGTGTTGGCGGGCAGCGTGGGGAGCGCGATCTCGGTGACCCGTGGTGTGCCGTCAGGCCAAGCGAGCTCCGCAGCGAGCACGGTCAGGGCGTCGAGGTCGCTGCTGGCGACCGCCTGCTCTACCGCCGGACTCCACACCCGCTGCCAGACATAGGCCTCCTCGCGCAGGGGCGGGGGCGGAGCCGTGCGGCAGGCCAGGAGCAGCCCGAGGATCATCGCGACAGGATGTCCTGAACCCAGGCCAGCAGATCCCCCATCACCGCATCACGGTTGATCTCATTGAGGCTCTCGTGGCGCCCCTCTTCGTACAGCTTGAGGGTGATGTCGGAGAGGCCGGCGGCGGAGAGGTCTTCGGCGAGTGCCCGGACCGACTTTCCGTTGTTGCCCACCGGGTCGCGATCTCCTGCGAACAGGTAGACCGGGAGCGTCGAGGGAATCTGTGCCTGAAAGGCCGAGGTGGTGATCACGTCGAGGGCATCGAGCAGGTCGATCCACAGCTGGTTGGTGCACTGGAAGCCGCAGCGGGGGTCCGCGATGTAGCGGTCGACCTCTGCCTCGTCTCGGCTCAGCCAGTCAAAGTCGGTGCGGTTGGGGCGAAAGCGCTTGTTGAAGTCACCAAACGACATCGCGGCGAGGATCCCAGACTTCCCGCGAGCGCCCTGTCGAAGCCGCTCCATCCGCGCCAGCAGTCGACCGAGCCGGGCGATGGGCGGGGGGCGGCCGCTGGTGCCGGAGAGAACCACTGCGTCGAGGACCTCGGCGTGCTCAGCCATGCTCTGCTGGACCATGAACGATCCCATCGAGTGCCCCATCAGGATCAGGGGGACGCCTGGATGCGCGGCGCGCTCACGGTCGATGTGTGCCCGAAGATCATCAACGACCACCTGCCAGCCGTTGCTGTCGGCGAAGAAGCCGAGCTCAGTCTCGGCAGCGGTGCGACCGTGGCCACGGTGATCGTTGGCGTAGACTGCCAGTCCTGCCCCGGTCATGACCTCGGCGAGTCGTGCATAGCGTGCGCCGTGCTCGCCCATTCCGTGGGCAATGTGGAGAATGCCCCGGATGTCACCCTCGGGCGCCCAGCCGTGAACAAATCGGGGGCAGCTGTCGTCGGCAGTGTAGACAGTCGATAGATTAATCATGTTGTCTTTATGCTACCTGATTCCGTCAGACAGTAAGAACCTCTCGGATAATACTCGTAGACCATGCACAATGTCTTTCCTGCCATCCTCCTGCTGACGACTCTAGGCTGTGGCGACAGCACCGTGAGCACGAAGCCCGCCTCAGTAGACACGGGAGATGAAGACACGGACACAGACGACACTGGTGAGGCCTGCGAGCCGTCAGAGGAGGTCTGTGACGGGGTCGACAACGACTGCGACGGCGACATCGACGAGGACGCCGTCGATGTGCTGACCTTCTACGCCGACAGCGACGGCGACGGATTCGGCGACGCGGACAGCACCACCGCAGCCTGCGGCGTCCCCAGCGGCTACACCACCGATGACACCGACTGTGACGACACCGACGCCGCCATCAGCCCAGACGGTGAGGAGGTCTGCGACGAGGTCGACAACGACTGCGACAGCACCACCGACGAAGACGACGCTGCGGACGCCAGCACCTGGTACAGCGACAGCGACAGCGACGGATATGGTAACCCAGACGCCATCGCAGTCTCCTGTACGCAGCCCGCCGACCACGTCGCCTCAGCGGACGACTGCGACGACACCAATTCGGACATCAACCCCAGCGTCGATGAGGTCTGCGGCGACCCCGCTGACTACAACTGTGACGGCGCGAGTGGTTACGCAGACTCGGACGGCGACGGCTGGGCAGCGTGTGTGGACTGCTTGGACACCAATTCAGACATCAACCCCGATGCCGCTGAGCGCTGCGACGGGGAAGACAACGACTGCGACGGCGACATCGACGAGCCTGATGCTGAGGATGCAGAGACGTACTACGCCGACACCGACGGCGACAGCTATGGCGATCCGAAGCTCACCGCCGTCGGATGTGCTGCGCCGAGCGGGTATGTCGACAACATGGCGGACTGCGACGACACCGACGCCGCCATCAGCCCGGACGGTGAGGAGGTCTGCGACGAGGTCGACAACGACTGCAGCGGCGACATCGACGACTCACCGGTCGACATTCAGCAGTACTATGCTGACGCCGACAGCGACGGCTACGGCGATGCGGACAGCAGCACCGAGTCCTGCGACGTCCCCAGCGGCTACACCACCGACGACACCGACTGCGACGACACCGATGCCACCGTCAGCCCGGACGGTGAGGAGGTCTGTGACGAGGTCGACAACGACTGCGATGGCACCACCGACGAAGACGACGCCGCAGACGCCAGCACCTGGCATGCCGACAGCGACGGCGACGGCTTCGGCGATGCGGACAGCACCACCGCAGCCTGCGACGTCCCCAGCGGCTACGTCGCCGATGACACCGACTGTGACGACACCGACGCCGGGCAGAGCCCGGACGCCGACGAGGTGTGCAGCGGCGAAGATGACGACTGCGACGGCACCATCGACGAGGACGACGCGCTGGATGTGCTGACCTTCTACGCCGACAGCGACGGCGACGGCTTCGGCGACGCGGACAGCGCCACCGCAGCCTGCGACGTCCCCAGCGGCTACGTCGCCGATGACACCGACTGTGACGACACGGACGCCGCCATCAGCCCGGACGGCGAGGAGGTCTGCGACGAGGCCGACAACGACTGCGACGGCACCATCGACGACTCACCGGTCGACGGCACCGCGTACTACGCCGACGTCGACGGCGACGGCTACGGCGACGCCGATGCTGCGGTGAGCACCTGCGAGGTTCCCTCTGGCTACACCGTCGATGATGCCGACTGCGACGACACCGACGCCGCCATCAGCCCGGACGGCGAGGAGGTCTGCGACGAGGTCGACAACGACTGCGACGGCACCATCGACGACTCACCGGTCGACGGCACCACGTACTACGCCGACGTCGACGGCGACGGCTACGGCGACGCCGATGCTGCGGTGAGCACCTGCGAGGTTCCCTCTGGCTACACCGTCGATGATGCCGACTGCGACGACACCGACGCTGCGGTCTATCCAGGAACGGACGAGTACTGCGACGGCATCGACAACGACTGCGACGGCACCACCGACGAGGACGACGCGCTGGATGTGCTGGCCTTCTACGCCGACAGCGACGGCGACGGCTACGGCGACGCGGACAGCACCACCGCAGCCTGCGACGTCCCCAGCGGCTACGTCGCCGATGACACCGACTGTGACGACGACGACGGCGACACCTGGCCGGGAGCCACTGAGGTCTGCGGTGACCGCGTGATCAACGACTGCGATGGCACCCTGTCCGATGCGTTCTCGGCCTGCGGTCTGAGCGGAGACATTGATCTGACCGACGCCGATGCCGTGCTGCACGGCGAGGACAGCCTCGACTACGCAGGGTACACCGTCTCTCATGCCGGAGACATCAACGGCGACGGCCTCTCTGACGTCCTCATCGGTGCCTATCGGGACGAAGAGGGCGGCTCAGATGCCGGCTCGGCCTACCTCGTGCTCGGCCTGGGCAGCGGCAGCCTGGCAGATGCGGACGCCCACTTCATCGGTGAAGACAGCGATGACTTCGCTGGCTGGGCGCTGTCGGGCGCTGGAGATGTCGATGGCGACGGCTACGACGACCTCCTCATCGGAGCCTACGGAGACGATGACGGCAACCCCGGAGCCGGCGCGACCTATCTCTTCTTCGGCAGCGTGACCGGCGATCTCGACCTGTCCGCTGCGGATGCCAAGCTGATCGGTGAAGACTCTGGTGACTTTGCCGGCTGGGCGGTGTCGAGTGCGGGAGACGTCGACGGTGACGGCCTCGATGACATCCTCATCGGTGCCTATGGCGATGACGACGGCGGCACCAAGTCTGGCGCGGCCTACCTCCTCTTCGGCGGCGTGACCGGCGATCTCGATCTGTCGGCAGCCAGCGTCCAGCTGACCGGCGAGCGAAACTCTGACTTCGCTGGGCATGCGGTGTCGGGTGCGGGAGACGTCGACGGCGACGGGCTCGATGACCTCCTCGTGGGTGCCTACGGCGACGACGACAGCGGCTCCGAGGCGGGCGCGGTCTATGTGGTCCTCGGCGGTGTCTCTGCAGACATCGACCTGTCGGCAGCAGACTACAAGATCACCGGCGAGGACTCCGGGGATTACCTCGGGTACTCCGTGGCGGGTGTGGGAGATTTTGACGGCGATGGCCTCGAAGACATCCTGCTCGGCGCCTGCCAGGACGACGTCGGCGGCTCCTACTCTGGGGCCGCCTATGTGGTCCTCGGCGGCCTCTCCGGAGACATCAGCGTGACCAGCGCCCATGCCGCGCTGATCGGAGAGTCCAACGCCGACTACGCTGGCTGGTCGGTCTCGGGGGCAGGAGATGTGGACGGCGACGGGCTCGATGACCTCCTCATCGGCGCCTACGGCGACGACGACAACGGCAGCAATGCCGGAGCGGCCTACCTGATCCTCGGCGGACTCTCGGGCTACCTCGACCTCTCCATTGCCGATGCCAAGCTCCGTGGAGAGGGCAGCGGCGACTATGCTGGCCGATCGGTCTCGGGTGGCGGAGACATCGACGGGGATGGCCTGAGTGATCTCATCGTCGGGGCCTACGGCGAGGACACCGGCGGGTCAGCAGCGGGCAGCGCGTACATGGTGCTCGGGGGCGGATACTGAGGCCGTCGTCAGCAGCTGTCGGGGGCCGCAGGCTCGCTCAGCAGCGCCACATGCCATCGGCACACGGTCTCCAGCGCATCCCCCTCGCGCCATCCTGCGCACTGCATCAGCCGACCTGCTGCTGGCGGCAGGTCCGCCACGATCAGCTCTGAGCCGGCAAAGAACGCCGCGTTGAGGTGCCAGATCGCGCGGGAGAAGGTGTGGATGTGCGCGGCTGGGATGCTGGCCCGGGCGCTTGGATCGACGAAGGGCAGGGCATAGGGCGCGCGTCCGAGGGCACCACTGGGCAGAACGACAACGAGCCCCCCCGCAGTGCTGCCGAGCAGGAAGTCGCGGGCATCGGCGATCTCGCGCCGTGCCTCTGGCGGACCGGGCGCGGTGAGGTGGTGGACCCCGACGATGCGCACCCGCTCTGGGAGCTGAGCGCGGACGAACGCAGTGGTGCCGCCGGTGCAGATGTCATCGTCGAACAGCACGCACGACCCGGACGGGAGGGCGGCGCACTGCGCAGCGAGGGGAGGGGTGTCAGGGCGTGCGATGTGGCCCCGCTGGGTGGTCCCGCCGAGGTCGAAGCACCGAGAGACGGCGAGGTCAAAGTCACCGGGCAGCATGGGATCGAGGCTGATGACCGGAACGCGAGAGGCTGGAATCTGCTGCGCCGCGAGGGGCGCGAGGCACACGTTGAGGTGCGCGCTGAGGAGCGCCAGCAGACCGGCCTGGAAGTCCTGAAGCGCTGCGGTTCGTCCCCAGGCCACGTCTGCACCCTCCAGGCGCAGGGTCAGCGCGGTCGGACGCTCACGCGCCAGCTCACGCGCCACGGCGTCGGGCAGCACGCTGTGATCTCCGCGTCGGACGGCGGTGGAGGAGCTGTCGTGGTTGGCGTCGGTCCACAGGAAGCGATCGCGATCGGCCAGCAGCGGGTGGTGTCGGTAGCGGGCAAGGGGCTGCGCGCTGCCGGGACGGCCGACCACGATGCAGCGGCCATGGATGGCGAAGCTGAGCGCGAATCGGGCGTTGTCGCTGCCGCAGACGTAGAAGACGGTGAGGTCGGGGCGGATGTGGTGGTGGAGATAGGCGGTGAGGCGAGCGATGACGTCGGTGAAGTTGACCGCCACCGCGCGGTGCAAGGCCTCCCACGGATCGACCATCAGCCAGTCTGAGTCCGACACCGCCGCGCCGCACAGGACCAGCCGCTGGCTCGCGGACAGCGCCGCCGCGCCGAGCTTGAGGGTGATGTACTCGTCATGGCCTGGGGAGAGGTAGCCGCCGACGACCGAGAACCCTGCAGCCTCCGCTGCGCCGCGCGCGGCCTCCATCATCGCGAGGTGGCCGGCGTGGACGGGGCTGAACGAGCCGGTGCAGACCAGGACCGCCGGGCGGGCTGGGGCGCTGGCGAGGTTCTCGGTGATGCGGGTCGTGGGGGTGCAGAGGGTGGTGAGATCGTCGAGCGCTGCGGGCGCGGTGGCGGTGTCCTCGAAGAAGCCTGCCTCACGGACCACGACCAGCCCGTGTGCCGCATGCAGCGGGCGGTAGAACGGGTCTCGGTCGATCTTCCAGTGCATTCAGGCGTCGAGGGCCTCGAAGATGACATCTCCACGGACGATGATCCGGGGGGTGGTGCCGGTGTAGTGCTCGACGTCGTGGCAGAGCCGATGGTCAAAGATCAGCGCGCTTCCTGTCACGGGTGTCACTCCGAGGACCACCTCGTCGTCGGTGACCGCTCGGGTCCAGTCAGCGTGGCTGCGTGCCCACATCGGCAGGTGCTCCTGGCCGTCGGTGACCAGGCGGGTGCGCCCGCCAGCACCGGGAGGCGTGGCGGTGAGGTAGAAGACCAGCGACATCAGGGAGCGGCGGGCGTCGGGGTAGTCGAAGCCCATGTCGTAGTGCGCGCAGTGTCGTCCGCCGGCCTCGTAGCGCATGAACCGCAGCACCGGGCCGACGCCCACGGCCTGCCAGCGTCGGTGCTCTCGACGACCCTCGAGGGCATACCAGTCGGTCGGGGTGGTGTCGGTCATCTGCCGAACCCCGAGCAGTCCAGGTCGGATCCGCTGCCAGAGCGCCGCAGCGAGGGCAGGCGCCCAGGCTGTCGCGCGGACGGAGCCCAGGGAGGTGTCGCCGTCGATGTGGCCGCTGACGCTGACCGGCGCGGCCTGTCCAGAGGCGACCATCGCGGCGATGAGGCGACCACAGTCCGCCGCCGTCAGCGCCCCATGCAGCAGCGCGGCGTGGGGGTGGAGATCCTGTCGGCGCAGCGCGCCGGGAGGGTCGAGCCGGATGTCTGGCGGGTCCCACTCCCCCGGCAGCACCCCAGCGGGCGGGCGGGATTCTGGAGACGTCATCACCAGCCTCCGGGCACAGCGCGGGGGTAGACGTCGAGGTGAATTGCCGGCGAGCCCACCTGATACTTGTGGGCATTGTGGCGATGCAGCGTCCACAGCGCGGCGGAGCAGCGATCGTAGATGGCCTGATCGGCATCGGTCAGTCCGACCGGCGACGCCCCCTGGCTGCGCAGCAGCAGGAACAATTCTACGAACCAGTACGGGGCACCGATCATCTCCTCGTCCTCTCGACCATCATAGACATCGCCTCGGGGCGTGGCGGCGATGATCTCATCGGGCACACCAAGCAGACGGGCCAGGGCGATGACCTCGGACTTGTGGAGGTCGGAGATCGGCTGGAGGTCGACCATGCCGTCGGAGGCCTTGCCGAAGAAGCCGAGCCAGGCCCCCTCGTCGCGGTTGGTGGTGCCCACGACCAGGGAGCGGTGCCCCTGAGCCTGGAGGAGCGCCGCAGCGTAGTAGAAGGCAGGGGTGCGAACGACGGAGAGCAGCTGCCCCTCCGCCCAGGCGGTGCTCTCGCCGTGCTCAGCGAACGCCGCGACGTAGCCTTCCTGGGCATCGGTGAGGTCGCATTGCCATGCCTCCGCCCCGGCTGCGGCGATGGCCGCTGCTCCCCGACGCAGGGCCCGGTCCTGCCCGGTGGCCCCCCGCCCGCTGACTGGCGCGAGCACGCCGACCACCCGGCGCAGCGGGCTGTCTGGAGCCGCGCGGGCCGCACACAGCAGCGCCAGCGCGACCGCAGAGTCGATGCCGCCGCTGACTCCGACTACTGCGGCATCGAGTCCACAGTCAGAGAAGTAGCGGTTGATTCGGTCGAGCTTGGCGGACAGGGCGTGGGCGACGTCGAAGCCACGGTCGGCCCGAAGGCGGTCGAGAAGTTCAGATAGAGTCACAATGACTCTATGGTACCACACGGCAGCGGACGACCAGTGAATTCGACACCGAAACCATTACTCTCCGAAGATGCTCAGGCAGTCCTGGTAGACCTCTTCGGGGTGCGTACCGAACACAATGCTGTCGGTGTATTCCAGGATGAGGTCGCCGTTTCCGTCGAGGAGCATGGTCACACGGTCGGCGTAGTTGCTGCTCTCGCTGTCCGCAGCGCCGTAGTACATCGCCAGCGTGCGGTCATCGTCGGTCCAGACCTCGTACTGGAAGCCTTCCTCAGAGACCCACTCGGCCATCTTGTCTGGATCGTCAAAGCCGACCCCGACAATGGAGACACCGAGGGCAGCGAAGTCGTCGTATCGGTCGCGGTACCCGCAACCCTCGACCGTTCAACCATAGGTCCCGGCAGCGGGAAAGAACCACACCACGGTCGGGCCGTCGGTGAGGTCTGAGATGCCGCGCGAGGTGCCGTCGGAGTTGGTGGCCGCAAACTCTGGTGCCGGCAGGCTCTCGGAGGGGAGCTGGCCGTAGGTGCCGTCGGGGACCTCGACGGTGGTGTCGGTGTCGGCGACCGTGTCGGTGTCGGTGTCGGCGACCGTGCCGGAGTCGGTGGTGTCCGGAGCGCTGGAATCTTCGACCGTTCCAGAGCAGCCCAGTAGTAGTGAGATGATGTGCATGGCTGTTGGGTAACGTGAGCAGTGGGGGTGGGGTATTCGCGCCCCACCAGCCGCCGAATGGTTCACAATGGCCGCAGTCCTGTCGGGCATCACCTCCCCGGCACCACCTCGGGAGCCCCCATGCGTCAGCACCATCAGCACTTCCTCGTCACCGGAGCCGGCACCGGCATCGGCCGCGCCATTGCCCTTCGGCTCGCCGCCGAGGGGGCCTGCCTCACCCTCATGGCTCGCGATGCCGCGCGTCTTCAGGCCACCGCCACCGAGGCCCTCGCTGCCGGCGCGCCGAGGACCCACGTCGTCACTGCAGACATCCGCGACCGCGCCTCCGTCGATGCTGCCATCGATCAGGCCGCGGCCGCCCTCGGGCCGCTCCGTGGCATCATCGCCAACAGCGGCATCGGCGGTGGCAACGAGCCCGGCGAGGGGGATCGGTTCGACGACATCATCGCGACCAACCTCATCGGCACTTACTCCTGCCTCCGTGCTGCCCAGCGCAACCTCGCAGCGGATGGCACCCGTCACATGGTGGTCATTGCCTCCATCCTCGGTCGCTTTGGTGTCCCGGGCTACACCGGCTACTGCGCGAGCAAGACCGGTCTCGTCGGACTGACCCGCGCGATGGCCCAGGAGCTGGCGGCCGCTGAGGTCCAGGTCAATGCCATCTGTCCAGGCTGGGTCAACACCGAGATGGCGCGCCAGGGGATCGCCGCAATGGCAGATGGCATGGGGGTTTCCTACGACGAAGCCTATGCGGTGGCGATGTCTGCGGTTCCGATGGGGCGGATGTCTGAGCCGGAGCACATCGCCGGCATGATCGCCTGGCTCGTCTCGGAGGATGGCCGCGGGGTCACCGGCCAAGGGCTCGACATGAACAATGGGGCCTGGATGTAGCGTGGGGTGGTGGGTTAAGCGCCCGCACCGGAGAATGAGATGGCTACTGAAGGTGTCCCTGTCGTCGACCTCAACGACTTCCACGATCCGCAGCGCCGCGAGGCATTTGTCCAGACCCTCGGTGAGGCAATCACCCGTCTGGGCTTTGTCCGCGTGACCGGTCACAGCCTCCAGACGGAGACCGTCTCGGAGACCTATGACCTGGTCAAGCGGTTCTTCTTCCAGGCTGCAGAGACCAAGCAGCAGTACCTCGTGCCCGGCGGCGCCGGTCAGCGTGGCTACACCCCCTACCGTGCCGAGCACGCCAAGGGCATGGACGTACCAGACCTCAAGGAGTTCTGGCACGTCGGCCGTGAGCTGCCGGAGGAGCATGCGCTGTCTGCGGTCTACCCCGGCAATGTCTGGCCCACGGAGCTGTCGAACTTCAAGCCGGTCTCGCTGGCGCTGTACAGCCAGCTGGAGTCGGTCTCCAACATCCTGCTCACCGGCCTCGCGCTCTACCTGGGCGAGCCCGCAGATGTCTTCACCCAGCTCACCGACGACGGGAACACCATCCTGCGGATGATTCACTACCCGGCGCTCGACGATCACACCTTCATCCCCGGCGCGGTCCGTGCCGCTGCCCATGAAGACATCAACTTCATCACCCTGCTGATCACCTCGACGGCCTCGGGGCTCCAGATCCTCACGCGTGAGGATGAGTGGCTCGACGTCAATGCAGAGCCGGGCGAGATCGTAGCGGACTCTGGCGACATGCTCAGCCGGATCACCAACGGCCGCCTCCCTGCGACCACCCACCGGGTCATCAACCCTGACGTCGGCTTCACCAACCGCTTCTCGATGCCGTTCTTCGTGCATCCGCGTCCCGAGGCGGTTCTGCGGGTGCTGGATTGCTGTCGCGGTGAGGATTTTCCAGAGCCCGAGTCGGACATCACCGGTCAGGACTTCCTCGATCAGCGCCTCGCTGAGATCGGACTGTCTCGCCTGTAGGCCGCAGTCTGTAGGAAGATGACCAGCGCTCGCTGGATCAATTCAGGGGTCCGCGTTATCCCGCAAAAGCTTCCGAATTACGTAGGCCGCGCATCCCATGTCGCAGGCCAGGAGAAACTTCCATGAAGTCTGGTATCCATCCCAAGCAGTACCGCTACGTTGTCTTCCAGGACTCGTCCGCGGACTTCACCTTCCTCAGCCGCTCGACCGTCAAGACCAAGGATACGATCGTGTGGGAAGACGGCAAGGAGTACCCGCTGTTCAAGCTGGACGTCTCCAGCGCCAGCCACCCGTTCTACACTGGCAAGCAGAAGATCCTCGACTCTGCTGGTCGCGTCGAGCGCTTCCGTCGCAAGTACGGTCTCGCCGCAGCAGAGTAGTCTGCTTCGGGCTCTGATCCGGCCCTTCGTCTGGTCAGAACCGAGCCGCAGCAACCAGCCGTGCGCCAGTGTCGTTGGGCCATAGCAGCAGATCCGCGCTGATCAGCCACCATGGTCCAAGCCAGCGGTAGCCCAGGCTCAGGCGTACCCGCTCGTCCGCCAGGATCCCCATTCGGAGCTCCTGCTGGCTTGCGGGTGCGATCGTTATGCCCGCGTCCAGCGCAGTCATGGACTGTGGCGGCAGCAGGAGCGTTGCGGACTCCGCGCCCTCCTCGGCGCGAAACGTCAGGAGCGACAGCGAGGCGTCGAAGTCGAGCGTGCTCCCATCGACCTGCCCGGACATGCCGATGATGCCGTCCATCGTGTCGCCGCTGAACTCCAGGTGCCCGAATGGAGCGAGGCGAAAGCCTTCCTGGTTCCAGACGATGCGCCGGATGCCGATGCCGAGGTCTGAGATCGGATCGCCTCGGGTGAGGTGTCCCTCGGCGTTGATCGCCAGCCGGGGTCCGGCCCCGACAACACCGCGCATCAGCAAGCCTGGGCTCGCACCGCCCGGGCCGCTCCAGTCCCATGCCACGCCCGCGCCGATCCATCCCTGACGGGCGGACAGCGGACTGGCTCCGGGAAGCCACTGGCCGGGCATACCCTCTAGGGCAGCCGCGGCGGAGATCAGCATCAGGAACATCACGTCTCCAGTTGACGAGTCAAGAATAGATCCGACCCAAGCTGCGGAGCAACATGTCTTGATGGTCTTCGGTGGTCGGGGGTAGGTTTGAGCATGCTCTTGTTGTCGACAGCTTTCGCGGCTCCGCTCCCGATGCTCCCCGAAGAGGGCGCGCTGCTCTCCTCGGATGTGACCTTCACGGTGCAGAGCGCGCAGGCTGTGAGTGTCATGGTTCGGCCTTCGCTCGGCGGTGCGGAACCATTTCGAGTCGTCGTCCTGCCCGACACGCAGTTCTACACGGTCGAGACCAACCTGGACGCCAACGGCGACCTGTTCTCGGTGCAGACGCAGTGGATCGCAGACAACCCTGAGGGGGTTGCGTTCGTCACCCACCTCGGCGACATCATCCAGGACTGGGACGACACCGAGCAGTGGGCGGTCGCAGACGCGGCGATGTCCCTCCTGGATGACGTGGTCCCCTACGGTCTCGTCGTCGGCAACCACGACTACCCTGCCCGTAAGCCAGACAAGCTGGACGAGGCGCTGTTCTCCACCTACTTTCCGACGCAGCGCTTCGAGGGGCAGCCGTGGTGGGGGGCTGGCTACCCTGAGGGCACCAACGACAACAGCTTCCAGACCTTCTCCGTCGGCGCGATGTCGTTCCTCATCTTCCACTTTAAGTTCGAGCCCGGCGACGATGTCCTGCAGTGGGCCAGCGGGGTCATCGCGGACCACCCTGCGCACCGGGTCATCATCTCGACCCACAGCTACCTCGGCCCGGACGGCGAGCTGTGGACCCTGCCCAGCTTCGATCCAGCCGCGACCATCTGGGCTGAGCTGGTCGAGCCCTACGACAATGTCTTCATGGTGCTCAGCGGACACGTCGACGGTGAGGCCGTCCGCACCGACCATGTGGATGGGCGGCCGGTCCACCAGATGCTGGCTTGCTACCAGTCTCTCCGCTACGGCGGGGGCTCTCGGCTGCGGCTGATGGACTTCTACCCCGACGAGGATCGCATCGACGTCTCGACGTACCTCCCACTGGATGACTCCTGGGAGGACGACGACGACAGCACCTTCTCCCTGGACTACACGATGGGGGGCTTCAGCGTCGCCGGATCGGGAGCGCCGACGGATGGCCTGCTGGAGGTGCGCTGGACTGCCCCCAGCGATGGTGCCTATGAGTGGCGGGTCGAGGCTGAGGATGGGACGACCACTGCGCTGTCGACCTTCTCCGTCGACTCCATCCCGCCGTCGATCACCGACCTCACCCTGGAGCCGCTGGCGGAGGCGGGCCGCGCTCGGGTCTCCTGGTCGACCAGCGAGCCGACGGACGGCGAGATCCGGGTCGACGGCGTGGAGGTGAGCCGGACCATCACGACCAACGCGGACCATGTCGTCGACCTCTCCGGGCTGCCGAGCGCGTTCAGCCTGACGGTCACCGCGATGGACGCCGCCGGGAATGTCACGACCTCCGAGGCGCTGTGGGTCGAGCTGCCGGAGGTCGTGGAGCTGATCGACACTGCACCGCCGATCGACACCGATCTGCCGGCAGACAGCGGGGACCTCCAGGCCGATGCACCGTCAGCAGCGTCAGACTGCGGCGGCTGCCGGACCGGCCCGTCGGGTGGAGGACTGCTGCTGATGTTGTTGCTGGTGCCGCTGCGTCGGGTGCGGTGCTGACGGCTACTGCCTCGCCTTCTTGCCCTTCGTCCTTCGTCCGCTGAGCCGTGCCTGAACCAGCGCATCGGCATCCTCTCGCTCCGCTGCGGCTTCCGCATCCAGCGAGGCGCCGATCCGGGCGGCGGTCCACCGCACCCGGCGGTCGGCGGTCGGGTCGTCGAGCACGGAGAGGAAGAAGTCGGCCGGTGGCGGGCGAACGAGCTGTCCCGCCGCCTCCAGCACGCTGATCTGGCGATCGAGCTCGGGCGCCTCGGCACGCACCCGGCGGGCCGGTCCGAGCATCCAGGTGGTCGGAAAGCGCTCCTCTCCCGACCAGTCCCGCTCCCAGTGCTGCGCCTTCAGCCAGGTCGCTGCGGGGCGGGTGCGCTGGCGGTGGGGGGCGGGGCGGTCGGCCAGCGCTGCGGTGAGTTGGTCGAGCGCTGCGGAGAAGCTGCGGGGGGCATCCTGGGTCATCAGGCGGAGCGCCGCGGCGATGGGGACGTGGTGGAGGGCTTCTGGGGGGAGGTGCTCGAGCAGCGAGCCGTGGACGGTGGTGGCTCCAGCGAAGCTGCTGTGGACCCAGATGGCCCAGAAGCAGTCGACGTACAGTGCGCCGTCGGGGGCAGCCGACAGGGCCTCTGCGACGCGCTGCGCTGCGGCGATGTCGTCGTCGGTGAAGGCATCCGCTGTCGGGACCGGAGGGCTGGCGAAGGTGAGCATGTGGGCGACACACATCGGGCCAAACACCGAGTCGCTGCACAGGCTGAGGGCATCGGGGACACCGACGGCGCCCCGCTGCGCGACCACCTCGGCAGACTTGAACAGGCACTCTCCGTAGCCGCGCTCGTCTTCGGGATACCCTTCGCGACACCGTGCTCCGATCACCGCCGCGCCCTCATCCGACGCTGCTGCGGAGATGGCGGCGTCGACGGCGCAGAGGTGAGCCGGTCGGGCATCGCACTCCAGGGGCGTCAGCGTGGTGTCTGCCCACATCGATGCTGCGGAGGGCGGCACGGGGAGGTTCGAGCTGCGCGGACCGGGGGCTGCGTTGGGGTTGCGCTTTGGGACCGTCTTCTGGCCTCCGGGGTTGGTATACAGGTGCGGTCGGACGTTGCGGCGGCTGCAGCGAGCACGGGTCTCATCGTCTCGGGGAACGGTCTGACACAGCGCCTTTGCTGCTGCCGGAGCGGCGTGGGTCAGCTGGTCGAGCAGCGCAGCCTGGACGACGGGATCTGGCAGCGCGCTCATCCACTCCGTGACCTGCGCAGCGTCCGCAGCATAGGCGGCCTCAATGGTTCGCGCGTGGCAGGCGGCGTCGGTGCACGCCAGGAGGGCGTCGACTGGATCGGGCTCTCCGCACCCCAGGAGAATCAGGGCGATCATGCTGGCGTGAGTCGAATCTGGAAGGTGAAGTTCTTCAGCTCGCCGCTGAGGAGTAGCTCCTGATCCCGCAGCGCGAAGGCGACCGGACGCCCCGCGAGCTGTCCGAGCAGGCGTCGGACCCGGGCGAGGTGAGTCTCGGCGGCGGGCAGGGCGAACCGACGCATTCGGTGGCGCCGAGGGTGGACGCTGATCCGATCGATGGTGAGGTCGGTGAGGGTGACGATGCCGGCTCCGTCCGCATCACTGAGGGTGCGGACGTGCCACCGACCGCTGCCGCTGCCGCTGGCTCCGAGCTGCTTGACCAGGGCGCGGCTGTCGAGATCTGTCGGACCCATCCAGGCGTTGCTGAGGGTGAATTCCAGCTGGCCGGAGGTGTGGAAGTGCATCGCGATGCCCTCGGCGATGCCCAGCCGCTCACCGGCCTGCCCTGCGCGCATCAGCCAGCGACCAACCAGCCGGGAAGGGCGGGCGTTGAGGGGGCTGACGCTGCCATCGACCGAGCCCATGACTGCGACCGTGTTCTCGTCGCTGGCCAGTCGTACCCGCGGCGCCAGCACGCCGCCGCAGTCGACCCGCAGCCCAGCGGGACCGGCATGCCAGCTGATCGGGTGGTGAGACAGCGGGCGGACCTCTGCGCGCGGGGTTGGCCGAGGCGGGGCAGGGGAGAGCAGCACCGGCGCTGCGGCACCCGGTCCCCGCGTGGCATCTCGACACCACTGCCCGAACGCAGCCCACTCCTCGGCGGTGACTGCTGGCGCATGCCGCGAGGAGAACCGCAGCGGTCGGCCTTGCTGACGACGCCAACGGAGGAACCAGGCACCACGCCGGGGCTGGTCGCTCATGGAGTGCCACGGCTCCTGCATCAGCCCGGCGGCGCTCTGCCACAGCCACCCAAGCTGCGGTGCCCGCTGATCGAGAAGGTCCGCAGCGAACCCGAGCGTCCACCAGCTCAGCGGGAGGTCGGCGGGAGACTCGCCGAGCTCGGTGGCCATGTGGTGCAGCAAGACGCCCTCAGCGATCAGGCCAGCAGCGCGCTGCTGCCGGCTCAGCGCCAGCGGTGCGAGGGCTGGAGAGGCCGAGTCGAGCCAGGTGCGATCCGGGCTGAGGTGAGAGTCCGGCCCGAGCAGCGCCGGGTGGAGGGCGACTCCGCCAGGCAACAGCGCACGAACTGGACCATCTTCACGCCCCTCGGTCAGCGCGATTGGTACTGTAGATGCACCGACCAACACTGGGGTCAGCACTGGGGCGATCACATCCCGGAGTCTTCTCCAGAGATCGGTCTGTGGCCACAGCAGGTTCATCCAGTCATCGGCTCCTGAATCTCAGTCCCCCCAACGTACTTCGTTCATCCCCATTATGCGCACAACCCGCCCCCTCGCGATGGCCTCCGGTCCCCTGCTCGCTGCACTCTCTGCCGGCGCAGCGTTGCTCGCCGGCCTGGACGCTCCGGCGGCGTGGACTGCTGCCATCGCCGCGTGGTGTGTGGCGTGGTGGATCAGCGAGCCGGTGCCGATTCCGGCGACCTCGCTCATCCCGTTCGCGGCCTTTCCGATGGCCGGAGTCCTGGATCACAAGTCGGTCGCTTCCGCCTATGGTCACACCCTCATCCTCCTGCTGCTCGGCGGCTTCATCCTCTCCACGGCGATGGCGAAGAGCGGTGCTCACCGTCGGCTGGCGGTGGGGATCGTGCGTCTGGTCGGCGGCGGCGGGCGTCGGCTGGTGCTCGGCTTCATGCTGGCCTGTGCGCTGTGCAGCATGTGGATCTCCAACACCGCCACCACCTTGATGCTGCTGCCGGTTGCTGGCGCAGTCCTGGAGCGGGCCGACAAGCGCCTGACCACGCCGCTGCTGCTGGGGCTGGCCTACTCCGCCAGCATCGGCGGCATCGGCACCCCGGTCGGAACCCCGCCCAATGTCATCTTCATGGGCATCTACCGGGAGGCCACCGGCGCCGACATCTCCTTCCTCCAGTGGATGACCATCGGCATCCCGGCGGTGGCGATCCTGCTGCCGCTGGCGTGGCTGTGGCTGACCCGCTCGCTCGCCGACACCCCCGCCGTTGCCCTGCCGGCTCTTCCGGCATGGAAGCCTGCAGAGCGGCGTGTGCTGGCGGTCTTTGGGATCACTGCGCTGCTGTGGGTGACTCGGACCGCGCCCTTTGGTGGCTGGTCGGGGGCGCTGTCCATGGACGGAGTGGGTGACTCCACCGTCGCCCTGGCTGCCGTCGTTGTCCTGTTCGCGCTGCCCGACGGCGAGGGAGGGCCAATGCTGGACTGGGAGACCGCCCGCGAGATCCCGTGGGGGCTGCTGCTGCTGTTTGGCGGCGGCATCGCCATCGCCCGTGCCTTCGAGGCCTCCGGGCTGTCGGGGGCCATCGGCGGTGCGATGACTGGCCTGATGACCCTGCCGGCCCTGCTGCTCATCGCAGCGGTCTGCCTGAGCGTGACCTTCCTCACCGAGGTTACCTCCAACACTGCTACGACCACGCTGCTGATGCCGGTGCTGGCGGCGGCTGGTCTGGCTGCGGGGATCGATCCGGCGCTGCTGATGATTCCGGCGGCGCTGTCGGCGAGCTGTGCGTTCATGCTGCCGGTGGCGACTGCCCCCAATGCAATCGTGTTCGGGACGGGAAAGATCTCGACCCGGACGATGGCTCGGGAGGGGCTGGTGCTGAACCTAGTGGGAGCAGTATGCCTGACGGTGGTCTGCTGGCTGCTGCTGTGAGCTGCGGCTGGCTGGTCAGGCGGCGCGCCGATGTGCTCAGCAGCACTTCCACGGCGGAGCTGGCGAGTACTGCTCCACCAGGAAGTCAATAAACAGCCGGACCTTCGCCGAGAGGTGCCGCGAGTGGGGGTACACCGCCCACACCGACAGCGTGTGGTACTGCTGTGGGAGCACCACCTCCAGCGCTCTGGAGTGAATGGCGTCTGCAACCAGGAAGTCGGGCAGGAATCCCACCCCGATCCCAGCCACCGCAGCATCCTTCAGCACATCGCCGTTGTCTGACACCAGACGCCCGCTGACTCGAATCGCCTGATCCCCGATGTGCCAGGTGCTCCCGGTGGAGAGGTTTCGGTACAGCAGGCAGTCATGCTCCTGCAGGTCTGCTGCGCTCTCTGGGCGCCCGCGCTGGCTGAGGTAGTCCGGGCTGGCGCACAGCAGCATCGAGATGGGCGCCAGTCGCCGAGCGATGAGGTTGGAGTCTGCGAGACGACCGATTCGGATCGCGAGGTCGAAGCCCTCGTCGACGATGTTGACCATCCGATCGTTGAGCATCAGGTCGACCCGGAGGTTCTCGTACTGCGCCATGAACGTGCTGACGCATGGGGAGAGGTAGCGGGTGCCAAATGACACTGGGCCGTTGATGCGGAGGGTGCCCGCGGGCTTGCGGTTGAGCTGGCTGACCGCCTGCTCTGCGTCCTCCAGATCCTCGATGATGCTCACGCAGCGCGTGTAGAACGCCTGGCCAGCGTCGGTCGCGGAGACCTGACGGGTGGTGCGGTTGATCAGCCGCACGCCGAGCCGATCCTCAAGCTGCCGGATCTGCTTGCTGACGTGAGACTTGGAGACCGACAGCACCGCTGCAGCCTCCGTGAAGCTGCCGGTGTCCAGAACCTTGACGAAGATCTCAAGCGAGGAGAGGCGATCCATTCACAGGACTTAACGTTCTGGGCGATCGCGCACAGAGCGCGCTACCCTCCTGACAATGCTGCTCACTCTACTCCTGGCTTGCGTCAGCGATGCGCCGGATGCTCCCGTTGACGCTGACGGGGACGGCTACTCCATCACCGACTGCGATGACGCCTCCGCCGAGGCTTACCCAGGCGGAGAGGAGGTCTGTGATGGCCTGGACAACGACTGCAACGGTGAGGTCGACGAGGTCGGCGGGCTGACCCTTCATGCGGACGCCGATGGCGACGGCTACGGCGATCCCGCCATCTCTGCGACCCTCTGCGAGCCCGGCGCCGGCTGGGTTGGTAATTTCGACGACTGCGACGACTCCTCGCGTGACAACTACCCTGGCGCAGACGAGATCTGCGACGAGCTGGACAACGACTGCGACGGTCTCATCGACGACGAAGACGAGGCGCTGGCTTCGGGGGACTGGTCGTTTGACAACGACGGAGACGGCTACGGCGGTACCCTGAAGATCGAGCGGTGCAGCTACGAGAAGGGCTACGTCCTGGAGAGCGGGGACTGTGACGACGAAGACGTCACCCTCAGCCCCGGTGCAGACGAGGTCTGTGACGGCATCGACAACGACTGCGATGCGCTCATCGACGCCGACGACGACAGCGCCGTCGACGCGCGCTGGTGGTACGTCGATGGCGACGGAGACGGCTACGGCGCGGAAGAATCCGGCATCTTCTCCTGCGAAGTGATCGCTGGTCGCGTGTCAGAGGGGGGAGACTGCGAGGATGCAGACGCCACAATCAGCCCCGGCATCACTGAGATCGTCGGCAACGGCATCGACGACAATTGCAACGATCTGCAAGACGAGCAGTCCATCCGCGATGCCGCAGCCAGCTGGTCAGGCATGTACGCTGACGATGCGGCTGGAACCAGCATCTCCGGGGCTGGAGACGTCAACGGAGATGGCTACGCCGACATCCTCATCGGCGCGCCGGGCAGCGATGCTCAGGATGAGGATGCGGGAGCCAGCTACCTCATCCTCGGCGGCCCGCTCGCGACCATCCCGGCAGCCCTCTCCGAGGCCGATGCCTTCCTCCTCGGCGAGCAGTACGGCGACGCCTCCGGGGGAGCGGTCTCTGGGGCTGGAGACGTCAACGGAGACGGCTACGGCGACATCCTCATCGGCGCGCCGAGTCGCGGGGTCGATGCGGGCACGGTCTATCTGCTGCTCGGGCCCATCACCGGCACCATTGCGCTGGACGACGCGGACTACGTGCTGACTGCTGAGGACGATGAGCATCGGGCTGGTGCGGCGCTGGCGGTGGCTGGCGATGTGGATCGTGACGGCCTTACAGACATCCTGATCGGTGCACCTGGGATCGAGGACTCTCCGGGTCGGGCCTACCTGATCACGGGAGCAGACCTGCTCAGCGGGAGCCTGTCGAGCGCGGAAGCGCGGATCTCGGGGCGCGCGGACGAGCGACTGGGCGGCGCGGTCAGCGGAGGAGACTTCAACGGCGACGGCACTGACGATCTGCTCCTGGGAGCCGCGCGCTCCGATGAGGGAGGCATCGTCTCGGGAGCTGCGCACCTCTTCTTCGGCGACGGACTGAACCCGGGAATGTCGCTCACCGAGGATGATGCGGTGCTGGAGGGGGAGAGCACGCTGGATCTCATGGGCTCCAGCGTATCTGGCAGCGGAGACCTCAACGGCGACGGCTACGACGACATCGTCGCGGGAGCCCCGGACGATGACAACGGCAACGTCGACGGTGGCAGCCTCATGCTGGTCTACGGTGCCTACAATCTTCCCAATGACAGCGACGGTGAGCGCCTGCTGGAGGACGCCCGGCTGCTGGGCGACTTCTACACCGAGGGCGCCGGTACCTCCGTCGCGATCATCTCGGACATCAGCGGAAACGGACGGGACGAGCTGCTCATCGGTGCACCGGGTAACAGCGTCTCAGGGGAGGGGAGTGGTGCGGCATACCTGGTCTATGGCGGCGGCCTGACGGGTACACTTGTCCTCTCCGAGCGTGGCGAGATCATCGTTGGTGCTGCCGCTGGAGATCGCACCGGGTTCAGCGTGGCCGGGGCTGGGGATGTCGACGGAGATGGGCGACACGATCTGCTCATCGGTGCGCCGGGGACCTCGGGTGAGTCGAGCCGGAGCGGCTCCGCATGGCTGATCTCTGGAGACATGCTTAGATAGCCTGAAGTATCGGTTCCATCGTCATGCGCATCGTCATCAGATGACAGTCCTCTCCGCAGCCGATACCCTCGCCGCTCCTGCGGAACTGTCCGACGAGGGAACATGCGCTCAGATTACTTCTTGTTTGTCTCACTCATGGCCTGCGATCGCGGCGTTCCTCCGGAGGCGCCTCCGGTAGACCTCCGCTGCCAGGGTGCGGAGCTGACCGCATCGGTGGCTGCGCTCTCCACACCGATCGCGCTGAACCGCCTCGGCTCGCAGATCGCTGAGGGGCAGATCTTTGCGCTGCAGTCCGACGTGGTCACCGACGACACCGGCACCCACCTCCGAGACGGCGTGCGCCCCCGTCCCCTCGTCTTGCGGGCGGGAGCCGGACAGTGCCTGAACATCGCGGTGAAGAACCACCTCGATGAGCCGGTCTCTCTCCACGTCGACGGAACCCAGTGGCGGACGGGAGCCGCTGACAACGGGGTCGAGATTGCCCCAGATGCCACCGGAACCCTCACCCTCTTCGCCGAGGAACAGGGAACCTTCCTGCTCTACAGCCTCGACGCGGAGCAGCGCGCGCGTGGCTTGTTCGGGGCGCTCAATGTCGAGCCCGCGGGCTCGCTGTGGTACCGCAGCCAGGTCTCCGCTGAAGACCTCGCTGCCGCCAGCACCCGAGGTGAAGATGGCCACCCGGTCATCGACTACGACGCAGTCTACTCTGCCGAGCATCCCCTGGCTGGACGGCCGATCCTGGCGATGGTCGATGCAAACAACGAGCTGGCCCACGCCGATCTCACCGCGATGGTGACCGGTCCGGGCCGCGGGATGTTTCCCAACCTCGACGTCCACCCAGCGGCAAACCTGATCGGTCGTCGCAAGCCGTTTCGCGAGATCACTGCGATCTACCATGACCTCGATGCGGTCGCACAGCAGGCCTTCGCCGAGGTCTATGCACCCGCAGCGGGCGAAGACGACGAGGTCGCTGCCGAGCCGGCGGCCCTGGCTGCGGTGCTCTCAGAGGGTGCGGACCGTTACGGCATCAACTACGGCGCCTCGGGCGTCTCGGGGCGGCTGATCGCCAGTCGTCTGGGCCTGTCAGCGGTCGGGCAGTGCGGAGCGTGCCGGAGCGAAGCGTTCGCGTTCAGCTCCTGGGCGGCGGGCGATCCGGGTCTGCTGACCTCTGCGCCCGCCTGGCGTCCTGAGGGCACCCAGGATGGACCGGTCGCAGACGCAGTGGTGCCCTATCCCGACGATCCGGCCAACGTCTTCCACAGCTACCTCGGCGATCCAGTGCGGTTCCGGGTGCTGTACTCCGGCGCGGCGTCTCCGGTTCACTTCCTCCAGGGCCACCAGTGGCTCGACCTGCCCGACGACGAGCGCGCTCGGTATGTCGACTCCCAGGTCCTCGACGACGGCGCCGGGTTCACCATGGAGGTCGCCCACGGCGGCAGCGGCAGCAGCAACCGAACCATCGGTGACTTCCTGCTCTACAGCCTCACTCCGGACCAGCGCCGCGCGGGCATGTGGGCGGTGTGGCGTGTCCACGACGTCTTCGAGTCCGGCAGCATCCTCGATGCCGAGGGCCGCCCGATCGGTCGGGCCCTGCCTGACGGTGAGATCGCTGCGGGCACCCCGATCCCTGCGATCCTGCCGCTGCCTGGGGCCGCCCTGGCTCCGCTGCCGGGCAGCGTCCGAATTGAAGACGGCCAGGTCACCTGGGATGGCATCACTGAGGGCGGTGTTCCCCTCGGCGCAGACGAGGAGCCCGCCAGCCCTGGCTACCCGTTCTTCATTCCCGGTGTCGCAGGCAGCCGCGCTCCGCAGCCTCCGCTGGAGCTGATCGATGACGGCGGGCTGCCCCGCCACGTCATCGCCCAGACCGGCAACCGGGTCTCTGGTGCGCTGTCTCACCGCTCGCTCCATCGCGCCACGACGGCCCTGTCTGCGCGCGCGCTGTCTGAGGATGGAGAGCCGGTCGAGAAGCTGGCGATGGCATTCCACGAGGCCGCCGAGCACACCTCCGTGACTGCAGATGGAGCCCCGGCCGTCTTCGCGACCAACGGCCGTGCTCCCCAGGCGGGTGCGCCCTACGCCGACCCCTGCTCCGACGACATCGCGTCACAGCGGGTCTACCGTGCGGCGTACTTCACCCACGACGCCGTCCTCGACCGCTCTGGCCTTCACAGCCCGCAGCTCCGGGTGGCTGCGCTGTGGGAAGACGTCGCCCCGACCCGCTCTGGTGCCCGCGCCCTGGAGCCGCTGTTCCTGCGGGCGCACTCCGGCGACTGCGTGCTGCTTCACTACACCAACCTCACCGACCGCACCCGCAGCCTCGATGACTTCGCCCCGACCCTCTCCACCGACATCGCCTCGATGTCCGCCGGGCTGGTCAAGCAGGACATCACCGCCTCTGGTGGTCTGGCCGGTGGCTGGAATTACGAGGACGGCGCGTTCGCGCCTCAGGAGGTCCAGCAGCGCATCAAGGCGATCAATTCCGGGCGCGGAATGATGATGACCAACGGCCGCCGCCGCACCCTGCGCAGCGAGAGCCATCCCTACTTCCGTCGCGCCCTCGGAGCCCAGACTGTCGTCCAGCGCTGGTACGTCAACCCGCTTCCAGACAGCGAGGGTGTGGATCGCACCTTCGGTGTCGCGGGGATTCATGAGCTGTTCAGTCCTGCCCTGAGCGTCGGTCCCGTCGGCGGACTGCTCGCCGAGCCCTCTGACTCGGTCTGGTGGGACCCCGCGACCAACAACCGCCTCGCGCAGCGGCTCTCTCCTGATGATGACCGTCACCCGGTCAGCCTGCGTGCTGACGGCGGTCCGACCAGCTGGCAGGCTCGCATCGAGCGATCCGAGCACCCCGATGATGCCTACCGTGAGTTTGCGATGGCCGTCAGCGAGGGCATCCCCGCCTACGCTGCTGGCCTCGGCTATCCCGCAGGTCGCAGTCCCCAGGTCCGCTACAGCGACTTCCAGGCGGGCTCCGCAGACGAGAACCGCGCTGCGGCTGTGGCGCCGGCTGGTGAGGGCTGTCCGACGGTCGGTGAGGAGACCCTGGGCGGACCCTGCCCAACGTTCGGCGGCGGGCTCTCTGCGATCAACTACCGGGCCGATGTGATGTCCGTCCGGCTGTCCGGCGAGCCGGACGAGCGCGAAGGGCTGGATCCCACCGATCCCGTCAACGGCTACCTCAGCATCACCCGCGACAACTACAGCGGCTCGGCCCCATACGCCTCCCTCTCCACCCAGACTCCCGCCCTCGCCACCACCCGGCCAGCCCCCCGCGCCCGGACCCCAAAGCCGGTCCTGGGTACCAGCCTGCTGCCCGACGGTGCGGTGGCTGATGAGGATCCATTCTCACCGCTCCTTCGGGCATACATGGGCGAGAATGTCCGCCTCGCGGTGGTCTCTTCGGCGACCTCTGCGGTGAACATCCACGGGCTGCGCTGGTCGGACAGCGGCTGGCGAGAGCGGCTGGTGATCGGTGGTGGTGCGACCGCTGCGTTCACCGTGCCCCTGGCTGAGGAGGCCGATCAGGCTGACCACCTCTACCTCCTCGGCAGCGACGGCTGGGGTCTCCTTCGGGCCTACAGCACGGAGCAGTCTGACCTCAAGCCCCTGTCGCGGGCTGCGGTCGGCACAAGCGGACGCATCTCCACCTGCCCGACTGGTGCCGCTACGCGGGCCTTCGAGGTTCAGGCCATCGCCAGTGGTGATCGCCTGACCTACGTCCTCGCCAGCGAGAAGCTGTACACCGGTGCCCTCTCCGCACCCCCTCGCGAGCTCGGCGGTGACATCGGTGCTGGGAGCGTGCTCACCGACCTCCGGCCGATGGTCCTGCGCGCCCGAGCCGGCGAGTGCATCCGCATCACCCTCAAGAACCTCCTCTCTGCGTCCACGGTGCCCGCAGGAGTCTCCGCTCATGTCGGCCTCCGTCCGCAGCGCCTGTCCTACGACGTCACTGACGACAGCGGCTTCAACGCGGGCAGCAACCCGGTGCAGACCATTGGTCCGGGCGAGAGCATTGTCTACAACTGGTACGCCGGGCTGCGGACCTGGGAAGATGGCGCGATCACCGACACCGCTGTCGAGCTGGGTGCGATCAACCTGCTGCCAGCGGATCCTGGTCAGGTGATGGCAGGGCTGTTCGGCGCGCTCATCATCGAGCCGGCGGATGCGGAGTGGATCATTCCGATGGTCGGCGATCGAACCAACGCCCGGGTCTCGTCCGGTGGCGCGGTCTTCCAGGAGTATGTCTTGCAGTACACCAGCGCTGAAGGCTGCGATGCTGGGGTGAACTACCGGGCAAGCGCCTGCGAGCAGTCTCCCTACCTCATGCCCGCCCTGGCCGGTGAGCAGGTCCGCATTCGGCTGCTGCACCCGGGCGGTGCTGGCGGCAGCGCGTTCGCCCTACACGGACACCTGTGGCAAGAGTCTCCCTACACCGCGAGCGGTCTGGGCGAGAGCGCCACCAGCCGCAGCGAGAGCGTGGCGGTCAACCTCGGGGCGGGTGCGCACCGGGAGATCCTCATCGAGGCGGGCGGTGTGTTTGCCCGAGCCGGCTCCTACCCCTGGAGCTGGGGAGCGGTCCGCGGCGAGCTGCGGGTGTTCGATCCACCGACCGAGTAGCGGCTCAGGCGTCGTCGGGGGTGGCAGATGCCGCCAGTCCGACGACGGTTCCCTCTGCGGTGAGGGCGAGACCGAGCGCTGAAGCAACCACCCCGGCGTTGCGGGCCAGCATGAACCAGCGCTCGGTTGCGCGCGCCTGCTCCTCCAGCGGCAGGCTGCTCAGCTCAGAGAGCCCCATGTGCAGCGACAGGGCTCCGCGCAGCTCCATCAGCAGCCCCAGCCCGGCGAGGATGAGGGCCATGCCACCCCAGCGGGCGATCCGGTGTCCGACGGCGAGGGGGTTGAGCCAGGAGCCCATCCCGTCGAGCAGCAGCAGCCCGGCCATGCCCATGATCAGCAGCAGCGGCGGCCCGAGGCCGGCGTAGACCGTCATCAGGATTGAGGTGTGCGGCGGAACCATGGTGGCGGCGGACAGGGTGACCGCCATCGCGCCGCCGAGGATGAGCCACCCCCCGGCTGGTGCGCTCCTGTAGTCCCGACCGATCCAGACCAGCCGGACGAGCGCGGCGGACCAGGTGAGCGCGACGGCGAGCAGGGCGATGGTGCTGTGTGCGCCCCCACGGGAGAGGAATTCAAGCACGAGGCAGCCTCGGGGAGGGGGCGTGAGCCGTGGGTCCCGTCAGGGTAACGTGTGGTGGCGGAGCCGAGAACAGGGCGCGGCTCGCGCGGCGGTGTCGGGTCCCATCGAGTCCAGCGAGGTCGATGTGCATCAACCTGCGAAGGCCTCCATCGCCTTCGCCATGCGCACATCGAGCGCGGAGAGGCCGCCAACATCGTGGGTCGAGAGGGTGACCTCGACCCGGCTGTAGACGTTGAGCCACTCCGGGTGGTGGTTCATCTTCTCAGCGAGCATCGCCACTCGGCTCATCCAGCCAAAAGCAGCGTTGAAGTTTTTGAAGGTGAAGGTCTTTGTGATCGCATCCCGGCCGTCGACCAGAGACCATCCAGGCAGATCAGCCAGCGCGGCGGCGCGCTGGTCACTCGTGAGTGTTGCCACGGCTTCTCCCTATGCTTCGCGGCGCCGGCGACCGAAGAGGGCCAGCAGGCCCAGCCACCACACCCCGCCAGCGACGGCCTGGCAGCCCTCCGCGACCGGGGTCTCGGCAGCAATCGGCCGCGCGAGGATGTCGTGGGTGTACGCCGGGCTCAGCGGACCCTCTCCCCACAGATCGATTGCGGCGACCTGCCAGGTGAGGCTCTGGCCGGCCTCGACCATCTCCGTCAGCTCCAGCGACCGCCCGTCGACCACCGTCTCGGTCGGCTCCCCGTCGTCCACCGACCAGGTCACCCGGTAGGTCAGCCGATCGGCATCGGCGTCTGCGGCGGCGGACCAGTCCAGCCAGACCCGATCCTCATACATCGACGCGTCGGGGACCGCAGAGGCGGGCGCCTCTGGGGCGGTGTTGGCGACCGCAGCGACGGCCGCTCCGGCGTCGATGCGTCCGCAGCCGTAGTACGGACTCCAGCCCGACTCGTCGTAGTCTCCGCCGAGGATGTCATTGCGGGTGGCGGTCTGACAGATGACCGCGCGGGCATCAGCAGCCGTCAGGCGCTCGTTGGCGGCGAACATCAGGGCGAAGACTCCCGAGACCAGCGGGGCAGCGGCGGAGGTGCCGGACATGCTGCCGGTGTAGTCGTCGTCGCCCAGGTGGCTTCCGTAGCCGGTCTCTCCGGAGATGTCGGTGGTGACCAGTCCGCCGGCTGGCGCGGCGATGTCGACGAGGTCGCCGTAGGAGGAGTACCACTCGCGGACATCGCTGGAGCTGAGCGCAGCCACCCCGACGATGTGCTCGCCGCTGAGGAAGCCGTCGTTGGAGATGTCGCAGTCGTCGTTGCCCGCCGCGAACACGACCACCGTTCCCAGCCCGCCGCGCCCTTCTTCTTCGGCGTAGTCCATCGCTGCGGTGTAGGAGGCCGGCAGCGAGTAGCCGTCGCACGCTGCGGAGGTGCCCCAGGAGTTGCTGAGGACTGTCGAGCCGGCGTCGACGGCCTCGGTGAACGCATCGTAGAAGGCGCTGGAGGAATTCGAGCCGATGAACCGGATCCCATAGACCTCCGCGTCATACGCCACCCCAGCCACGCCGATCCCGTTGTTGCCCTTGCCGGCAGCGAGGCCTGCACAGGCGGTGCCGTGGGCGTTCTCGCTGGAGGGGTAGCTGTCGTCGTCTTCGTCGACGTAGTCATAGCCGTTGATCACCACGAGGTCGGGGTGATCGGGGTCGGTGCCCGAGTCGATGATCGCGATGAGCTGTCCGACACCGGTGGCGTACTCCCAGGCCGCCTCGGCGTTGACATCGCTTCCCGGTGAGCCGGTCTGCCCGGTGTTCTCCAGGTGCCACTGGTCGCCGACCATCGGATCGTCGGGCATGGTGTAGGTGACGATGGGGACGTGGATGTCCGGGTGCGCCCACTGCACGTCTGCCCGCTCGTGCAGGTCTCGTGAGACCGCCAGCGGATCCGCGCCGTCGGTCAAGATCACGCGCCCCACCGCTGGGCGACGGGTCAGCCACTCCACCGAGTCCACCTCAGGGTGGAGCAGCGGGGTCTCGGGAGACTCCAGGCGAACCATGACCGCACCGGTCAGAGTCCAGTTCGGCGCCAGGACGGACTTCCGATCGGTTTCATCAAGGTAGAACCAGCCTTCTGCAGAGGCGGTCGAGAAGAGGAGGGATAGTGTGAGCACACCGCAGCCTACCGTATGTTTGAGCGGGTTGCCCATCTTGAAATCCGACGCGTCTCGTCAGCAGAGCCACCATGCACCGATGAGCCTGCTTGCTGCACGGATACTGAAGGCTTGCAAATGGTGCTGTCGCCTCTGATCGCGGCGTCGGAGGCGACACGGGCATCACCTGTGGCATCGCCATGCCCTGAGCATGGCGGCCTGCTCGCGCGGCTGGAGCGACCGTGGTGTGTGGACGTAGGCTGCTTCGATGGGCGCTTGACACGTGGGCTTCTCAGAAGAACACCCGATGCGTGTTGGTTCCTGTATCCTCCCGCCATGATCTTGCTCTTGATGCTGACCGGCTGTGATGACGACCCTGTCGCCCCTCCGACGGAGGTCCTGGCGGCCTGCGGCAACGGGGTGGTTGAAGCCGACGAGGCCTGCGACGACGGCGACGCCAACAGCGATATCGACCCGGATGCCTGCCGCACCACCTGCCGCCTGCCGGCCTGTGCCGACGGCGTGACCGACGGTGATGAAGCCTGCGACGACGGCAACACCTGGGGAGGAGACGGCTGCGGTCCGACCTGCGGCGTCGAGGATGGCCCCCTGGAGAGCGAGCCCAATGACACCTGGGATGCCGGGCAGTCGATGACCGACGGCGCCGTCACGGGCGCGCTGACCGCCGGAGACGTTGACTGCTACACCTTCACCGTCGATGAGTGCAACACCATCGCTGCCGAGCAGACCGGCGGCTGTACTGCGGACATGGTCCTCGCCCTGCACACGCCCAGCGGCGGGCAGGTCGCTGCCAGCGCGCTGGACGCGGCAGGCTGTGCAGTCCTCGATCCTGTGGAGGAGCCCGGCGCGCGATTCGCCACGGGCGGGCAGTGGGCGGTCTGTGCCACGTCGCTCCTCGGCGGCGAGATCTCCGCCTACACCCTCGCGGTGCGCTCTGGTCCGGGCGATGCGTTCGACCTGCCGCTGTCGGAGTCTGAGGACTTCGACAACGATGGCTTCATCGACGACTGCGACGGCGACCGGGACGGAGACGGGCTGGCCAACGACGACGACAACTGCCCCGACGTTCCCAACGGTCCCGACAACATCACCCCGACCGTTGACGACAGCGGCTTCATCCGCCACTGGCTCGTCCTCGGTCCGCTGACGGGTGAGTCCAGCACTCAGGACTGCCTCCCGGGCGAGACCGAGCGCCTGGGCGACGACGCCGCCGCCGAGCCCGCGCTGGGGGAGGTGGTCGAGGACGTCGCCTGGGAGCTGCTCATCAGCGACGACGCTCGGATCGACTTTGAGAGCGGCTACGCGACTGTCGATGCGCCCCGTGAGGTCTACGCGGTGACCTGGGTGTACAGCGACAGTGAGCAGTCCACCACCCTCGGGCTCGGACCCGACGACGGCGCGAGGGCATGGCTCAACGGCGAGCTGGTCCTGGAGGTCTCCGGCTGCCAGGGCACCGTCGCCGACCAGTTCACCGCTGAGGTCACCCTGAGCGCGGGCTGGAACCGCCTCATGCTCAAGGTCTACGATCAGGGCGGCGGCTGGGGCACCTACGCCCGCTTCCTCAGCGACAGCGATCCGCTGACCGACCTGCAGGTGGCGCTGTCACCAGAGGGAGGCTGGGACTTCGACCAGAAGGACTCCGACGGAGATGGCGTCGGAGATGTCTGTGACGAGGACTGAGGAGCGGCGCAGCCCCTCTGCAGCGGCTCTCTGCGGTGGCGTCCTGGCGTGAGCACAGACGCACAGCGCATCCTGAACTGTGGAGACACGCCTCAGCTCGGTCCCCGGCTCCTCCAGCCCTGCCCGATGCGGTGGAACGATCTCTCTGAGACGGGAGAAGAGCGAACCCGATACTGCGACCGCTGCGATCACCTCGTGCACCGAGTCCACAACAAGTTTGAGGCCCGCGTGCGCGCGCGGCAGGGGGAGTGCCTCGCGGTCCCGCCGGTCGTGTTTGCCCGCGCACATCAAGCAGCGGCTGCACGGAGTGCTGGCGATGGACTCGCCGTCGGCATGTTCTTGGCGGATGCCTTCATCGACGCCCACCTCCCCGACTAACGTGGTCGCCCTGACCGGGACCACGGGCTGTTCGCGGTGTCGCGGGGGTTCGAGGAGGGAAGTCCGCCGATGACCGGGGCGCCATGGCGGCGGTCGTGAGCGTCCAGCTTAGGACCGCCGCCGCCTCACGAGTCCCACAAACAGCACCGCGAGTCCCCAGAACCCAGCAGCGCCGGAGCGGACGTGGCTGCAGGCCTTGTCGCCGGTGCCATCTGCGGCGGTGCCATCTGCGCCGCTGCCGTCGGTGCTCTCCTCACCATCGGCGGGTGTGGTGTCCTCGGTGACGAGGTCTGTGCCGTCGCAGTCCTGGTCGATGCCGTCGTCGGCGATCTCCTCGGCGGCCGGGCTGATGGTGCTGTCTGCATCATCGCAGTCGTCGCCGCCGTGGTCTGCGGACGCGTAGCCATCGGCGTCGGCGTCGTCGTCGCTCTCGCCGTCACAGTCGGCGTCGATGCCGTCGTACCAGACCTCCGGCGCGGCCGGGTGGATGTCCTCGTCTTCGTCGTCACAGTCCGACCCGCCATAGTCCACGGCGTCGTAGCCGTCGCCGTCGCTGTCGTAGTCGCTCCACCCGTCGCAGTCCGCGTCGATGCCGTCGTAGGGAGCGTCCTCTGCGCCGGGGTAGATGGTGGCGTCTGCGTCCTGGCAGTCATCACCGCCGAGCCCCTCTTGGTCGTGTCCGTCCTGATCCGCGTCGTAGTCGCTGCCGCCGTCGCAGTCGGTGTCGATGCCGTCGTACCAGATCTCTGCGGCCGCGGCGTTCACCATCGCGTCGGTGTCGTCGCAGTCTGAGCCACCGTGGCTGTCGGCGTCCTCGCCGTCGCCGTCGCTGTCGTAGTCGCTGCCGCCGTCGCAGTCGGTGTCGACGCCGTCGTACCAGATCTCAGCTGCATCGGGGTTGATGCCGCTGTCGGTGTCGTTGCAGTCCGTTCCCCCGTAGAGGTCTGAGTCGTGGCCGTCGACGTCGGCGTCATAGTCGGAGCCGCCCGTGCAGTCCTGATCGACGCCGTCGTAGTAGCTCTCGGTGGCGTCGGTGTTGACCGTGGCGTCGGTGTCGTCGCAGTCGGGGCCGCCGTGGCTGTCGGCGTCCTCGCCGTCGCCGTCGCTGTCGTAGTCGCTGCCGCCGTCGCAGTCGGTGTCGACGCCGTCGTACCAGATCTCGAACGCATCGGGGTTGATGCTGCTGTCGTCGTCGTCGCAGTCGGAGCCGCCGGTCGTGTCGCTGTCATGGCCGTCCCCGTCAACATCGCTGAGGTCCGCGCCGTCGCAGTCCTGGTCGATGCCGTCGCCCGGCAGCTCGGTGCCACCAGGCCGCGCCAGGAAGACACTGTCGTCGCAGTCGGTCAGCGGGTCGTCGGCCGAGGCCTCGCCCGCATCGTCGCAGTCCTCATCCGTGGACACGACGGTGCTGCCGTCGTTGGCGCCGTAGCCGTCGCCGTCCGCATCGACGTAGCAGACCTCCGTGCCGGCGCAGTCCTGGTCGACGCCGTCCCCGGTCGTC
>JAQXDW010000067.1 GCA_029251165.1 Myxococcota bacterium
GCGCTGAAGTTCTACGCCTCCGTCCGCCTCGACATCCGCCGCATCGGCTCCATCAAGAAGGGCGATGTGGTCCTCGGAAACCGCACCCGCGTCAAGGTCGTCAAGAACAAGCTCGCCCCCCCCTTCCGTCAGGCAGAGTTCGAGATCCTCTACGGACACGGCATCAGCCAGACCGGCGAGCTGCTCGATCTCGGCATAGACGCCTCCCTCGTGCGCCGCTCGGGCTCCTGGTACTCCCTTGGTGACGACCGCATCGGTCAGGGTCGCGAGAATGCTCGCCAGTACCTGCTGGACAACCCCCAGGCGGCCATCGACCTCAGCACCAAGATCCGCGAGGCCAACGGCCTGAAGGCTGCTCCAGAGGCACCAGCGACCGAGGCATAGGTCGTACGCACTCCGCTCGTCTGTGCGAGCGGACTCCTGCCCTGTGCTCCAGAAGCCTTCGCCCCCACGCATCTGGGACACAGGGAGTGACAACACATCGATGAGCACGCTCTCCCGTCCTCTGGCGGGGGGGCTGGGGGCTTGGGCGTCTGAACAATCCTGGCTTCGCCAGGAGCACAACCGGTCGGCCCATCGAAAGGGGAGAAGGCTGTCGATGTCGACAGCCTTCTTGCTTGCTGAGGGTGATGAACACAGAGCGCCATACACAGCCAGTGCAGCCTTCCCCGCCGAAGAGACCGGCATGCCGCAGACACCTCAACAGCACGCTGGCGTGACCGAACGGCACAGCACCCGGTGGCCGAGCCCCATTTTCGGTAGACTCTCACAGGCAACAGCCGAGGAGTATTCGACATGGAGCTGGCGGACATCTGTCGCTTTGCTGTGCGCGGGGGCGCCTCTGACATCCACCTCAAGGTCGGACTCCCGCCGCTGTGCCGGATCAACGGTGAGCTGACACCGATCAAGTCTGCAGCCGCAATCACTGCTGAGCAGATGGGACAGATGGCATGGAAGATCATGTCCAAGTCCCAGCGAGAGAAGTTCAAGGAGCACAACGACCTCGACATGGCCTGGGCTGTTCAGGGACTGGGGCGCTTTCGGGTGAACGTGTTCCGTCAGCGTCAGGCCGTTGGCATGGTCCTTCGAGCAATCTCCAGTCAGGTCAAGACCATCGATGAGCTGGCGCTTCCTGAGATCCTCAAGAAGATCGCGCTGTTTCCACGTGGACTGGTCATCGTCACCGGCACGACAGGCTCAGGCAAGTCCACGACCCTTGCGGCAATGATCGAAGAGATCAACCGCTCGGTGAGACACCACATCATGACGATCGAGGATCCGATCGAGTACACCTACCGGGATCGACGCAGCCTCATCAACCAGCGCGAGGTTGGTGTGGACTCCGTCTCATTCGCCTCCGCGCTGAGGGCCGCGCTCCGTCAGGACCCTGACGTTATTCTCGTCGGAGAGCTCCGCGACCTGGAGACGGTGGAGATCGCGCTGTCGGCTGCTGAGACCGGCCACCTGGTGATGGGTACGCTCCACACGCTCGATGCCCCAGAGAGCATCAACCGACTGGTCAGCTTCTTCGAGCCCCACCACCAGAAGCAGATCCGCCTCCAGCTCTCCAGCACCCTGCGCGCAGTGCTCGCTCAGCGCCTCATTCCAACAAAGAGCGGAAGCCGGGCAGCAGCCCTGGAGATCATGCTCAACACCGGCACCATCTCCGAGTGCATCGCAGATGAAGACCGCACAAAAGAGATCCCAGACCACATGGCGAAGGGGCGCCTCACCCACGGCACCCAGACCTTCGACCAGGCAGTCCTGGACCTCGTGCAGCGAGACATCGTGGATAAGGAAGTTGCGCTGCGCTACGTCAACAACCCCGATGAACTGGAGCTCAGGCTTTCAGGAATCGGCGCGGACGACTGGTAGGCCTGCGGAAGACGCGCGCCCAGACTTCGTGCCGACCAGACCCGGACAACCGCCACCGGATGGCGGGTCAAATCCCCCCTGAGCGGATAGCTATCGGCCCTGTTGTACCCCTGCGGAGCCCACCATGAAGTCCTCTGAGATCCGTCAGCGTTTCCTGTCGTTCTTCCACGAGCGCGGACACGAAGCCGTCGCCAGCGCCTCGCTGATCCCCTCCAACGACCCGACCCTGTACTTCACCAATGCCGGTATGGTGCAATTCAAGGACGTCTTCCTGGGTAAGGATCCCCGAAGCTACACCACCGCGACCACCGCTCAGAAGTGCCTGCGGGTTTCTGGAAAGCACAATGACCTCGAAGAGGTCGGCCGCACTGCACGTCACCACACCTTCTTCGAGATGCTCGGGAACTTTTCATTCGGGGATTACTTCAAGGCAGAGGCAATCAAGTTCGCTTGGGACATGCTCACCATCGAGTTCAACATCCCGGTCGACAAGCTCTGGGTGACGGTCTTTGAGGATGATGATGAGGCCGAGAGGCTGTGGCTGGAGATCGCCGGCGTACCAGCAGACCGCATCCAGCGCCTCGGAGCAAAGGACAACTTCTGGTCAATGGGGCCGACCGGTCCCTGCGGGCCATGCTCTGAGATCTTCTACGACCACGGTCCCAAGCACGGCATCGAGGGCGGTCCAGAGACCGAGTCAGATCGCTACGTCGAGATCTGGAACCTCGTGTTCATGCAATTCAACCGCGATGACGCCGGCACGCTCACTCCCCTTCCCCGTCCGTCCATCGACACCGGGATGGGCCTGGAGCGCCTCGCAGCGGTCATGCAGGGGGTCTACTCCAACTACGACACCGATATCTTCCAGGGCATCGTCCAGCGGGCAGCAGCACTTGCCGGCGTGACGTACGGCGAGGACGAAGAGACCGACATCGCCCTCAAGGTCATCGCCGACCACTCCCGAGCCGCAGCATTCCTGATGGCCGACGGCATCATGCCGGACAACAACGGCCGAGGCTACGTCCTGCGCCGCATCATGCGTCGTGCGATCCGGTTTGGGGTGAAGCTCGACCTCGACGAGCTCTTCCTCCACGAGACGGTCGATGCTGTCATCAGCCTGATGGGAGATGCCTACAGTGCGCTGGCGGATAGGCGGTCGTTCATTCTGGAGGTCACCACTGGCGAGGAGTCGCGCTTCCGTCGCACGCTGAGCAAGGGCCTCTCCCTGCTGGAGAGCACCATCGCTGGCATGCCAGAAGGCGAGGCGGTCTTCTCTGGAGAAGTTGCCTTCAAGCTCAAGGACACCTTCGGCTTCCCCATCGATCTCACGCAGCAGATCACCAATGAGCACGGCCTGAGTGTCGACATGGCTCGGTTTCAAGGGCTGGAGAAGCAGCAAAAAGACAACAGTCGGGGTGCCGACCAGGGCTCCGGTGATGCCGCGATGGCCGCGGATGTCTACGCACTCGCCAGCGCCTTCTCCACCGACTTCATCGGCTATCGACAGGAGAGCCTCGCCGGCGCTGAGGTCCTCGCGCTGCTGTCGGAGACGGGGGCTCGAGTCGATGCACTGCCTGCCGGCAGCAGCGGAGTCGCCATCGTCGATGCCACTCCATTCTACGCTGAGAGCGGCGGTCAGACCGGCGACACCGGTACCCTGACCGGCACCGGGCTGTCCGCGACCATCACCGACACCAAGAAGCCCGCTGGCAGCGTGTTCTTCCACCACGTCACCGTGCATGAAGGCATCCTGTCCGTCGGCGGGACAGTCGCGCTGTCTGTAAACAGCGCGCGTCGTGCGGCGATCAAGCTCAACCACACTGCGACTCACCTCCTCCACGCTGCGCTTCGCGAGGTCCTCGGCGATCACGTCATGCAGAAAGGCTCCCTGGTCGCCCCCAACCGGCTCCGGTTTGACTTCTCCCATCCCCGCCCGGTCTCTCTCACGGAGCAGCACCGAATCGAGGACTTGGTCTGCCAGGAGATCCTCGGCAACCAGGGCGTCTCCGTCGAAGAGATGAGCATGGATGACGCCATGGAGCAGGGTGCGATGGCGCTGTTTGGTGAGAAGTACGGCGAGAGGGTCCGAGTGGTCGGCGTCCCCGGGTTCTCGACCGAGCTGTGTGGCGGCACCCACGTCTCTGCTACCGGCGACATCGGACTTCTCCGCATCACCACGGAGAGCGGCGTTGCTGCCGGTGTCCGTCGAATTGAGGCGGTCACTGGGACCGGCGCGCTGTCCTGGCTGCGGAAGCGCACGGAGGCTGCTGCGAAGGCTGCGGCTCAGCTGAAGGTCAAGCCGGAGGCGCTGGTTGACTCTGTCGGTCGGCTTCAGGATGACCGCAAGCGCCTGGAGCGGGAGATGGACAAGCTGAAGGCAGAGATGGCTCGCCTTCAGGCTGGTGATCTGACCGATGGCGTTCGCGAGATCAACGGCATCAAGGTCCTGGCTGCAGAGATGGATGCAGCCCCGGCAGCGCTGAGAAACGAGGCGGAGCGCCTCCGCGATCAGCTCGGTACTGCGGTGGTCGTGCTCGGCACCCGGGCGGGTGGCTCGGTGAAGCTGGCGGTCATGGTGAGCAAAGACATCGCCGGCAAGAAGGTCCACGCCGGCAAGCTGGTCAAGCAGATTGCAGAGCTGGTCGGCGGGCGCGGAGGCGGTCGTCCAGACATGGCCCAGGCCGGCGGTCCGAATGGAGATGCTCTGCCCGCCGCGCTGGAGACGGTCTACACGCTTGTTGGTGCATAGCTGCCAGGGCATAGCTGCCAGGGCGTAGCGTGTGACGCAGCGAGTGCGCACATCGCTACGCACCACGCCTCAAGTAAGGCCGAAAACCAAGGATGATCCGTATAACCTCTCCAGGCATGGTTCCTGCTTTGGGAATGATGTACTGGAGAGTTCATGCTTCCTTCATCGTCGTACGCCCTTCCAGATGCGCGCATCGCTGTGCTGCTCAACGCCAACGCGGGCCAGGTGAGCCCGTCGCTGGCAGCAGAGCTGGCGACGATCGTACCGAAGGACCGAGTCTTCCTGACGCAGAGTGCGCTGCACAGTCGAGACATCCTGCGTCGGTGTGTGGCAGATGAGATCAGCACCGTGTTCGCTGGGGGCGGAGACGGGACCATCGTCGGGGTCATCAACGACCTCAACGAGTGTCATCAGCAGCAGGCCCCTCACCTCCCCAACGTTGGTGTCCTGCGCCTCGGTACCGGCAATGCCCTGGCGCGGTGGCTGGGCAGCGGCCGTCCTGCGGAAGATCTGAGGCGCTGGCAGGGAGGACAGATCCATCGAATCGTGCCGCTGGACATGGTGTCGTCAGAGGAGACCATCTTCCCGTTCGCCGGCATGGGACACGATGCCGCGCTGCTCAACGACTACAACCGCCTCAAGTCCATCGCCCACAAGAAGTGGTGGGCTCCACTGGCGAGCGGGATGTCTGGCTATGTGCTCACTGGGGCGCTCACCACCCTGCCTCGGCTCCTTCGCGCCCCACCGACCCGCATCCAGGTCATCAACACCGGCAGCCCGGCGTACCGCTGCGGCAGTGATGGCCGCGAGATCGGTGAACCAATCCCGACCGGCGGCCTCCTCTACGAGGGACCGAGCACCTTCATCGGCACCGCGACCACTCCGCTGTACGGCTACGGTATGCGCATGTTCCCTCACGCCACCCGCAGGGCCGGCCGGTTCCAGCTCCGCATCGCAGACCTCACCCCCATCGAGATCGCTGCCAATCTTCCCGCGACCTGGCGTGGCACCATCCGTCACCCCAAGGTCCACGACTTCTACGCTGATCGGATTCGGGTCAGGGCCGAAGACGCGATGCCCTACCAGCTCGCCGGGGAGGCCTGCGGATACCGTCAGGAGATGACCTTCACCACCACTCGGGCACCGATCAAGCTCATCGCTCAGGGCTGAGCAGGTCACAGGTCGCCGCGTGGCGCGCAGATGCGAAGCACGCTGCAGCGCCCGTGGCTCATCAGAGCGGCTGACCAGCATTCGCAACAGACACCGCTCAACACAGCACGGGGTGGGTCGACACGTACAGTCGGAAAATCGATCGGTCTCACACGCCCAGAGCAGCTCTGGTGGGATAGTGAATCCCATGGGATTGAGAAGCCGTCTGCTCAAGAAGCTCAAGCGTACCCTCACCAGCGAGGAGTCTGCCGAGCAGCCCGCTGCGCCGTCAGCCCCAAAGGTCTTTGAGCCCCCTCCAGGGACCATGCCGCCGATGGAAGACGTTGCAGCAGCTGCCCCTGCAGCAGAAGAACCCGCGACCGCTGTAGAGACACCCGCGACTGCTGTAGAGACACCCGCGACCGCTGTGTCGGAGCAGCCTGCAGCGGCTTCCCCCCCTCCAGAGCCGGCTCCTGAAGTAGCAGTCGCCCCCATCGCTCCCCCCCCTCAGCCTGGCGATCTTCCGGTTCGTATCCGCAACCGCGACGACGGCGAGGAGAGCTGGGCCAGCGACTACTCCACTGACGATGCCCCAGTCCGAAACGCCCACTATCGTCCGGTGTTCGAGTCCTCCCATCGCTCCTTCAGGGTCCGGGTGATCAACGAAGACACCGACCTCGACGTCATCCTGGACTGCGAACCCGGTGAATTCGTGCTCGATGCGGCTGATCGTGCCGGCCAAGAGCTGCCGTTCTCCTGCCGCAGCGGCGGCTGCCTGTCCTGCTCGGCGAAGGTTCTCTCCGGCGACGTCGAGATGGGAGAGCAGTACGTCCTGGAGGACGAGCACGTCGCCAACCACTTCGTGCTGCTGTGCTGCTCCAGCCCGCTGAGCGACATCGTCGTCCGCAGCCACCAGGAAGACAACATTCAGTAGGGAGGCTGTCTGTCGTACCGCCGAGCGGAGGTCGAGGCAGACTGGGCAGACCGCTTCACGGTGGACGTCCACTACGTCGAGCGGGTCTACGGCGAGATGCGCGGTCGCGAGCAGGTTCGCGATTGGATCACACGGTTAATGGTTCGCAACCCGCACATCCATGCCGTCCTGATGTGGTACCTGATCGAGGCTGACAGGGTCGTGGTTCACATGCTCAATCGATACAACAATCCGTCTGGTGGTGCGCCGCTGAACTTCCCCGGAGTCACCATCCTCGGCTATGCCGGAGAGGAACTGTTCTCCGATGAAGAAGGCTGGTGGAGCCTGACGGCAGGACAGGACTGCTACCGCGCATTCCAGGCGCTCCTCAAGGACACGGTCCAGGGCGACTGACGGAGACACCAGAGAGCCGCGCCGTGCGGGAGCCCTGGCGCACGCCCGCGTAGTTAGGCCGACGGACCCGTCCCGATTCTGGCTCCTCAGGACAGCCGGAGCGGAAACGCAGCGGCATGCCCAGCAGCGATGATCGCGGCGAGCCGCGCATCACTCATCCCGGGAAGCTGGCGAATCCGCCGGTGCTCCTCAGGGGAGTCCACTGCCGAGAGCAGGGTGTTGTCGGTGCAGGCACAGACGGTGAGCCCAGCGTCGAGCCAGCGGGGCAGCGGGTGGGCACTCCGGGTAGAGATGATGCCGGTGTGGAGGTTGGAGGTCACGCAGGCCTCGATGGTCACCCCGCGCTCGATGAGCAGCGAGACAACCGAAGGGTCATCGAGGATGGTGGTCCCATGGCCGATGCGCTGGGCCGACAGCTGCTCGACCGCGACACGGATTTCCTGAGGCGGCCGGCCCTCCCCGGCATGAACCGTGCGGCCCAGGCCCACCTCCGCAGCCAGGGTGAAGGCAGGCGCATAGCTCGACATCGTGAAGTCGTGCTCAGGTGACGGACCGCCGGCGAGATCCAGCCCCACAACACCCGCGCGGTCCGCACCGAGGCGAACCAGCGCCTCGAGCTGCGACGGCGCCTCGCCATACAGTCCGCAGAGGATGAGCCCGGCCCGACCTGCGATCCCGTAGAGGGCAGCATCGAGGATCTCCGCCATCGGAGCGCCGGTGTGGAGCTGTGGCGCAAACCGAATCTCCAGGGTCGAAACCCCCTCCGCTGTCGCATCGTCACAGATCTCTGCCGCCACCCGAGCGACCGCCTGAGGGGTATCCAGCAGCGAGAGGGTGAACGCAAAGCGGGACAGGGCCTCGGAGAGCCCCATCCCGTCATTGAATGCCAAGTCTGGTGGGACCGTGAGGCCGCGCTCTGCGGCCAGCGCCGCGACGGTCTGCATGCGCAGAGAGCCGTCGAGGTGCCGGTGCAGATCCGCATACACCGCGAATCAGACCTCCAGGAGAATGCGCTCGGGATCCTCGATCAGCTCCTTGATGCGAACCAGGAAGCTGACCGCCTCGCGGCCGTCGATGACCCGGTGGTCATAGGACATCGCGAGGTACATCATGGGCCGCAGCTCGATCTTCCCGTTGACTCCGACCGGACGCTCCTGGATGGTGTGCATTCCGAGAATGCCGACCTGAGGAGCGTTGAGGATTGGAGTCGACATCAGCGAGCCAAACACACCACCGTTGGAGATGGTGAAGGTGCCGTCCTTGAAGTCGTCGAGGGTGAGCTTGCCATCCCGAGCACGGACTGCGAGGTTGTTGATGGTCGTCTCGACCTCCGCAAACGACAGACGGTCGGCATCTCGGATGACTGGAACGACGAGCCCCTTCGGAGTCGAGACCGCGACGCCGATGTTGTAGTAGCGCTTGTAGAGGATGTCGTTGCCGTCGATCGAGGAGTTGACCGCCGGGTAGGCCTTCAGCGCCTCAACCGCCGCCTTGACGAAGAACGACATGTAGCCGAGCTTCACGCCGTGTCGGGCGATGAACTTCTCCTGGTAGCTCTTGCGCAGCGCCTTGACCTGGGTGAGATCGACCTCGTTGAACGTCGTCAGCATTGCGGCGGTCTGCTGAGCCTCGACCAGACGGCGGGCAATGGTCCGACGGAGCGGTGTCATCCGGACGCGCTCGATTCGGGTCGGGTCGTCGGCCTTGATGACGCTCTTCACCTTCGCGGGAGCCGCCGGGGCAGGCTTCTTCGCGGCCGCCTCGACATCCGCCCGCAGCACGCGGCCGCCCTTTCCTGAGCCTGCGACATCATCAACATCCACGCCGAGACGTGCGGCAGCCTGACGGGCAGCAGGACCGGTCTGCGGCCCCTTGGCGGACTCAGGCGCGGCTTCTTCTGCAGCGCCGGCTTCCGGAGTGGCCACTGCTGCGCCCTCTCCAGGCGTAATGCGGGCGATGACTGCGCTAATGGCGACCTCATCACCTTCCTCAAAGAGCAGCTCCGACACAACACCTGCGGTCGGAGACGGGACCTCAAGAGAGGCCTTGTCTGAGTCAACCTCAACCAGCGTCTCGCCAGCCGCGATCGCATCTCCGACCGACTTCTTCCAGGTTCCGATGAACACGGTGGAGAGTGACTCTCCGATAACAGGGACCTTTACTTCAACGATATCAGACATCGGGAAATCCTTATGGAAGGGTCATCGCTTCAGTGATGAGGGTGCGCTGCTCGGTGGCATGCACATAGGGGGAGCCCGTGGCCGGCGACGCAGAGCTGCTGCGGCCGATATAGCGAGGCAGCCGGCCTTCGAGGAGTGACATCCCCATCCACTCGTCCATCATCGGCCAGGCCCCCATGTTTCGGGGCTCCTCCTGGCACCACACAACCTCCACACCTTCCGGCGCGCTGTCGAGAATGGGCTGAATATCAGCAGTGGGGAACGGGTAGAGCTGCTCAAGACGAACGAGGGCAATTCGGGACTCCTTGCGCTGCCGTCGCTCGGCGAGAAGCTCGTAGTAGACCTTGCCCGAGCAAAAGACCAGCCGATCGATGCTGCTCATGTCGACGGTGGTGTCCGGGAGAACCCTGCGGAACTGTCCATCGGTCAGATCATCGATGGTCGAGATGCACTCGGGATGGCGGAGCAGTGACTTCGGCGACATCACCACCAGCGGCTTGCGGATCTTCATCAGCGCCTGACGCCGCAGCAGGTGGTAGAAGCTCGCCGGCGTCGTGCAGTTGGCGACCGTGATGTTCTCCTCCGCGCACAGCTGGAGATACCGCTCGAGCCGGGCGCTGGAGTGCTCTGGGCCCTGGCCCTCGTAGCCATGGGGCAGCAGCATCACCAGACCACACAGTCGCCCCCACTTCTGCTCGGTCGACATGATGAAGTTGTCGATGAGGACCTGGGCACCGTTGGCGAAGTCACCGAACTGAGCCTCCCAGATCACCAGAGCATCGGGAGACTCCAGGCAGTAGCCGAACTCAAAGCCGAGCACTGCAGCCTCAGAGAGCAGGGAGTCGTAGGCGCGGAAGGGGGCCTGGTTCGGCGAGAGGAACGCAAGCGGGGTGTGCTCCTCGCCGGTCTTAGAGTCGGTGAGGACGGCGTGACGATGGGAGAAGGTGCCGCGCCGAGAGTCCTGTCCGGACAGACGGATCCGGAGTCCCTGATCGACGAGGGTGGCGAACGCTGCCTGCTCTCCGACAGCCCAGTCCACCGGGCGTGCGCCGCTCACGATGTCCATTCGCTGCTTGATCAGACGGTTGATCTTGCGATGGGGGGTGAACCCGTCAGGGATCGTGTTGGCCGTCGTGAGCAGCGCGATGAGCCGCTCCCGCGGGAACGTCGTGTCGACATCGTCGCTCAGCGAGCCGCTCTTGTAGTGACTCCACAGTTCGAAGCTCTTGGGATCGCCCAGGTTCTCCCCAGGGTCTGGGAGCTTGAGGTGCTCCTCAAGGCGGCGCCGGCTGTCGACCGCGATCTCCTCGACCTCGCTCTGGCTGAGATCTCCGCGGCCGACCATCTTGCGCCCGTAGACCACCCGAGCTGAGGGGTGCTTGCGGATCGTGTCGTAGAGCAAGGGCTGGGTAAACGAGGGCTCGTCGCCTTCGTTGTGGCCATACTTCCGGAAGCAGTAGAGGTCGATGATGACGTCTTCGTGGAAGGTCTGACGCCACTCGGCGGCGATCCGAGCGACCGCGACCACGGCCTCGACATCCTCACCGTTGACATGGAAGATCGGCACCGCGAGCATGCGCGCGACATCAGTGCAGTACGGGGTCGAGCGGGCATCGATGGGAGAGGTCGTGAAGCCGATCTGGTTGTTGACGATGATGTGGACCGTTCCGCCGGTCCGATAGCCGCGAAGCTGGCTGAGGTTGAGCACCTCACAGACCAGTCCCTGCCCGGCAAAGGCAGCATCACCGTGGATGAGCATCGGCATGATGTGGCGGTGGCTGCCGTCACCGGCGCGGTCCTGCTGCGCCCGCGCACGCCCCTCTACAACCGGGTCCACGGCCTCAAGATGGGAAGGGTTAAACGCGAGGTTCAGACGAACTTCGCGGTTCTGTAGGGTCTTGTAAACCGAGGAGTACCCGAGGTGGTACTTCACGTCTCCAGAGCCCTGGAAGGTGTCCCGAGCATTGTCCTCAAACTCATCAACAATCTGGCGGATTGGCTTGTTGAAGAGATTGACGAGGACGTTGAGGCGGCCACGGTGAGCCATCCCAAGCGTGACGCGCTTGACTCCGGTGGAAGCAGCCTCCTCGATGAGCATCGCGGTGAGCGGAATGAGGGTCTCGGCGCCTTCCAGCGAGAACCGCTTGGTGCCCGGGAAGCGGCGGTGCAGCAAAGACTCGAAGTTCTCCGCATCCGACAGCATTCTCAGGGCGTGGCGCTCCTCGGCGTTGTTGAGGATGTCGCGGTCTGGGAGGGTCTCGAAGCGCTCCTGGAGCCACTTCTTCTTCTCAGGATCCCCGATGTTCATGAACTCGACGCCGAAGCCGCCGCAGTATGAGCGACGCATCCGGGAGACAATCTTTCGGAGAGTGGTGACTTCCTGCTCGCCGTAGATTGAGATGCCGGAGATCGGGATGTCGAGATCAGCCTCGGTGAGCCCGTAGTACTCCAGGGTCAGCTCGGGGTGACGCTCGGTCTCTCGGCGGCCGAGGGGATCGATGTCGGCTTCTGCATGGCCGCGAACCCGGTAGGCGTTGACGAGCTGGGCAACCCGCGCCTGGCGTCGGGCGACGTCGAGATCGTTGGCAGAGATCGCTGGCGCTTTCCCTGCTGGAGCGGCAGTCGGGTTGAAGATAGAGCGAGGCTTGGGGTGCTGCTCGGACCCGGAGAAGACGGGTGCGTCCTCCTGATCCCACTCCGAAAACAGCTCGGCCCACTTGGGGTCGACGCTGCCTGGGTCTCTCACCCAGCGGTTGTACTGCTCATCGATAAAGGCGGCGTTATCACCGGTCAGAAGACTGCTGATGTCCACGTCACGCGCTCCTTGAAGCCAGGCGGAGGGGCACGTATCATGCCGGGCCTTGTGTCGGCATAGAGTATCAGCCCAGAGCCCTCGCGTGTCCTCCCACTGAGGCAGATCGCAGGCACCACGAGCGCATCATCAGGGTGTGTGGACTGTGACGGTCAGCGACTGTCAGGCCGACGGAAAAAGAAGCCGCACATGCCCCCCGCAGGTCGCGCCCTTCAGCCCCCCCAGCAGCGCACATCAGCTCCAGCGAAGGCGACAGCCTGTAGACAAGCGAGGGCCGAGAATGGCGTGACAGAGTGCGTCATCACCCATCTCAGAGAGACGGTGTGCGCCCGATCTCGATGAACATTGCCACACACTGAGGGAACGTCTGCGTCAGTCGGGGTGTCCGATACATCACTGACTCGACGCTGGGCGCTCAACCCGGTAGGAGAGCGGCGAAGCTCAAACGCTCAAAGGAACGACATGTTCACCAGTATTCTCGTCGGCATCACGCTGATGACCCCCGACGCCTCTGCCGGGAAGTGTGACTCACTCCTCAAGCAGTCACGCAGTGCCTCGGGAAGCAATCTGATCCGCACCTTCGAGCGTCTCGCGACGTGTGACAGCACGATGGCTGAGAACAACTTCCACCAGATCATGACCCGGGCCACCGACGCAGAGTCACTGACCAACCTGTCGATGGCCGCGATAAACGCTGACATCTGGTCTCCCGTCTGGACCATGCCGGGCAAGATCAGTTCGTACGAGGCCCGCGACGAGATCACCAACGCCATCGGCGGACAGTGCGCGAGCAACGACAAGGTGGTCACCTTCCTCCAGGGCGCCTACGCCGGGATCAAGGCCATCGAGTTCCAGCAGTGGGACGATGCGTTTGTCTCCTGCGAGAGCGCGCCGCTCAACGACTGGATGGTCCAGCAGATCGAGAACCCGCCAGAGAAGCTCTTCGATGACAAATTCGACAAGCTCGTCGACATCATCGTCGAGAAGCAGCGCAGCGCGGCGGTCCCGCACCTGATCACCGGTGCGATCAAGGCTGCGGACAACGGCCCGTTCAACAAGATGGTCGACTCCATCAGCGCCGCGATCATTCCAAACCTCGGGCGTCCCTCCGCAGCAGAGACCCAGGCGGTCCAGGATGCACTCGTCCAGGTCGCACAGGGAGTCTCTGCAGAGAAGGCAAAGCTCGTGGCGGAGTCACTGGCAGCCAACGACGCAATGGAGGCGGCAATCAGCCTCCTGCCGACCATCTACAGCGATCGGATTCAGGGCAACGGCGGCTTCCTCTACGGCGTCGCAGCGGTGGAGACCGGCGAGTGCAAGGGAGTGAAGACCGCGGTCATTCACCACGCACAGGTCAGCGAGTCCGGTAGCCTCTGGAGCATCGAGGGACAGGTCGAGGACACCATCCGCGCCTCCAAGACCCGCCTGAAGAAGTGCACCATCGACGACGGCGACTGGGAGACCCGAGTCACCTTCGAGCCGCTCGCGTCGGGCTCCGACATCGGAAGCTGGGTCGATGAGTGGGCAGAGCAGCTTCGCGGTCAGGACTTTGAGGTCTCCATCAAGAGCGAGAAGCCGATCAGCCTGAACTGAGCGACAGCCTGAACTGAGCGACATCACCTCGACAGCAGCGAGCGGTAGAGCGCCTCATAGCGCCCTACCGTTTTCTGTATGGAGAACCGGGGAGCACGAGCGAGCCCACGTCGGATGAGCTCGGCACGGAGGCCCGCGTCACCCAGCAGGCGGCGGATCGCATCGGCCAGGGCTGATGCATCCTCAGGCTCGACCAGGATCCCAGCATCTCCCACCACCTCGATCAGGCCATCGACCCGACTGGCGATCACCGGCACCCCCGCAGCCATCGCCTCGACGGCGACGAGGCCGAAGCCCTCCCAGCGCGAGGGAATGACCATGATCGCAGCAGCGGAGAGCGCAGCGTGGGTGTCGGCAATCCAGCCCGGCAGGCGCACCGGCAGGCCATCGGCGAGTCGCTCCAGCGCAGCACGATCCTCTCCCTCACCGAGGATCGTCGTCGGTGTCGGGATGCTTCGGAGGGCATGGAGCAGCACATCGAAGCCCTTCTGATGGGTCAGCCGTCCGACGGACAGGATCCCCTTCCCGGTGCTGGGGGCCGAAGAGAAGCGAGAGAGATCGATCCCGTTCTCGATGACCGACAGCCGACGCTTCGAGACCCCAGACGCCGCCACGGTCTGCGCTGCAGCCTGGCTCACACACACGATCCGAGCGGAGAGGGGCGCCATCACGGTCCAGATGTGTCGGCGAAGGGTCGAGTCGGCCTGGGTGTTGTGCTCAGTGGTCACGACCCTCGGACAGCCACCCAGCCATGCCGAGGGCCGCCCCCAGGTGTCGCCGGCCCACAGGTGGGTGTGGACAACGTCGGCATGAGCGGCCCACTGCGAGAGCTTACGGACAGCACGCAGCCCCAGCCGTCCGCGAACCCGCCCGGCACAGCGCACCGTCACCCCAGCAGCCGCAAATTCTTCCGCCAGGGCTCCGCCAGCATGAATCGTTACAACGGAGGCGTCTACCGTGCTGTATCGACAGAGATCAAGCACCAGTCGCTCGGCACCACCGCCGCTGAGATCGCACAGAACATGAAGGACGTTCATTTCTCTCTCTATCTCTTTGTCAACCGGGCACGGAGTTTGCTAAACAGGTTGGCGCAGGAGCATCCACTGCCCCTGCACAATCCCTCCGATGCTCATCCCTGAGCGTCAACAAGACCCGTCTCTGCTGAATTTCTCCCCGCTGTACCTGGAGCTGACATGGCCCGCTCGCTGACGATCTCCCACAACGAAAAGCCTGCTACATCATCACTTTTCAACCTCTTCTTCTTCCTGGCTCTGATCTGGATGGCCTTCGCGGCCTTTACCTCCGGGCCAGCCATCGGCGAGACCCCCGCCGCTGCAGGATTCACGGTTGAGTAGTCGATAGAGCTGCTCGAAATCAACTCCCAATCGATTTCGATCTACAAATCATAGAGATCCGGGCATCCAGGTGTCCGGGTTTTCTAATTCAGGCGCCCCCTCACAGCTCCCAGAGCAGATCGCCGCTGCTGAGGGTCTGCGCTGGTCCGAGCATCTGCCTCAGCGCCGGGATCGCACGCGCTGGGACCCGGCACCGCTGACGGTGTAAGATCACCCAGCGGTACCCCCACTTCCGGAGGAGCGCCCGCTCTTCGGCGATGGTCGTCGGATCGGAGATCGGATCCAGCTCCCGCATCTCTGGCGGCGGCTTGTAGTACGGCGGGAGGTTGTCTCGGTTCCAGCAAGCGGTATGAGCGGCCGCGATTACCGTCGAGCGGACCAGCAGGGCATCGACGCCCTCATAGTTCTCCGAGATCAGTCGGCCATGTAGCGGCTGCCATCGGGCGTAGATTCGAGCAGGGTCTTCTGAGAACATCTCTCGACTGTTGTCGAACGGGATCTGCACAAGCCCACCTTCCCCCGGAATCTCATCGAGGCTCTCCGGGAGCTGAGGGGCATACGCGGTGCGCGGCCAGGCGGTCTGAGACAGTGCTGCGGCATCCAGGGCGATGAGCATCGCCAGCACTGGCCCCACGAAGACACGCTTTGGAAGTGCATCGGCCCCAATCGCTGCTGCGGCTGCGATGAACGGAACCGCAGCTGCCACCGCCCTGTGCCAGTGCGACAGCCCGGCCAGCGGCTCAAAGGTGCGCACCAAGAACCACGCCGGACCGGGAGCACCGAGCGCGGTCCCGGCGATGGTCGGCCAGTAGCCCAGCGCCAGAATCAGCGGCGGCAGGGCAACCATCAGCGGCAGGAGCGCCTCCCGCCAGCGCCTCACGACCCCGACACACACCAACACGAGGGTGATGAGGCCGAGGTAGACAGCCTTAGAGGGATGAACCGAGGCGAGCTGCGGGAGGAAGAGGTTCAGGAGATCGGTGCCATAGACCGGCAGCTCCGCCCAGTCCGGTCGCGGTCCGGGTGGCCCCGGAGCGGGAGCGAGCCAGCGGGCCTCCCACTGTCCACGCACCACCAGGAAGCGCGCGAGCGCTGGCGAGACCATGACCGCGCCGATGAGTCCCTGGAGAACAATTCCTGGCCGACGGTGCCGCAGCAGCAGGACCGGTACCAGCGTGGCCTCGACGACCAGACCGAGCAAGGCGTGGTACCAGCCCGACAGGGCAACCGCCCCGAGGGTGACGCCGCTCAGCAGTGCGAGCCCGCGTCGCCCGGTACGCGCGAACCCAATCAGCGCAGCGGCGTGCAGGCCGATCCATCCCAGCGTCCAGCTCTCCGTGATGCCAAAGTCAATGACCCCCAGGAGAAACGGCGCGCTCCCCGCAGAGGCCATGCCGACCACCGCTCCCTGCGGTCCGGTAAATTGTCGTGACAGGGCGTAGCCACCCGCCATGGCGAGGATCACGCTCCAGAGCGCGAGCCCGTTGTAGGCCAGGGTCGGCCCGAGGAGTGACAGCGTCGCAAACACCGGGAGGTTCACGGGATCCATCAGCGGAATCGGGACACCATCCGGCGCATTGCTCAGCGGCGTCACGCCCGCGATCATCCAGCGAACCTGCCGCCAGAACATCCAGAGGTGATTGTCCGTCTCCCCCAGCGGATCTCCAATGAGCGCATCCCAGGGAGGCAGGGCGGGCCACATGGAGACCAGGAGCACCGCTGCTGCCGTCAGCAGGATGACCCGGCGGGTTGGCGCAGTGTTCTTCATCTCTCCCCTTGCGAATGGCCCTGGCTTATGCTCTCTTGGGCGCCCCGATGACCGATCGCATATCACCACAGCCGGCGGGTTCGAGCCGTCGTCAGACGGTGCTCCTCATCGAGGATCGACCTGCAACGGCCGCACGAATCAAGGCTGCTCTGAAGCAGGATAGCCGGCAGGTGCTGGTCTGTGCCTCGACTCGGGAGCTTCTGGCAGTGCTGCCAGAGTGTGTCCCCGATCTCATCCTGTTCAGCGCCGATCTTCGCGAGCTGTCGGGCATCGACACCCTCAGCTTGCTCAAGCGGAGGGCGCCTGGTGTGCCCCTGCTGGCGACCACTCACCTCCCCAGCATCGACAGCACCGTCAAGCTCATCCGAGCCGGCGCGGTTGGTCTCCAGAGCCATCCGGTCAATCCAGTGCTGCTCAGAGAGGCTGCCGAGCAGGCGATGAGCGAGGCCAACAGCCGCCGCGATCTGACCGCTGCCCGACAGCAGCAGCGCGACCGGCACGGCTTCTCGCACATGCTCACGGTCAGCCCCCGGATGCTGCGGGTCTTTGATCAGATCCGTGCGGTCGCTGCCACCGACGCCAGCGTGATCATCCTCGGCGAGACCGGGACCGGAAAGGAGCTGGTCAGTCGGGCGATCCACGAGCGAAGCCGACGCAGCGATCGACCGCTCATCAGCGTCAACTGTGGTGCGTTCACGCAGACACTGCTCGAGAGCGAGCTGTTCGGACATGAAAAAGGCAGCTTCACCAGCGCGTCGGGTCGCCGACAGGGCGTCTTCGAGATGGCAGACGGCGGCACCCTCTTCCTCGACGAGCTGGGCGAGACCTCGCTGTCGCTTCAGGTCAACCTGCTGCGGGTGCTGGAGACAATGTCCTTCCGACGCGTCGGCGGACACAACGAGATCAGCGTCGATGTCCGCATCATCGCCGCTACCCACGTCAACTTGGAGCAGGGCGTGGAGGAGGGCCGGTTCCGGCGTGACCTATACTACCGCCTCAACGTGTTCCCGATCTTCCTCCCCCCTCTTCGCAAGCGCCGCGAGGACATCCCCTTGCTCATTCGCCACTTCCTGGAGCGGGCCGCCGAGGAGTATGGCTTTGACGAGCCGCCGGCGATCTCTGCGGAGGCGATGAGCGCGATCCTGACCTACCACTGGCCGGGCAATGTCCGACAGCTCCGCTCCCTCTGCGAGCGATGGGTAATCGTCTCAGGGGGGCGTGAGGTCACGCTGGACATGCTGCCCCGCGAGCTGAAGGGTGCGCCACCGATGCGCCAGAGCGAGCTGACCATCGACGACGGCGTGCCGATGAAGGCAGCGGTCGAGCGAGTGGTCAGCCAGATCGAGCGGGCCTACCTCCACCGCTTGCTCCAGAAGAACCGGGGTGTGCTGGGTCAGACCGCCGATGCTGCCGGGATTACGCGCCGGACGCTATACAACAAGATGAAGGCATACCAGCTGGATGCCGCCGACTACCGCGATCCATCCTGACGATCGCTCCTGACGTTCCCCAGAGTCACCATGCTTCTCACGCTCCTCCTCGCCTGCGGGCCAGGATCCGATCCCGCCGCGCGCACTCCCCTCACCCTGTCCGCCGGCGCCCCAGTTGCCGGCGTTGCGGAGGTGCCGATCGACTTCCCGGTCGGCGCGCCGATGGGAGGCTACTCCAGCCGCTGCGACTACCTCGGCGGAGACGGCTCGGTCGACAAGCGCCAGAGCGCCTACGCGCTCGCGTTCTCGTCCTCAGCGGGCATCCAGACCCGACCGATGGCGAAGGCACTGTGGCTTGAGAACGGTGACCAGCACCTCGTCGTGCTCAAGGCAGACGTCATCTACAGCTACGACGGGATGGTGGAGGAGCTGGAGGCGCGGCTGTCCGAGGCGACCGGCGTGGAGCTCAACGGCCGGATCATGCTGACGACCAGCCACACCCACAACGCCCCGGCGAACTACTCCGACCAGATCCACTTCTACCTCGGCGGCGATCGGTACAACGAGGAGGTCTTCCGGCGGTTCGCAACATCCCTGGAGGCGGCCGCGCTGAGTGCCTACGAGGGTCGGGTCGATGCCAAGATCGGCATGGGCATTGCCACAGACTGGGATCCGGACGACAGGGTCTATGCTGACCGCCGCGAGCAGAACGACGACCTCCAGGTCTGGGACGATGCACCGGCTGGCTACGGCAAGGATCCGCACCTCTACGTGCTCCGGGTGGATGATCTCAACGACAACCCTCTCGGTGTCTTCTTCAACTTCGGCATCCACGGCACCTCGCTGGGTGGCAACAACGCGATGATATCCACCGACTCCAGCGGCGGCCTCGAGGGCATCCTGGAGGAGCGCTTTGACACCCCCGTCGTGGTCGCTCACCTCCAGGGCGCCGGCGGCGATGCTGCTCCCCAGGGCACCAGCGCCCACGGGCACGAGTACGCGCGCATGGAGGGCATCGGCGAGTTCGCCGTTGACGCCATCCACGACCTGTGGTCCGCCACGCCGACCTCCGACGCATCGCTCACCCTCGACTCCGTGGGGCACTCCATTCCCCAGGCCCTCGACACCATCCAGGTCACCCGAGATGGCACGGTCGACTGGTACTACGCCCCGTACAATGAAGACGAGGAGTTTGCCCCCGACGACCTCATCTACGACACCGACGGCAGCATCCTCTCTCCAATCGACGAGTTCAACGCTCAGTACGGAGGCGTGTTCTGCGGCTACGACGACCCGCTCATCTCCTCGGGCACCATCGGCAGCCAGGTCCCGCCCTACGACGGCTGCATGAACGTCGAGCTGATCTCATTCGTCATCAACGGCATCTTCGGCCTGGATGAGTTCTGGGAGGGCGGCGAGGCACCGCTGCCCCTGCCCTCCAGTGAGCAGGCCGGCACCGCCGCCGCGCTGCTCTCACCGCTCTCCATTCTCAACCCCGACGGCACCACCACCAGCGAGGACTTCCTGGTCGGCTTCTTCCCGGGAGAGACCACCGCGATGTACACCGAGCAGTTTCGGCGCAGGGCCGCTGCAGAGCTCGGGCTGAGCCAGAGCATGGTCGTCGGCTACGCGCAGGATCATGAGGGCTACCTCCTCATCCCGGAGGACTGGCTGATCGGTGGCTATGAGCCGAACATCAACCTCTGGGGCCCCCTTCAGGGTGAGCACATCATGGAGGGCGTGCTCCTGAGCATCGAGGAGCACCTCCTCACGGAGACCCTCGAGCCTCAGGATCCCCTCGGTATCTGGCAGCCGACCGACTACCCCGTCCGAGATCTTCCCGGTCTTGCACCCGACGATGCCCCTGCCGCCGGCACCGCGCTCACGTCGCTGCCGGAGTACATCTACACCCCCCTCGACCTCGCCCACCCCGACGAAGCCAAGGACGGCGATGCCCTCATCGCGATCGCACCGGAGGCTGTGGTTCCCCGGGTACAGGGCATGGTGCAGTTCGCATGGGAAGGCGGCGATCCCGGCGTAGACATGCCCCTGGTCATCCTGGAGCGGCAGGACGGCGGCGAGTGGATCGAGGTGACCACGGCCGCCGGTCGGCCAATCACGGGTGATCTTCCCGACATTCTGCTCACCCTCTCTTCAGACCCGCTCTACCCCTACGACGATGCGCAGTCGCACATCTGGTGGGCTGCGTGGCAGGCTGTGGGCCACGTCCACGACCGAGCCGGACTGCCGGAGGGCACCTACCGCCTGCACGTCTACGGCAAGACCTACGCCGGGGGCGCGACGGAGTGGCCCTGGCCCACGGACGACTACGAGCTGACCACCGATCCGTTCGAGGTCACCCCGGCTCAGGTCAGCATCTCGGTCGACGAGGGCAGCGTGAGCGCCTGGATCAGTGGTCCATCAGCGGGCTACAGACTCGTCGACGTCGACGGCAGCGCGCAGGGCAGCAACCCAGTCCATGAGGCGACGCTCTCCTGGACCTTCGCAGACGATAGCATCGAGCTTGATGACGCAGCCGGCACCATCAGCGGTGGGGTCACCACCTTCACCACCAGCCCACCTGCAGATGCCGTCGGCGTCGAGATCACGGACATGTACGGCAACACCGGCTGGATGGCGCTGTGAGAGGACCCAAGCCATGAAGAAGTTCATCGCAGTCGCAGGAAACATGGGCGTCGGGAAGACCTCGATGGTGAATTTCCTCTGCTCTCGCTACGGCGTCGAGCCCGTCTATGAGCCGTTCATGGACAACCCCTACCTAGACGACTTCTACACCGACATGGGGAAGTACGCCTTCCACAGCCAGCTGTACTTCCTCACCCACAAGTTCCGACTCCACATGGAGCTGAACAGCAACGCCGCGCCGGTTGTCCAGGACCGCACCATCTACGAAGACGCCGAGATCTTTGCGACCAACCTCTACCGCTCTAACCACATGTCCGAACGCGACTACAAGACGTATATCGAGCTGTACGACACCATGAAAGAGGCCCTCCAGCCTCCCGATCTCATGATCTACCTGCGCTGCTCTGTGCGGGCGATTCGGCGGCGAATCAAGAAGCGGGGTCGAGAGAGCGAGCAGGCGATCCCGGTGCGGTATATCCGCAACCTCAACCTCCTCTACGAAGAGTGGATCGGGCGCTACGACCAGTCCCCGGTTCTCATCTGGGACTCCGAGCGCATGGACTACCTCACCGATCTCTGCGACCGGCTGGAGTTTCAGCAGAGCCTCGACCGGGTGCTCACCTGACCCAGACCACGCCTCGGCTGCCGTCGACGGTGATGATCTGACCATCAGACAGGCGGCTCGTCGCGGCGGTGATGTTGACGACAGCGGGCAGGCCGTACTCGCGCGCAACGACCGCGCCGTGGGACAGCATCCCCCCCATCTCCATCACCAGCCCAGCGGCGGAGAGGAACAGCGGGGTCCAGCCCGGATCGGTCGCCTGGGTCACCAGAATCTCTCCGGCCTTGAGTCGGTCCGCCTCTGCCAGCGAGCGGAGGATCCGTACAGGACCGGTGATGACGCCAGCTGAGATGCCGAGTCCCTGGAGGCGCAGCCCCTCAGTGGCATCATCCGGGGCGACATCCCCGATGAGAAACGGCGGCGGCGGATCGCCCTCAGCCCAGCGCCTCACCTCCTCCTGCCAGCCCTCTCCGCGACGCTGAACCAGGGCACGGGCATCGGACTCTGGCAGCTCACCGGCGAGCAGCGCCACGACCTCCGCGTGCTCAAGGAAGCGTATGGAGAGGTCGAGATCATCCTCCAGCCAGCAGTACGCCTGCTTCCAGACCCACAGCAGCCGATCGAAGTGGAAGCGCTGATCCTCGCGCAGCAGCAGATAGCGTCGCGTGAGGGTGACCAGCCACCGAAGCGGACCGGACAGCCGCTCCAGCGCGCGCTGAGCAGCCCCCTCACGCTCGGCCGCAGCCTCCGCCGGATCGGCTCCAGCCGCCGCCGCAGCAGCCAGCGCCTCGACTGCCGCTGGGTTCTCTCTCCAGCGCGGGCTGAACAGCTCCCAGGAATTGCTCGCCCGGTGCCCATACTGAGCCAAGAACGACGACAGGGAGAGCTGGTCGTTTGCCAGTCGCCACAAAGCCTGGTTGATCTGCGCGGTCTTGGAGGAGCCAGGAGGCTGGAGCAGCGTGGAGACCAGCATGGTGTGGCCACCCGCGACCAGCGCTGACTCCGCGAGCTGGTACCAGATGTTGGCGAACAAGAGACTACAGATGTGGACCTTGATGTACTCCTGCGCAAGCGCCAGGCAGTCTTCTGTCCGCTTCAGCGCCTCGGCCCGAGTGCTCACGGGCTGATGAAGCGCCGGGAGTGCTGCGTCGAGGGTCTCCAGATAGCGCTCCCAGGCACGCCAGTTGGTGAACAGGTTCCAGCGAAACCGACGCCATCGGCGCTCCCTGAAGGTGGTCGCAAGGATGGATCGGTAGACCTTGAGGTCTGGAGGCTGAGCGTGCCGACGCAGCCATCGCTGCTCTTCTTCCGGCGGCAACATCTCCAGCATGAACCGAGGGGGCGGTGCGCCAGGGAGCTTAAAGGCGAGGTGTCGAAAGACCGTGGCGTTGATGTAGGGCGCGTAGCGATAGTGGCGAGTGGGCTCGCCCGCCCCGAGGTAGCGCCGAGAGGTCTCGGGGTAGGCGATGAGCCTGTGAATCAGCCCCCGCATTACCGACCAGCCCAGCGGAGTCGAGGGCTCAGTCCACCGCTCGCCGATAAACCGACGCGTCCAGACGACCTCGCCGCTGCGCTGCACAGAGCCCGTCGAGGTCACCGGACGGGCCTGGAGGACGTAAAACTTCCCCGCCTCATCCTGGACCCACTCGACATCCTGTGGCCCCGACAGCTTGCCCTCGATGCGCAGCCCGAGACGACAGAGGCGATACAGCTCAGCGAGACGAAGCTTCGGAGCGGCTCGTCTCGCCGGCTTGACCGGAACCGTGTCCAGCCCCCCCGTGACGACCGCGAGCTGCTCGTCCTGGGGTCGGATGAGCTCCTCGATGAGCTCTAAGCGGACGCGGGCGAGGATGCGCTGAACCGGACGCGGCGAGCGACGGGGACGACGAACACGGTAGAAGTCCGGCACGACCTGGCCGCTGACCACCGGCTCTCCGAGGCCCCAGGCGGCCTCAACGGTCATCTCACGCCAGGAGCCGTTGAGGGGGTTGATGGTGAACATCACACCTGCGCAGCGGGCATTGACCAAGACCTGGATGACCACAGCCATGCTGCCGGGAGCGGGCAGCACACCGTCACGGTAGGCCAGGACCCGCTCCGCATAGGCACTCGCCCAGCAGGCGCGCAGCGCATCCTCCGTGGCATCCCCTGGGGTGACGCCGAGGAAGGTCTCATACTGACCGGCATAGCTGGCCTCACTGCCGTCCTCATCCACACCAGAAGAGCGCACCGCGAGCAGGTCACCGAGGCGAGCGGCCGCAGTGCGGAGCCGTCCGGCAAAGTCCGGCTCCAGCTCGCCCGCTCGGATGCGCTCGGCGAGTCCGGGCGCTCCTCGGAGCGCGTCCTCCCACAGCCCGTTTCGCTTCAGAAAGTCTCGGGTGACCTCAACAGGAACCACCAGTGTCGGAGGCACAGGAAGCCCTGCACGCGCCAGCCTGGCGAGCCCGACCGCCTTCCCCCCGACCCGTCCCCGATCCCTCGGGCTGATCTGATCCAGTCGCAGCAGGCTCATCGCCCCCCCACACCGGTTATAGCTCCTGCCTTTTCTGACCAGGAGAGCCCATGAGCACCATTGCCAGCCAGCCCCAGACGCCGAGCCCCTCCAACGAGCCGGTCCGCGCCTACGCTCCAGGCTCCGCAGAGCGAGAGTCTCTGAAGGCCGAGCTTGTCCGTCAGTCCAGTGAGATCGTCGAGATTCCATGTGTCATTGGTGGCGAGCGCATCTTCACCGGCAACACCGTCGACGTCACGATGCCGCACAACCACAGCCACGTCATCGGTCGGGTTCATCTCGCTGACGAGGCCCTCACGAAGCGGGCCATCGCCAGCAACCTCGCGGCGCAGGCGGAGTGGGCAGCGCTGCACTGGGAGGAGCGCGCGGCGATCTTTCTGCGGGCGGCAGACCTCCTGGCAGGCCCCTGGCGAGACCGGCTCAACGCCTCCACCATGCTCGCGCAGTCCAAGACCTGCCACCAGGCAGAGATCGATGCGGCCTGTGAGCTCATCGACTTCTGGCGCTTCAATGCCACGTTTGTCCAGCAGCTCTGTGCAGACCAGCCCGGCAGCAACCCGGGCATGTGGAACCGACTGGACTACCGCCCGCTCGAGGGATTTGTCTTCGCGGTCACCCCGTTCAACTTCACCTCCATTGCCTTGAACCTTCCCAGCGCACCGGCCATGGTCGGCAACGTCGCGCTGTGGAAGCCCTCGATCACACAGGCCCACTCAGCATGGGTCGGCATGCAGCTGATGGAGGAGGCAGGGGTTCCGCCCGGAGTCATCAACTTCGTGAACGGCCACGGCCCTGAGGTCGGCGGCCCTGCTCTGGCGAGTCCTCACCTCGCGGGACTTCACTTCACGGGCTCAACCCCCACCTTTCAGAAGCTCTGGTCCCAGATCGGTGCCAACATTGCGAACTACCGAACCTACCCCCGAATCGTCGGCGAGACAGGGGGCAAGGACTTCATCGTCGCTCATCCCTCCGCAGATGTAGAGGCGCTCTCTGTGGCGATCCTTCGCGGAGCGTTTGAGTTCCAGGGGCAGAAGTGCTCCGCCGCCAGCCGGCTGTACATTCCCCGGAGCCTGTGGCCCGCAGTCAAGGAGCGGGTGGTTGCAGGAATGGCCGAGATGAAGATGGGCGACGTCTCTGACTTCAGCAACTTCATCTCCGCAGTCATCGACGAGCGCGCGTTCAACAAGCACAGCGAGTACCTCAAGCTGGCGCACGAGACAGCGACCGTCCATGCCGGCGGCAGCGCCGATGGCTCCGTCGGCTGGTTCGTTGAGCCCACCCTTGTCGAGGTCGACTCCCCAGACCACCGGATGATGTGCGAGGAGATCTTCGGTCCCATCGTCACTGCGTTCGTCTACGAAGACAGCGCCTGGGAGGAGACCCTCTCTGTCGTCGATGCAACAGGCCCCTACGCCCTGACCGGTGCCGTGTTCTCGCGAGACCGGTACGCGGTCAGTCAGGCCGCTTCGGTACTCCGAAATGCAGCGGGGAACTTCTACATCAACGACAAGCCCACCGGAGCGGTCGTCGGGCAGCAGCCCTTCGGCGGTGCCCGGGGCAGCGGCACCAACGACAAGGCCGGCAGCGTCCTCAATCTCCTGCGCTGGGTCTCTCCGCGGACCATCAAGGAAACCTTCGCGCCGCCCACGAGCTGGGGCTACAGCTTCCTGAAGTAGCCTGGGAGCAACCTGATAATATAACTGGTTAAATGTGACAAATTAAGAAACCACACTGCCGTATCGCTTGACAGGTGGTAAAAATGGTGTACATTGAGAGTCCGGATTGTTGAAGCAGCTTCGAGAGAAGCGCCTCACCTCTCCGGATGTCAGGAAGCTACTCAAGTGTTTCCTACATGAATCCGGACACCCGTCCGACTGCGCTTCCCGAAGTGTTCTGCTTCGGACACATCATCTCTATGATGTCAAACCTCGAACGGTTACAATCCCCCAAGGTTGTTCCCCTGCCGAGGGACGGCGTCATGACGTGGCACTCAGCATAAGAGTTCACTCTGGAAGCGTTTTCCCATCCGATACTGCTCCATAGGTCACATAAATTCAGACCTTATGTGGAGGCTAGACAGATGAACGATGCACGTCAAGCCTGACAATCCCCTGATTATTCAGGGTGATGGCAAGGTACTCCTTGAGACACGGCACCCCCGGTATGAGAAGGCGCGAGACTTCCTCGGTCGCTTTGCCGAGCTGGAGCGCTCTCCGGAACTCCTGCACACCTACCGAATCACACCACTCTCCCTCTGGAACGCCGCTTCCTCTGGGATGAGCAATGGTGAGATCATTGAGGGGCTCCGGGAGCTCTCTAAGTTCGACATCCCCCCCGATGTCCGCAAGACCATCGAAGAGACCATCGAGCGCTACGGCCTCGTAAAGATGGTCCCTCACCCCAACGGGGGCCACGAGCTAATTCGACTCGAGTTCGCCAGCGGCTATGTCGCCAAGCTGATCTCCAAGTCCCCTACGCTTCGTGAATTCCTCATCGAAGATGGCCGACGTCACTGGGCAATCACCCAGGGACACCGTGGCATCTTCAAGCAGCGCGCTCTGCAGGATGGCTGGCCCATTGAGGACCTCGCAGGCTTCCGCCCCGGCGAACACCTCGACGTCAACCTTCGCACAACGATGCGCGGGAACGGTCGCCCGTTTGCAGTCCGTGAGTACCAGCGCGAGGCTGCTGAGCGCTGGTATCAAAAGGGCAAGCCCTCCGGTGGCTGCGGCGTGGTCGTGTTGGCCTGTGGTGCCGGAAAGACCATCGTCGGCATGACCGCGATGAGCCTGGTCAACACCAAGACCCTCATCCTCGCCACCAACCAAGCGAGCGTCTCTCAGTGGATTCGGGAGATCGTCGACAAGACGGAGCTGACTGAGGAGCAGGTCGGCGGATACAGCGGCGCTGAGAAGCGCATCTGTCCAGTCACCGTCGCGACCTACCAGATCCTCACCTGGCGTCGCTCTCGAAATGATGACTTCGCACACCTCCACTTGTTCGAGGACCAGGACTGGGGGCTCATCATCTACGACGAGGTTCACCTCCTGCCGGCACCGGTCTTTGGTGCCACCGCCTCACTCCAGGGACGCCGTCGGCTCGGCCTCACCGCCACCCTCGTCCGCGAGGATGGTCGCGAGGGAGATGTGTTCTCCCTCGTTGGTCCCAAGCGCTACGACCTGCCCTGGCAGTCGCTGACCCGGCAGGGCTTCATCGCCGAGACCACCTGCCACGAGGTCCGGGTGCCGTTTCATAACGGCGATGAAGCCCGCTACGAGAACGCCCGCGAGCAGCAGAAATTCCGCCTCGCCAGTAGCAACCCGGCCAAGATCAACGTCATCAAGAGTCTCGTCAAGCGACACTGCGAAGACCACATCCTGGTCATCGGCACCTATGTCGACCAGCTCCACCAGCTCGCACGTGTCCTCCGGGCTCCCCTCATCACCGGAAAGACGCCCCACCGGGAGCGCGAGGTGCTGTTCGGGAAATTCCGGCGCGGAGAGATCAAGCTGCTCATCGTCAGCAAGGTCGCCAACTTCTCGATTGACCTGCCCGATGCCAACATCGCCATCCAGGTCTCAGGAACCTTCGGCAGCCGACAGGAGGAAGCTCAGCGACTCGGTCGCATCCTTCGTCCCAAGAAGAAGGCTGCCCGCTTCTACACTGTTGTCACTGCCGACACCAAGGAACAGGTCTTCGCGATGAAGCGTCAGCTGTTCCTGACCGAGCAGGGCTACCGCTACCACATTGAAGAGGCCGGTCGCTGAGCGCGAATCCGGCTTCTGCTTAGACTTACCGATCTGAGGTTTTTAAGATGGGTGCAGATGAAAGTGATCGGCCGGCATCAGAATCCGGCTCCCGTCGGCGTCGTCGCCGGAGGCGTCGTCGTCGTGGTGGTGGTGGAGACAACAACCACAATGAGTCGCAAAACCAGCCGACCGTAGAGACCACGCAGAGTCGTGGTGGACGCGGCAACTGGCGCGATGAGAGCCAGCCCCTCGTGCGACTCCCGCCAACGGGCTACGTCTCGCACGCGCGCAGCTCCACCCCCACGCACTCCGAGACGAGCAGCGGAATCGTCCGGCGTCGTCGGCTGTCTCGCATGGAGATGGACGATCTCGCGCTGTACCTCAACCGTCTCCCCGATGCGATGGTGGCAAGCTTCTACAAGGGAATGGGAGGACAGCCGAGTCGGGTCGCGAACAAAGAGCGCATGATCCAGCTCGCGGTACGTGCGATCGCACAGGGAACCCGCCTGGGCACCCTCATCCGCTCCCTCCACCAGCGGGATCGTCAGGCCCTCGCCATCCTCGTGCAGTGCGGCGGAATTGCCCACCACGAGGAGTTCTACCAGGAGCTCTTGCTCTCACTGGGAGGCAACGACCGCGAGTGGAAGAAGGTCATGGCAACCCTCGGTGACAAGGGACTCGTCGCAGCCAGCGAGACCCGCGAGGGCGACTACTTCTACATCGTCCCCGATCCCCTCGTTGCGCACCTGGTCGACCACCTCAAGGAAGACCTGATGCTGCCGTCCTTCGACCACGAGGACGTCCGGGTCATCAACCCCCAGGCGTTCTCGCCGCCGCTGGACTTTAGCCTGGTCACGCTGTCCACCTACATTGACCAACATCCGCCGCGCCTCACCCAGCGCCAGGAGATCTTCAAGGTCCACAAGGACGAGCTGGACAACTTCTTCAAGCAGCTCTGGGGAGCAGACAGCGAGCTGTTCAGCTTCCACATTGAGTACCTGATGGTCCACGGCATGGTCGAGCTGCGCGGAGACCGCCTCAGCCTAAACCGCTCGGTCATCGAGGAGTGGCTACAGCTGGAGAAGAGCGATCAGAACGACCTGATCTTCTCCGCCCTCGAGAAGCGCTTCCCCAACGCCGAGTGGGTCATCCGAGTTATCCATGACATCGGCGGAGACTGGGTCCCGGAGCGTCCGCTTCAGGCTCTGTACAGGCGCTGGCGCCGTGGCGAGGACTGGCGAAAGCGCTTCCACAGCGACGAGTGGAAGACCGTCCGTCATGCCGCACGAGAAAGCTACACCTTCGCCCCCCTCGTCACCACCGGGCTGCTGGAGCTCGGGCAGTGGGGCCAGGAGAAGTTCTATCGGCTCAACCCACGCGGCGAGCGGCTCCTGGAGAGCAAGCCGAAGGACGAGGGCTTCACCCAGTTCTACCTGACCCCCTCCTTTGAGATCATGGCTCCGGCAGGCATGGCCCCGATCCTGTTCTCCCGAATCGGCGACCTCGCGGAGCTGACGTCTTGTGACCGGGCGAACACCTACAAGATCACCGAGGTCACCATCGAGCAAGCCCTCGAGAAGGGCTGGCGAAGAGACGACATCCTGGAGTTCCTTCGAGAGAACAGCCAGATTGGTCTTCCCGAGAACGTCGAGCAGACCCTTCGAAGCTGGATGGGACACCACGGCGACGTCGAATTCCACGACGTCATGCTCCTGACCGTTCACCGAAGCCAGATCCGACGCATTGAGAGCCTTCGCAAGCTCAAGCCGTTCCTGCTTCACCGCTTCGTGCCCGGCATGTACGCCGTGGACCGCTCTCGAATGGCGGAGCTGACCGCTGCGCTGGGCGAGGCTGACTTCACCCCGATGAACAAGGTCCGGGAGTATCCTGGAGATCCTGCCGCCGTGGACTCACGCAAGCGGCTGCTGGAGCAGGTCGTCGATGCCCGTGCCGAGCGTGGTGATCTCCTCGGTCTTGCCCACATCGCCGATACCCAGCCCGAGAACCTGCACCCCGTCCCCGGAACCACGCGCTCCTCTCGTCGTAGACGCAAGCGGGACGAGATGCCGCCGCGGTGCACTCCGGCGCAGGTCCGCGACGCCTGCATTCGCGCCGTCACCGATCGGTCGAACCTCCACATGCTCTACGTGACCCGTGATGACAAGCGCAAGCTGCTCACGGTGGTTCCCGAGCGCCTGGCGACCACCGCGCAGGGCAATCAGGTCCTCGTGGCTGCAGACACAAAGAGCAAGGCACGCCTGAGCTATCAGCTCCTCCAGATCGAGCGCATCGCGGTCGTCGCGAGAAAGTGACCGATCTGTCGGGCATCACCGCGCTGGTCACCGGGGCTTCCTCGGGGATCGGCGCGGCGCTGTCTGAAGAGCTGGCTCAGCGCGGGGTCGGTCGGCTCATCCTGGTCGCTCGTCGTGCCGAGCGCCTCGAATCCATGGCAGCACGCCTCCCTGGTGCCATCGCACACCCCGCCGACCTCACCCGCTCAGCGGACATCGCCACCCTGCTCGCAACCTGGCCTGACGTCGACATGGTCATCAACAATGCCGGCTTCGGCTACCGGGGGCGTCTGGAGAGCCAGGAGTCCGAGCGCCTGCTGTCGATGGTTGACCTCAACTGCCGAGCCCTGCTGCAGCTGTCGCATGCGTGGCTTCCTGCCATGACCGCAAACCGCCGCGGCTGGATTCTCAACGTTGGCTCCATCGTTGGATTCCTTCCCGTCCCAACCAGCGCCGTCTATGCCGCGAGCAAGGCATTCGTGCACAGCCTCACAGAGGCGATGCGTGCCGAGACTGCCGGCAGCGGTGTCCGAGTCCACCTGCTCGCCCCAGGACCGGTTCCCTCCGAATTCTTCGAGCGCGCCCGAGGAGAAGCCAGGAGCCGCCCCTCTCCCCTCGCGACTCCCCCTGAAGCAGTCGCTCGGCAGGCGATCGATGATCTTCTCGATGGCCGCGCGCGTCGGATCCCCCACCAGGTGGTCCGGCTGCTCGCGATGGCAGCAGCAGGCACGCCGATGCCGCTTCTCCGTCCGCTGATGGTTCGCATTGCTTCAGCGGGCCTGAGCCGCTCAGGTCGCGCTTAGGCTTCCGGTCGCTCCACCGGCAGCACCGGTCCAGGAGCGCGCCCCTCAGAGATGACCTCTCCCTCTGCACGGAAGCTGCGCTCGCCGAGCAAGAGCCCATGCAGCATCGGCGGACCATGGCCGACCCGCATGACCGCACCAATGGTCAGCGCTGCTCCCATTCCCTCCCCGTCTCCGGTGCGCTCTCCAGAGATGACGCCGTCTCGCGCACGGAAGCGGAAGGTTCCATCCGCACAGCGAACTCCCAGCGTGCCGTCTTCGATGACGATGCTCCCGACAGCGCTGCCTGAGAGCGCCTCAAGGGCGAGGCGGGTCTGGGGATCGATGGTTGGGGGAAGTCCCTTCTTCTTCATGAAGCGGTCGAGGACCTTGCGAGCGGCGGAGAGACCGAGGGCAAACGAGGTGACAAAGTAGACAACCGCACCAGCTGCGCTGACGAGGAACACCGAGAGTCCATCGGCCCAGGGCAGCATCAGATAGACCGCCCCGCCCATCACCGCAGCGGCGATGACGATGCGAGCATGATCGGTCCACATTCGGCGTGGAAACGCACCCGCACGACGGGTAAAGCCCCAGAACAGAACTGCGCACTCGATCATCACCAGCAGCGCATGCGACAGGGGCAGTCCGGTGTAGCCAAAGCCCAGCGGATAGACGATGGCCAGAGCGACCGGAAGCTTCGCGAGCATCAAGACCACCGCGATCCGCATCGGGAAGAACGGATCCCCCAGCGCGTAGTAGCAGGGAATTGCAACACGATGGGTCGCGATTCCCCAGATCGCCAGGGTGTACATCTTCAACATCATCGCGGTGGCTGCGGTATCCGCTGGCGTAAACGCCCCGCGCTCAAACATCAGCCGGATGATCGGCTCCGCGAGAAGAAACAGGCCGACACCGGCGGGAACGACCAGGAAGCTGTTGAGAACCAGAGCATCCGATATCTCACCGGCCAGTCTGTCCTTTGCACCACGGGCCATCAGCGCCGAGAGGCTCACCAGCGCCGCCACAGCCACCGATCCTGCGACCACCGCGAGTGGAAGCTGAACAAGCCGGAAGGCATAGAACAGGTAGCTGACCGGCCCGTCGCCAAACCGACTTGCGATCTGACTCTCGACAAGGAGGTTGAACTGCACGGTCATGATCGCGATGAAGGCGGGGATGAGAAACTTGACCATCTTCATCAGCGCCGGATGCTTCTCCAGGCGAGGTCGGAAGCGGAAGCCATCCGCACGCAGGGCGGGAAGCTGGACGAGGAATTGCCCCGCCCCGCCAACCACCGAAGCCAGGCCGACCATCACGATCGCAGGATGCCCCGTGGTGGCCTCAAACCACTCTGAGCCCAGGCAGCCGACGATGACCGCGACATTGAACATGGCCGGCGCGACTGCCGGCAGGAAGAACTTCCCGCGGACGTTGAGCATCCCCATAAACACTGCCGCGAGACTCATCGCAGCAACAAACGGCGAGAGGACGCGGGTGAGGTTGGTGGCGAGCGCAAACTTTTCCGGATCAGTGGCAAAGCCGCTCGCCAGAAGCCATACCCAGCCCTCGGCAAAAAAGAACGTGACCAGGGTCAGGCCGCCGAGCACCACCAACAGCACACCGAGGAAAGCATTGGCGAGCCGCCAGGCTTCCTTGAGGCCATCCTTCTCCGCAATCTCCGAAAAGATTGGCACGTAGGCGTTGGACAGTGAGCCCTCGGCGACCAACTCCCGAAAGAATTGTGCCGCTCGAAAAGCTGCGTTGTAGGCATCTGCGGCCATGCCTGCACCAAAGAATGCGGCGAAGACGACCTCTCGAATCAGCCCAGACAGCCGCACGATAAGCGAGGCAGCACCTGTAACAAGGGCATTACGCCCGACATCACCGCTGTCTGATTTCGGCGTGGGTTCGGTGGACATCCGGGCTCCCCTGGCGGCACGGTTTCCGCGCTCATATACCCACCATCAAACCGAAGCACACGATATCAGTTAGCAGCTTGTCATCAGTGTGACACCCATGGTCTGGAGATGTGACGGATGAGCGTGACGCAACACCGCTCCTTTGAGGAAGCCCTCGGCGAGCTCGAAGGCCGAGTGCGCCGCCTGGACAGCGGGGACCTTCCGCTTGAGCAGGCGCTGAAGTTGTTTGAAGAGGGTATATCCCTGGTCCGCGAGTGCCAGGAACTCCTCGATGGTGCAGAGCGGCGAATCGTCGAGCTGACCCGCTCCAGCAACGATCCTGGGCAGGTCATCGAGATCCCCACACCCACGCCCCCTGGAAGCTGAGGCCCTGATTTGATGACAGGAGAACGTCAGAGTTCAGTGACAATTGCAGCACGCAGCGGTGGCAGGTTGTATTATTTGCCGCCGGGGCGGAACTGCTGTCCGCCAGATGCCAGAGAGAGCCATGTTTGACACCGTCGGCAAGAGCAAGAAGCAGGATCGGAGCCGGCAGCTCAGCTCGGTCTTCCTGTCTCTACTGGTAAACGCCAGCTTCTTGGGCGGACTCGTCTACCTTGGTGGCCAGATCGTCGAAGAAGTCACGGACGACGAACCCGTCGAGGTGACTTTCTTCGATGAGGCCCCTCCCCCTCCTCCGCCACCGCCACCGCCGCCGGGCGGTTCGGACAAGAAGGAGGAGAAGAAAGAAGAGCCGGAAGAAGAGGAAGAGCCCGATCCGGAAGAAGAGGAAGAGCCCGATCCAGAGGAAATCCCTGAGGAGATCCCTGAGGTCGAAGAAGAGCCTCCTGAAGAAGAGGAGACCACTGGTGGTGTCGAAGGCGGCGTCGAAGGCGGCGTCGTCGGCGGCGTCGTCGGTGGTGTCGTCGGCGGTGAGATCGGCGGTCAGCTCGGCGGTGTTGTCGGTGGTACCGGGGTCTCTTCAGTCTACTGGGCAGACGTCAAGGCCAAGCGTCGGGTCGAGCCCAAGTTTCCAGAGGCCGCCAAGGCGCTCAACATCACAGAGGAGAGCTGCCAGGTTCGCTTCTACATTGATGAGAAGGGCAAGCCCTACGACGTCAAGGTCGAGAAGTGCTCCAACATCTTCCACGAGAACGTCATGGAAGCGGCGTGGAAGTGGCGGTTCTACCCCTACAAGTCCGAGACAGGTGTGGCGGTCAAGTCCACCTTCGTCCTAAAACTTACCTTTAAGCTTCGTTAAAACGCAATCCAAGGGAGCAGCGGTGGAATTTACTCCGCAATACATCTGGACGCACATGGGCCTGCCGGTCCGGATCATCATGTTCCTGATCCTGATCATGGCCATTGGGTGCATCTTCGTCGCCATCGAGCGCTCCTGGGCGCTGTACACCGCTCGAAAGCAGTCGCGACAGCTCGCCGCTGAGATCGGTCCCATGATGGCGAAAGCCGACACGGAGAGCGCCCTGAATACTGCGAACGAGAAGCGCTTCAAGCGCAGCTACCTCGCACACATGCTCACCGCAGGTCTGACTGAGTTCAACGCTCGCCCCGACAAGCACGGCATCGCTGCTGTGGAGCGCGCCCTCGAGCGTGTCTCCATCTCTGAGACCTCCGAGCTGCGCAAGGGCATGAACATCCTGGCGACCACCGGCTCCACTGCACCGTTCGTCGGTCTGGTCGGAACCATCTTCGGGATCATCAACGCCTTCGCGGGAATGGCAGAGGCTGGCAGCGGAGGCATCAGTGCCGTCGCTGGCGGTATCGCAGAGGCGCTCGTCGCCACCGCAATCGGCATCGCCGTCGCGCTCCTTGGCGTGTGGCTGTTCAACCTCTTCACGGCCATCATCGACGGGATCATCAATGACATGATCATGTCGACGCAGGAGCTCGTGGACTGGTGCTACAAGCAGCTCCTTCCGCCGCTGGAAGGCGAGACTGCAGCCAAGTAGGGGACTCCCATGGGCATGAACGTTGGAGACAAGAAAGGCGGACCAATGGGGGACATCAACGTCACCCCCTTGGTCGACGTCGTCCTCGTGCTCCTCATTATCTTCATGGTCGTCACCCCGATGCTGACCAGCGGAGTGGATGTGAAGCTGCCACGTGCAGCGACCACCCAGTCCAGCCAAGATCATGGTCAGCATCTCGTCATCTCAGTTCGGGATGATGGCGTCGTCTTTGTCGATACACGCCAGACCAACAACGAGAACCTCGAAGAGGACATCAACGCTGAGCTGCGAAAGGATGCTGCCCGGAGCCTGTTGATTAAAGGCGACAAGGGTCTGACCTGGAAGCAGGTTCGCGAGGTCATGGACAACATCCCCGAAGAGCGTCGGGGCACCCTGCTCCTGGCTACAGAGAAGATCAAGGAGTAGCCCATGGGTATGAAACTCAAGGGGACTGAGAGCAGCGGCCCCAACGGCGACATCAACGTCACCCCGCTCATCGATGTCGTTCTCGTGCTCCTCATCATCTTCATGGTGCTCACTCCGATCATCATTGAGGAGATGGCTGTGAACCTTCCGCAGAAGACCGAGAAGGTTGAGTCAGACAACATCCCCGAGGACCAGCTTCTGGTCGCCGCCTGTGCGGACGGAAGCTTCACCCTCAACCGAAAGTCCCTCGCACTGGAGGAGCTGACGGTTGAGGTTCGAAAGGGACTCCGTCGAAAGAAGGCCAAGTCTGTCTTTGTGGATGGTCATCCGGATGCTGGCTACGGCAACATGGTGCAGCTGATGGATGCCGTCCGAGATGCCGGCGCGGAGAAGATTGGTCTCGCCAAGCTCAAGACCGACACCGACTTCCTGGCTTGCACTCAGCGAGAGGCCGCCCCTGCCGCCCCCCCGACGGCACCACAGTAGAAGACACAGGCACCGCTCGTTATGAACACGCTCCTCAGCACGTGGTCTGCGCCTCGACGCACAAGGGTTGATGCACTCCTGCTGTCCCGGTTCGCTGCAGCCAGCCCAGATCGGCTCGCGCAGGCATGCCAGTACCCGCTGTCTACTGGCGGAAAGCGCATCCGAGCGCTGCTGTCGATCGCCGCCTGCGAGGCGCTGCGGAGTCCCATCCGCCAAGACACTCTCCTCGCTGCCGCTGCGGTCGAGATGGTTCACGGCTACTCCCTCGTGCACGACGATCTTCCCTGCATGGACAACGACGATGAGCGTCGGGGCCGGCCCACGGTCCATCGCGTCTACACGGAAGGCGAGGCGCTCCTCGTCGGTGATGCCATGCTCACCGAAGCCTTCTCGATGCTCTGTGAGACAACGCCGACCCTGATCGGCCCCCTTGTCGCAGAGCTGTCCAGTGCCGCTGGCCACCGGGGCATGATCGGCGGACAGGCCTTCGACGTCGGCATGGCTGGTCCCGTGACGGACGTCGACACCCTCCTCACCCTCCACAGGGGCAAGACCGGTGCCCTCATCCGTGCTGCGGTCCGAATGGGTGGTCGGGTGGCTGGTGCTGAGGGCAGCACGCTCGATGCACTCACCCGCTATGGCGAAGCAGTCGGGCTTGCATTCCAGCTCGCCGATGACGTCCTCGATGAAGAACAAGATGCAGGTGAAGGCGGCCCGCCGAGCTTCATCAAGCTCCTCGGTGCTGAGCAGACCCGTGCACGGGCAGAGGCCCTCGCGGCCGAGGCTGAGGAAGCCGTCGCAGGACTCCCGGCACCAGAGATTCTCATCGCGCTTGCACGCTACACTGTCGAGCGCGACCACTGAGAGGCTGTGATGGCAGCATCCCGTGAGCGACTGGATACCCTTCTCGTCCAGCGTGGGCTGGCCCCCTCTCGTCAGCTCGCCAATGCCCTCATCCGAGCAGGGCAGGTGCTGGTCAACGACATGGTCAGCGACAAGCCAGGCACCCGCATCAAGTTCGATGCAGCAGTGCGCATCCGCGGTGAGGTGCTCCGCTATGTCGGACGCGGCGGTCTGAAGCTGGAGGGAGCCTTGGACGTCTTTGAGGTGGACCCGACGGAGCGCACCTGTGCCGACTTCGGGGCAAGCACGGGCGGCTTCACTGACTGCCTGCTCCAGCGTGGTGCTGCGAAGGTATTCGCCATCGACGTCGGCTACGGGCAGCTGGCCTGGAAGCTGCGGCAAGATCCCCGAGTGGTCGTCATGGAGCGCACCAACGCCCGCCACCTCACCGCGCTGCCAGAGCCACCCTCTCTTATCGTCGGTGACCTGTCGTTTATCTCCCTGAAGCTCATCCTCCCTGCCGTTCAACAGGTCGCCGCCAGCGGTGCAGAAGCCGTCCTGCTCATCAAGCCCCAGTTCGAGCTTGGGCCGGGTCAGGCAAAAGGCGGGGTGGTCAAGGATCCAGCCCTCCGACAGTCGGCAATCACTGCAGTCTGTGAGGCCGCAGAGGCCCTCGGCACCACCGTTCTCGGCACCGTCGCCTCATCGCTTCCCGGTGCAAAGAAAGGCAACGTCGAGGAGCTGCTCCACCTGCGGTTATGACCCCAGAGTGAACCCGCTCCTCACCATCATGATGGGCTGCTCAACGCAGCCCCCTGTCCCACTCCCTGAACCAGAGCCGCCGCAGTGGCGCGCAAAGGGTCGCATGGTTGCTGCTGCCGATCTCCATGGCTACCTCGTGATGCCCCAGACCACACCTGCGGTCGGTGCGCTGGTCCTCGTCGAGCACATCGAGGCGGACCAGCGTCAGCAAGCACACACCATGGCAGAGCACGGTGAGGTCGTGCTGCTGCTGCCGCCGACGGTCTCAGTGACACGTGGCAGCACCTACCTCAACGGCCTGAGCAGCACTCGAGGCATTCGAACCCTCTGCGAGCGCGAGGTCTGTCCATGATTCGCTGGCTGACCTTTCTCAAGAACATGACCAATGCCGCAGGCCATGGTTCGTTCTTCCCGAGCCGGGCGCCCGTCGCGACGGCTCCTGGCGGCACGGTCGATCCACAGCCGACCGCCGATGTCCTCACCCGTCTCCAGGCTGAGCATGGCTGGTTCGAGTACAGCCACCACACCCTCCCCATCTCCGGCCTCACAGAGCGGATCCGCATCCTCCACCTGACCGACGTCCACATCCGCCAAGAGGATGAGGCCCTCTCCGCACTCTGTCACAAGGTCAGCCAGGCACGCCCCGACCTTGTCGTAATCACTGGTGATGTGGTCACCCGCGGCTGGTCAGAGGAAGCGGTGGTTCGCTTCCTCCGTGCCCTCCCTCCAGCGCGGCTGGGACGGTTTGCGATCATGGGAAACTGGGAGTACTGGTCCGGCGCCAGCCTCGACCGCTGGCGCCCGCTGCTCGCAGCACACGATGTCGTCCTTCTCCATGAAGACTGGGTCGATCTCGGCCCGATCGTCCTCGCCGGCACCGACGATCACCTCGCCGGACAGTCCGAGCCTGAGGTGCTGCTCTCCAGGCTCCCCCGCGACCGTCCCGCGGTCATGCTCACCCACTCTCCGGCGTTCTTTCCCTCCCTCGCAGAGCCGCCGGTCAAGCTGGTCCTCTCCGGCCACTCCCACGGCGGACAGGTCCGCATTCCGGGGCTCGGTGCGCTCTGGGCACCACGCGGCACCGGCTCCTACCTCGCGGGCTGGTTCGAGAAGGACGGCTGCTACCTGTTTGTCAGCCGCGGTCTTGGCTGGTCCGTGGCTCCGCTTCGGCTGTACTGCCCGCCAGAGCTCGCCTGGATCGACCTCACCCCGGCTTGAGCGGACTCAAGGCCGCTCAAGCGGCATGGTCAGCGGAACAATCCAGTCAGCGGGCGGCCACACCTCGCTCTGAAGCTCGGTGAGGTCAACGGTGGACTTGATGAGCGGCTGAAGGCGTCGCCCATTGAGGCCCGCGCGTATCCTGGCCGTAACGACAACATCTTCCGGACGTCGCGTGCCATCAGTCTGGGCGATGTAGCGGTCCTCTAGATAGTGCGCGAACTGCCGGATCAGCTCAGGACGTGTCACCATCTTGCGGTGCTGACGCTCCGTGAGCAGGGGCGTTGTCTCGATCGGATAGCGCACCCCCGTCACAGTGTCCGTCAGCGTAAAGGCCGCGCGGGAGACCTTGCTGCGGAGCTTCATGTGCCAGGCGAGCAGGTGCCCTTCCTCCGTCCATGAGGGATTGCCAGGGTAGAGATGGTGCCGCAGTGGCAGGAAGACCTGGACCGCGAGCCAGCCGCCCAGCAGCAGCCGCAGACCCACACGACGCGCGCGCGTCTGCTGGGGGAGATGCACACGGTGGCGATCGGCCGGGACAATGGAGGAGAGCACACGCCGCGGCCAGTCTGGCTCCAGGTAGATGAGGCTTGCACCAACCATGAGGTACGGGAAGATGCCGATGGAGAACAGCAGCTCGTTACACAGGTGAAAGACCATCACTGCGACGAGCGCATGGCCGCGAGTGCGTCGAATGAGCAGCAGCGGAAGCGCCAAGAGATCAAGCAGCAGACCAGCATACGCCATGAACCATGCGGTTCCATCCCAGGCCAGTAAGCCGCCGATCACTGCCCAGTCCGCCCGGGTATCCATCCACGCCAGCAGCGGCATGCCGGCCAGCCAGTCTGCGTTCAGCTTGGCGACTCCCCCAAAGAAGTACACCGCGCCGATCTGTGCCCGAAGCAGCCAGATGGTCCAGGCCTCCACCCGATCGGTGCGAAGCGACGGATCCCGCCAGGCATCCACGGACATCGACCGGTGTGCGGGGAGAACGATCATGATGAACGACAGCAGGCAGACCAGGTAGAGGTGGTTGAGGTAGGTCGCCTGCTCCAGGAGAAACGCGTAGGTAAAGCCGAGGAAGAACAGGGTGGTTGCCAGCCGATAGTATGCCCCCAGCGTGATGCCCACAGCCGCCACGCCGAGCCCGATAAACAGGGCAATCATCCCATATCCAGGCAGCGGTATCAGCCACTGGAACCCGTGGTAGCTGAAGTGGAAATCCGGCTCGATGTAGTAGGCATACACCCGACCATAGGCGAGGTATCGGCATACCTCCCAGACCATGATGGACCCGAAGCACACCCTGAACCAGACCAGACCAGCGATGTCCACCGGTCGCAGCCAGCTCGGGGGGCCTAAAACAGCCATCGCCAGTAGAGATCTGCGCGGGATTGGGCCATGTCACCGGTCATAAATTGTGCATACATCCGACGCGAGATGATCCACTCTAAGGTGAGCTGGTTGATGTTCTCGTCGTCTTCAGGGTTGGAGTTTCGATCATAGGCGAGGAAGAGCTGCTCGCTGAGCGCCTTCCCGATGCGCACTCCGCTGTCGGGATCCCAGTCAAACTCATCGATGAGCGTACCGCCAACCGCGCGAGAGACCTGCCCGGAGATCGATGCCATGGCGGTGCTGAAGAGGATCGAGCCCGCGCTGCTCTCCCCCTCGGACATCTCGCTGGCTGGCTTGCCAAACAGCAAGAGAAACAGGATGTCTGTCTCGTCGTACTGATCCGCAGAGAATGCGACCTCCGGCTGATCAGCAGATCCGCTGATATCGACGTTTACCTCACCATACCGAGAGTTGGTATGGACCGCATTGAGCTTGAGGATGGGGTTGGCGTAGTCATCTCCGACGAAGTAGACCGCGGAGCCCGATGCCATCGCGAAGGAGGTGTCAAACAGCCGCGTGGTTGAGCCTGTGAGGGTCTCGACGGTGCCGTTGAGCGACAGCGCACCGTTCTGCCATGCAACGTCGAGGGTACCATCCATGTCCGCGAGAATCGAGACGGTGGAGAGCGAAGAGATCTGGCGACCATAGGTGTCCAGCAGCGGCATATCGACCGCCATCCGTAGGTTCCGATTCAGATCCACGCCGAGCGCGACCGTCATCTGCTCCTCCAGCGCTGAGGGCGGCTGGACCTCCACCACCGTCTGCAGGGCTTCCTCCTTACGATAGACCGTGATCATCGGATCGAGGGTCAGGTTCTCGTTGTCCATGAAGAACGAGTCATCGAAGATAAAGCGCCCCTCTGCCAGCACAACATCTCCAGTGACCTGAAGCGCAGGGTAGTTCCCGCCAACCTTCAGACCGCCCCGAATGGCAGCGGTGTAGTCCGTGGTGGCGGTCAGCCAGAAGTTGTCTGCGGCAAGGTCGACCACAACCGCTCCGGGCTCCATACCCTTCGACATCACCGAGCCGGTACCCGAGAGGGTTCCGACGGTATCCTTCAGGGTAAGTGTGTTGTTGATCAGCGGCTGGTTGAGGACACTCAGTCGATCGACAACGAGTCGATCCCGCTGGAGCCGGATGTCGATGTTGATGTCTGAGTAGCGCACCCCGAGCGGACGATAAGCCAGCCCCCCATCGATGAGGTGGAACTTCAGCCGGGGAACCGGCTCGGAGAACTGACCGGTGATGTCGCCCTTGATGGTCAAGGTCCCGGTGGCCTCAGAGACCCCATCGACCACACCGTTGAGTGCCGCGAGGGGCACCCCATCTCCAGATATCGTCACCAAAAGCTCATCATCTCCCTCCAGGATCTCGTCCTCCTCCTTGAGCCAAGCGAGGGTCAGCGGGATGAAGCCATCGACTGACAGGTTGCCCTGCGCGCCGAAGTCCAGCGCGCCCATCAGCCGGTAGCCCTCGCTCCCGGACTCCGCATTGGTCTCGGGGAACAGGTTGAGGTTGGCGATCTGAAGGGGAACATCACCGAGCTGCCCTTCCACCCAGAGCAGTCCTCCAGCCACCTGCGGCCGCTCCACCTCACCCGTCACGCTGACACCTCCGGCAATGCGACCAGAGATCCCGCTGGGCAGACCAAACAAGGCGGTCAGGCTCTCTAAGGGCACCGCGAGGGGAACGAGGTTGAGATCGAGGCTGGAGATCCAGGTGGTGGGATCGGCGTAGTCAGGCACCTCCCCCTCCCCGCTCAGCACCTGCGTGAGGACCTCAGAGAACCGATTCTGTACCGTCCCGCTGAGCTTGACGCGTCGAAGCATGCCCTCATCTGCAGTCGCGGTAATCTTGACGACTTCTCCGGCTCGATCCATGCGCAGATCCATGCGCATGTGCTCTCCCTGCTCTCCGACCGGAAGCGACAGCGCACCAACCATCGCCAGCTGGGGATCACAGGCCGAGCCGTTGAGGTGGATGTCCGCACTCCCGAGTCCGTAGAGCCCTTGAGCCGACGGGAAGACCACCCCCAGCCGGCTCAGCTCCCCCGGCGCGAGGAGGGCTCGAAGCGCAATGTCAGCGGCGCAGTCGAGGGTGATCGCGTCGAGGTCCAGCGGGACACTGCCGTCGAGGGCGAGCAGCAGACCGTCGTGGTCTGAGAGGCGTACCGAGGCCTCTGGATGACGCAGTATGCCGCTAAATTGTGCGCCGATGTCGACACCATGGATGACCTCAGGGAAGGTGAAGTCGGTGAAGCGGATGTCTCCGCTCAGCGCAGCATCACCAGAGAATCCCTTGAGAGAGGCCTCACCATCCACAATGCCGTCCATGAGGGCAACAAAGGGCATCTCCTCCTCACCGAGGAAGGTGTTGAGAACATCAGAGAGCCAAGCCAGCGGAAGCTGACTGACGGTGAGGTTCAGATCCGGCTCACTGCCTCCAGTCCCCCCAGAGACCGCGATGTAGCTCTCATCGCTCAGGTCGGAGGATGCCGCGCGGCGTTCCTCAGAAATCACCAGGACCAGCTCGACGTCGTCAACGTTGTTGTCATTGAGGGTGAACCGGATCGGTGTCTCCTGGACGCTGACCATGCCACGCCCAGAATTCGGGAAGAGCGCCAGCTCCTCGACACGCCACTTCCCGCTCGTGAAGTCGCCATAGGTCTGCGCCTCGATCACGACCCGATCCCGACGAGAGAGACTCAGATCGACCGCGATGCCGTTGTCCTTGAGCGTGATGCCGACCGGACCGCCATCGATCGTGTAGTTTGCCGGCAGCAGCACCAGCTCTCCCAGCATCAGCTCTGTGGTGATGTCAGGCTCACCGGTCGAGGGAACGCTCCCGCTGATCGGACCGCTCAGGCCGCTCAGCTCGAAGGTTCCATCCCCAACGAGCATGCGCCCCATTGCGATCTCGGTCCCGAAGGTCACCCCAGCTGTCGGCGACCAGCCACCGCTGAGGTCGCTGAACTCGACTGTGTCGATCAGCAGCCCAGCGGCGTCGATGTTGTCCACATTGACCCCGCCCTCGAACGTGACGTCGTCTCCCGCCATGGCGATCTGGAGCCCCTCAGAGCGCAGCGTGCCGATGGTGAAGTCCTTGCTTCGGATGTTGCTGCCACTCAGACTCGGAAAGGCATCGATACGGACCGTCTCCCCCGCCCAGTCCACCTCGACCAGTCCGCGTGCCGCGAGGCTTCCACGATAGCCGGAGAGATCGAACCGGGCGAGCGCGGCGAGGTCAGGCAGAGAGAGATCGGCCTGGAGCGAAGCCGCCTCGCTGGTGAGGTCAATCCAGCCACCGGTGAGCCCAAGATCACCGAGCGCGTGGCGGGCGCTGAGTTCCTCGACCGTGAGTCGCCCGCCGGCCAGATCCGCCTTGAGGGAGAGCCCTGTGATCGGCTCTCCCCACAGAATCTGATCCTCTGTGTCGACCTCGATCCGAGCAACGATCCCGTCAGGCCATGCGGTTCCGCTGCCAGAGACCCGATACGAACCGACCAGCTCAACAGGCTCCGTGACCGGCGGCAGGAGGCGGTCCAGCTCGAGGCGCTCGGTCGTGGTGCTCAGCGACCAAGTGATCGGCTCTGCTGTGGCATCGACCGCCCCGATGAGGCCAAGGGTTCCAGCCTCTTCTGAAACCAGGTCACCCTGGATCTCAATGTCAGAGAGCGGTCCCCTCACGGAGAGCACAGAGGTGAGCTCCGTCTGCGGGGTCACATCATTGGTCCACTGTGAGAGCTGTCCAGCGGCGAGCGGCTTGAGGACAACCTCAAGACCGAGCCCCATCTCCAGCTCGACCTGGTGAATCGTCCCAGTGACACCGACCACGCTCTGATCATAGGTGAGGTCGAGGGCATCGATGTAGACGTTCCCGTCCTCGTAGCGGAGGTCACCCACAAGCGCCGCTTCGGCGTAGCCAACCGGTGCGGCGTGAATCGTGAGGTCATGAAGGTGCGCATCGCGACCACCGCCGATGGTCAGCCCGGTGTCCAGAGAGAGCTCCTCGATGACCTGCTCGTCGTCTCCGGAGACCCAGGTGAAGCGACCATCGGTCAGGACAGCGTCCTCCAGGTTGACCATCCAGTCCAGCCCCTCCCAGGCGGACGGCGGCTCCACAGACGGCTCGTCGGTGACCCCAAATGCAATCAAGAGATCGATCTGCCCGTCGGGCTGCTGCTCCATCCGAAGATCAGGGGCGTCGATCTGGAGACGCGGCAGGAGAACCGTCTGCTGAGAGAGTCTGGGGAGGCGGTGATCGAGTCGAATCCTGGGAACGGTGAGCATGGTGTCGCCGTCCCAGCGGTGCATGGTGACGTCAGACAGCTCGACATAGGTAAAGAGATCCGAGCGCAGTGAGCCAATCTGTAGCTCTCCCAGAGGCATCTGGTCGCTGACCAGATCCTCGAGACCTCCTCGGAGGAAGTCATTTCCACCAGGAGACACCAGCCAAAACCCACCGCCAATCAGAGCGGCAAGAGACACTCCTCCCACACCACCGCCCAGCCCCAGGGCAATTCGAAGCAGCTGGCGACGGCGACTCAAAAGGCCTCCGCGAGGGCAAAGTGGACGGCAATTCGAGGCTCATGGATGAACCGTGGATCGTCACTCAGCCGGTAAGCAACGTCGAGCCGAGCCGGCCCGACTGGGCTCTTGTAGCGTCCACCAACACCCACAGTCGGTGCGAGGATGGTGTCTCGGCTCATCCAGCCGGCCCAGTTCGAGGTCAAGTCCTGCCAGTCCTCCATGAGATCCGCACGCTCATCCCAGACCATGCCAGAGTCGAGGAACAACACCACACCATACGTGTCCTGGAAGTAGCGCCGGTACTCAATGCCCAGCTGACCGGAGATGGTGCCACCGATGGGGAGAATGTCCTCGCCAGAGCTGGGTCGGGCACCGCTCTCGCTGGAGCAGGCCTCGACCAGGGTGACATCCGAGTCCCGACCCATGCTCCAGCCGCGTCCGTCTCCAGCCTCACAGTTCTCAATAATGTACGGACCGAGGTAGTTGTTGGTCCAGCCCCTTACATCGTTGCCACCACCGAGGTAGAGGCGCTCAGCGTAGGGAACCGAGCTGTTATCGCCGTAGGGGAAGATGATGCCGCCAGCCATCCGACCGGCGAACGCTCCGAGGGGCCGCCAGTTCCATCGGCGCCGCAGGGACTTCCCGCCGATCGAGATCCCCGCAATGTCCAGCAGCGAGGCATAGCGCCGATAGTCTGCGCTGAGGCGAATGAACGAGAACTGACCGCCGAACGGGCCGCCGGCCTCAGTCAGTCCAAGGATTGCATAGGTTCCGCTTCGGACATTGACCGGGTCGTTGCGGGAGTCGTAGATGACCGTCTCGCTGACTGAGGAGAGCAGGTAGGGGTTGGTGAAGTCCAGCCCGAGTCGCGGGTCGAGCAGGTCGCTGAGATCAACCGCATAGTTGAAGTAGCGAAGGTACTCCAGCTCATAGGCAAGTTTAAACCTCCAGGGTCCCTTTGGGCTCCAGGATATAGAGGGGCTGATCGAGGGATTGTCGAACTGGTAGGCCTGCTCAACCCCCCGCTCAAACCCAACATCCAGCTCGACCTGATAGCGATCAGCAGGAAAGCGCGGAACCAACAAGTTGACGGTTGTCTCTCCGACCACCCCCTGCGAGTTGATCGCCAGCACCTCCTCATCGACGCCGGTGTCGGTAAACTCATCAACGAGGCCGTCAATGGAGACATCGCTGATGACCGAGTAGCCAAGCCGGTTGGCAAAGGTCAGCTTCACGAGGCGGTTGAACAGGTTGGCATGGCTGAGCTCTGCAGAGACGTGGGTGCCCTGCTGGCCAGACTCCAGTAGCAGACCACCGCCGAGCTTCAGCTGCCGATACTTTCGCTCCATGAGATCGATGCGGATCGGAATGATGTCATCGGGATGCTCGGTGCTGTCGAGGACCGGGATGACGTTGACCACTGAGAAAATCCCCAGCGCGAACAGCCTCTGGCGGGTCTCTGCCAGCTTGGAGGCTCGGAAGGCATCGCCCTCCTCAAACGAGACCTCCGCGAGGACAAGCGCCTGGGCAATGCCAAAGTCTCCGTTAATCTCGACCGGACCGAACATGCAGTCCGGTCCTAAATCACCGCTAAACCGCACCGTAGCGATCTGCTCCTCCGGCCAGACCTCTACCGCGCTGCTCACCGTCGTCCGAGCGTAGGACTGCTCCTGCATGCGCGCAACGACACTGCTCTCGGTCGTCTTGACTGCAGAGAGAGAGAACCGGGCCCCCGTCTCAAGCTCAGAGCTGGCCTCGAGCTGCGAGAGCAGCGGCCGAGCCCCCTTCCCCAGCGACTCCCAGCCTTCCCAGACAATGGCGTCTCCATCCGCTCCGTCGATGCTTCCCAGCATCGACGGCACGCCCTCCTCTATCCGACCCGTCAGCCGAACGGTCGGGGGACGATTCGGTCGCAGGAAGCCGCCACCTTCATCGAGAATCTCAATGTTCCAGCCGAGAAACTTCGCATCGAAGTAGCCATTGTGGGCATACCAGGTTTCAATCCGCCAGCCATCAACTTGAAGGACATCCAGATCCAAAAAGACCCGTCGCTGCTGGGGCGCGATGAACGTGAATCGCTTGGAGCGACCCTGCTCCATGGCCGCACGCACGCTGTAGTCGCTGGTTCCCTGAAGTGCGCTGCCGTTGTTGTCGAAGCGAATCTTACGGACGGCACACTCACGTGGCGGCTCACAAGGACTCACCTGCCGCGCAACCGCCGGCGACGCCGTCTCTGGGGTGATTCGGCCTGCGCACCCGAGCAGAAGCCCGGCCAGAATGCTCCAGCTCCCCATCGTGTCTCAGCCTCTCCACGAACCTACCACCCAGAAAAGAAACAGGCTCCTCGAAGGAGCCTGTAATGCAGCGAAGCGACCGAACCCGAAGGCTCAGATCAGAGCTGCTGGCTGTAGTACTCGATGACCTGCTGGGTATCGATCTCGAACGGAACGTCTGCGGCTTCCGGACGCGTCACCATCTTGCCGATGGCCTTGGCCGGATCGAACTCGAGGTACTGCGGACGAACGCGAGTGGCGGACTCTCCGAGGGCGTTCTGGATGAACTCCTTCTGGATGCTCTTTGCAGAGACAGAGACCTCGTCACCGACGGAGATGCGGTAGCTCGGGCGGTCGACCCGGGAACCGTTGACGTAGATGTGGCCGTGCACGACCAGCTGACGCGCAGCCGGGATGGTGCGGGCCAGACCGAGACGCCAGACGACGTTGTCCAGGCGAGACTCGAGCAGGGAGAGAAGGTTTGCACCAGTCGGTCCCTTCTGACGAGCGGCCTCAGCGACATAGCGCTTGAACTGCTTCTCGAGGACGCCGAAGTGGAAGCGGAGCTTCTGCTTCTCGCTCAGGCGATCCTTGTAGTCCGACCGACGGGTGCGTCGGCGGGCGCCGTGCATACCGGGGGGGTAGGGACGGACGAGGGTGGATTTGGTGGTCAGGCCGGGCAGGATGATGCCCAGGGAGCGGCAGACCTTGATGCGTGGTCCACGATAACGTGCCATCGAAGGTGCTCCTGTCTAATATAGATTTGTTGGAGAGGACTGAAGAAGCCCATCTACCAGGTGATTGAGTAGAAGTGTTGCTGCCACGCAGGGACAGCCGACGGGGCGTAATATCGAAGCGTGAGGGCAACGTCAAGGCCAGCGCGGTATACTGGGGTCCGCGCAGGATGATTCTATGCAGATGCTTCCCAGAAAGATGTCGATACAGTCTTCGTCTCGATCTCAGCGGAACGGATTCACCCTGATCGAGATGGCAATCACGCTTGCCATCATCAGCATCCTCACGGCCTGGGGGATGTGGGCGTCTCAAGACCTTATTCCCCGCTGGCGAACCCGTGCTGCCGCACAGGAGTTCTCTGCCCGGGTCCAGAAGTGTCGAATGCTCGCGATCCGCTCCGGAGTGGAGTGTCGGGTGATGCTGGTTGACTACGACACCAGCCTGGACGATCTGGAGGTCGCGAACGTCGGCGAGTACCAGCTGTCCCTCGGAAACAAATACTCCAACAGTGACGTCTGGGACCTCCTGCCGCCGGACTCCTACCAGGATGGCTCCGACGACGACCAGTCCGAGGGCACCTTCGACATCAGCCCCAGCGGCAACGACCCCAAGCGCCGGGTCTCCATCGCGGACTGGGGAGACGGCACGCTCGGCGGCCCCGGCACCGGCAACAACAACGCCGTTGTCTTCGGGGCCCGTGGCTACGTCGTAAACCCCAGCAGCGACTTCTCCGGTGAGGGCAACATCACGGTCACCTTCGTCAACAAGCTCGCTCGCTCTCGTGGCCTCAATGAAGACTTCATCGTCTACATCAGCCGCAGCGGCATGATCCGACTGGATACCACCCAGAACGAGCAGTACGACGATCTCTATGCCGGGACCGGGACCTCCTCTACGATGCCCTGAGGGCCCCGTGGCTCACTCCTGCTGCCCGAGCACATGACGCGCAGCTTGTGCGACCCGTGGTCTGGGGTCACGGACAAAGCGCTGCACCCGGGCGCCCTCCCCCATCCCACCCAGCACACCGATGGCGTTGGCGACGACGAGGGCTTCGTCAGAGCGCAAGAGTGCAGCGGGAGCGTCGGCATCACCAAGCTTCCAGAGGGCATCCATTGCAGGGAGGTAGAAGCCTCCCAGGGCTGAGCCGTGGGTGTTGGAGAGGTAGCCAGCGAGCAGCACGCTGTGTCTCTGTGAGCCCGACTCACCGAGCGCAACCAGCAGCACACTGCGGACGGGAAACTGAACCCCGAGACCAGCACCCGGGCGGCCCTCGAACTCAAGCGCCTCTTGCTCCAGCGCGCGCTCCAGGGTCTTGCCCACCTCCGGGCAGCCGAGCCTCCCGAGGGCCTCACCAGCGACCCGTCGGCTGGCGAAGCCCTGACCGGGATCGGGGATGGCCTTGAGGGTCGCGGTCAGGGAAGCCATCGCTCGGGGATCCCCGTGCATGCCCAGCGCCTCTGTGACGACATGGCGAGTGCGGCGGCCGGCATGCCTCTTGAGCAGGACCGGCAGATCGGCGGGGTGACCGAGGGCCCCCAGCAGCTTGAGAAGCCGGCGGTCCTCTGGATCCCGCTGCAGCCCGCTCAAGGCGACTTCACGGAGGTGCGTGAGTGGCTGCGGAGTCAGCGTGGATGGGCTTCGATGATCACCACCAGGCTCGAGAAGAAGCGCCCACCGCTGAGCGCAGTGTGACACCCCGGCACCGATGGCATCAGCGGTGCGCTTTGGCCCATAGAAGGTTGCCAGTTGGCGCCCCGCTGCAGCCTCCAGGATCGCCCATCCCGCAGACACTGTGCTCCCACACCGAACCATGGCAGCAGCCATCATCAAGCGAACCTCATCGCACCGCTCTGAGCGCGCGGCCGCTGCGAGCGCATTCTGATGCACCGACGATCCATCAGCGGCAAGCGCCCATGCTGCGGCACGGCGTACGCCAGGAACAGAATCACCCAGCAATTCCGTGAGGAGCGGAGCAGCCTCAGCATCCTGGCGAACGCCGAGCTCGCGAACCGCGCGGATACGAAGCCCCGCCCCTCCGCGGCGGAGAATTCGAAGGATCTGAGGAGGAGGTGCAGCCTCAGGTGCTCCGAGGAAGCGGCTGAGGAGCCCTGGGACGCGTCGGGGCACAGCATCCTGTATCCCCCTGCGCGTACCTCCGGCACCGTCCCGTACTCACAGACATCTCATGTTCATGACTGAATTCACGGAGTTGGTCTCGGGTCGCTTGACCAGAGATCGGCAGTCCAGTAAAACGAGCCCAGTCCGGACGCTCGCATTGCAGCACTCAGTTCGCAATGTAAACCATGGTTCCAGGCTTTTCTTGAAGACCTGTCACCCAGTTCATTGGAAGTGGAATGGTAGTTGGTTTCAGTCTCTGGAGGTGTTCACTGAAGCACCTCACGAGAACACGGCATGCCCTCTGCTCCATCGACGGCTCCAGTATTCGGACTTCCGCACGGCCCGCTTCCCGTATGGGCTGTCCCTGAGAGACACTCAACTGTCGATCAGCCTGCCAGATCAGGTTCGGAGTGTCGGCCGCTCTTCCTGATGCCGTTGGCCATCCGAATCCCACCACCCAGACAGCCCACCTCGTGTGGGCTGTTTCCTTTGGGGCCGTACACCACTGCTGAAGCATGCCGTCGTCATCACGGTCACGAGATGCCTTCAGCAGTCGCGGCGATGCGTCGCTCAGTGTGCGACGAGCCGACGAATCCGCTCCAGCGAGAGCGGTGCGGTCAGGACACTGTCGTGGTGTAGCCAGGTCCCGACGATCGCCCCATCGGCGATCTCTCGAACTGCCGGGAGGTTCTCGGGAGTCACACCACTGCCGACCCAGATTGGCCGATCAGAGACAGCCTCTCTCGCCTGCTTTACCTGAAGCAGATCGGTCACACCACCAGTCCGAGAGCCTGTGACGATGAGAATGTCCGCACCGCCTCGCCAAGCGGTCTCTCGCGCGACCTCCTGTAGATCCATCTGCCCAGCGGGTGCTGCATGCTTGACGAGGACATCTGCAGCAATCTTGATGTTCTCAGCCCCAAGCTCTCGCCGATACCGGAGGGTCTCGTGTGCCCGACCTTCGATGAGGCCCTGATCGGTCCAGGCAGCACCAACATGGACGTTGACCCGCACAAATCCAGCACCACAGGCCGCAGCAGCACCGAGCGCAGACATGGCATCGTTGCGGAGGATGTTGATCCCCAGCGAGAGCGCGCCTCCAAAACGGGCACGAACCGCACTTCCAATGACGGAGATCATGGCCGGGACATGCGGCTGAACCATCCCTCCACTGAAGGGTGCGTCTCCCAGGTTCTCAATGATACACGATGAGATCCCCCCCTCAACCAGCGCCTCCGCATCGGACAGCGCGCGGTCAAGGACCGCAGCAAAGCCAGGAGAAGACAGCGGTGCTGCAGGGAGCGGGAGGAGGTGAAGAACACCGGTGAGCGCACATTGGTCTTCAGGCATGCAGCCCTGTATCTCGGGAATACTCCCCCGCCCTCTCGGGTCGAGAGAGCGTAGGATCCGGTAGTCAGGACTCTCGGTGGCCTCGACGCTGTGCAGCGTCTACCTGACTACCGGATCACTTCTCTCAATACGAGAACTGATAGATCGGCTTGAGCTGCCAGATCCCATCCGGTATCGGGGCCTCCACGACCACCTCACCGAGCCCTTCATAAGCTTCCGGTGTGCCGGCGACACCATAAACAAACAGCGGACCATCATCGAGAATTGAGGCATAGGCAGCATTGAGCGCGGTCGGGTCATCAACGGCATCAGTCGAGCCGATGACCGCAAGGATCTCGGAATGCATCGCACCTATTCCAATGCGAATGGTCTCCGGAAGGGGCGTCTCGTAGACCCCGCAGAGCTGCTCGGTCAGGACTGGGGTCAGTTCCCACCAGCCCATGACGAGCTCACTGGGAGGCTCCAGTGACTCCACCCCCTCCAGGGTCAGCTCTTGGACACAGAGCAGCTCGCTGCCATCGCCCAGCAGCTCCACGAGCAGTATGCTGTCCTTGAGCGTCGGGCTGCCATCTTGCAGCAAGAGTCCTGCTGAGAGACGCCACCAGACGGGCTGAACGAAGATCCCGGTGTCCTGTATGCCAGAATCAATGGTGGCATCTACGCTACCGTCTTCAGAACCGGTGTCGTAAGAGCTACCGGTCATGACATCAGGGCTCTTGCTGGAGCAGCCTGTGCTCAGCAGGGTAAACAGCAAAATTGGCGTGACATGCATGGCGGACTCGTGTGATCGCGCCTGACCTGCTCTCAGCGTAGCCTGACTTCGCAGCCAGATCAATCGAGCTGCCAGGTATATGCAGGCCAGAGCGTAACAGCGCCCTCTTCCCAGATCGCATCCGTCGGCTCGGGTTCCTGCCAGGCATAGCCATGGATCGTGGCAGAGTCGTTATCCCAGCTTTGATACCAGCCGAAGGTCGCGCCGGGATAGGGCTCACTGGCTTCGAGGTCTGCCGGCAGCGTGCCGATCCCAAGCTGGGTCATGCCGGCAAGATCAGCACGCTCGCTGACGCTTGGATCACAGTCCGACTCCACCAACTCCAGCTCGACCTCATAGGTCACCAGACAGCCTTGGCAACCCTCAAGCTCTCCAGCACGCTCGATTCCTGTGAGGGCCTGAACCACTGAGCAGATGTGGTGCTTCTCCTTTTGCTTGCGCTCCCACTTCTCTCCATACATCTCCCAGACCTGGTAGCCGGAGATGCTGTCACCGCTGACGGTAAGACTGGCATGCTGGAATCCCCAGAAGACAGCATCCCCCTGCCCGCCGCATGCGGCGAGCAGAGGGAGCATGCTCAGGGATACCAGACCAGTCAGCCTACTGGAAGGTAAACCCATAGTACACACCGGCGTAGTAGTAGCCGTCGGGGAGCGGATCACCGCTGGTGAGACCGCTGAGATCGATGAGAGTGTCCGTGTCGACGCCGCCCTTGTCGTTCATGGCGTAGGCCACGACGATGTTGAACAGGTCGATGGTCTCAGTACCGGTCACCTGGTGGAGGATGAAGCCCTCAGCCCAGGAGTCGTAGTAGTCACCGGCAACCTTGTCGAACTCGCCCGTGTTGGGCCCGATGCCGAAGCCCCAGTCATAGTTCTGAATGAAGTAGCCAGCCGGATCGGAGCCGAACTGGTTGGCCGGATCGACGAGCTTGCAGCCAGGCGAGGTTGCATAGCTTGAGCCAGCCGGGACGCTCCAGCCACCGTAGTTGGCGCCTGCATCAGCGTAGGTCACCAGGTCGTACTCGACACCAGAGGTCTCGATGTAGGCAATGCATGCCTCAGTGTCGCTGTTGGTGCCGTCCCAGTAGTCAGAGACAAGGTAGACGTTGAAGTAGTTGCCGAAGTTGGTATCGACATCCGAAGTGATCTGACCGTCCTTGATCGCGGCGGACCAGCTCACGTAGAGGCCGGTCGTATCCAGGTAGTCGGGATCAGCATCAGTATCGGCGTCGGTGTCGGCGTCGGTGTCAGCATCTGCTTCTTCGTCGACTTCCACAGCACTGTCAGACTTACCGTCACAGCCGATGAGGGGCAGGCCAAAGGCCAGGGCCAGGGCCAGAGTTCGTGTGCTCATAGTCTCCTCCAGGCGAGCTTGGGGCTCGTTATATCCCGTCCGATGATGTCGGAACAGTCGGCAGGTTATAGGGCAGACTTGGGAACGTCAAGCGCGCAAGCCTGTCTGTGACAAAAGGGTTGCCGAACTCGGGGACATTTCGCTGGAGCAGCAGCCTCTGAGGGCTCACCGCAGAAGGAAGAAGAGCGTGTGATCACGGGTTCGGCTACTCGGTGATGCGTTTTTTCGTCTGCTCTGCGCGCTCACCAGAGGGGGTGAGCTCCAGATAGCGCCGCCAGAGGTCGAATGCCCAGGTCGTCTTGGGCCCAAAGTAGACCCGTCCAAGCTCAAACAGGACCCGACCGTTCTGCTCCGCAAGCTGTCCTGCGCGGGCAAAGTGCTGCGTCGCGTCCGTGCGACGACCGAGGCGCTCGAAGTAGCGACCGAGGTGGAGGTGAACGACCGGATCCAGTGAGCCCTCTGTGCGGAGGGTGGTCGCCAGCCGTGAGGCTGATCTCCGGGGACCGTACTCAACACGAGCAGCCCGCGCGCGAGCAGCGAGCATGCGAAGCTCCGGAGCACTGGCCTCCGCGAGCAACGTGCTGGCCTTCTCCAGCTCGGCATCCGCAGCAGAGTCTCCCTGGTGACCACGCGCCAATCCAGAGAGATACCAGGCCAGCCCATCATCACCGAGAGCGCCATCGATGAGCATACCGTCGAGCATCTCTAAGGCCGCTCCCGCTCGCCCTTCGGCGACCGCCAGCCAGACACGGGCGACTGTGGCATCTCCAGCAGAGGCCTCCCAGGAGTCGACCTGAGCCTGTGCTTCTTCGATGCGATCCAGCTCCAGGAGCGCCATGAGGGCCGCGCGCTGACAGTCTTGGTCCGCAGGGTGACTTGCAATGCAGCGGCTGAGGCGACCGAAGGCATCCAGCGGATGACCTCCAGTCAGCTCCCGGCCAGCAATCTCATAGAGATAGCGGGGGTGGTAGCCGTCGGAGTCCAGCGCCTGCTGCCATGCCCTGCGCGCCGCTGCTTCTCGACCGAGTTCTTCATTCAGCTCTGCCTGAACAGCAAGGAGCCTGGCCCGGTGGCGGGGAGAGAGGCCACGGCGCTCCTCCTTGAGCAGCACACCGATCCGGCTCAGCCGCTCTTCCTCGTCCTCCTCGATCCAGCGATTCTCTTCGGCAGTAATCTGGAGCAGAACTCCAGGCTCAGTAAGCATCGGTGGGATCTCATCCAGCCGCCCGGCCTGCGCCAGGATGAGCGGCTGGACGACAGCGTACCGGGCACCGTCGGGAGGTGCTGAGCCCCAGCGGGTCTCAGCGTCTTCGGTGTTGCCCTGCGCCAGGGCAACACGCGCCTGGAGGTAGCGTCCCTCAGAGTGGTCGACATCGACCGAAGCTGCAGCAACTGCAGCAGCCTCGACGTCTCCATGCTCCAAGGCGAGGAGGCCACGGGTCAGGGATATCTCCGCCTCGGGAGCACCTTCCGCTTCAGCGGCAGCGAGGAGTGTTTCGGCCTGCGCCAGGTCTTCCGGATCTCCAGTGTAGTCAGCCCATAAGACCGCATTGAGCAGCGCCAGCTCGACCGCTCGAGTTCCGATCGGACTGACACCGGCCTGGACCTGTCCATCAAGTCGAGCCTCAAGGGCGCGGAGCGACTGAAAGTCTCCAGTCGCGATCGCCTGATGGGTCTCGTCGACCAGCTCTCCCCGAGCATGGTGCTGCATCCCGACGTACAGCCCAATCACGCCGAGTGAGACGACGGCACCGAGGCCAAACAACACCATGAGGTTTCCGCGCTGGGGGCGAAACTCAGAGAGGTCCTCGGGGTCCAGGGAATCGACCTCCTCGAGATAAAGCTCAGGCGGGGGTGGAGGCGTCGGGTGCTTCTCGATGACCTCAATGGGGACTCTACGGCTGGCAGATCGGTCGTTGACCTTCTTGAGCGTTCCTCCCTCCCGTCGGGTCATGATGACGAGATCTTCGTCTTCATCTTCCAGGAAGCTGCCATCCTCCGTCTCGGGATCACCCCCCGAGTCAGACAGGGCGCGGAGATCCACCGCGCGACGCTCAGAGCGGGTGCTGCCGGAGTCATCGGGACTGATCGCAGGGACCAGCTCGACCTCTCCGTTGCGGTTGGAGATGACCTCCATGATCCGCGTGTCTGGATCGTCCTCCAGCTCTGCGATGCCGGGATCAGTGTTCTCCATCTCTGGAGCATCTGCCATCTCATCGATGCTGGCGAGTCGAGCTGAGATGGTGACCTCGGCGTCTTCTTCCTCCCCCTCCCCGATCACCATCCTCCGGCGGAACAGCAGCGGAAAGGAGTCGCCGCGATCCGCCTCTGGGGCGGACGGAGGAATGATTCCAGCTGCGGTGACGTCAGAGAAATTGATGCTCTCGGTGTTCTCGACCGCATCCCACTCTGAGGCATGATCGTTGCCCAGCTCTGCGACGAGCTCGACGAGGGACTGACTCCGACCGCTCTGAGCAGTGAAGTCTCCCTTGACCCCCCACAGGAGCTGCTCGACTCGAGGATTTCCTGGCTGGAGACGCCGAACCCGCTCCAAGAGACTCTTGCCACGCAGCATGCTGCCGGTGGCGAGGTAGCGCTCTGCAAGAAAGACAAGCTGCTCTGGCGTTCCCTGACGCTCAAGCTCGCGGGCGTTGGGTGGTGGGCGAAGCGGTGGTGCGGCGGCCCGCTTCATCAGCGCTGGCAGTGCGCTGTTGGTGGCATCGATGCGCCCGGCACGCTGGAGCACCTTTCTTGCACGGGCGGGCCAGCCACGCTCCAAGAACATGTCCGCCGTCAGGAGCAGAGGCTCGATGTCCTCGGCAGACTCACGGCTCGCATCTGTGAGCTCGCGGAGGCGTACCCATGCCCGATCCATGAGCTTCAGAGACAGGAACGCCCGAGCCTGCGCCAGCGCTGCTTCACGCGGCAGCGGGTTCTGGTGAGCCCAGGTCTCAGCAAGACGGATGACGTCGCTGTGCCGCTCATCCTGCTCAAGCTGCTCGAAGAGTCGAAGCAACTCACGAGTCTTGGGGGATGGGGTGGGTGAGGAATTCCCGGAGGACATTCTGCTTCCAAAACCAGATAGAAAAGAACCATATCAAAAAAAAAGAGCTTGCGCCTTGAGAGACGCAAGCCAGCGAGGACAGCGACATGCTCGCCGCCCTCTTTGCATGGGCGCAATCAGCCGACGACGCGCTTGAATTCCTCGGTCATCATCGGGCAGAAGTCGAAGATATCTGCGACGACGCCATAGGTTGCGTACTGAAAGATCGGAGCCTCAGGATCCTTGTTGACCGCCACGATGACTCGTGAGGTTCGCATACCAGCGAGATGCTGGATGGCACCAGAGATGCCACAGGCGATGTAGAGGGCCGGGTTGACGACCTTTCCAGTCTGACCGACCTGGTGAGAATGCGGAGCGTAGCCCGCATCGACAGCAGCACGACTCGCACCGGGTGTGGCACCAATGCTGGCAGCCAGGGGGCGAATCAGAGAGTCAAAGCTGTCGGCAGTCTTCACCGCACGACCACCAGAGACAATGCGCTCTGCTTCCGTCAGATCGACGACCTTGGACTCCGAGGTCTCAGAGGAGACCACCCGAGTCTTGCCGTCTGCGTCCGAGAGAGAGACGCTCAGAGCGACCACGCTGGCATCGACAGCAGCTGCTTCCGAAGCCGGAAACGAGTTCGGACGGGTGGTAAACAGGGCCGGAGTAGACTTGACGTGGACGTCAGTCAGCGCCTTGCCTGCGTACTGGGGTCGACGACCGACCACGCTGCCACCGTCGACCCAGAGATCGGTACATTCCGTGCCCATACCGAGCCCGAGACGCGCTGCGAGCCTGGGAAGCGCGCCCTTGTTGTAGGCGCTGGCCGGGGCGAGGATCGCGGCGGGGTCAGCAGCAGAGACTGCCGCCTGGAGCGCGCGAACAAACGGACCGGTGTTGAAGGTGTTGAAGTCGGCACCGCCGGCCTGGTAGACCGTGGCGGCACCGTAGGAGCCGAGGACCGATGCGTCGATGTCACCGGCGACGAATGCTGTGACCGAGCCACCCATCTGGGACGCAAGCTGAGTAGCCTTGCCCAGTAGCTCAGCAGCGGTCTTCTTGAACGCGCCGCCGTCGTGGTCACAGACGACGAGGATTCCACTTGCCATCTTTGTATTCCTTTCGAAGAAGTTGGTTGTCGCGGTGTGCCGGTCAGATGACCTTGGCATCCTCGCGGAGCAGACGGACCAGCTCACGTGCGGCATCTGCACCGTCACCGTCGAGCATCTGAACGCCAGCGCGCTGCGGCGGAAGGCTCCAGCTGTTCTCGACGACCTGAGCAGCACCAGCACCGACGGTGCCAGGATCGACTCCGAGGTCGCTGAGCTTCTTGACGGCGATCTTCTTCCGCTTGGCCATCATGATGCCGCGAAGAGAAGCATAGCGGGGCTCGTTGAGCTCCTTGTCGGCGGTGAGGACCGCCGGCAGCGTGGTGGCGACGGCATCACGGCTTCCACCGCCAGCGTTACACCAGCCGGTGATGTTCTGGCCATCGACTTCCAGCTTCGCGAGTGCGAGGAGCTGGGGCCAGTCGAGCAGCTCAGCGATCATCGCGGGAACCTGAGCGCGATCACCGTCGACGGCCTGCTTGCCGGCGAGGACAATGTCGACGCCTTCAGCCTTGACTGCCGCAGCCAGGGCACGAGCGATCCCGAGGGAGTCGCTACCAGCCAGGGCCGGGTCGTCGATGCGAACAGCCGCATCAGCACCACGAGCAAGACCCTCACGGATCTTCTGCTCAGCGTCCTTTCCACCGATGGTGAAGAGAATGATCTTGGATGCCTTCTTGGCATCCTTGAGGCGCAGGGCCTCTTCAAGGGCGAACTCATCGTAGGGATTGATTTCCCACTTCACACCGGCGGTGTCGACTCCAGACTCGGGATCCTTGATCTTGATCCGGGTGTCGGTCGCCGGGACCTGCTTGAGGCAGACTCCGATCTTCACACGATCCTCCTAGGGATTGGCCATGCCGCAGAGAAATACATCCAGAATTTGATCTGCGGCTTGTTGCAGGGTGAAACGCTTGCGCTTTGAGAGCACCCACTGAATTGAGAGCTCGTCGAGCGCACCAAAGAACGCCCACTGGGCGAGAAATGGATCGACGCCAGTGCGGAAAGAACCGCGCTTCTGGCCGTCGCGAATAATGTCCTCAAAGATCGCCAGGTATTCCCAGAGCTTCTTGGGGCGATACTCATGAAGGAACTTGTGAGACTGGCGAAGCTCCACCTGAAGAACCTGGGCAAGAGCCGGGTACTTTTCGAGCTGGATAAAGTGCTGACGGGCACAGACGCCGAGACGCTCGATGGGGTCAGAGACTCCCTCAAGGGCTCCGCGAAGCTCAACAATCAGCAGCTCCATCTTCTCCTCGAAGATGGACAGGAGGAGGTCTTCCTTGTTTCGGAAGTAGAGGTAGATGGTCCCATCGGCGACACCAGCGAGGCGGGCGATGTCAGAAATACGAGCGGAGTGGAAGCCCTTGGCTGCAAAGACTTCAATCGCCGCATTGACAATGCGGGTGCGTTTGTCTGAGCGGGGGCGTCGTTTGGAGGAGCCAGTCATCAGGATGGGACACACGCTCATAAAATGAATGAATCGTCATTCATTTAGCGAGAGGGTCGCCCCCGGTCAAGGACTCTGCTGAAGCTCTGCTGCAAGTTCTGCCACCCAGACCGGACCGTCCCACTGACCATTATCACTCAACTGCTGGATAATCTTGATAGCACGTTCATTGTGCCCGGCATCATGTGCGGCCCTCGCCCACCATGCGATCCAGTCCGCAGTGAGTCCATCTCGGGGCCCAGCCTCTGCCCACTCCAAGGCTTCCTGGGCGCGTCCGGCCTCGACGAGGGCCATGAGTCGAAGCTGTGGATCGTCCGGATAGGGATGTCCGGTTCGGATCGCCTCCCCAAAGGCATCTGCAGCCTCAGACATCCTCCCCTCTGATGCCAGGGCATATCCAAGAAGATGCCAGGAGAAAGACGAGCCGGGCATCGCTGCTGTGGCTGAAGAGAACAAGGAGACGTCGCTGGACCAGCGGCTGCTGTGGTGAACATGGAGTCCCAGCGCCACCACCACCGCTCCGATGCTGAGCCGACGATCCAGTACGGGAAAGACTGCGGCGGCCCACATCGAGAGCCCGACGAGCCCCGGGTAGGCATAGCGCTCTGCTGCAAGGTATCCGTCGAGTGTCGGCGGCAAGGCAACTGCTGCTGCCCCGAGCACGAGGCCGACGCCGACCAGTGCCGGCCGGCTCCGACGCCCCAGGACGAGCCCAGCGAGCAGCACACCGGCCCCGAGGAGCACCGGCAGCATCGACACTGCGAGCAGGTCTCGGACCGCAGAGAGCGGGTGGGGCACCACCATCGTAGAGAGCGGCCAGAGCAGCGCGGAGGGGACCAGGTGAAGCCGATCGGCCCAGGCCCACTCAGAGCCCACACCAGAGAGAATCCGGAGGCTCGCCCAGACTGCAACCGCAGCGATCCAGCCCGACATCAGGCGCCTCGGTGCGAGGCCAGCGAGGACCACAGCGGGCAGCAGAAGCAGCGCAGACTCCTTGGCGAGCAGCGCACAGAGCGTTGCCGCAGCCGCAGCTGTCGGGCCACCTGCGACGGCAGCAAGCAGTCCCAGCGCGACAGCAAGGGCATCCGGAAGCGCAGAAGCCCACCCGAGGACCTCGCTGGCAGCGGGATGGATCGCGAACAGCGCCGCTGCGGGAAGCGCCGCCGGGAGCGGGCGCAGGATCCGAAGGAGCAGCACCGCTGAGAGGGCATGAAGGGCTGCGGTACAGAGGTGAACAGCCGGCATCCCAAGTCGACCGACCACCGAGAGCACGGTCATTGCCAGCGGACGGTAGTACCCCTCTCCTGGCCCCGCACCGCCGACCGGACGGGTGAACAGCGACAAGACCCCCGCGCCGTCCAGCGGCACGAGGGTCTCGATGATGAGGCTGTTGTCATCCCAGACGGCACCGCCGAGTGCGTACGGTGCTGCCGCCGCGACAGCCAGCGCGGCGACAACGAGCCGGGAAGCGGATGGACTCAGGAGTCCCGTGCCGCCAGCCAGCGCTCAACCTGAGCGGTGATGTTGTTGTCCGGCACGCTCTCCCAGTCCTTGAGAAAGCGCGCGTTGCCGCTGTCCGTGAGCGGATGGTTGACCAGCTTCTTGAGGACACCGTAGGGGATCGTCGCCACATGCGAGCCAGCCAGGGCGACCTGCGTGAGGTGCATTGGGTGGCGAATGCTGGCGGAGAGCACCTTGGTGTTCAGCTCCGGGTAGTTGCTGTAGATCTGAACGATCTGCTCGATGAGCCCGACACCGTCTGTGGAGATGTCGTCCAGCCGGCCGAGGAATGGCGAGATGTATGCCGCGCCGGCCTTGGCAGCGATGAGGGCCTGCATGGGCTGGAAGCAGAGGGTGACATTGCAGTCAATCCCCTCCCCCGAGAGCACCTTCGTGGCCTTGAGTCCCTCAGTGGTGAGGGGAACCTTGACGACGATGTGTTCGCTGATCTTCGCCAGGAGACGTCCTTCACGGATCATCCCCTCTGCGTCCTGGGAGACGGTCTCCGCAGAGACCGGACCCTCAACGATCTCGCAGATGTCTGCGATTCGCTGGATGAAGTCGCCGCCCTCTCGGGCGATGAGGCTGGGGTTGGTGGTCACGCCGTCGATGATTCCCCAGCTGAACGCTTCGCGGATATCGTCGATGTTGGCGGTGTCGATAAAGAACTGCATCCTGCCTCTCCTGGCTGGATTTGATGAAGGCGTCGAGGGTATCCAGTCAGGCCTTAATCCGGCAAGGCGTGGCGCAACAAGAACACCAACAGGACACAGGTCATGAGACTCCGGCAGGAGCTCATGGAGAGGCCGTCGGAGCGCGGTATGCCAAGCATCAGGAGCCACCTCCAGGGCGGGCACGAGGGCAAAAGTACGCTCGTGGAGTCGAGCATGGGGAACCCGAAGTCCAGCGTCGCGGATCCGCTGGTTCCCAAACAGGAGGATGTCGAGGTCGAGGGGACGGTCCGACCAGCGCACCCCAGGACGACGCCCAAGGCGTGCCTCAATGCTCTTGCAGGCTGCGAGGAGTTGGCGGGGCGTGCGCGTGGTGTCAACCCGAACGGCAGCATTGAAGAACAGCTGGCGCGCAGCCCCCATCGGGACAGACTGCCAGATTCGACTGACCGCAATAACCTCAACGTCTGGGAGCACAGCGAGAGCCTGTACGGCCAGGCTCAGCAGCACTCGCCGATCTCCCAGAGAGCTGCCCAGTCCAATGACAGCAGACTGTCTCGACCTCAAAGCCGGCTCCAAGGCACCGTCAGCATCCACCGCTCATCGGCTCGGGCCTTGCTGGCCATCTGCTCGTCGATCACGCTGCTTCGGACCACACCATCCGGTGACAGGAGCCACGCTCCGCCCATTGGATCAGGCGGGAGGGATCCGAGCAGCTCAGGCCCGGTGGGGTCCTCACCGCGCGCGCGCAGGGACGCCCGATGGTCCGCGATACGCTCGACGAGATCATCATGAAGGAGGAGGTTGAGCTTTCGGGTCAGGGCACGCACAAGCGATGGATCTGAAGCACCCTCGATCTGCTCCTTGAGATAGCGGATCGCTGCCTGGCGACCTCCGTCTTCATCGAGGAAGCCCGCAGCAGCTGCGGCATACCAAGGAGGAGCTCCCGGGATCTTTGCCGCGATGGCGAGGTACTCGGCGGCGCGTGCGCGATCGCCTCGGTAGAGGTACGCGTTCATGCCGATGGAGAACGGGAAGTAGGGCTCCTCAGGAAGATTCTCCATCCCGCGCAGGAACAGCGCATCGCTCTGCTCGATCGCGTTGCAGACCCGGAGCATTCCTCCGCCATGAAAGTAGACTGTGCGCCAAGACGGGTCGAGTGTCGCGACGCTGGTGAGCATCGCATCGAGCCAGCGCACATCCTCGTCGGAGCTGTCTTCATACAGCTCTGAGAACGTGAGGACCGAGCGCACCCAGAAGAGATCCGCGGTGATGGTGTGGTAGCCCATTGAGGCGATCTTGAGGGCCTCAGCGGAGGGAAGAAACACACGCTCCAGAGACGTATCCGAGAAGCGCACGGCATCGCTGTAGCGGTGCGCTTGATGGGCAACCAGTCCAGCGATGACCAGGACGACTCCAGGTAGCAGGCGGCTCAATCATCCTCCATTTGCATCAAGGACTTGACCTGTGACTCAAGTGGGGTCGCCCCCGCCCATGCTGCACGGAGCTGATCATATCGTACCGTGTCTCCAGCGCGAAGGTAGATGGCTGCCTGAGCGACCGTGCTGCGGCCGCTGACATCTTCTTGCCCAGCTTCGAGCACACGCTCTGCTTCTTCCCAGTCTCCGGCAGCCGCCAACGCCACCGCCATTCGCCCAACAAAGTCACCGTCCTCCGGACACCCTCGATGCAGTGACCACCATCCGATCTGAGCAGCAAGGGCAGGTCGACGGGTATAGAAGGCAGCGGTAATTGGTGTACCGCAGGCTCCTCGGTACGGAAGCGGATCCGCGAGCGAAGTCATAAACAGGCGCAGCGCAGCATCGCGATCGCCATCTGTGTTGTTGAGAGAGTGTGCGAGGCCGGTGTAGGTGAACGGATCGGGTACATCCCGAGCCGCAGCCGTCCAGAGCTCCCGCTCTTCAGTCCAGTCTGGAACCCGGGTGTGGATCCGAAGAAGACACAGGGGCAGCAGCACGGAAAGAATCCATACACGCCGCTCCGGCAGCATCGACACAGCCCACAGCACCAGCCCAGCCATCGGGAGATAGAGGTACCGCTCCCCGACGAGTCCCTTCGAGACAATTGGAACAACCGCCGGGAGATAGAACAGCACAGCGATGCCCAGACCGGAGAACGCAAGCCGCCGCCGCTCACCGCTCACCACGAGCGGCAGCACAGCGAGGGCCGCGAGGAACGAGAGTCCGCCGAGAAGAGTTGGCACCGAGAGCGCGAGCCACTCCAGCGACCACGCGCTGCTCAGGACCGATGGCCAGCCGATCATCATTCCGATGAGGGCCAGAATATGGGGTGCCCGCTCAGCACTCATTGCCACAGCATCCACCGTCGGGAGGGCTGTCCCCCCAACCTCGCTGATGAACCGAAGCATCAACGCGGCAAGCAGACCGGAGCTGATCGCGAAGTACCGTCTCCAGCCGAGGGGCCGGCAGCGTGCCCAATCGAGGAGGATGAGCGCGGCAGGAAGGAGGAGGACAGACTCCTTCGCCAGCAGGGCAAGTCCTGAGAGGATCCCGGCGCCGACAAGGTGCCATCGCCCGTCTCTCTGCTCATCCACAAGCCACAGCGCAAGCAGCGCAAAGGTAGCCGCCATCGAGTCGTTGCGTGCAGCAATCCAGACGACCGTCTCCGACTGAATGGGATGAAGTGCGAACAGGGCGGCGCCCATCAGCGCTGCCTTCAGAGAGACGAGTCGTCTGAGGAGGAGCGAGAGGGAGCCAATCGACAGGAGGTGCCACAGGAGACTGTGGAGGTGGTAGCCAGCCGGCTCCAGGCCAAAGAGGGCGTGGTCAATCGCCAGCGAGAGCAGCATCAGCGGCCGATAGTATCCACTGGAGACCACGTCCGCCTCGGTGCTCCAGAGGTCTGTACCGAAGTAGGCGGGGAGCATTCGGAGGTCCTGGATGAGCGGATTCTCCAGGACTAAGGCACGATCATCCCACACAAAGCCCAGCCCAAGTACACCAACATACGCGGAAAGCGTAAGCAGTGAGAGCAAGAAGAGACCGGCAGTGAGCCTCGAACTATCGGTACCGAACATTGAGATGGACTATCACAACAACAAGAGCGGGCGCTCCGAAGAACGCCCGCTCAAGATCTCCGCTGAAGCGGAGGGCTCAACTCAACAACGTTAGTAGACGTTGTTGTTGGTGGTCGGAACAGTGTTGACCGACTTCTGAGCGGTGTAGGACGACATGTCCGAGTTGCCATCGACATCGGAGATGCCGGTCACGCGGAAGTCAGTGGAGCTGAGGGAGACCAGCTTGTACGCGCCACGAACCTTGCCGTCCGGGGCCCAGCCGATGGTATCGAAAGCGGAGCCAGCGGTCCAGGTAGCCTGAGCCTTGCCGACAGAGGCGCTGGGGTGGAAGCCAGACTGCTCGATGTACTGGTCAAAAGCTGCGTCGTAAGCGATCTCAGCGGTCTTGATGCCGTCGACGTTGGCGGGGACCTCAGCGCGCTTGGCACGGTACTGCATCGCGACGAAGTTCGGGATTGCGATGGCAGCGAGGATTCCGATGATTGCGACAACGATCATCAGCTCGACCAGAGTAAAGCCCTTGCGGTTGAACATGTTGTGCTCCTTGTGTGACGGGAAGGCCCGTTGTGAGGTTGTGAAATGTCTTGTATGCAATCTCTATTAGCAAAGACTGTTCCACCCCACAAAATAACCAATATTCACCGTTCACCCGTCAGAAGGGGATGCGAGGTGACGTTTTGCGTCAGTCTTAATGTGACAAGAACTGTCAGGAGTGACGTTATGGACACGCTGTGTCAGCCTCCCTCGCTCAGGTCAAACTTCGCGAGACGATAGCGAAAGGAGCGAAAGCTCATCTTTAACAGGCGAGCCGCCTTGGTCCGGTTTCCATCCGCCGCCTCAAGCGCCAGGCGCAGCCACTTCTGCTCGACACGCGCCAGGAGCACGTCAAGATCAAGTCCTTGCTCGGGAAAGGCCTCCGGCTCAGAGAGGGATGCAGCCGTCTGGTGGTTCTTTCGCACCACCGCAGGAAGATCCTCGGGCTGGATAATGCTGCCCGGGCAGAGCGCGACCGCGCGCTCCATCATGTTCTGCAGCTCGCGGACGTTGCCTGGGTAGGACCAAAACTGAGCGAGCCGCATCGCCTCAGCGGAGAGGCCAACGACGCTCTTTCCGTACTCCTTGGAGTACCGCCGGGTGAAGAAGCGAATCAGCTCTGGAATGTCCTCGGTCCGCGCGCGAAGCGGCGGCATCGGGACCTGTACCACATTGAGCCGATAGTAGAGGTCCTCGCGAAAGCTCCCCTCGCGAACGATGCCCTCCAGGTCGGCGTTGCTCGCAGCAATGACCCGGACATTGACGGAGACCTCACGCACACTGCCGACCGGCGTAAACCGCTGCTCCTGGAGCACCCGGAGCAGCTTGACCTGCGCGGAGAGGGGCAGAGAGTTGACCTCATCGAGGAACACGGTCCCGCCATCTGCAGCCTCAAAGAGACCGACCTTGTCAGCGACCGCTCCAGTAAAGCTGCCCTTCTTGTGCCCAAACAGCTCGCTCTCGACCAGATTCTCTGGGATCGCGCCACAGTTGATCGGCACAAAGGCCTCGCTGGAACGCTGACCGTTGTCATGGATGGCCCGGGCAATCAGCTCCTTGCCCGTCCCGCTCTCGCCGATGATGAGGCAGTTGATGCGGTTGTTCATCACCCGCCGGATGAGATCGTAGATGCGCATCATCGCCGGAGAAGATCCGACGAGGTTGCCGAAGTGGAGATGGTTGGCCAGGCTGCTCTTCAGGCGGGTGTTCTCAGCAGCAAGCTCTGCCAGCCCCAGGGCACGCCGAACAACCAGGCGCAGCTCGTCGTTGTTAAACGGCTTGCGCACGTAGTTCGCCGCGCCGAGCTTCATCGCCTCGATCGCGGTCTCTTCGGTTCCGTAGCCCGTCACGACGACGACCTGGAGGTCCTTGCTGAGACGGGCAGCGCGCATGTGTGCCTTCTGGAGAAGCTCAAGACCGCTGGCACCAGGAAGGTTCATGTCAGTCAGGAGCAGCTCAGGCCATGCCTCCTCCATCATGAGCAGCGCCTGCTCCGCCGTCGAGGCAACCTCGACGACATAGCCGTCCCGCTCAAGCAGAATGGTCAGGAACTCACGCATGGAGAGTTCGTCATCAACAACGAGGACCCGCTCACCGGACATGGCTTCTCTCATCTTAGTTCTTGGGGTGTAGTGGCATCCGAACAAAGAAGGTCGTCCCCTCTTCCTCACGACTCTCGACACTGACAGTGCCGCCGTGCGCCCGGACAATTCGGTCGACGTTGGCGAGCCCCAGCCCGGTGCCACCGGTTCGGGTCGTGTAGAACGGATCAAAGATTCGCAGCAGCTTCTCCGCAGCGATCCCCACGCCATTGTCGCTGACCGCAATCTGGGTGTCTCCAGACTCTTCAAGTATCGACACCCTGATCTCGATCTTGCCGTCGTCTCCAGTGGCATGGGCTGCGTTGATCAGCAGGTTCCAGATCACCTGCTGGAAGCGCCCGAAGTCGAGGAAGAGCGTCGGAGTTGCATCGAAGTGATGGGTGAGGTTCTTGCCATGACAGCGCGGATCATTGGCGAAGGTCGCGAGGACCTCTTCAATGATGAGGGTGGGCTTGCACATCATCTGGCTCAGCTGCAGCGGACGCGCGGAGGTGAGGAAGTCTTCGACCAGCTGGTCTAAGCGATGAACCTCCCTGAGGATGATGCGGTGAAGGGGGTTGGCGTTGTGCTCCTGAAGCAACTGGACGGAGCCGGAGAGGCTGGCGAGAGGATTGCGGATCTCATGGGCGAGGCTGGCCGCCAGCCGGCCAACCGCAGCGAGGCGCTCGTCTCGCTCAAGGACAGACTCCATCTCACGGAGGCGGGTGATGTCCTCGACAATGAAGATCTCTCCCCCCCCCTCACGCGGGGCTCGCTGACAGGACATCCACCGCGCCCCCTCTCCGTCTCCCAGTCGCTGCTCCCAGCGCTCCTCTTCGTGACTAAAGACCGCCTCAATCGGCTGACGAATCATCGCGCCGAGCAGCGCCTGGGTTGCAGCGTTCTGGCTGTCAAAGATGCCATCCCGTGACGAGAGAACCGCAACCGGGAGCTGCTCGAGCAGCTCCGAGTGCTCTTTCTCCAGGAGCCGGACCCGGTCGAGGGCCGCAGTGAGGTCCTTGCGAGACACCAAGCCGACGGAGAGAAAGCCGACCAGAATGAGCCCAAAGATGCGGACGAGAACCTGGGAATACAGCAGAAGGCTGTCTGGACTGAGATCCCAGTTGAGGACCCCCATCAGCCCCGCCATTGCGATCCCGCCGTAGGCAACCACATCCACCGCCGCGACAACGACAACGCCCAGCGAGGGCAGCAGCCGCGCAGCAGCCACGATGCTCATAAAATAGATGACGAAGTAGGTGCTGTCGGGGTTGCTCGCCAGCGAGATGAGGGCCGTCGCAAACACTGTGTCCAAGGCCATCTGAGACCAGAGGAACCAAGTGGTCCGTCCGTAGCGACGAACAAACGCGGCGCTCACACCCATCGCAAGACAAGTCAGCGCAGAGAGCCGGAAGGCCAGGATCCAGCCGGCCCACATCTGCGGCGGACTGCGCAAGACGAACACCGTCGCCAGCGCCAGCAGCGCGAGGCCGAGGAGCAGCCTCAGGAAGATGTACCCCTCGATCGGCGACTCAAACAGGGCCGGTCGATGAGCGGTCTCCGCTCCGTTCACCCGACGTTACTGGCCATCGAGAAGATGGGCATGTACATCGCAATGACGAGACCACCGATGACGATACCGAGGAACACCATGATCATCGGCTCGAGCATGCTGGTGAGGGTCTCCACAGCCTGGTCGACCTCGTCTTCATAGAAGTCCGCGACCTTGTTGAGCATGACGTCGAGTGCACCCGTGGCCTCACCGACGTTGATCATCTGACAGACCATCTCTGGAAACACGCCGGTCTCCAGGAGCGGCTCGGAGATGCTGCGTCCCTCGGAGATGCTCTCTCTGACCTTGCCGATGGCGTTCTCGATGACCTTATTTCCAGCAGTACGACCGCAGATGTCCAGCGCCTCAAGGATCGGAACACCTGAGGAGATCATGGTTCCGAGGGTCCGACAGAATCGCGCCACCGCGACCTTGGTGAGGAGATCACCGAACACCGGAAGCTTGAGCGAGACGCGGTCAATGAGGAGTCGGCCTCGCTTGTTGCGGTACATGAACCGGAAGCCGAAGATGATCCCGGCAATGGCAAGGACGATGATCAGGAAGTTTGCCTGCAGCCACTTGGAGAGATCAATGACGAACTGAGTGGGCGCCGGCAGCGCACCACCGAAGTCTGCAAACATCGTCTCGAAGGTGGGAACAACCTTCAGCAGAAGGATCGCAACAACACCGACTGCGACCACGACCGTGATGAGCGGGTACATCAGCGCGCCCTTGATCTGGCGCTTGAGCTTGTCGGCCTTCTCGAGGTAGACCGCGAGTCGGTTGAGGATGGTGTCGAGGATTCCGCCGACCTCTCCAGCCGCGATCATGTTGCGGTAGAGGTCATCAAAAGTCGCTGGGAAGCGCTTGAGCGCATCGGCGAAGGTGGTCCCGCTCTCGACAGACTCCTTGATGCTCGAGAGTTCTTCTCGAAATGTTGGATTCGCTGCCTGCTTGGCCTGGATGTCGAGGCACTGCACGAGCGGCAGGCCAGAGTCGATCATGGTGGCAAACTGTCGGGTGAAGAGCACGAGGTCTTTGGTGGTGACCTTGGGCTTGAGGAACGCCGGCATCGGGATGTTGATGTCACCGCCACCCGATGCCTTCAGCTTGGTGGGGTTGATGCTCATCTTGCGCAGTTGGGCACGGGCCGCGTTCTGATCAGCAGCCTCGATCTTTCCCTTCTTGACCTCACCACCGGCGGTTCGTCCCTCGTAGGCGAATTTCGGCATGGTTCTTCACTCCAGGTGGCAGCGTACATGGGAGCCATCAGGGTTGACAAGTCTGCTGTTTGGGCCGCGGAGAAGCGGCTCAGTCTGCAGCGGTCGCGCGCACAACTTCTTCGATGGAGGTCCAGCCCTCACCGAGCTTGGAGAGGGCTGACATCCGGAGCGTCTTCATTCCCTGACGAATCGCTTCGCGCTTCAGCTCCAAGGTCGAGGCACCATTGAGGATGAACTCGCGGAGCTCGTCCTTCATGATCATGATCTCGTAGACTGCAATTCGGCCCTTATAACCAGTATTGTTACAAGTCCGGCAGCCTGCACCGCGCTGCACCTGGTAGTCGCCGGTGTTCTCCGGTGGAACCCCAAGCTCGATGAGGACCGGAGCATCGACCTCGATGGGCTCCTTGCAGTCCTTGCAGAGCTTTCTGACCAGACGCTGGGCACCGATGAGGTTGACCGAGGAGGCCACCAGGAACGGCTCGATGCCCATGTTCAGCATCCGGCTGACCGAGGACGGAGCGTCGTTGGTGTGGAGCGTTGAGAGAACAAGGTGACCGGTGAGTGCAGCCTTGACACCAATCTCAGCGGTCTCGAAGTCCCGGATCTCACCGACCATGATGACGTCGGGGTCCTGCCGGAGGAAGCAGCGCAGGGCTGAGGCGAAATTGAGTCCGATGTCGTCGTGCATCTGCACCTGATTGATCCCGAAGAGGTTGAACTCGATCGGATCTTCAGCGGTACAGATGTTGGTGGTCGACTTGTTGAGCTCGGAGAGCGTCGAGTAGAGCGTGGTGGTCTTTCCAGAGCCGGTCGGCCCGGTGATCAAGATCATGCCGAACGGCTTGCGAATCTCCTGCTTGAACTCCGCGAGGATCTGCTCCTCGAAGCCGAGCTTGGTCATGTCGAGCTGGAGGTTGGACTTGTCGAGGAGACGAAGAACAATCTTCTCCCCCCACAGCACTGGGCAGACACTGACGCGGAAGTCCATCTCCTTGCCGCGGCCCATCTTCATCTTGATGCGGCCATCCTGGGGAAGACGCCGCTCGGCGATGTCGAGGTTGCTCATGATCTTCACGCGAGAGGTGATCGCGGACTTGAGCTTGACCGGCGGCTTCATGACCTCATAGAGCACGCCGTCGATCCGGTACCGGATGCGGAGCTGCTTCTCATAGGGCTCGATGTGAATGTCCGAAGCGTTCTTGCGGATCGCATCGAGCAGGATGAGGTTGACCAGCTTGACGACCGGGGCCTCACCGGCGGACTTCTCAAGATCCAGGACGTTGATGTCCTCGTCGACGTCCTCGGCGAATTCGAAGTCCTCCTCTTCGTCACCCACGAAGTCCATCATGACCTCGTCGAAGCTGACCTCAGAGGTGTAGCACTTCTCGATCGTCTCCGCGATTGCCTGCTCAGAAGCTACGACAACCTCGATCTGAAACTTGGTGATGAACTTGATGTCGTCGATGGCGTAGATGTTCGACGGATCGGCCATCGCCACGATGAGGGTGCTGCCCGTCTTGTTGATCGGAACCACCTGGTGGCGGGTCACGACCTCCTTGGGAATGATCTTGAGGACCTCAGGATCGATCTCAAACTCAGCGAGATTAATCGAAGGAACGCCATACTGAGACGAGAGGAACGCCGTCAGCTCGTTCTCTTCGATGTAGCCCAGCCTGGTGAGCTCATGACCGAGGCGACCGCCAGTGTTGCGCTGGGCATCGACTGCCCGCTTGAGCTGGAGGGGGGTGATGAGCTGCTCTTTGACCAGAAGCTCGCCCAGACGGCTGGTGTCACGCGCCATGATTCCTCTCGATGATGGGACTGGAGCGGAATCCTACAGCATGTCGCCGATGCCGTGGGAAAAGCATCCCGTCTCAGGCTGTCGATGCCAGGATCGAGGCCACCCACTGCGAACCATTTCCACTCGCCGGAGCACTGAGGAGGCCTGCGACGTCTGGTGCGCCGTGCCGCTTGAGGGTGCGCTGCACGGTGTCGTCCCAGGACCAGCCCGGACTTCCCTCAGGGAGACTCCGCCGCTCTGGCCAGCTTCCCCCGCGGGTCGTAAACAGCTTCACCTCGGTGTCGCAGCGGAACTGGAGCTCCTCAAGCCGCGCGGTGCTCAGATCACCGGTGCTGTACCGAATCCGGTCATAGAGGCGGTCAGGACGCGCCTTCGCCCACGCCAGCATGCCGCTCCGGGTCTTCATCGAGGCCATGCCGTACTGACTGCGGGCCTTCTGCATCACCTGCTTCAGCTCATCGAGGGTGATCCCAGCGAACAGCGGTGTCGCAACCTCGACGAGGCTGGTCATCCACTGCACGCTGCGGCCGGCGTCCTGGGTCACGGAGACCCGCCCGGCGACCGCTCCAATCTGCTCTCGGTTCTCGGCCAGCCAGCCCTCAGTGAGGTGCTCGGTGGACAGCTCATTGTTGACGACAAGGACACCGACTGCATGCCGGATGGAGTGCGGTACCGTAGAGGGGCGCAGAGGCCAATGACGACGGGCCATCGCGGCAGACAGTGCGGTGGTGCTGATCTCAATCCGCTCGACCTGGTCTACACGCAGGCGCTTGTCTGCGGCCTTAATGTGGCGGTTGAGGATCTCCCGAACGCCCTGGACCGGAACCTGAGCATGGAGCGCGAGGGGATCGAGCTTGAAGGCGAGGGTCTCGCTCAACCATGCCTGACCCAGCCCAGTAAACGCTGCGCGGAGCGGCAGCCAGCACTGCTGTGAGAGGGGGCCAGCAGGGTCATCGAGCAGCCCGAGGTCGCCACGGACGCCGTCGCGAGCCAAGAAGGCGGCCTCCAGGCCACTGCGTGCTGCAGAACCGAGCCGGAGGGCATCTGCCGGGACGCCACGCGGCACAGCGGGGAGGCCACAGCTCGTGAGCGACAGGGAGATGGCGTGGCTGGTCTGCTCAGCGCTCAGCGAGAGCATCCGCGCGGCCGCCACGGCAGCCGCGGCCGCAGTGACCATCGGGCGGGACATTCCCAGCCCTGGTCCAAGAATCGTGGCCGCACCGATCCGTCCAGCGATCTCATTCGCCATGGCGACCGCAGTGAGGAGCGCCTCTATCGAGTGTCCCTCAGAGAGGGCCCAGGCCACCGGGACTGCGCCGGCTCCGGTCTGCCCGCCGAAGAGGACGTCGTCCTGCTCCAGCCAGCTTCCCAGGGCAGCGTTGCGGCGAACGGACGCAGCAGGCCCGCTCCCGGCGAGCGCAGCAGCCAGGGGGTGCCCAGACACCGCGCGCACGGCTCCGGCAAGGTTGACGTGCTGGAGCCGAACCCGCTGGAGCACCGATGGCGGAAGCTGCTCAGGAATGAAGTCGGCGGAGAACCGCCCGAGTCGCTGAATAATGGTCGACATCAGTAGTTCATGCTCCCCTGTAAGCCTGCGGCCCAGAGTCGGCCGCCGACTGGGATGCCCCCGCCATCAACCGGCGCACCGGGACTGTACTCGTCGGAGTAGACCACAGGGATGCTCCCAGCAGCCAGGGCGTGGTGTTGGATAAAGGCGTCCCAGACGACCGGGCCCTCCATCAGGCCAAACGGTGACTCGTGCTCTAAGCCGAGGCCGGCAGTGAACACCATTCGATCGGTGTCCAGGAGCGCAACGTCGGAGCCCATCTCGATCAGCGGCGTGGGCTCAAAAGACCACCCCGCCCGGAGTGTCGGCCGCATAGTCCCAAAGTCAGCGATCCCAAGGAGCTCGCCGGCCTGCAGATCGGGCAGGCACAGCTCGGCACCAGCCCGGCTGCTCCAGGTCGGGATCAGGACCAGAGAGTAGGCATTGCCATCGCTGAGGGTGAGGGCATCCTCACCGATGAGCTGCCCAGAGACGCTGCCCTGGATTACCTGGGCGATGTTCAGCGGCATCTCATCCCACGCAGTGCGTCGGAGGTCACCATAGACGCGCAGGGTGTCCCGCCACCGATAGGCGGCACCAAGAGAGAGTCGGGCTGGAATGTAGTGGTCGAACATCAGCAGCTCAAACGGGGCGAGCAGCGTAATCGTGGTGGCCTCGAAGTCGCCGATGTCCTCGACAGTGGCGTTGATCTGCAGATCGATGTCGACATCAACAGGGAGGCCAGTGGTCCCCCGCCAGGTGCCGCCAATGGACAGCCCCTTCAGCGGCTCGACAAGCTGCCCCACGTCCCACATGAATGCGATGATCGGCGCGAGGCTCGGCTCGACGTCCAGGCTCATCTCGTGGATGTCGAGGGTTGTGTCCCCGATGACCTCTCCGAGCGCTTCGTCGCCCTCTTCGGCACCAGTGACCGAGGCCGAGAGCGTACCGCGCATCGAGAACCGAGCCTGAGCGATCAGCTCAACCGCACCGCCCACCGAGAGCCCTGGGAACATCTCCCAGCCGCCGCCGAGGGCAGCCTCAAATCGGTGCATCCGACTGCGATACATGAACCAGGTCGGGATCTGGGCATCGAAGGTGTTGATGTCCATCAGACGATCGACGGGCATGAACGCAGCGATGCCAAGGCCGAAGCGCTCACCGACGTTGCGGCCCAGTCCCAGCATCAGCCCGTCGGCGCGGCCATACTGAGAGGACGGATAGAGCGGCTCGTCGACCGAATCGATGCGCCCGTCCTGGTTGGTGTCCCAGCGGACCCCGGGCAGCTCGGTGAGGTCGTGGCGAAGCAGCGCGTAGCCGGCGATGATCTGGTTGGTCGTGAGGTGCTGGAGGCTGGCAGGGTTGTTGAACAGTCCCGCGACACCATCCGTCAGCGCGACCCCCCCAAGCCCACGCCCCATGGCCGGGGCACCAAATCCGTACACGTCCACCGGCCCAGCCTCACAGGGCAGCGCCCAGAGCAGCCAGTGAAGGCTCATGCGTAGCCGATCTCGGGGACCGGGGTCAGGGCGAGCTGACCGACGATCTTGCTGAGTTCTTCTGCGGGACGGCCGGGAAGGGCCTGAGCCATACAGGCGAACCGACCAGAGAGGTAGGCGGTCGCCATCCCAGTGCCCTTGAAGGGTCCCTGCGGCCGGCCTTCGACCTCCTGACGGCCATGCGTGAGGAACTTGTCGGTGAAGTTTCCCCACTCCTTTGCGGGAAAGCGATGCGGCGAGAAGTAGTAGAACTTCTCGAGCGGGCAGTCAGGATGCGAGGCAACGCCCACCGTCTCGGGGAGGTCCGCCGGGTACGCCCGCTCACCCTTGGGGTGGGCCGCGGCGAGGACAACAGTTCCGGACTCGACGGCCATCGCGCAGCAGTCACGCAGCAGCAGCGCCTTGCCCATGTTCGGTGTGCCCAGGGACAGGTTGATGATCTGTGAGCCATGGCGGTAGGCCGTCTCGATGCCGGCAGCCATCAGATCTGCGCTGGTCCTGAGGCGGTCATCCATGATCTTGACCGCGACGATGGTGGCCTCGGGCGCCATTCGAAGGACGGCGGCAGCGATGTCGGTGCCGTGGCCGTTCTGGTCGTGGTAGTCCGGACTGAGAATGGCGTGACCGGTTGCGTTGAGCGTGATGCTCCAGCCTTCAACCGTGCATCCCTGTACGCGGGGATCGTTGCGGTCAATACCGCTATCAATGATGGCAACAGCGACGCCCTTGCCGGTGTATTCCTTGCCTCGATACCGCATAGTTCACCATCAGTATGGAATGGATGCCTCATCTTCCGTGGATCCAGGATTGCACGCCAGAGGTGACATCGAATGCCTGCAAGGGGTTATCGTAGCGTCGAGTCCGGGGCCAATCAGTACATGCAGCCGACAACCACTCAGGATGCACAGTCCACGCAGGCTGTGGAGAGCACCCTGCCGATGGCGCTCTCGCTGGCAAGCGCCATCGCAGAGCACGGCGACGAGGTTGAGCTCCAGGGAACCGTGCTCCATCGGGATCGCGCGCTGACCCTGGCCGCCGGCGCCGCGATCGCCGCAGTGGTCACCATGCTCGGCCAGCTCACCCCCCTCCCCGGCATCGCGCTGCTGCTGCTCATCTTGCTGTCCTTCGTCGAGGATCTGGAGGGCGGGACCGGCTGGCTCCGTCGCCTGGTCGTCCTCAAGGACGTCGGCCACAACGTCATCCTCTGGCGCGCACCGCGCCTCCCAACCCGGAGCACTCCGCCAGCGGAGAGCCGTCCCCCCTGGCTCGCTGAGGGCGCACTCAGCCACCGACCAGCACTGCTGATTTGCGTCCCAGCGGACGGTCTGTCTGGTGAGCGTGTCGGGCTGCGACGGCTCCATATAGCGGTCAGCATCGCGACCCTCCTCGCTGCCATTGGCATCGGACTCTGGACTCCTCTGGCGACCATCGCCGCTGGAGGGCTCGCACTGCTCAGCGGCGGACTCACGCTCCGTCACGTCCAAGCCCCGCCGCGCCTGACGCCCTCCCCGGCCATTCCCGCCACCCTCACGCTCCTCGACGCCCTCCGAGCCCAACCGCCTGAGCACCTCGCGGTGGCGGTTGCTTTCATCGAGGGGAGCAGCGGTCACACAGACGGCATCGAGATCCTGCTGGAGAACTACGCGCCCATCCTCCCCCCTCACCTCACCCGGGTGCTCAGCCTCGTGCCCGATGAGATCCCGCTCAGCGCACAGCACATCGAGGGGGTGCTCCAGCGACGGAGCGCAGACGCCCTCATCCTCCGCGCCGCAGATGGACTCTCCAAGTCTGCCGGAGTCAGCCCCACGGCACGTGTCCTTCGGAGAGGCTGGCGCGGCGCGACCCTGCGCGGAGACCTCACCAACACCGCGGCCATCCTCAAGGTCATTGACCGACTCGATCAGGCTGCTGGAGCTGACCAGTGGTCGTGATGCTCAGCCTCTCGGTCGCGGCAGCGGGGTCGCTGACGGGCGTGGTCGTCGATGACGAGTCTGGCGCGCCGCTGAGCGGGGTCACGGTCTATGCCTATGATCTCCGCCTCTCTGCAAGCAGCGTCGTCAGCAATGCCGACGGTGTGTTCACCATCTCAGGGCTCGCAGACCGCCCCTACCGACTGCTTGCCTACCCCGCCTATACCGACAACCACGCCACCCGGATCTACCCGGAGGGCATCGACTTCTGTGCTGGTACCCTGCTGTACCCCGACGAGGCCCAGGTCACGCTCTCGCTGCCCACCGCCGCAGCCCTCACTGGTCGCCTCATCACTCCCGACGGGCTCCCCGCCGCCTCCGCGACCGTCACGGCACGTCACCCAGACTACTTCGCCCGAGCGGCCCTCACGGACGTCGATGGTGAGTTTGAGATCGTCGGCCTCGACGGAGACGACTGGAGCTGTGAGGTCGAGCTCGACGGCCTGCCAAACCAGCACCTCGGCAGGGTCTATGACAGCGAGGATGCCCTCGTCTTCACGGTCACAGAGCAATCCACTGCAGACGTCGGAGAGCACACCCTCCTGCCTGGAGTCACCGTCGAGGGTGGGGTCTATGGCCCCGACGATCCAGCGGCCGAGGGGACGAACGTCATCGTCTACGCCGGCAGCCAGATCACCACCGCCCAGACCGACGCTGACGGTCGCTATGTCGCAGATGGCCTGCCGACGGGCTCAGTCCTCTCCTGGAGCGAGCCCGCCGGTCTCGCGCTGACCTACTACCCCGACAAGGATCGCCCGACGACGTTCCTGGAGGCCCCCGACGAGGGCATGCTGCTCTCGGATGTCGACCTCTTTGCCCCCACCGAGTCCACCCTGACGGTCACCCTCATCGACGGCGAGACCGGCGAGACCATTGAGGGTCCCGGGCTGATGCTCTACAACTCCAACGGGACCGTCGGCAAGGGTGCCACCGCTGGGGACGGCGGCATCGGAGCGATCGTCGGGCTGCACGGTGGCGACTACAGCCTCTACATCTACGCTGCAGACGAGGGGTTCACCGACGACCACTACCGGGACGCCGACGGCACAGAGGCCATCATCAGCATCCCCGATGCCGCAGATGCGGCGCTGACCATCTCCATTCCGCCAGCGGTCACCCTCTCGGGAACAATCACCGACGATGCGGGGCTGCCGGTGTACGGGGCCTTCGTGCTCGCGCTGCTGGAAGACGAAGCAGAGTCCGCCACCACAGATGCTGAGGGCCGCTATATCTTAGACGGTCTCCCTGCCGGAGACTGGGAGCTTCAGGCGAGCTACGGCGGGTACTGCGATGCCGATCCGGGCTGGACCACCGCTTACTATCCAGGCACCCCCAACGGCGGCGCAGTAGAGGCCATCTCGACCATCGCCGGAGACGACATCGCCGGCATCGATCTCGTCATTCCCGTCGACAATGACCACGACGGAATGGCCGATGCCTGGGAGCGCACCTGGGGGCTCGACGACAGCCTCGACGACAGCCTCGACGACCTCGATGGCGACGGCTACAGCAACCTCTATGAGTACCGGGCCGGCACCAACCCGGCAGATCCAGCGGGGGGCTGCGGCTCCGCTGGCTGCGGTCGAGGCAGCGCCGCTGCGCTCTTCCTGTTGCCCATCCTTGGTCTGCGTCGGCGCCGTTGAGCCACCCCCTCCTCCGTCTGCTCGCCGACCGCGCCGGACAGGTCACCCTCGGCCTCACCCTCGGCGGCCTTGCGCTGTCGCTGGCGCTGTGGGGAGTGCCAGTGTCCGATGCCGCCGATGCGATCGCCGCAGCCGATCTGTCCTGGCTCCTCGTCGTCGCGGTGATCTTCCTCCTCCAGCAGACCCTTCGCGCCTGGCGTCAGGCGATCATCCTGCGCTGTGTGTCACCAGAGCACACCTTCCGAACCAGCCTCTCCGTGCTCTGCGTCAGCTTTTTTCTCATCAACACCCTGCCGGCCCGCATCGGAGAGCTGAGCCGACCGCTGCTGCTTCTGGAGCGCGACGGTACCCCGCTGTCTGCCGGGTTCGCGATGGTTGTCCTGGAGCGTGCCGTCGATCTGCTCGCGACCTTCACCATGCTCGCCATGGTCGCATGGCTCGTAGAGACACCCAGCCAAACACTGGTGATTGGAGAGACTGTGGTGGACTGGGTTGCGCTGGGGCAGAAGACGGCCTCGATGGTGTTGCCGTTCGCAGTCCTTGGTCTCGCCGGCCTGTTCTTTGCTGGACGCAGCGCGCTGGTGCTGCTGAACCAACTCGCGGCAGTCCGCCTGCTGGGACACCTCGTGCGACCGCTGGTTGGATTCGCTGAGGGCTTCGTGACGGCGCTGGAAGCGGCACGGAGCCGAGCGGGGAGCATCCTTGCTCTGACCGCCGTCATCTGGGGCCTGACCGGCTTGATGTACCCTCCGCTCGCGGCAGCCTTCGGCGTCGGCGACTTGATCGGCTACGGCGAGGGCATCGGGGTGCTGTGCGTGACGATGCTGGCGACCATCATCCCCTCAGCGCCAGGCTTCGCCGGCACCTACGAGGCGGCCTTCCGGGCTGCGGTCGGCCTGTTTGGCGTCTCTGGTGGGGCCATGGACGCGGTCGCCGTCGGCATGGCGCTGACGTTCCACTGGTGGGTCTACGGGGTGCAGTCGCTGACCGCGATCGTGTTCCTGGTGCTCGATCGAATCCGGCTGACGGTGCTGCTGGAGCGGCTCTCCGCTCAGATGCGCTCCAGCCACAGTGCGTAGATCGGCAGGTTCTTGTTGTAGAACTTCTGCTGGTAGTTCGTGACGATGTCGTCCTCAGCAGGCCACGGTGTGCCGGCATGAAGGACATCATCGCTGCGGCCCAGGATCCGAAACGGCAGCCCATCGAGGCAGCCAGACAGGCGCTCGACGTGGCTCTTGAAGTCCGTCTTCAGGCGCCACTTTGCACCCGGCTTCAGAGCACCAGCGGCCCACTCCGCGAACGGACGGCTCATCAGGCGCTTGTCGACCTGCTTCTCTTTTGGCCACGGATCCGGGTGGTTGGTGTAGAGCCCGGCGATCTCGCCATCCGCGAAGATGTCGCGGAGGCACCAGGCGTCGTAGCGGGTGATCTTGGCATTGGGGACGCCGGCAGCGCGAATCTTCTTGGCACACAGCACCACCCGCTTGAACCGGATCTCGACGCCGAGCCAGTTCTGGTCAGGGTGCTTGCCAGCCATGCCGGAGAGGTAGAAGCCATTCCCAGGACCGATCTCGACGTGCAGTGGTGCAGGGGGATCGAAGGCCCCCTCCCCCCAGCGTCCGCGAAAGCCGGGGGCCTGATCACCGACGATGATCTCGGGCCCAAACGTTCGGTAAGAGCGGACATAGGGATTGACGTCCGGTCGACGGTACGAGTCGGGTGGATGGTCAACAAACTTGTAGCGATCACCGTTCTGGCTCATGACGGCTGGTTCTCCTTCCAGGCACCCTCGCCGTTGGCGTAGTGCTCTTTCTTCCAGATCGGGACACGCTCTTTGAGCGCATCGATGGCAAACCGCGAGGCGGCATAGCAGTCCGCGCGGTGAGGGGTTGAGACGGAGATGATCACGCTGATCTCTCCGATGGTGAGCGCGCCGATGCGGTGAACAATCGCCACCCGTGCACCCGGCCACTGTGCGGCGGCCTCCTCAGCGATCTCCGTCATCACCGCGATGGCCATCGGCTGGTAGGCCTCATACGACAGCCCGGTCACCCGGCGGCCCCCGAAATTGTCTCGGGTCGCGCCGGAGAACGTAAGAATTGCGCCAGCCCCTGGTCGGGCAACCGCAGCCTCAACAGCGGCACAATCGATGACCGTCTCTGTGATCGTGATCACCTCAGCCCCCTCCGAGTGGCGGAATAAACGCCACCTCATCGCCATCGACGAGGCCATGGTTTGCGCCTACATAGCTCTGGTTTACCGCGAACATTACCCGCAGCACCGCAAGAGGACTGTCGGAAAAGATCTGCTGATAGAGCGCAGCAACATCGGTGCCTTCCGAGACAGCGAGCGCTTCCTCATCGCAGCCACGCGCTTCTCGAAGCGCGGCGAAGTATCGAACCGTGATCTGCATGCGGCAGTCCCTAACCCGCCGGCTACCGGGGTAGGGTGGTCACATGGGCTCCGGTCTGATCATCGCCGCGCTGCTGTCGGGCTGCCGACAAGAGACTCCAGTGCTCACCGGGATTCCGGCGGAGGCGCTGCTGGAGAGAACAGCCTCGGCTGCGGAGCGGCGAGACCAGCTCTCTGAGGACCTCCCCGACATCGACACCGTTCCCTATGCGCTCCCTGATGGGGTCTACATCGACGTCAGCCGACTCACCAGTCGCCCATTTCGCGACAGCCGGGATGAGATCGGCGATCAGCTCGGCGAGCTGATCAGCACCCGCACGCTGCACGATGGGATCACAGAGATGGCCTTCGAGCGCGCCGTGATTCGACTGCTCGACGACCACATCTTCATGCTCCGCGTCTCCCTGCCAGAGCCCATGCGCCGCAGCGAGTCTCTTCAGCTCCTCGGCTTCCCACTGTTCGTCGATCGATACCTTTCCTTTCACCGAGAGTTCCGCCTCAACCACACATGGGACTTCCGGCGGATCCGCCTCAAGCGTGAGGCGGCCCGTTCAGAGATGATTACCGAAATTGAAGCCTGGAAGTGGATCCCTGGCGAGCATTCTCAGCGGCGCTGACCGACGCCGATGTGACCGCCGAGCTCGACACAGACGTACAGCGGCGGTCCGTTGTCATCAACCAGCCAGGAGATGCCGCCGTCGACATGAAGCGCGAGCCGATCTGCAAGCCCAAACAGCGCCAGCTCAGTCGGCAGCGAGAGCCCACCGCCGACCTCCAGACCGCTGCGGTGCCGGATCCCCTCAGCACTCCCGAGGATCCCGCCGAGTGGATCTTCGGAGAAGACCGCGATCGGGGTCTCGTGGTTGTGGGCAAATCCAACACGCCAGTACACCGTCTCAGCGGACGTGAAGCGGGCCCCAAAAAACAAGGCACCAGCGGAGCGGGTGTCCTCCGTAAGCAGACCCTCTCGGGCCGCAGCCTCAAGCGCTGCGCGCTCGCCATGGACCGTGATCCGCCCGCTGAGAAAGCCGCCTGCAGAGAGCGCATCGGTCACGCCCTGAGGCCCACCAACCAAGCCGCCTGCCGCGCCGTGGAGTCGGACGAGGTAAGCGTCTGGCTCATCGGCAGACCCCGTGAAGATGAGCAGCAGGTTCGTCAGCATGTCGCGCTCGAATTGGATAGAAGAAAGAGCCCCATGGAGCCTCCACCATGCCTGATCTTGCCGGCAGCAACACCCTCGCTAACCTCAAGCAAGCCTTCGCGGTCGAGAGTCAGGCGATCTGGCGATACCGCTACTTTGCCACCATCGCGGACTTTGAGGGCCACACAGACGTCGCGCAGTTCTTCAGCGAGGTCGCTGAGAGCGATGCAGTCAACGCCCATGGCCACCTCGACTTCATCAAGACAGTCGGCGACCCCGTCACCGGGACCCCAATCGGCGAGACCAGCGGCAACCTCGTCGCAGCCATGACCGCCGATCTCATGCATGCCCGAGACCTCTACCCAGCGATGGCAGCGGAGGCCCGGAGCGAGGGATTTGCCGATATCGCGGACTGGTTTGAGGTGCTCGCAAAGTCCAAGCGGCGCCATGCCGGACTCTTCCAGAAGATCTCCGACTCACTCGGCTGAGTCGGTCTGGAAATATCTGTTATCTGTCTATGGACACAACCCAGTCTGCATTCCATTCCAGCGAGGTTTATATGCTCAAGAAGACCATCAAGAAGTTCATCGGCCAGCTCCCCGAAGCCGAGGCGCACTGTGACGGCCCATGCGGTGTCTACGATCCAGCATCTGCACGCATCGCAGCCGAGGCTGTCCGCTCGATGACCAAGAAGATCTCCGCGATGACCCCGCCGGACACCAACGATGCTGTCGCGTGGGCCAACTACAGCAACACCATGTCGCGCTACATCGCAATCAAGGAAGAGGAAGCACACAAGGCCAAGGAGCAGATCCTCGTGCTGTGGACTGACTTCTTCAAGCCCCAGCACCTCGAGGCCCATCCCGATCTGCACACCAAGATCTGGAACGCCACCAAGCTCTGCAGTGCCTGCAAGGTCAACGTCAGCAACGAGAACGCTCAGGCGCTGATGGATGCCATCGAGGACATCCACACCATCTTCTGGGGCATCAAGGGCCGTGACATCACCTGGTACACCGCCAGCTGATCGAATCTGGAGGGTCGAGTGACACTCTCGGCCCTCTGGCATCTCATCCAATGGAGCCTGCGCCGTCGGCGCGGGTTTCGTGTTTCCGGGCGCAGCATGTTGCCGCTGCTGAGCCCAGAGGATGTCGTGCTGATCGCCCCACACACCGCCCCCTCGCCGGGCGATGTGGTCCTGACTCGACACCCGCTCCGAGCCGACGTCCAGATCGTCAAGCGGCTGAGTCACTTCACCGATGATGGCCGTCTGTTTGTGCTCGGGGACAACCCAACAGAGAGCACCGACAGCCGCTCATTTGGAACCATCAGCCCCGAACTCCTCCTCGGCAGGGTGGTGCTCCGGCTGACCTCAGGTGTGCTGACATGCTAAGCCTCACCGCCGCAGTGACTGCTGGGACAGCCGCTGGCGCAGCCCACGTCGTCTCCGGTCCAGACCACCTCGCCGCCCTCGCCCCCATGTCCGCCCACAGCCCGCAGCATGCCATGCGAACCGGGGCATCCTGGGGACTGGGGCACGGCATCGGGGTCGTGGTCCTGGGTGGTCTCGGACAGCTCGCGCGGGACGTCATCGACATCCAGCGCATCTCAGCATTCTCAGAGCTGATGGTCGGCTTTCTCCTGCTGGGCATCGGGCTGTGGGCGCTCAAGCGTGCCTCTGACATCGCGGTTCACAGCCACGACCACACCCACGGCGGCAGCACTCACCAGCACCTCCACGTCCACGCCGCGCAAGAACACAGTCCAGCAAGACATTCCAACCACAGCCACGCAGCCTTCTGGGTCGGTGCGCTGCACGGCACCGCTGGTGGCGGTCACCTCCTCGGCGTCCTCCCCTCTTTAGCCCTGCCGCCGACGCAGGCCGCGGGCTACCTCACGGCCTACCTCGTGGCAGCTGTGGCCTCGATGACTGCGTTCTCCTTTATGATCGGACGCATCACCGGACGACATGGCCCCCGCACTCTCCGGCGCATTCTCCAAGGAACCGCGGCAGCCTCTGCGATCATCGGGGTTGCCTGGATCGGTATCGGACTGACCGCATCGCTCAGCTGAACCGCCCCTCGATGAGGTCGGCGACCATGCCAGCGGTGTCCGGCTGTCCGAGCGACTTCGCGGACTCCGACATCACCGAGAGCCGCTCTGCGCTCGACAGCAGCGCATCGATCTCGATGACCGTGCTGGAGACATCGAGGTCTCGCTCGACGACCACAACCGCTGCACCGGCCGACTCCAGGCCCCGCGCGTTGGCCTCCTGGTGATTGTCGGTGACGTTGGGAGAGGGAACCAGAATTGAGGGCTTTCCGAGAACGGTCAGCTCAGCAAGGGTCGAGCTCCCCGCGCGACACAGCACGAGATCGGCAGCCGCATAGGCATCGCCCATGCGGTCCTCATAGCCCACCAGAATGACCCCCTCGGGAAGCACTCCGAGGCTCGAGGTGATCTCCTTGAGGTAGCGCGGCCCCGTGATCCAGATGATCTGCCAGGCGCGATCCGTGAGTGCGGCTCCAGCCGCAGCGAGCTGGTTGATGGTGGCCGCGCCGAGCGAGCCGCCGACGACGAGAAGAGTCGACCGCGCCGGATCGATGCCGTAGCGGGCCGCAGCGGCGCTCCGATCTCCCTGGAGCACCCTCGGGTTGACCGGACAGCCGACGACCTCGCGGGGGGCATCTCCAGGCAGCTTCGCGCCGGTCTGCTCGTAGGTCACCATGACCAGGTCTGCAAACCGCGCACAGAGCTTGTTCGCCATACCCGGCGTCACGTTTGACTCATGAATGATCCTGGGAATACCAAGGGTCCAGGCTGCAAGAACCGGGGGCGCTGCGATGTAGCCGCCGACACCAAGCACCAGGGTCGCGCCGGACTTCTTGAGCTCGCGGCGGCTATACAGGATCGTCTTGAGGAGGCCGAGGGCAAACCGAATCTTGGAGGCCAGCCCAGCTCGCGGGTACTGGAGCGCCGGGATCGCGGTGAACGGCACCCCTCGCTGCGGAGCGACCCTTCCCTCAAGCCGATCGGCATCGCCAAAATACAGCAAGGTGTGTCCACGCTCGGAGAGCGCCTCGCCCATCGCTAAGGCGGGATAGACGTGACCGCCCGTTCCTCCACCGGCCAGCACCACAGTCAGCTTGTCTGCCACAGTATCTCCCCGTTCTCTGCACCGTTGGTACACACATAATCAAGAAGGCGTCGGAAAGTCTGTAAGGAACCATTGTCGCGTGGCGTTGTCGAGTGGGTTCAGCCCGAAACCACTCACAGGAGAGTTCAATGCAGCGCTGGCAGCTCACCACCGGACTCGCGGCAGGCGCCTTGCTTGCTGCCATCTTTGCGCCCTCGCTCGTCCAAGAGGCGGCGGTCACGAAGCCGACACCCGTCCCCAAGCCCCTTGCCGAGGTCTTGCCTGAGCCGGTCGCAGCCTCTGGCGGCAGCCTGCACCTCAATGCCGGACTCGACCAGGGCTCGCTGATGCAGTCTTCGGGTGAGGACCGCTTCCTGGTCATCGAGGTCTCCGCAGATGACATCGAGGGCTCTGAGCGCCTGCCAGTCCACCTCGCGGTGGTCATGGACACCTCGGGCTCGATGGGTGGAAAGGGCAAGATCACCAACGCACGGATGGCAGCCAGCGAATTGGTCGGGCTCCTCGGCCCCGACGACACGATGTCGCTGGTGACCTTCAGCGACAAGGCTGAGGTCCTCATCGAGACCACCGGGGCAGCCGAAGCCAGCCGCATGCAGCTCCTCATCTCCGGCATCAAGCCGGGCGGCGGAACCAACCTCTACGATGGACTGACCAAGGGGCAGGCGCTCCTCAGCGACGACACCATTGAAGGGGTCAAGCGCGTTGTGCTGCTGAGCGACGGGATGGCCAACCTCGGTGTCACCAACCCTGACGCGCTGATACGCCGCTCTGGTGATCAGCTCCTCAAGGGCATCACCGTCAGCGGACTGGGGCTCGGCCTGGACTACAACGAGGATCTACTCGCCGCGATGTCCGACGCTGGCGGCGGAGGCTACCACTTCGTCGAGCGCCCAGGTCAGCTCTCCGACCTGTTCTCCGCAGAGCTGGCCCAGATGGGTGCGGTCGCCGGGCGCAGCACCACCGTCGATATCAACCTCGCCGATGGGGTCGAGCTGCTGGAGCTCTACGGCTACGAAGGAGCCCGTGAAAAAGACGGCTACAGCGTGTTCCTCGGAGACGTCCACGGCGGCAGCGTGCGCAAGATTGTCGCCCGGGTTCGCGTGGATGACCGTCAGCTCGGTGAGCACGACGTCGCACAGATCTCGCTTCGCTACAGCGATCCGGTGGACCACACGGCACTGGCGGTGTCCGCGACGGTCAATGCGACCATCACCGCCAGCGAGGCCGTCGCCAGCCACTCCATTGACGCGCGACGCGGCTCAGCAGCAGCCTCCGCAGCGGCTGCAAAGATGCTCGATGAGGGTGCCCGTGAGCTGCAGAACGGCAACAAAGCCGAGGCCACCGCCCGACTCCAGGAAGGAGAGCACCTGCTCCGCTCCCTCTCGCGCCGCTACGATTCACCGGCCCTCGAAGAGATCGCCGATGACTTTGCGGTCCAGCAGGCGGACTTCGACCGCTCCGCCGAGGGACACTACGAGGTCAAGAAGGCCAAGGAGTCTGCACGTGGCTACAGCCGCTACTGAGCCCAGCCTGCCCACGGTCGGACGCTACCGACTGCCAGCAGTAGACGGACGCCCCCTCCTGAGCCGACAGCTCACCTGGACGGCATGCCAGGCCGCCGCTGCTGCGGGACTCACCGCTGCTGGCTTCGCCAACGGACATCCAGCGCTCGCAGTGGGCGGCTCCCTGAGCGCAGCAGTCCTCGCCATCGGCTATCGCAGCCCAGCGAAGGCCGCGGCCATCGTCGCGGCCACCCTTGGCGGGATCTGGACCCTCTCCCTCCTGCCAGCAACCAACGGCGGCGCGGTCGGCATCTCTGGTGTACAGGTTCTACTCGCTGGCGGCATCATCGGCGCCGGGCTTGCGTGGATGCGCACCGACCTCGATCGCTGGCAGCTCATCCAGACCACCCTCGCCGGTATCGCCACGGTCGGCCTGGGGTGGTGGGCATCCATCCGGCTCCTCGGAGGTATGCCCACAGAGCCCCTCGCTGCTGGACTTCACGGTGTCCTCTTCGGACTGCTCGCCAGCCAGCTCACCGTGGTCGCCGCGCTGCGCTACAGCGTCACCCAGCGCATCCCGTCCCCCCGCAGGATCAAAGCCGCCCTTGCTCCCCAATACCAGCCCCCCTGCATCAAGGCACACCGACTCGACACAGCGCTTGCGGCCCATGCCTCGGACGACGACATCCGCGACGGACTCGGTGAGGTTGCGGCCTGGATCTATAAGCTGCAGTGGAGCCTGCAGGTCATAGACAGGGAGATCGAGGCGATCAGCGACATGGATCTCCAGACCCGAATCGCACAGCTCTACGCCGACGCCGAGCAGAGCGACGATGAATTTGTGGTCGAGCGGTGCGTCGCCGCCGCAGGGCACTTGGAGAAGCTTCGCAGTCACCGCGAAGGACTCGCCCAGGAACGCAACCGAGTCGCTGCGCTGGTCGAGTACGCCGCAGCCTACCAGGAAGAAGCCCGAGCCGGACTCGTTCTCGCGCGAATGCAACCTGGAGACTACATCCCCGCACGCCTCAACGATGTCCTCGGCAGGCTCCGCGCTCACGCGCAAGCGCAGCGCGCCGCCCGAGACACCGCCAGAGAGCTGGCAGGGTTCGCGCATCCGTAGCAAAAGAGCCGCCGGACCTTACCCGCCAGCGTAGTCCTCTCCGAGGGCTGCTGTCAGTGCAGCCTCGTCGGTGATGAGCGTGCGCCAGTCCCCTTCCCCATCGACTCTCAGGCGACTGCGTGGTCCCATCGGCCCACCGCGCCACTCCACGACGATCTGCCGACCATCCACCACGCCTTGGGCGATGAGCCGAGCCTGGAAGCCCGGCTCTGTGAGGCCGATTCCAAGCGCACCTGCAGCCTCAATCGCCTCAGAGACCTGATCGCGAAGGGACTGCTGCCAGAGCCGGTTGAAGAAGTAGACCGACCAGAGCGCGCCGATGAGGATGACGCATCCAGAAAGAATACTGTTGAGAACCGAGCCATCAATGTAGGTCGCTATCCCTCGAGATCCAACGTCAAGCCCTCCCTGGCGAGAAAGACCCGGGGCTCAGTGGCAGTAGACCACTTTGCAGCGAGCTGATCGAGAGCCTCGTCAGACGCATCGGGTGCATGGTGGAACAGCGCGACCTGGCGCACCCCTGCCGCCTTCGCCAGCTTGACGGCATACTCGGGGTATGCGTGTCCCCAGGTCATCTTCTCGAGGTACTCCTCCCAGGAGAACATGGTGTCCATGATCAGGAGATCCGCCTCGGACATCGCCTTCAGCACCCGAGCCTCGGGTGCCGGCGGCGGCTTGTCTACGGTCAGTCCCTCGTCGGGACGGGCCAGGGGCGCGGTGTCGGTGAGGTAAACCACCACCTTGCCTTCACACTCGATTCGGTAGCCGCAGGAGCCGCCGGGGTGGTTGAGGCTCACACCATGAATTCGGTAAGGACCACGCTCGAAGACCCGACCAGGACGGACGCCCTCAAAGCGGATCTGAGCCGCGACATCGCGGATGCGCAGCGGATGGTAGATGCCGTTGAGGTATCGGCCAAGCTTGCTCTGGGCATCGACACCGCTGTAAGCCGGAACACAGACCGTCAGATCACAGTTCGGGCTGAAGATGGGCCCGAAGAACGGGAAGCCGAACAGGTGATCCATGTGGAAGTGCGTGAACAACACTTCGACGTTTGGAACTTTTCGCGCGAGCAGATCCCAGCCGAGCGGACGTGCTCCGGTACCGCAGTCCAGAATTAACGGCGGCCCCTCCTTGGCCCGCACCTCGATGCACGAGCTGTTTCCACCATACCGAGCGGTCGTAGGGCCCGGAACAGGGATCGAACCACGGACACCCCAGAAGCGAACCTTCAAGAACAGCCTCCATTGGGGTAACGGGGATCCATTGTGGGGAGTATCGGTAGATACCGCAGCATCACATGAATACTACCACGCTAGCAGACTGGGTGCAGCCTGGGAGAATCGAGGAAATTAAGAGAAACAAAGAACGCCACCAAGAGAAACCTCTTGGTGGCGAATCAGTACACGCAACAGGATTCGAACCTGTGGCCTTTGGCTCCGGAGGCCAACGCTCTATCCAGCTGAGCTATGCGTGCGCACAAGGCTTGTTTATCCAGTGGTGGTCTGAGGGGCAAGCCCCCAGACATATCCTCTGGGTGAAGAGATGCTGACGCTTACTCTTCGCCGTCCTCGGTATCGCCATCTCCCTCAACGACAACGCTGTCTTCGTCGGAGACCACCGCGGCAGTGCTCGGCAGTGCAATGTCCGGCGCAGGCACGGCATCGCATGCGCCACCGGCGACCCAGCCACGGATTGCGTTGAGGGTCGCGCTCCAAGTGGCGTGGGTCCGCTCCAGACCGAACCGCTTGTAGAGGCCCTCGACGACATACCAGAGATCTTCGTAGAGATACATCCGCTCGTAGAGCAGGCCGTCCTCTCCCTCGCCAGAGTGGGGAGGAAGCTTGGCGGCAAGATCGAGGTTGTCGCCACGGAGGGTGACGCTGTACTCACGCTCCTCGCGGCGAATGTGGATCTGAATGTCCTTGACCACCTTGCCTGCCGCGAGCGCAGCGAGGGCTTCTAAGGAGGACGCGGCGTTCTCGCCGGTGACCACAGCTCGGGCCTTCTCCTCAGCCAGTCCACGGAAAGACAGCCGGTTCTCGACCCAGACGTCGATCGTGCCGATGTTCTCGGGGAGGGTCATGCTGCCGCCGTCTCGCTCAGAGGCAAACCACAGCCACATGAAGAATTCAATGGAGAGGTGGGGAAGCGCAGGGGTTCCTTCGTCGGTACTCATCGTTTGAGCTCTCTATGCCTGATCGGAGGGGCGGTAGTCGCTGATTCCCTGAGACTCCAGCGCAGCGGCAATCTCAGGCTGATCAGTGAGGAAGTCGAGGGGGGAGAATGGAGCAAGAACGATGTTGAATGTGTTCCGAAACAGAGTCCGGAAGCGATCATTTGCGGACTCAGAGGTAGAGAGGAACAGGACGTAGCCGTCGACGATGTTCCAGCAGAACTCAAACGTCTGCACCCGAGGGAGCGTCTTGAGAAGCATCTCTTGGGTCAAGGTCTCCTTGAGCTCTGCCTTGATCCGTGCCGGACAGCGCTCCTTGCCGTTGCTTCGGCACCATCCCTGACAGCGCTTGTCGAGGTGTGCGGCGAACAGCTTGCTGGGCAGGACCTTCTTGTCTACCCGCAGTGAGGCCACCAGGTAGTGGTTGTAGAGCCACTTGTTGATGTCCGAGAAGTCGGTATCGAGCAGGTTGTGGATCTGGGTCCACCCCGCGCTCTCCCCGTCGTGCAGTGCGCTGGTGGGCTCGTGAAATGCGAACTCCTCGAGCTGGGCCTGGTACGACGTTCGGAAATCCGACGGCACCTCCCCGATGACCCGATAGCGCCGGGCTGTAAGGCCCCCCTTGAACAAACTCATTGATGAACCTCTAATTCGGCAATTGCATGCCGGAAGATGACGACGACCGGACCTTTCTTCAACGTCAGGCCCAGCTCCCACTTGCTGATCCAGGCAATGGTGCCAGTGAGGCTAGCCCCCTCAAGCAAGTGGATGTTCAGTCGCTCGCCTGCTTCCATGTGTAGAAACAGCCGGCGGTTGGAGCAGTGGTACCGGTCCTGTGGCTTCACGATGGGCTCGCAGGCCTCCGCTCGGCTCTTGTTCTTCTTGACGGAGGAGAGCACTGCAGCATTCCGACGACCATCCCACGCGGCCTTTACCTGCAGCTTGTGGATGGTGACCGGCTCTCCCTTCCCCTGGAAGCAGAAGTCGTAGGCTCCCACTTCCTGCACACGCCCCTGGAGTCGCTTCTGACCATGGAGCATGAGGTTGATGCGAAGATTTTCCCCCATCGAATCGGTGAGAACACTTCGCTGGCTGTTTTCACGGAAGTACACCTGTCGACGACTCTTCCGAAGGACATCCTCCAGGCTCACCTGTCCCATCGCGATCTGAGTGGCGAGGGAGCGCTGGAAGTCGTGACGGCGGATGAGCTTCTCAACCTCATCGCGAAACGCCAGCTTGTTCAGCGCATCGCTCAGTGTGAGGCTTCCCATCGCAACCTGAAAGGCAAGGTTTCGAGGAAGACCGGTTCGCTCGATCAGTTCCTCAGCCTTCTCTCGATGCCGGCTCCGGGCGCTCTTGTCCTCTCCAGCCTTTCGATAGCCCATCAGTCTCCTTTGAAGCTGTCACCGACCTGACACACCGCCATGGAGATCTATAAGCCCTGCCTGCTCACGATTCAAGAAGCCGGGGGTGAACAAATTATCAGTCCTGGGTCCAAGCCACAGCGACTGCGGGAGTGACTCCAGGAGCCTCCGTGCTCGCCATGCTCCTCTTAGGGCTCGAGGGATTGGCTGAGGAGAAGCAGCACGAACGCCATGGCGTTGTTGCCGACATGAAGAACCAGGGCCGGCCACAGCGAGCCGCTACGGAGTCGCAGCCAGCCAAGCACCGAGCCCAGCACAATCAAGGGCGGGACCGCCTGGGGATCGCTGATGTGCATCATCCCGAACAGGAACGCCGTCAGCGCGACTCCGCCACGAGAGCCAAGCCGGGCGACAAGCGGAGGGAGCAAGAAGCCACGAAACAGCAGCTCCTCGACCAGCGGCGCGACCATGACTGCGTAGCCGACCATCAGGAGAGCCTCCGTCGACGGCCAGCGGGCCATGAACAAGGCAACGATCTCCTGCTGCGCCGCCACCCCGAGCACCTCCAGCAGCAGCCCCCAGGCCAGAGAGACACCGAGGAAGCCGGGCACACAGGCTGCTGCACGGAGGATCCAGGTTCGCTCACAGCCCACAAAGCCCAGCGCCGCCCAGGAAGCCCGAAGGCGGATAAACGCCACCGTGAGCAGACCGCCGACGCCGGTTCCCAGGATGGCAGGAAGGACCGACACCGAGCTATCCGGCAGCCAGCTGTCTCCTGCCGCGCGCATAAAAATCAGTGCTCCCAGGCTGCTGCACCAGATCATCATCAGCAGGGCCATAAAGGATTCGGAGGGGGTCCAGGTGGGCCCTGCTGCGCTTCTGTGGTGACTCCAGCACAGCATTCCGATGCTCAAGCCCCCTCCGATGATTGAGACTGCGATGAGATCGATCATGGTGTCACCAGGTAAACGCGCCCCTCGCTGGCCGACTCTGAGATGTATCCGGGCAAGCCAATCGCCACGATTCCCTCTCCCTCAGCCAGCGCGACCCGGCTGCGCTCTGCGGCGCGGTCCAGCATCCAGATCGGTCCGCCGTCGAGCGGCACCATGCGTACCCTAGCTGGAACCTGCCACTTGTTGAATACTCCCGCTGCCCGGCTCGCACCGATCGCCGCACCGAGGTGGTCACCGTCGAGCCCGACAAGCTCAGAGCCGTCGTCGCAGAACACCGCACCGGGGTGAGGATCGTTCTCCAGAGCGGCATCGCCCCAGCACGCCCGAGCTCCCATCCAGCCGACGTCCGAGCCTGCGGAGGTCTCGCCTAAGCGAACGCCCTCTACGCCAGGCTCGACCTGAAGGCTCACGGTGCAGCGGCTGCCATCACACATCGAGCGAATGAGTCCCCCTGCGCCACAGTCCAGGGCATCTCCGATCCCCTCCCCGGTCCACCAGCTCCCATCGGGACACCGGGCAAGGGCCGTGGCCTCCGGCGCGCGGAGCACGACCTCTCCGCTTGCATTCAGCACTCCGACACCAGGCAGCCAGGCCGCTACAGCATCATCGCCAGCCCACACCCTACGGCCCAGGCCGATCTCTCCAGACAGCCGCCACTGCTCAAGGCCTGCGCCATCCACGGCCAGGACCTCACCAGCACCGGGCGCGCCGATGACGACGATTGGCTCTCCAGATGCGGTTCCGACAGCAACGGCGGTGCCCAGCAAGCTCAGCGGCGCGCCGGGAATCTCTACCGCAGGCAGCTCCTCCCCGAGCACGAGCTCTGCCTCAAGGAGTGCGCCAAGGCAGCCATAGAGGAGGAGGAGCAAGCGGCTGGCTACTTGGTCAGGACCAGCCGGCGGTAGAACCCGTGCCGTCCAGCCTCTCCGCCGCCGAAGGAGCTCGCACGCACTGCCTGCTTGAGCTCTTCCCAGCGGGTGGCGTCCATTCCGTAGCGCTTCCAGTTGCGCAGAACCCAAGCATCCGGGGGGAAGACCCCCTGGCGCTGAATCCAGCCATCGGGAACCTCAGAGGCTTCCGCGTCGGCCTCGTAGAGGTAGAACGAGCAGCCGGGCTTGAGGACACGGTAGACCTCCTCAAGAACCGCCGCAGTGTCCGTCCAGTGGTGAGCGGACTGAACCGCTGCAACCGCGTTGAACGTGCCCTCGGGGTAGATGATCTGGGCGGCATCCATTGTGTGGTAGGTCACATTGAGGCGGGTGCCTTTGTGACGCTCCGCGCGTTGAAGCATTGCCTCGTTGATGTCGATGCCGATGGCATCGAGCTCAGGCTTTCCAGAGGCGACATAGATGCTCAGCCAGCCTGGACCACAGCCAATATCGAGGAATGCACCAGCTTCCAGATCAATCGCGGAGGCGATGTTGCGGTAAGCCGGCTGGTAGTAGCGACCCGGACCGACATCGTACGCCAGTGCCTTCAGGCCCCCGTCGGAGAGAACAGACTTCAGCAAGTGAGCCTCACAGGATGGTGTTCATCAGAACAGCCGGAATAATCAATTTATCGAACGAGGGCGACCCCCAACCCACTATCGAAGCTGCTCGGCAGCTTCTCCCAGGAACCGAGCAATGCTTCGCTGCTGCACCTGGATGACCCGTGAAGGCCCCCCCACATACTGCTCTGCCTGCGGCACACCCGCGCCCTGCCAGACAACGATGACATCAGAATTGTCCAAGTCTGAGCGGATCTGTCCAGGAGTTCGGCGAGACAGGTAGGGCACGAACTGGAGCTTGAGACCCCGGTGCTGGACAATCTTTTGGAGCATCCGGTGCCCTCGTGGAGAGCCACCGACGATGGAGACTCGGGTCATCCCGTTGATGAGCAGGCCGTCGATGAAGTCTCTCACCGAGCGCTTCAGCTCAGAGCCTCCGCAGACCTCACAGCGCTTCGCCGGCACCGTGAGCCCAGCGCGTCCCGGCGGCAGCATTGAGCTGTGGTCGTCACAGAGCAACGCCACCCGATCCTCAAGCCACGCAAGCAGCGCGATCGGATCCTCAGCTTGAAGAACGGAGACCAGCCCATCCAGCTGGCGGGCCGCGAGAAGGCCGCGGATGAGGAAGCTGGCCTCGTCGAGCCCCTCGACACCTCGCTCCTCCAAGACGTCGACAAGTCGAGGACTGGCAGGGGCTTCGCTTCCGGCAATTCTCCGCTGGAGCCGATTGAGGTGGAGCTGCTGCTCTTCAAAGCGACGCTCCATCTCATCGGCACGGGAGATGGCGGCATCACGCTCGTCCTGGAGGGCAGCACGCTGCACCTTTACCTGGACACGGGCCTCCTGCTCTGCGCTCAGCGCAGCGCGCGCGGCGGCCAGCTGGCGCTCAAGCTCGTTGATGCGGCCGACGAGATCGGTGGCTGTGGTTCGAGCGGGGGCCTGCGGTGCCTGAAGGGCCTTCCGAGCGGCAGCACGCTGGGTCTCTGCGCGCTGCTGCGGCGTTGGTGGGCGCTGCTTCTCCCGTGCCTTCTGCTCCCGGCTCACCGCGCGGCCCATCCGACGGACCCCCATCTGCGACATCAGATCGTCGAAGGTGATGTCTTCATCGGTGCGCTTAACGCTGGTTGCCATTGGTTATTCCTTCGATTTCTGCCAGTGCGTCTGCCAGGAGAGAAGCCTGGAGGCCGGCGGGGGGAATGTGTATGAATCCGGTCGGAAGCCTGGGATGCGGAGTCTGTAGCATCTGATAAATCCAGGCATTGCATACATATCGCCCAGCATCATAGCCGACTACCGCGCCGATCTGCGATGCAAGTGCTGCTGTGGGGTAGGTCACCGACCGCTGAGGAGGACCATCCGCATCGAGACAGCGCCGGCACACCCCATCCACATCCGGGGTTTTGCCATCGGCGATGTTTCGCCCCAGCGCCTCGACTGTGATCACACTTCGGGTCCGGGCGACGCCGATGCCGATCAGGGCAGCAGGGGCAACCTCAGCAACCGCCGCGCGCGTCTCGCTGACCGCACGCTCAAAGCTGACCGGCATGACCCGGCCGACGACAGCAAGTCCATCACGGGTCATGCCGTCGATCTCGCGCGCGAGCCGGGCAGCAGGATTGTCGGTGATGGAGAGAAAAGGGCCAAACCCCATCACGAGCACACGACGGCGCACCTATCGGTCCTGCCGAGCCACCCGGACGAGCAGCTCAGCGGCATGGACGAGGGGATTGGCGCGCAGGGTCATCACGACACCGCGGCGCTCCGCTCGGACTTCGCCGAGGCGCTCTCCGCCGACAGGTGTCTGGAGGTAGCCCAGCAGGTGGCCGGCCTTCACGATGTCCCCGACCCGTACCTCCGAGATGAAGAACCCACCGCAGGGAGCGCGGTGGGTCTCGATGTCGGCATGAGCGACGTCTGCGAGCGTCTGCCCGGTCCCCATAGACGGCACGATGCCGAGGTGCGCGAGGAGGCCAGAGAGCCCGCCGGCGATGATGGTCGAGAGCCGGGAGTCCAGCGTCAGGCCGCGACCTCCGACAATGTGGAGCGCCTGACGGCCGTTCTCTCGCCACGCACCCACCAGACCGCTGGCTTCAAGCCGCGCACCGGGACGTCTCCAGACCACCGGCAGTCCCATCGCACGCGCCAGTTCAAGCTCCACGCCGCTCATCGGGGCGCGGACCTGAGGAAGCTCCCGGACATGCGGTGCGCCAGAGTGAACATCGACGCAGACATCCGCATTGCTGGCCTCCAGGAGGGCATAGGCGATGCGCTGGACTGCGGTACCCGACGGGTCACCAGGGAAGGCACGGTTGATGTCCTGATCATCAAACGGCCAGCGCTTTCGCGCCTCGTCCGCGCCGAAGGTGTTGACCAGCGGAAACAGGTGGACGGTCCCTCGGGGACGCTGGACCCGCAAGGCGCTGACCAGCATGTTCACCGCATGGATTGCGTTGAGCTCGTTGCCATGGAGTCCTGCAACGATGGCCACTGAGGGACTGCCTGAGCCGAAGGTCAGCCGGTGCAGCTCGTAGGGGCTCCGATAGGGGGAGTCGATGCGGAAGACGACGCTCATGGAACCACCACCACGCGGGCAACCATCGTGCCCAGGAAGACCGCCGGCTGCTCACGGATGGCGAGCAGTCGACCAGAGACCGGACTGAGGATCTGGCAGAGAAGATCGCCGGTGGTCGGCTCGATGAGGTCGCCGATCGGCTCCCCCTTCTCGACCTTTGCCCACAGCTCGCCGGTCGGTAGGAACAAGCCGCTGCGCTCGGTCCGGATCCGAAACACCTGCTCATCGGTGACACACAGCGGCCGCTGGAGAGCAGCCCAGGGAAACGGAAGCGCCGCCTCTGGGAGGATGCCCATCACAGTGAGCAGGTTCAGCACGCCGTCTCGCAGGTCTCGACCAACGGCATCGGTCAAGCGGTTGCCCGAGCCGCCCTCGAGGACAATGGAGCCCGCGAACTGGTGGGCAAAGGTGCTCGGTGCAACCGGACCCGGAGTCCGTGACCAGACCACCGAGACGTTGGCAGAGCGTGCCAGCTCAGCGGAGGCCTTGTGGCGCTGCCGGACGTGGGCCTGGGGCGCCTCACGGAACGACGGGCGTGCGCCTCGAAGCTCGATGACCAGATCCGCTCCCCGGACATCAGCGCACAGGGCATGGGCGGTGCGGTCGGGGGGGTGGCCGTGGATGCGACCGGGAAACAGTCGGTTGAGGTCGACGTCGAAGAACGGCCAGCGACGACTCCCCTGCTCAGCGGCGAGGGGGTTGGCGCAGGGGTAGATGTCGACAACTCCGGAGAGCTGCTCCTCAACGGTGGCGAGGAATCCGGCGACGCGGTGGGCGACACGGATGCCTTCCGGTGCATCTCCGCGGATTCCGGCAACGACCGCGACCCGAGGGCCCGCCCCGCTGCCGTAGCGTCTGCGAAACACAGACACCTGGTCTCCGGAGGGCAGCTCCATCTCAATCAGTGATTTCAGCTCAGGCACAGGGAGATTCTACTCTGCAAGTCTGTGGGGGGCCCAGGCAGCCAGACGGCAGCGGACACTGTCGAGCCCGTGAAGGACCAGAGACCAGACAATACCGATGGGCGCATGAAGAAAGGGAGAAGTTTGAGACTTTTCCATATCCCCGCGCTCCGGAGCACTCAACGGTCAGTGCAGCGACCGCTCCAAACCGCGAGGAATGGACACCTCAGCACGGCACCTGTCATCGCCCTAAATGCGGGACCAGGCGATTGAGCCATGATGGTGACGCGGACTTTCAAACGGATATGTATCCACCATGCTCCTCTCGGTGGTCATTCCCACATTCCAGCAAGCCCACCGGCTCCGGCAGACCATCGCCGGGACTCGGGCGCTGGAGAACGTTCTCCCCTACCCCATCGAGATCCTGGTCGTCGATGCCGGCAGCACCGACGGCACGCCAGAGCTGTGTGAAGAAGCAGGGCTCCGCGTTCTTCGAATCGAGGGAGGCATCGGCTGCGCCATTCGGACCGGCATGCTCAGCGCCGTCGGCGTCTATCGCCTCCTGATTGACGATGCCTGGAGTGTTCCTCCAGAGCAGCTCCAGATGCTCCTCCCGCCGGTCCAGACGGGCTTCGACATCACCCTCGCCTCCCGGTACATCCCCGGCTCGGTTCGACTCAATGAGCCCCTCGCGTCCTATGCGATGGGGCGGATGTTCAACCGCTGCGTGCAGGCCATTGTCCTGCCAGGCCTCTCCGACACCCAGCTCGGCTTCAAGTGCTTCCGAGCGGAGGCCGCCCGTGCGCTGTTCTCGCGCACCTGCGAAGACAACGCCTCCATCCACGTCGAGGTCCTCGCTCTCGCGCAGATGTTTGGGCTGAACATCGTCGAGGTCCCGATCGACTGGACCTTCCAGCCCCTACAGCGTGTCAGCACCCTGCTCGACGGGCCAGCGCTGATGGCTGCCCTGATCCGGATTCGAACACGGCTCTCTACCGGCCGCTACGCCCCCCTCCAGGTCGGGCGTCCAGAGTCCTCAGATCCCCCCGGCTGGATGCTCTGAGTCTGCATCGTCGGCGCCCCATGTGCACACCGCATTGGCTCCGGACTAAGATCTTTTTATCGTCCAGATGGAAACCCTCTGAAAGCAGAGGGGTCTGTTCTGCGTATCCGACTCGTACGAACTCACCGGAGGTCTGCATGACACCTTCCCTCAAGATGGCGCCGCTCATCCTCCTGCTCGGCGGTCTGGGCTGTAGCGGGGTCTCCAGCCAGGGCGCAGACATCGGCATCGCGAACGCTGACGCCGATGCGGTCCCCGGGCGCCTGGTCATCGACCTTCAGGATGACACGCCCCTCGACGAGGCCCGCGCCGCCACCGGGCTTGACCTGAATTGGGTCAGCGAGCGAACCGCCGATGAGGCGCTCGCGGTGGTCGATGTCGCTGACCTCAGCGCCGCCCAGGCTGCCCTCACCGGTCACCCACTCATCGAAGCCGTCGAGCCATCCTTGCAGTTTGAGGCCCTCGGCTTTCCCGACGATCCCCTCCGCGAGAAGCAGTGGAACTTTGACACCGTCGGAGCGGAAGTCGGCTGGCGGGTCGGAGCGGGACGCGGCGTGACCGTCGCGGTCATCGACACCGGCGTGACGAAGGTTGCAGACCTCAACACCACCCAGGTTCTCGATGGTGTCTCGTTCGTCAAGGGGACAGACTCCGCCGCAGACGACAACGGGCATGGGACGCATGTCGCCGGCACCATCGCCCAGTCCACCAACAACTCCATCGGGGTCTCCGGTCTCGCTCCAGAGTCGATCATCCTCCCGATCAAGGTGCTCTCCGGTGGCGGATTTGGTCGCAGCGAGTGGGTCGCCGCAGGCATCGACGAGGCGGTGGATCAGGGCGCAGAGGTCATCAACCTCTCGCTGGGCGGTCCGCCCTCGCGGGTCATCCAGAACGCCACCAAGAAGGCCGTCGAGGCTGGAGTCATCGTGGTCGCTGCGGCCGGCAACAGCGGCCGCAAAGGGGTGTCCAGTCCAGCCAGCGTGCCTGGCGTGATCGCTGTCTCCGCCACCGGGCCGGACGATGAGTTCGCTCCCTACTCTTCCTGGGGCAAGGAGGTCTCGATCTCCGCACCCGGCGGCAACAAGAAGAAGACCGGCGGCGGCATCCTCCAGGACACCATCTCTACCGAGTCTGCGGAGGGTCACGCCTTCCGAGAGTTCCAGGGCACCTCCATGGCGACGCCGCATGTCGCAGGGGCCGCTGCGGTCCTCCTCTCCGCCGGAGCGGGCAGCCCGCAGCAGGTCAAGGACATCCTCCTGGAGACCAGCCACGATCTCGGCGCGCCAGGACCAGACGCGAAGTTCGGCCACGGCCGCCTCGACATCGCCGCTGCGGTCACGTCCCTCTCCCTCAAGACGCACGGCGGCTTGTTCGGCTTCGCAGCCTTCGGTGCACTGCTCCTCGGAATGCTGGGGCGCATGCGTCGCAGCCGACTGCTGATGGCTGCAACCGCTGGACTGGTCAGCGGTGGGGTCTTCTTCATGCCGATGCTGCCAGTCAACCCACACCCGCTCATCGACATGCTCGCCATGCCATTCCTGAACTGGCCAGGCGGGGCCTGGGCGGCCAATCCGGTGTGGCTCTCAGCGCTGCTGCCGGTGGTCCTCACCTTCTTCCTCGCCCCGGTGCGCTTCCTCTCTCCCATCATCACAGGCTTCGCGGCGGGTATCGGCATCCACCTCCTGCACGGAGCCTTCTTCGGCAGCCTCGACGTGCTGTGGCTCTCTGGGCTGCTCGGGCAGGGCTGGCTGGTCCTCAACGGAGTGGTCGCACTGCTCTGTGCCCTGGCCGGCATCGGGCTGCTCAACTACCAGGACAAGAAGACTGAGGAGCTCTACTGATGGCCACATTCAAAGGAACGCTCACGCTGGAGGACATCGGCGCAGGAGCCTGGGTCCTCGTCACCGCAGACGGAGAGCGGTACACGCTCCATGGAGACGTACCCTCCGGACTCTCCGGTCGCTCGGTGACGGTCAAGGGCAAGAAGGCCGACGGTGCGTTCGGCTTCTCGATGCTTGGCGGAAGCGCGATTGAGGTCTCCGAGATCTCCGCCGCTTGAGCCCGTGCAGCCAACGCAACAAGGCCCGCCGGATTGGCGGGCCTTTTGTCATCGTGCGGCTCAGATCTACGGGATCACGATCGTGAATTCCTCATCGTAGTAGGCTCCAGAAGCCCACTCGAAGCTGCCGTCGTAGCACTCGTCATCCACACACGCGCTCTGACAGTATGCCGCGTTGAGGTCCTGGGAGTACCCAGCGCCAAAGTGTAGGAACAGGGGATCGAGGCTGCGCATGCAGTAGTTGTAGTCCTCCGCTACGATTCGGATCGTGTCTCCGATCGTGGCATCGAATTCGGTCGGCGGGTGGTTGTCTTGCTGGTGATTGGAGTCGGAGAACACCGCCGATCCGTTGACATAGATGGTCACGTCGTCGTCGACCGACCAGTAGTCAAACAGGGTGCTGCCGCCGGTAATGGTGTACTTCAGCGGCTCGATGGGATCGAAGATGGAGACCTCGACGGAGTCTGAGCCCTCGCCGTTTTCAGTGTCAAAGCAGGTCATCGTCATGCTGATGTCGCCTGCCCCGATCTCCTCAGCGAGGATCGAGATCATGCCGTCGCTGTTTGGGGAGCCAGAGCCCACCGGGATGAGGTCAGCCCGGAGCATACAGAACAGCAGCTCCGGAGTGTCTTCCTGATCGTACACACTGGCGGTAACGGTGATGCTGTCGCCCTCAAGGTAGTAGTCACCCCAGTCCGGATCCGTGATCTGAACCACAGGCTCGGAGTTCTTCGTTGGATCATCCTTGGTGTTGCCAAGCAGGGTGACGGTGAACTCTGGGGTGGTCGGATCGTTCGTCTCGATGATCAGCTCGCCCTCCCAGGCGGCCTCATCGATGGGCGTGTAGCGGACCGGAAGCTCGACAGACTGGCCGCTCTCCATCGCATAGGGCAGCTCCATCCAGTCCGGCACCTCCACGCTGTAGACCGCATCCTCGCCGTTGAGGAACGAGAACGCCTTGAGCTTCAGGGCACCTGAGCCGCGCGCGGACAGCTCCACCATCATCTCGCGGGTGTCGCCGATGCCGACATGGCCAAACCAGAGGGTAGACGGATCGACATCGAGCAGGGGCTCCACACCGAACGCGCTGAGGTCCAGCTCGACCTCTGGATCGTCCGCATCGTCAGAGAGAATGCGAAGTCGTCCGTAGTCCTGCCCCTCGACATCAGGAACATAGCGGACAGAGATCTCCCCGATGTCGCTGGGTCCGACGATGAGCGTCGACTCCGTCATCAGGGTGAAGTCAGCGCTGGTGGTGCCGTCGAGCTCGATCAGCTCAACGGTGAGATCACCGATGCCAGAGTTTTCCACGTACACAGTGATCGTCGACTGACGCCCGAGGACCACCTCGCCAAAGTCCAGAGATGGCGCTGAAAGCGCAATATCTGGCTTCCCAGCGGAGACTGTGGTCTCAGGACCGTTACAGGCAAGCAGAAGCGGTATCAGTACGGACATATGAGCGAGTCTCCATCCGGCAGCGATATAGCCGCACGCGTGACGTGTTGACCACACCCATTGTATCGCCTGCTCCGCACAGATCTGAACGAATGCTGTGTAGATCTGAACGAATAATGCTGTGCAGATCTGAACGAATGCTGTGCAGAGTCAGGCGATTGGTTGTCGAGCCGGCCCTCAGCTTCCGGCTCGCATGATCAGCGAGACGACCGTCTTGTCGTCCCCGCCCATGTTCATGGTCATGCCAATCGTCGGGAGCGTGGAGAGCTGGTAGTCACCGCAGCGGCCCTTCATCTGGCGGTAGATCTCCAGGGGCTGCTTGACGCCAGTGGCACCGACGGGGTGACCAAATCCGATGAGACCGCCGCCGGTGTTGACCGGGAGCGCGCCGTCGATGGCCGTGTGGCCAGAGCGCGCAAGCGCACCGCCCTGTCCCTTGGCTGCCATACCCATCGCCTCGTACATGAGGATCTCGGTGACCGTGAAGCAGTCGTGAACCTCTGCGACGTCCACATCCGAGATCGAGATGCTGGCGTCGGTGAAGGCCTGACGGGCAGCATGCGTGGCGGTGGCGAGCTCTGTCGGGTCGCGATCGACGTAGAGGCTGTCCACGGAGTGTCCGCGGCCGATGATCTCGACAGCATCCGCCTCCGTCAGTCCCATCGCAGCGAGGCCGGCCTCGGAGACCAGGAACATCGCGCTGGCGCCGTCGGAGACCTGCGAGCAGTCGGAGAGCTTGAGGAAGGGGTTGAGCTCTTCGTTGCCAAGGAAGCAGGGATTGCGATCGTTGGCGGTCGCGGCGGTCTCGAAGGCCATCTTGCGGGTGCGCATGTGGGCCAGCGGGTTCCGGTTGGCGTTGGCATACGCCTTCACCGAGACATGCGCGAGATCCGCCTCGGTCAGCGCTGTGCCCTCAAGGCAGGCCTTGTTGCGGCGTGCGAACAGCGCAGGAAAGGTGAAGTCGTCGATGCTGCGCTGCCGGGAGTAGTGGCTGGCGCGCGCGAGATAGTCTGCGCCGACACGGGCATTGACGGTGGTCTGAACCTCAACACCGGCGCACAGGACGGTGTCTGCGCCCGCTGCGATGGCATCAAGCCCAGCCAGCACCGCGAGGCCACCGCTCGCGCAGGCACCCTCCAGGCGCGCAGCAGGCTTGTAGGCGAAGGCCGGATGGCTTCCCGCGAGGGCTGCGCCCATGTGCCCCTGGTTGATGAAGAGCTCGCCGGTGAAGTTGCCGATGTAGAGCCGATCAACCCGCTCGGGATCCACACCAGAGTCCGCGATGGCATCGGTAACGGCGCTCTTGAGGTGCTCTTCGTAGGTCGGGTTCTCGCGCGCGCCGAAGTCGGGGTGACGCTTCCAGATGAAATCCGGGTGGTGCTTTCCAATGAATGGGGTGTGGGCACCGCCGACGATAAAGACTCTACGAGCGAGGCTCATGTCTGCTCCTGGTTGATGACAGGGGTATCAAGGTTGGATGATGCCTCTATCCCCCCAGGAGCAACCATGCGCCCCCACTCTCTTCCCCTCGCCGCTGCCTTTCTCCTCGGCTGCGGAGAAGACACCACCGCCGACACTCACGCAGCGGTCGCAGCGGTTGCCTGCGAGACCAGCTGGAGCGAAGTCGATGGTGTCTCCGTAGACCCGATCACCTGCCTGGGGTGGTCGAGTCGCTCCGCAGACCAGATGACCTGGCACGACGCAGTGAGCGCGGCAGAGACCAGCTCATCTGACGCCTCAGAGAACGACTACTGCGCAGATCTCAGCGAGGGCGGTCGCGACGACTGGCGGCTCCCGGATGTCGAGACACTCGAGGATCTCTCCAAGCGGAGCCCGCCCCTTGAGCCGCTGGACGGCGACCTCTGGAGCGCCTCCTCAGACAGCGTCGATGAGCTGGCCTGGACTGTCGAGCTGAGCAACGCGGGTCTCGCACTGCTGCTGGGCAAGGACAGCGAAGCCTACGTGCGCTGCATCATCGGAGGATAGCCCTCAAAGCTTCTTGAATTTCTGAACGCCGACCCCGACATCTCCCGAGGGATGCTGCATCGAGAACGGCACGTAGTCCCGATCAGGGTCCTCATCGGGACGCGCTGGCTCAGGGGTGAGGTCCACCGTGGCCTCCGAAAGCGCAGCCGCCACGGCCGGTCTCGGCTCAGGCTGTGCGGGGGCCGCGACCTCACTCACGGGCTCGTCCTCGTCGCTCGACTCGCTCGACTCATCGTCATGCTCTGCGACAGCCACCAGTCCCTCGGCGACCAGGGCTGCTAGTGCATCCTCCGACAGCGGTGCGCTCTCCCAGAGCAGCTTCGGCGGCAGCGGCTCAAACCCGCGGTCTTCCAGCCAGTCCGACAAGAGCATCGCCTGAGACTCGATGTCCTCCAGGCCCATCCAGAACAGCTCCTGCTTCAGCGCGCTGAGCGAGGCCGACGCGCTCCACATCCGAATGAACCGATCGGCAGGCACGAATCCGCTGCTCTCTTTCGCCCACTTCGGAAGCGGAGGGTTGTCTTCAACCCAGCTGCCGGTCGCCTTCTGACGCCGCCACTGCATTACTCCCTCATCCCAGACCCGACGTGACATTTTACTCTCCGCTCGCTGTCGACACCCTATCAGTCATCGGACGCGTCATCCCACCGCTCGGGGAGGATCGCCTGCCCCGGACGCTGAGAGAGCAGCGGGAAGAAGGTCGGTGCAGATCCCTGAAAGTGTCTGGCGTCTCGAAAGAAGTGCTCTTCATAGAGAATGCGCGCAGTGCGATCGTCGCCCCAGCGCATCACCTGACTCTCCAGGATGACCCACGAGCCAAAGCTGCGTCGGTATCGAATTCGGGCCTCGATCACCGTCTCATCGGCACCGCGCCGGACCTGCCGAACCAGCAGGCGGCTTCGCCCTTCCTTCAGGAGCAGGACGTGTGCGGACTGATCGTTGCTGTGCATGCGGACCTCATCCTGACGGATTGACAGCCCAGGACCCGAGGTGTCGACGAAGCTGCCAGTGTCGAGCCGCTGCCACCGATCACAGATGAGCCGCCCAGCGGATCGCAAGTTGCGAGGCAGATACATTCGAGGAGTCGGCAGTCCCGTCTCAGCCTCGATCTCATCACGCTTCAGCGCCCCGGCGCCATACCAGAAGTAGTGAACACCACCGATGGAGGTCGCCTTAAGATCGTAGGAGGTCTGCAGCCTCAAGAACCGCAGCGTGCGGCGAGCGGAGGCATGGAGGAGCGAGCCGTTGGCTGCCAGCATCGGCAGCGGTCCCCAGAACACCCGCAGCCGCATCCGGGTTGCCTGGTACGGATCACCGCTGATCTGAACGGGCACCGAGCGGGGACTGCCGTGCTCATCAGCGTAGCTGATGCGAACCTCGGCCCCTTCTTTGAGGGAGACCTGATAGGCCGGCGGGAGGCTGACGAGCTTGCCATCTCCAGCCATGCGTCCGGTGTCCAGACCCACGAAGTGCATGGCCCGAGAGGTGACCCCCTTGAAGGCGGCCTCAATGAGGGTCAGCAGTCCAACCAGAGACACCTCACGAGGTCCGCCAGGCTTGCGACTGAGGATCGCTGGAAGCATCACCAGAGAGCTCTCCCCGGCGAAGCTGGTGGGGGTCGTGGTGGGCACCGATCCCATCGCAGCGAGGAAGGTGCGGTTGGTGTACAGCCCCTCCGCGACCCCACCCTCCGTCACCGACTTCAGACGACCGCGGTTGTCGAAGGCCTCGATGCGAAGCTGAGTGGAGCCGAAGATCGCCTCCTGAAACAGCGCGGGAATGAGCCGCATGAGATAGCCCATCACCCCAGAAGGCTTGCTGACCAGATCTCCTGAGAACAGGCGGCCAGAGCCCGGACCACCGATGGCGTGACTGCCGATTCGCTGCCATCGGTCGTCGAGGCTGACCAGCGAGATTCGGGTCGGGACCACGGTTGAGCTGTGGCAGAAGTAATCGAGGAACTGCGCGAGGGTCCGCTCGGAGAGTGCTCGATGCAGCGGCGCGAGCCAGGAAAACTGCTGGAGCCGCTTGGCCGTCAGCCCGAGGAGCAGCCCTGGAACCCCCGCGAACACCGCGTTGTCCGCAGCCGTCCCGGCCGGGTAGGCCGTCACCGACCGGACCCATGGGTACAGGCCTCGAAAGGTGGCTTCCTGCGGAGCACTGGCGAGCCCTTCCAGGTCGAAGCCTGGCGCATACAGCTCCACCTGATTCGGAGCGATCGTCGCCAGGACCGCCACCCGCAGCGCCATGTCATCGCTGCGTCGATCGAGCCGAGAGAGCAGCTTCGTCACAGACCAATTCCGGCGGATAGCGGTCGCGATCTTCTCGCGAAGGATCCAGATCTCTCGAAGCTCTGCCGTGCTGACTGCCCGCTCTGGGAGCGCCTCGTGCAGCCGCAGTCCAGCCGACCAGCCCGCAGGGAGCCGTGCGAGGTCCGACTGCGTGACCGCCTTTGCGGAGAAGATCCCCGGACGCTCCTCGACCAGCTCGGGATAGAACGCTGCGCAGGCTGCAATCAGGAAGTGGTGGTCCAGGGTGCCGTCGCCGCCGATGACGATGACGTCGAGGGGGCCTGGCCTGGAAGCGGTCTCAAGCAGGGCATCTCGGATGCCTCGGATGCTGTCGACCTCATCAATCGCAGTGTGCTGAACGACCACATCGAAGCCACGCTCAGACAGCCCCTCAAGAAGCCCATCAGGAAGCTTATAGATCTTCAATGGGTGAAGAACAACCAGCACTGTGCCTGGTGTGCGATCCTGATGGATCCCTGCGATAATGAACTGCTCGAGGTGCTCGGGAGAGAGGTCTGCAATCGGCCCCTCGGGAGGAGCGATCGAGGCCATCGAGGCGCCGCCGGGGCGTACCGTGTCAGGAGGAGGGTCGCTGCGGCTCGTCATTCCTGGCACATCCCGGTATCGATGAACGCTCGTTTCTTAGGTAAAGATATCACTTACAGCCATCTCACTGCCTCGCCGTCGCGGGAATACATTCGCAGCAGCCCGATTGATCGGGCAGAATAAATTTAGAGCTCACAGGGCCGATGCAAAATGGGAGGGCGGCATTGCGAAGCATCGAAGATATCCAGTCACTTCTGGACAACGCGATGGAACATCTACACGCCGACGCAACGGAAGCAAGACGGCTCGCGAGTGCATCCATACAAGCGATAGAGCCACTCATCGCGGACCTCTCTTCCCCGCAGCCAGCACTCTTAAACGCAAAGCTCCGTGCAGAGATCATTCTCGCCATCTGCCAGTCCATCGACGGACAGCTCCACGCCTCGATCCAGTCCGGGCTCGCGCTGCTGGATCGCGCAGCGGATGCGCCCCCAAGCCTCCATGCCCGGCTGCTGAACATGCTGGGGGTCAACTACGACACCCTGGAGCAGCACAGCAAAGCACTGGAGCTGTACAGTCGCTGCCTCTCCATCCAGCGGCGACACGGCGACAACGCCTCAATCTCTCGTGTGCTTGGCAACATCGGGGTGGTCTACAGCCGCCTCGGCGATGAACCACGGGCCCTGAAGCATCTCCTGGAAGCCATCGCGCTCGGCCAGCGCTCGGGGTCCACGCCAGGCAGCCTTGCCCGCCATACCCTCAATGCCGCCATCAGCCTTCAGCATCTCGGGCGTCTAGACGAAGCCTCCGCCATGCTTGCCAAGGCCGAGTGCTTCGCCCGCAAGGCCGGCCACAACCACACCCTGGCCTATGTCCTGGTCAACCGCAGCGACTTCCACATTCGCAACGACCACCCCCAAGAGGCGCTGCAGTCCATCGAGACCGCGATGAACTACTGTGGTCGTCTCCCGAACCTCCGCAGCACCCTCTTCTTGAAGAAGGCCCAGGTGCTCCGCATCACTGACCGGACCGCCTCCATCGCCACCGCGCTGGCCGGCCTGGAGGCGGCAAGAGACCATGAAGCGACGGAGCCCCTCGCCAAGCTCCACGAGCTGCTCTCAGAGCTGCATGAGGAGAACGGCGACTTCAAGACCGCGCTGCATCACCATCGCAAGCTGCATGCCACCCGGAGTGCCCTGATCCTCCGGTCGCAGGATGCCCGCGTCGCCAACCTCCAGTCCCTCCACGAGCTCGATCGAACCCGCCAGGAGCGAGACTGGCTCGTCCGCGAGCGCAAGATGCTCCGCGAGGCCAACGCACGGCTCGTCGGTATGGATCGGGAGCGCAAAGAGCTGCTGTCTATCGCCATCCATGACATTCGCTCTCCGCTGACCGTCGTCGCCCTCATGGCCGATCTGATGAGCATCGGTGAGCTTCATGCAAGCGAGATTGTCGTAACGGGAGACCGCCTAAAGAGCGCCTGCAGGCGAACCGTCGAGATCATCGACAAGCTCCTGTCGGTCCGCGTGCTCGAGCGCGGAGAGCAAGCGCTCACACTGGAGCGGCTGGATCCAACTCGACTTCTGAACATGGTGCTCGTGCTCCTCCGGCCGCTCGCAGCCCGCAAAAACATCCAGATACACGCCGTCGCAGCAGACCACTGCTTCGTCCTCGTAGACCCTGTCAGCCTGGAGCAGATCCTCGACAACCTCATCGGCAACGCCATCAAATTCACCCCGAGCGGCGGGACAATACACGTCGAGGTCAAGCAACAGGTCAGCAGCGTCTGCTTCAGTGTTCGAGATACCGGTCCCGGACTCACCGAAGATGATCACTGCCAGCTCTTCCAAAAGTACGCACGCCTCTCCGCCAAGCCGACTGCTGGTGAGTCGTCGACAGGTCTGGGGCTGTACATCACCCACAAGCTCGTCGCGTTGATGAACGGCACAATCCACGCCAGCAATTCCACCCAGGGCGGAGCCTCCTTTCAGGTCACACTCCCGCTGGCGCTGGTGGGTTGAGTGACCATTGACGACTCCCAGCGCCCAGAGCACCTCCGCAGGCTCAGACATGTCTCCGCATGAGATGATCCTTGTAATAGAGGATGATCCAGGGCTGAACATGATGATGCGCCATATCCTCTCTCGTGAGGGCTTCGAGGTGATCGCAGCGCACAGCGGAGCAGAGGGCATCAGCCAGGTCCTCTCGCACACTCCAGCGCTGATGCTGCTGGACTATGCGCTGCCAGACATGCTCTGCACCCATCTCGTCGAGGCCCTCACCCAGAAGGGGAGCTGTCCACCATTCATCGTCGTCACCGGTCAGGGAGACGAGCGGGTGGCAGTGAAGACGATGAAGCTCGGCGCGCGCGACTACCTCATCAAGGACGAGCACCTCCTCAACCGACTGCCACGCGTGGTCAGGCGTGCATGCGACGAGCTGGTAAGCGAGAAGCGACTGCTCGCCGCCCGAAGGGAGATCGAGTTCCTCAACACAGAGCTGGAGGCACGGGTTCAGTCACGGACCGCCGAGCTCAATGCCGCCCACCAGCGCGCCCGGCTGATGATGATGGTCGCAGAGGCTGCCAACCAAGCCTCCAATGCCGAGGAGGCTGTCCAGATCGCGCTACAGGCTGCCTGTCAGAAGACTGAGATGGTGCTCGGACATGCATGGTGGCGCAGCGATGACGCTGAGATCCTCATCTCTTCAGGTCAGTGGTACACCACCAGCACGCAGGACCACACCGCGCTGTACAGCGTACGTGGTGATGCCCAATGGAACCCCGGTGAAGGAATCCCCGGACGGGTCTTGAGCACCCGGCTTCCCATCTGGATCCCAGACATCTTCGACGTTCCCGAAGGCATCCATGCCAGCCTCCTTCGAGCTGTCGGGCTGCGCTCTGGGGTCTTTGTGCCGGTCCTCGTCGATGGCACTGTACATGCGCTCATTGAGCTCTTCGACACCAAGATACGTCCGCTTGACAACGACCTCCAGGACTTCCTCATCCGGATCGCGACCCAGCTCGGCAGCGTCATTCGTCGACGACGTGGTGAGCGCGCGCTCCGTCGAGCCAGGGACATGGCCGATCAGGCCAACCGCGCCAAGAGCCAGTTTCTTACCAACATGTCTCATGAGATTCGGACCCCGATGAACGCCATCCTCGGATTCGCTCAGCTTCTCCAGCGCGACAGCGCGCTGACCCCGACGGGAAAAGAGCACATCCAGCGCATCCAGCGGGCAGGCAGTCACCTCCTCAGCCTCATCGATGAGGTCCTGGAGATGTCCAAGATCGAGGCCCGGCGCATCACCATCACGCCCACTCCGATGGATCTGCATGCCTTCGTTCAGGATCTGAAGGCAATGTTCCAGAACCGAGCCGACAAGCGCGGGCTGAGACTGGTCACCGTGCTGGCAGACGGCGTCCCTCGCTTTGTCCTGGGAGATCCCCGAAAGCTCCTGCAGATTCTGATCAACCTCCTCAGCAATGCCCTGAAATTCACCGACGGGGGAGAGATCGCAATCCGGATCAGCCCCGGCACCGGAGATATGATCCACTTTGAGATCGAAGACACCGGAATCGGCATCCCCCACATGCAGCAGCAGCGGGTATTTGAGCGCTTTGAGCAGCTCAATCACCAGCGCGGCGGGACCGGTCTGGGGCTGGCGATCAGCAGCAGCCTCGCCAAGCTCATGCAAGGCCAGCTCGTCATGACGAGTCAGCCCGATGAGGGCAGCCTGTTCACGCTGACGCTTCCCCTTCCCGCGACCAGCGTTCCGATCGCAGATGAGCCGCTAAAGTCGACTCTTCCGGTCATCCACGCCGGCCTCGAGGCGCTGGTGGTCGACGATGCAGAGGACAACCGAGCGGCTCTCACCGAGCTGCTGAGCAAGATTGGTTTTATCGTTCAGACCGCAGGCTCAGGCCCTGAAGCGCTGATCAAGTTCGCTGCGCACCGGCCATCCGTCGTCCTGCTCGATCTGCTGATGCCGAAGATGGATGGCATCGAGGTCCTCCAGCAGCTTCGCGCGATGCCCGACGGTGCCAAGATCCCGATCATCATGGTCTCTACCAATGTTCTCGCTGGCACTTCCGACGCAGCCCTCAAGGCTGGCGCTGATCGGTTCTTGAGAAAGCCACTCTTGCTCGCTCCGCTGATGCTGGCCCTCTCTGAGCTCCTTAATTTTCCCATCGAAGCCGTGCCCGCCGAGGGACCGCAGCGCGGTCGGGTCACGCTGACTCCAGACAGCCTCGCAGCTCTGAGACCGGAGCAGCTCGACGCGCTCCTCAGCGCGACTCAGCTCGGAGATGTTCAGCAGCTTGAGTACCTGATCCCGGCACTGCCCGTAGAGTCAGCGGTCAAGGATGGCCTTACAGAACTCGTTGACAACTTCCAGTATGATCACCTTCTGGCGCTCTTCGCGCCGTAAAAAAATACCCGAGCGTCCAGTGAACACGCGCCCCAGTGTAATGATCGTCGATGATCTACCAGCCAACCTCAGGTTGATGGCACGCATGCTTCGCAATGAAAACTACCGAGTCAGGCCTTTTCCAAATGGACGACTCGCGCTTCGCTCTGCACACCAGGACCCTCCAGATCTCATCGTGCTGGACATCAACATGCCAGACATGGATGGCTATCAGGTCTGTCGCGCGCTCAAGTCCAACGCACTCCTCAAGGACATCCCGGTCATCTTTCTCAGTGCCCTCAGCGACACCATCGACAAGGTCCGCGCTTTCCAGTCTGGTGGCGTAGACTATGTCACCAAGCCATTCCAGCTCGAGGAGATCCAGGCGCGGATCTCGACTCACCTCACACGCCGACAGCTCGAGCGAGAGCTCATGGCCCGCAACGCTGAGCTCCAGGTCAGCCTCGACCGCCTCCGAGAGATGGAGAATCTCCGTGATGGCCTCGTGCACATGCTGGTACACGACATGCGCTCACCGCTGACCGCGATCCTCAACAACTGCGACTACCTCATCCAGACCCTCCCGAGTGCCCCCGTCGAGGAGAAGCTGGAGGTGCTCAAAGACGTCCACTCCGGTTCCATCCGGCTGTCGGGAATGATCAATGAGCTGCTGGATGTCAACCGCTTGGAGTCCGGAGAGCTTCCCCTCCAGCGCACCGAGATCGAACCTGCACGCCTCATCAAGCAGAGCATCTCTGGGCTCTACAGCCGCACCCTCAGCAGCCGCATCAGTGTCCAGGGCACCGCAGACTCCATGCTCTCCTGCGACACGCGTCTAATACAGCGGGTGATCTGCAACCTGCTGGACAACGCTGAGAAGTACGCACCGCCGAGCACGCCGATCATGATCAACATCAGCAATGAACCGACCGGCATTCGCCTGGAGGTCATTGACCACGGGCCAGGCGTCCCGTTGGCGCTTCGAGAGCGCATCTTCGATAAATTCGTCTGCCTGGAGCGCCAGGGCACTCGCCACTCCGCTGGACTGGGGCTGACCTTCTGCAAGCTGGTGGTCGAGACCCACGGCGGAGAGATCGGCGTCGACTGTCCCCCAGACGGCGGGAGCCGGTTCTACTTGAGCTTGCCGGCAAGCAGTGCTTTGAGTGAAAAATAGAGGGTCGCGGTCAGTCCATAGCTGAGACCGGCCACCACGCCAGCATCCACTGCGCCACGCCACGGCTGCGCCAGCTGCCTCACGACCACGATGAGGACGATGATCATCACCACGAGCATCCACGAGGCGATGACGCGACGCCGGGGCGCATCAAAGAGGGCCATGCAGTACAAGGGAGCGCCGAGCACCCGTGCGAGCGTCGGCTCAGACCGGATGTGCATCGCCCGCTGAGCGAACCGTGGAGAGAACCGCTTCTGGAACCCACGGTATCCCTCCAGATACATCATCCCGCCAGCGCAGAGGACATACAGAAGCAGGGTGGAGCCGTCGGGCTCTGTGAGTCCGTCTGAGACATGACTGCTGAGACGGATGATGGCCTCGAGCATCATCAGAGAGAAGCCCACCAGCCCCCACCAGGGTCCGAACGTTGCGCCGAAGGAAGCCATCGCTCAGGTGCTCATGCCAGGAACAGGAGCACCGCTGCGATGAGCGCCGGCACCGTCTGAATAAACAGGATTCGGATCTGTGCGGTCGCCGCACCGACCAGCCCCGCGACCGCAATGCAGCCACAGAAGAACAGCTTGATCTGGAGGCCGACCTCCGGCTCCGGGTACAGAAGCCCCCAAAAAAGACCGGCGGCAAGGAAGCCATTGTAGACCCCCTGGTTCTGAAGCATCACCCGCAGCAGCTTGACATCACGCAGCTCCCTGGGCACACCGAACACCTTCACCGCACGACTCCAGAGAAAGGTCTCAAGAACCAGGATGTAGACGTGCACAGCGGCGAGCAGCCCGATCACAAGATCGGCAGCAAATTGCATCACGGCTCCTTAGCCCGGAACTACTATTGTGCTCAGGGTATCCATGGAGGAGAAATGCAGCCCGAGGCGCCGTGGAAGCCGCCGAGCAGAAGGCACGACCCGCAAGAAGACCCGAGCGGGTGTAATGGTGCTCCGGGCACACAGCAGAATGCATGCCATGGCCCCAACAAGAGGACGGAGCACGCGGGCTTACGATGACGGGCTGCCCGCCGCACGAGACCGGAGTGAGGGCGCAACACCGCGCATGCATCACCACTCGGACGGTTCGCAGCTGCCCATAGACTCCCATCTTCAGGGCTTCGCGAGACCGGTGTGGACTCCCCGGACAGGCATCCCGGTTACGGAACCAGATGGCATCTCCCAGAGTTCTCCTTGTTGGCGCTGGAGCCGTCGGCCTCGTCTATGGCCGCCACCTCCAGATCGGCGGTGCAGATGTGCACTTCTATGTGCGTGCAAAGTACGCCCGGGAGACCGCTGAGGGCTTCGCGATGTACAACCTCAACCACAGCCACAAGCCCGTGCGGTTTGACGGCTTCGGGGTCCACACACAGCTGGAGGCTGTCGCGCAGCAGGCGTGGGATCAGGTCTGGCTGTGCATCTCCTCCACCGCACTTGCTGGAGACTGGCTCGCCCCCTTCCTGGAGGCCACCGGACCCGCGACCCTCATCTCACTTCAGCCGGGCTTGTTTGATCAGGAGCGGCTGAGGGATCTCGTCGGCGTCGAGCGCCTGGTCACCGGGCTGATATCGTTCTCAAGCTGGCACGCCCCTCTCCCGGGAGAGAGCCGCCCCGAGCCTGGATTCGCTTACTGGCACCCTCCCCTCGCCCAGAGCCGGTTTGATGGTCCCCGAGCCAGCAGCATCGTCGCCAGCCTCAAGGCCGGAGCCTGCCCGGCTGCAGCGGGCGGTGCGCTATCAAGCAGCACCCGCGGTACCGCAATGCTCCTGCCGATCATCGCCGCGATGGAGGTTGGAGGTTGGTCGTTTGCCGGACTGAGGATGCCCGAGCAGCTCACCATCGCCGCCCAGGCCATTCAACAGGCCAGCGTCATCAGCAGCCAGCGAATCGGCCTCTCCCCGGGTCCGCTCAAGCTCGTGGCGCGTCCACTGGTCATCGCCGGGCTCTCACGACTCGCCCCCCGGATTGCACCGTTCGACATCGAGCGGTTCTTCCAGGTCCACTTCACCAAGGTCGGCGCTCAGACCCTCCAGGGCCTCACCGACTGGATCACGGAAGGCGAGCGCATCGGACTGCCAACCGACGCCATCGCCACCCTGCGGACCAGCCTCATTCGGGTCCGGGGACAGTCGACTACCGGATCGGATTCCCGAGGTTGAACACCGCCGCCGCTGCCGAGTAGTCTACGCCCTCCACTCGCTCACACTCCGGAGGGAAGTTGCGACGCTTCCGCTCGAAGTATGCCGTCCGATAGTCTCCTTCTGAGGCGCGGTTGTACGTGATGTACATCGCCCGCCTGGAGCGCGGAGAGGTGTTGGCATTGGAGCGATGTGGCACGAAAGAGTCGAAGAAAACCAGGTCGCCTGGCTGACTGGAGAGCGGGCGCCACTCCAGAGAATCTTCAACCTCCGGATGAACCTCACCCGCTTCATTCTGACGCAGCAGGCCTCGATCGTGATGGCCATGGACCATCTCGAGGCAGCCGTTGTCTGGATCTGCAGCATCGATGGGGACCATCATGGTGATGTGGTAGCGGTGCCCGAAGGTGGCAAACGCCGGGGCGTCCTGGTGGGCCCCATAGCCGGAGCCGCCGGGCAGCTTGAAGTTGATCTTTTCTTTGTAGAGAATCGCCGACTCTCCCATCAGCTCCGAGACGAGCCCGGTGAGCATCTCCCCCTCCAGCAGCTCCGCGAAGCCCCGGTGGTAAGGGACAAAGTTCTCCAGTCGGCAGAGCATCCGAGGCTCTGCAGCAGTCGACTCATACCACTTCATCCATCGCCCCGGAGACTCCGGCCAGGCAGAGATCTCAGCAGTCCACTTCTGAATGCGGCGAGTCTGCGCGTCAGAGAGCGCACCCGAGATGGTCACGAAGCCGTTGTCGGACCAGCACTGACGCTGCTCGGGAGTCAGGGTGAGCCGGCGCTGATGTGCAGTGAGGTGACGGGCAAGCATGGGGGCGTAGTGCACCAGTCCAGGGACGTCGAGTTCAGGGACTTTCCCGCGCTCATCCCAGGCTCGGACTCTGAGGATTGAAGCAAACTGCGGGTCCTTCTCAAACGCTGTCGCCTCCGCTTCAGACATCGGACCACCCTGAAACGCCAGGGTTCCTCGGCTGGCCGCAGAGAGGCTGCTCCGGTAGTGCGCGTTCCTGGTGACGAGGTAGCGCTTGGCGTCGACGTGACGACGGACCAGCGCACAGACGACTGGCCCAAGGCCACGCGCCTCCAGAAATGCGGCGCCGATCTCTTCATGGTTGAGCACTCCGAGGCCGTCCATCTGGGCAGCATCGGGTCCAGCACAGAGGTGCCCGAGGTCGTGGAGCAGCACCCCGAGGATCTCGGCTTCGTCGGCGCCAGCACGCTCGGCGAGGTGAGCCCCCTGGAGCATGTGGGCGAGCTGCGAGATGGGCTCACCGATGTAGGCCGCGTCTGCTGACCGGGCAAGGATGGAGAGGATCTCATCGACGATGACCTGAGTGCGCTCGGACATGCTGACCTCCGGGGGCGCAGTATCTCGCCAGAGGGTGTGGTTCACCGCAGACACACAGGCGTCACGCAGGGAGGATAGCCCACAGACATGCCTGACTTCTCCTTCCGCATCATCGAGCAGACCCTCTACGTCGAGGGCGAGATCTATGACCCAGACGCTGCCGCCTTCCGGGAGGCCCTCGCCGGCACGCGTACCCCCCGACTCGATCTGCTCGATCTCGACCTCGAGGATGGCGTATCGGTCGCCGAGACCGTCAATGCGCTGCGCATCCTGCTCGCCCACCATGGCACCATGACCCTCCTCCATGCCCCGCAGATGCTCGCCCACACCCTCTACAAGATCGGCATGCTTCAGGACGGCCAGCTCGTGCTGATCCGACCACGGGTGGAGTCCCCGACGGTCGCCTAAGGGGCACAGACATCGAGCCGTCGAAAGCCCGACGGCCGGGTCTGGGGAAGCAGGCTGATGTGCTCAAAGAGATCGCGGACGATGCGGTACTTCAGGGCATGATCCCGCGAACAGTGCGGCCGCAGGTCAGGACCGGCGTTCATCTCAATGATCCGCACACCACCCGTGTTGCTGATCGTCACATCGACCCCGAGGAGCTGGTAGGCCGGGTTGCTCGACAGGCACCATGCAGACTGGAGGCCAGGACGGCAGGCCATCAGGACGCGACACAGCACGGTGTCGAGCCGTGCGAGGGTGATCTGTGGTCGCGGCAGGTGATGTACAGCCTCCGAGAGAGAGAACGGCAGGCCGTCCGCGAGCACGTCGCTGCCGACAGAGCGAGAGATGACCGCCTCGGCGTCCATGAGGTCACCAGAAAATGGAGCCGGCGCACAGACACAGCGCCCGCGACGATGGAGCCAAAATTCAAGCCGGCCATCCTGCCGGGTCAGCAGCAGATAGAGGCGGAGGTTGAACCGGTGGCGGTGAAGCAGCACGAGCTCGGGCAGGAGGCGCTGTGCGAGGGTGTAGCCCTGCTCCGGCCCCGCGAGCAGGACGCTGAGATCCTGGGTCAGCCGCAGACCGGTCCGTCGCTGCAGGATCGGGTTCTTCAGGATGTAGTGGCTTCCTTCACGATGCTGCTCCACGAGCGCCGCGCGGTCCCGCGCCGCCTCCAACCACCAGCTCTCCGGAGACAGCTGGGCTGCACGCTGACGGCCATAGGCGGCACACAGGCCGATCCACAGCATCTGCTTGTTGGTCAGCCGCCAGCTTCCGGGGATCCCAGCGACCCACTGATCAGAGCGACTGGGGAGGAGATCGGCGATCTCTGTAGAGAACCCGCCGCCATAGCTGGGGATGTAGAGGTCCCAGCTCGCGAGGCGATTGCCGGTGGGCTGCACACCAGCATCCGCCAGAACCTCCGCAGTCATCGCGCAGCAGCGCTTGTGGGCAAAGTAGCGCTGCATCGCTCAGCAGTGCTCTGATCGCAGGTCCCAGGCAACCCGAGAGTACAGCGTCCGTGGATCGCTGGCTGGCAGCGGCCGGCGGCCATGCATGCAGCGGTGGTTGTCGATCATGAGGAGATCACCGCGCCGCCAGCGGACCGCCACCGTGAGCGTGTCGGCCACAGCCTTTGCTTCCTCCCAGGCCAGCCTCGGGATCGGGGCGCCGTTGGCCATGGTCACGCTGCGACACAGCGCTGCGTAGCTCGGACGGCCGACCAGGGCATTGGCAAACGCTGGAGTCGATGCGTAGGATGCGCGGGCGAGCGGAGACACCGGACGGCGGTTGGTGTGCTGAACCCTGGCGGAGAGACTGAACACTGCCCGAGCCTGCGGCGAGAGCCTGGCGTACACCGCCGCCCCATCGCACAAGATGGTCTCACCGCCAGACTCTGCCGGGGTCACGCAGTACAGCCACAGAATGTGCGGGCGCCGAGCAGCCGAGGTCGAAAGCTCTGCGTGCAGGCCGAAGGGATGCTCAGGCCGCGGCGTGCGGATCTGCCGGGTCGGAGGCTCGCGGTGAGGCACCGGCAGCCGAGTGACACCAGAGTCGACGAGGAAGTCCGCGCTGAACACCGCTGTGAGGGCCTCAAATGCAGACTCATCCGGCAAGAAGCCACGAAACAAGACGGCACCGAACGTCCGGAAGTCAGCAGCAATGTCTGCGGCATCCAGGTCCGTGACGCGGGCCACATGGTCAGGTGTGATGAAAGCGGGAAAGCTCACCACAGGGGCTCTGAGACAGGCACGAGGGACTCCATGAGCAGATTATCGTTCACGATGTCTACGGCAGAGTCACAGAACCACAGAAAAAAGCAGCGCATCAAGGGCTGGCTGTCGTAGCCTGACAGGGTGCCGAAACGTTCCCCGCCACCGGCACACACCAGCCGGGATGACGGGGGCCATGATACTGCTTAGAAAACGGAGCCTGCAGTGCCTGAGAACAAGTCAACCGCAAGCAAGCACAAGTGGTTTGCAGATGAGATGGTCTGGAAACGTCAGAAAGGTCGCGCGAAAGTCTGGACTGCCGACAGCCCACCCCTGCCGGCCTGGGCAAAGGCCAGCCGCGGTGCGGTCTCTCCGTCGCGGTTTGTTCGGATGTACACCGCAGCAGACTCTCTGAGCACACTGAAATCTCAGCTGTTCTGGCTCTCCCTCGGCGAGCTTGAGGCCCTTCGCGCCGGCATCTCTCAGTGGCTGTCCGCAAACAACGTCACTCCCCTCGCCCCCTTCCAGGCTCCTCCGGCAGTGCTCGATGCCGACGCCCTCTCCGCGCTTCTGAGCGATGGCACGCTCAAGCCGCTTCCCGGTAGCGCGCGGGATCACAGGCTCAACCCACCGCCTGAGGTCGACCCCGAAGAGCTGGATCTCACCCCCACCCCACCCCGTCCCAACGAAGATCCGCTCCAGGGCAAGACCTTCAACGAGATCATGCACTTACCGGAGGCCAGCAACGAGAAACAGATGGTCACCATGATGGGCATGGGCAAGGTCCGGATGAGCGCCAAGCACTGAGCCGCTCAGGCTGGAGTCTCCCCTCTCCCTCATCAAGAACGCAGACCGACGAGCGGTCCGCTGGTGAGGGCGATCGTGGATGCCGCTGCCAGCGGTCGCGGTGCTTCCGCCTCCCGCTACTCTGTGACCGGCGGCCCGACCTTCGCGACAAAGAACTGCTGCCAGCTCAGCGAGTGGTCGCCGCGCGGCAGTGGCCAGGAGACCGCCCCAGAAAGGGTGCAGATGTCTCCAGTGGCTTGACCATCCACAACCACGGCCCCCTCGAGTCGGACCATGCTCACCGAGCTGCCGGGCACTGCGGAGACCGGCGGCAGCAAACCACATGGCCCCGGACCTCCGGTGCCTCCAAGCGTGGCGGAGACCGCAACGCTGTGAAGTCCCGCCTCGAGTCCCTCCAGGTAAGGGGCCAGCGCAGCAGCCATCGAGGACACCGCTGGAGCCATTCGGCTGCCGGTGCTGGGGTCCAGCCCCACCCCGCTCAGCATCGGGTAGGCTGCCCAGATCGTCGCCCCATCTAAAGCGGCCGGCTCGACGGTCATGCCCACCCCGGCCAGCGACGGTGCCCCCGTCCCGATCGCGGCATCCAGCACCGCCAGTCCATAGCCCACCATCACCCGCTGAAGCAGCGTCTCCAGCACAGCACCTCGGGACGCGCTGAGGTTGACCTCGTTGGCGCTCTGGGAAAACGGCATGGTCAGCAGCGTGGTGCCGTCGAGAGACAGGCCGACGTCAGCGGTGAGCTGAACCTCACCAGGGATCTGCTGCTTGGTGGATCCCATTCCGATGGTGCGCCCCTCGACCACCACAAAGCCAGTGACCGTCACGGGGGTCTCGATGGTGTGCGCACCAAGGGTCGCGGCTGCCCCGCTGGCGCTGCAGGTGCTCCCAGCAAGCTCAGCGGCCTCGCAGATCAGGCGCGCAGCAGCGGCGCTGGCCTCCGCGCTGTCGATGGGCGCAACAGCCGGCACGGCAGGCTCGCTGGAGCAGGACATCAGCATCAGTACAGCGGCTGTCAGTGAAAACGTCATCGAGCAGCACCTCCGCCGAGAAGGTACCACCTTGTCCGGCAGACAGACACAGCGCAGAGGCCGTGCCAACGGAAACGCCAGCGTGCCCCAGGGCGAATGCTCCGCCAAGAGGAGGCACGAGCAAGCATTCATCGTGTGACAGCGGCCACCTGGAGCCAGATGGCATGGGTTTTACCATCCTCAATATGACAGACAACAGTGACAACGACGCTCACGACTCCTTGGAACTGAAAGGCTATTGTTATGCTGTAAGGTTTACAATGAACCCCATCATGGCTACAATCCAGTCATGAGATGGTGGCTCGGCTGGTCGCAATGGCGTTGAACAGGCGCGGCTCAACGACGGGGCATCCAGTCGCCGGAGTCGAGCTTCAGGCTTGAATAAAACAGACCGATGAAGACCCTGTGAGGCGAACATGATGACAGAGCTGCTGCTCTTGCTGATGGGCTCCGCAAATGCCGGAGACGACCCATGGATCGCGCCAGCAAAGACCACCAATTTCTTCGTGGCCGTCTCTGGAGAGCAGTTCCGCGACTTTGTTGCGGACGAGGGCGAGCTGATGCCCGGGAGCGACCCCATCCGAACGGTTGGGGGAAAGCTCTATATTCGTCACAGCCTCGGCGAAAACAGCGACCTGACCCTCGACTTGCCCTTCGTCAGCAGCTGGTCGAGTGGTCCGAATCCGAGCGGACTGTATGCTCGGACAACAGGGGTCGGACTCCTCCAGGCAGAGCTCCGGCGCCGCTGGCTGGAGGCCATCTCCACCCGCGCAGTGGTTCGAACCGGGGCGCTGCACCAGAGCAGTCGTGGACGGCTGACCAACCTCAGCGAGGGCACCACCGATCTCGGCCTCGGTCTTGGCACCGGCGGGGTCTTCCCAGGGAATAAACGATTCTACACCGCCGACATGGGGGTCTCTTATTGGTTCCGGTTCCCGATTCAGTCTGGCAACGAGATCCCAGCAGATGAGGTCTCTTGGACCGCCAACATGTTAGTCAGTCCGAGTAGCAATATGGGTATTGGCGCCGCAGTCAGTGGTCATCATCGCCTGGATGGACAGTCTCTTGGTGCCGTCACGGTAAACAATCCAGCCGATCAGTGGGCAGCACTGGAGGCCCAGCAGATCAAGGTGGGAGGTCGAATCATGCTGTACAGCACCGACAATCACCCAGCCATCTGCCTCACGGTGCTGCGTGCCGTCTGGGCACGGAACAATCCAATTGATACCACCCTTGTCGAATTTGGCGTAGGCTGGGACATGAGGAGGGACTGAGATGCTAACGATACTGATGTTGAGTCAGATGGCGACAGCAGATTACGTCCTGGTCGTCAACGCATCGGTCCCTGATCACTCCGTAAGCACACGCGAGGTTCGGCGGCTGCTCTCCAAGCAGAGCTGCTGCTGGGCGGATGGTCGTGAAGCAGATCTGATCCTCCCCCCCAACAGCGATGCCTCCATGGGATGGTTCTCCCAGGAGTTCATCGGCCTGGATGCCGTCATCTTCCGGCGCTACCTCATCGAGCGCTGCTACCGGCTGGGCTGCACCCCGATGATCAACGTCGAAGACCTCGACTCCGCGCAGAGCCTCGCGCAGCACATGCCGGGGGCAATTACCCTGGCGCGTGCCGATCAGATTCCAGAGGGACTCCGAGAACTCATCATCACCCAGTAGACCTCCTCAGTGGAGATAGCGCTGGATGATGTCGGTGATGGCTTCTGACGTCACCGGCTTGCTGAGGACATCGTCCATGCCCGCCTCGAGGCAAGCGAGTCGGTCCTCCTCAAGCACGCTGGCGGTCAGGGCAATGATCGGCAAGGAGCCCCCAGCAGCACGGATCTGCCGCGTGGCCTCGTAGCCATCCACCTCCGGCATCATGCAGTCCATCAGGATGAGGTCAAAGGCTCCGCGTGAGGTCGCGTCGATTGCCTCCTGACCGCCGTTCACTGTCGACACCGCCACGCCACACCGCTGCAGAAGGTAGGAAGCGACCTTGAGATTGACGGGGTTGTCGTCCACCAGCAAGATGGTAATTTTTTTGGTGACCAGCACAGGAGGCGGTTGGCTCTCCGCAGGCTCCAGGGAGAGCGTCGTTGATGTCTGCGGGATCTCAAACCAGAACGAGCTGCCTTCTCCGAGGACGCTCTCGACCCCGAGCCGCCCCGACATCAGCCCCACAAGCTGCTGACAGATGTGCAGTCCCAGCCCTGTCCCACCATGGGTGCGGCTTGTGCTGCTGTCCGCCTGAGTGAAGACCTCAAAGATGGCGGCCAGGCGGTCAGAGGGGATCCCCGCCCCGGTGTCGGACACGGTGATCTTCAAGGCTCCATCGTTGTAGTCCACTGAGACACGAACAGTGCCTTCTATGGTAAATTTAAGGGCATTGTTGATCAGGTTTCCGGTGATCTGTCGCAGCCGGAAGGCATCTCCGCTGAGTCCCACAGGGACCCGGTCTGTGATGTCGAGCTGTAGGTCAATGGAGCCACTGTGTGCGCTGGCTCGGAACAGCTTCGTGACGCTGCCAAGCACATGCCGGATGTTGTAAGGCCGCTGCTCCAAGACCAGGTGTCCCGCTTCGACCTTGGACATGTCGAGGATCTGATTGAGCAGGTTCATCAAGTTCTGGCCAGTCTCCGAGATGATGTGAACCATCTCCTCTTGGTTCGAGCTCAGCGGGGTCGACTTGAGCTGGTGGGCCATGCCCAGGACGCCGTTCATCGGGGTTCGAATCTCATGACTCATGTTCGCGAGGAAGCGAGTCTTTGCTTTGTTGGCAGCCTGGGCTTCCTGGAGCGCATGGCTGATCTCAGCGGTCTGCTGCTCCACCTGCGCCTGCAGACCGCTCTGCGCATCCTCCAGGGCGGCTCGTTTCTCACGGAGCTCCAGGACCATCATGGAGAGCGCCCGCTCCAGCCGGGCGGGCTCATCGCCATTCTCTGGAATCTCGCGGAGATCAGGAATCTGCACCGAGGCCAGCTCACCGCCGGCGATGGCATCCGCCAGTCGGGTGGCTTGCTCGATGGGGAGCACCGTGCGTCGTCCCATCCAGGACAGCAAGAACCCGAGAACTCCTGCCAGGATCAGGCTCGCTGCCAGCGCAGACTGCTGGAGATCCACCTCAGCCTCTGCCAGCCATCGCTGAGAGAAGCCGACGCCAAGGACCACCGACTCCCCCATCGTGCCGCGAAAGCGAATGGCACCGTGGATGGTCTGATCTTGTCGCCAGGTCGCGGGGGTGTTGAAGGCGAGCGGCGGGCTGGGCGGTGCCGTCGCCAGTCCCTCCAGCCAGATCAGCCTGACGTCATCGACGCGCACCTCTGCATACTCCAGCGCGTCCAGCCCCAGCTTCTGCAACTCCAGCCGTGCAGCTTCCTCATCCGAGAACGCCAGCGGTGCCTCAATCTGACTCTTGAGGTTGAGCATCTGTCGAGAGACGTTCAGCTCTGCCTCTTGGTACATCGTCCGAGAGACATACGAGGGTACCGCCCACGCTCCCAGCCCCAAGAGAAAGAGAGAAAGTACCGTACCAGTAAACTGGAGTCGAGTTCGAAGTCGCCAATGACTGCCAGTCACCCCAGCCCGACCTCGAAAACGGGATGGCTCGTCTACAGACATGTCTGATTTACAGTCAAGAACAGTCGCTCACTTCTATCTGAATTCTAACAGCACTCTACTCCATCATCTTCAGTCGTACAGCATCCCGTATATTGGCGTTGAAATAATAATTCCCCTCACCGTTTAGAACTCTGAACCATCCGCAAGGGTACCTGGCGATGAAGCAAGGGTAGAGAGTTCATCGTGATACGTCCAGTCGTCCGCCACCAGGGGAGCGAGGCCATCCCGCTCGCGGTTCCACGAGACGCCATCCGCAGAGGTGGTGTAGCTCACCACATCGATGTCCTCTCCGGAGGCATCATGCAGCGTGATGGTGTCTCCGCTGTTGTTGAGGCTGAGGTAGGTCGAGGTCGAGACAACGGCGGTCGGAATGTCGTCGTGCTCGCCCATGTCAAAGACAACCAGCCCGGCACCTGCCGCCAGGATCCCTGAGAAGACGTGGCGATCGCTGCTGGCTTCATCTGAGAGGCTCCACCCCTCAAGAGAGATGTCTTCTTCCGAGGTGTTGACGATCTCCACAAACTCTTGCCCACGGTCGGATCCAGAGGGGTTGGGGAGGAACTCATTAATGATCACGCAGGAGGCTGGATCTTCACCGTCTGCGGGGCAAGACGCGTCGATCACTTCGACGGGTGGTCGCGCGCGACAGGGTGCGCTCCCCTTGGGGGCCATGTCGTGCTTGGTGGCCATCGACAGCTGCTGGCAGAAGTCCTGCATCAAGGTCTTGTCGATGCCCGTGCCCTGGAGAACCAGCAGGTTCTCATCGTTGCTGCTGTTGCCGCTGGTCGACCAGTTCATCGAGCCAGTGATCACCGTGTTGTTCACACCAGGATCGATGATCATCACCTTGTGGTGTAGCTTTCCGCCAGAGAAGCCGGAGGTGTTGTCGTTGCCGTCGATGTAGACGGGGACCCCGGCATCAGCGAGGTCTTCATCAACCGAGTAGCTCATGCGCGCCTGGCTCTCATCGAAGATACCCAGCACATTGACGCCGCGATCCTGCGCATCCACAAGGGCGTCAACGACGTCATCTCGGGTGAAGCTGAAGATCATGAAGTAGATCTCAGACTCTGCGGCTGCGATGGCGCTCAGCAGCTCATCGACCGGCTCATCCTGCGGGGAAAACCAGACCTGAGCCGTGCCCCCGCTGTCGAGCGCGATGGCGCTGTGCTCATTGGAGGCTTCCTTGTCCGAGCCGAAGTCACCGAAGAACATCTGCTCGAACTCGTCGGTGTAGCGATCCGCCAGCTCTGTGCTGGTGAGCAGCATGGCGTGGTTGTTGTTCATCGTGGTTCCGGTCTCGGTCCAATTCGTCGAGCCAGTCCAGACCGACTGCCCATCGACCACGGCGAACTTGTGGTGCATGATGCGATCACCCTCAGGGCGATAGACCACCTCGATGCCGCTCTCCTGGAGCATGAGGATGCCCTCCTCGTCCATCTCATCGCCATCAGTGACGACCCGCACCGTGACCCCGTTGTCTGCAGCAACGGCCAGCTCTTGGGCGGGAAGCTCCAGCCCAAAGTCGTAGACTGCGACGTCGATGGTCTCCCGAGCAGACCGGATGTGCTTCGCCAGCGCCCGCTCGGTCTGGTTGTGCAGAGACTCGCTCTCAGGCGTGGTGAGGAAGATCGGTAGGGCTACAGACGTCGTGATTCCAGACTCAGAGAGAACGCCATCTGATGCACCACAAGCCAGTAAGGACAACAACATTTGTTCATGCTCCAGTCCGCATGCTCTCGGATCTGGTGCATGTGTTCACAACCCCCTTCATCAAGAAAGATGGTCCGATGCGGCGTGACGTGTGGTGCCATCGCCCCTACGGAGCGAGAGTCAGCGCTGCCCGGATGTCTTCCCAAGAGGTCGCACCAGCGCTCAAGAGCGGGACGCCTGGCGCGGGCCCCGGACGATAGGGGCTGCCATCGACATGCGCGACCCGGCCGCCGCTCTCGGTGACCAGGAGGCTCCCGGCAGCATGATCCCAAGGCATGTTCCGGTCATACAGCGAGAAGGCTTCCTGTCCCATCGCCAGCCGCACATACTCAACACCCGCGCTGCCCAGCCGACGGTGACGAACCCCGACAGTTCGTTCCTTGAGCGGCCGATGGTAGACAAACCCATCGAGTGCAGCAGTCGGGCCCATCGCAGGACCGGGGAGCCGCCGCAGGGTGCCAAGGGAGAGGTCCCGCAGCCAAGCCCCCTGCCCTCGCCGGGCAACGCAGCAGCGGTTCTTGAGGGGCTCATAGACAACACCAGACTCGATGACGCCATCCAAGACGAGCGCGACCATCACGCAGAAGTCTGGACGCCCTTCAGCAAAGTTGAGGGTGCCATCTACCGGATCGATGAGCCACACCGGCTGTGTGCCCTGGAGCATCTCCAGGATGCCAGGATCCGCAGCGACCGCTTCCTCGCCCACAACCGCAGCTCCCGGAAGCAGCGCCATGAGGCGCGGAGAGAGCCAGCGCTCGGCTTCCTCATCCGCGATCGTGACCAGATCCCGTGGGCCAGACTTGGTGCGCACCTGACCAGCAGTCAGGGTCTGATACCGAGGCAGGATGAACTTTGCCGCTGCCTCGACTACAAGCTCGACAACCGCTTTGTTCATGTAGCCTCCATGCGTGGGCTATCGCCCGAATCCACCCCGTGCAGGTCCCAGCGCTAAAGAAGAACGGGTCCACGGTTCGTGGGCAGCGCCGCACCCACCATGCGTAATCGCAACCAGAGACCGTCAGCAGATCGGTGAGACAGTGGAAACGCGATGACTCGGAGCACGGGCCTGGACACTCCATGGAGCCCGTGAGGCCCGCTCCGGAGCCAAGGCGTCTCCCCTCGAAACAGAGAAAAGTAGATCGCTGCTGCGACAGACAACCTAAATGTAGGGTTACAAGAGCAGTCCAGCAGGAGATATCCCGCCACGACCGTAGAGCACGACAATTCAAGTTAAACGTACAACAACCAAACAGTAGACCTAACCAACAAGACACCGCGGCAAACAGCGGACCGCGCAACATTTCCCTGTTCTACACTATGAATTGTTGTTTAGTCAGAACAGGGTATCTTCACTTAGATGTCTCACCCCATCCGCTCCATATCGATGTTTCAGAGGCTTAGCTCCTTTGCAGAGATGCTTCAGCGTCACCATACGCTCGACGATCTCCTCTGGGATATGGCGGAGTGCATCAGTATTACGTTGAGTATTAATGACTGCATCATCTACCTCCGCCAGGAAAACATGCTGGTCCAGGCGGCAGCGTATGGAATCAAGAACCCCACCAAGCACACCATCGCTGAGGCCATCACCATTCCGATTGGAGAAGGCATTGTCGGCACGGTGGCACTGACACAGGTCTCAGAGCTTGTCTCAGACACCCGCGAGGACCCGCGCTACATCTCCGATCAGTTCAGGGGCTGCAGCGAGCTGACGGTTCCCATCGTTTTTCAGGGAACCGTCATCGGCGTCTTGGACAGCGAGGCCGATCGACCCCATGCCTACAGCCAGAACGATCTCCTGATCTTTCAGGCCATGGCCAATGTGGCCGCCAGCCGAATCGCCTGGTTTCTCGAAGAACAGAAGCGCATCCAGAAAGAAAAAGAGCTGCTGGCGGATCGCTTAGATTCGCTGGGGCGTCTGGCAGGAGGGGTAGCGCATGACTTCAACAACCTCCTGACCGTGATCGGACTAAACGTCGAGCTGGCCGCAGAGGTCAAGGACCAGGAGGAGCGGGAAGAGTTGCTCGGGGCAGCGTTCGTGTCGCTCAAGGAGGCACAGGGACTGACCCAGCAGCTCATGACGTTTGCTCGCGACGGAGAGTCTCTACGCAGCGAAGTACAACTCGCGAGCCTCCTTCAGAACAACCTCAGCATCTTGTCCAGCTACGCGTCTCTGCGGGTCAGCCGTGACATCGATGTCGCCCTCCCTACCGTCTGGGGCGATCGCAGTCAGCTCTCACAGGTCATCCAGAACCTCCTGCTCAACGCCGCACAGGCTGTGAATTACACGGGGCATGTTCAGATCTCCATCACCACCGAGAACGGGGCCAATGGCCAGCAGGTCGTGGTGTGTGTGCAGGATAACGGACCTGGAATTCCAGAGGAGCTACAGCATCAGGTCTTCGACCCCTACTTCTCGACAAAGGACACTGGAACGGGGCTGGGACTGGCGACGGCGTATTGGGTCGTGCGTCGTCATGATGGAGAGCTGATGATGGACAATGTAGAGACGGGCGGCGCGCGCTTCCTCTTGAAGCTGCCGGCACTGCGGATCCGCATCGCACGCTCTCCCAGCTCGATACCCACCACCTTGCCACCCATGCATGTCCTGATCCTCGAGGATCAGTCGACAAGCACGATAAAACTGCGTCGGCTCCTCACCCGCTTGGGGCACACAGTGCTGGCGGTGAACAATGGCGCTCACGTGGCATCGATGTGGGAACATCACCAGCGCAATGGCACTCCATTTGATCTCGCCATTCTCGACCAGGTCCACCCAAGCGGGGTGGGAGGGCGAGACGCCCTGGCCCTGCTGCAGAACGCGTTTCCCAGCGCACGAGCAATCATCATGCGTGAGAACCCTGAAGATGCTTGGCTGGTCGAAGACCACATCGAGGGCTTCAGCGCGCAGCTCGCCAAGCCCTTTCGTCTGGAGGATCTGGAGGCCGTGCTGCGGACAGAGTGGACAAAGAGCGTCCAGATCATTCCGAGCTAACTGTCGTCCTGTGATGCGTGATGCTCAGGGGTACCAGGTGTCGCCGGCAGACTCACAGTTCATCTGGAGCTCGCTGGCCGTCAAGGGAGCATCGGGAACATCCGCAAAGTGGGTGACGTACCACTGACCGTTGCTGACACTGCAGCACCGCCCCAGCGCTGCCTCAACGTCGCAGCTGACTTCCAGCGTGGCGGTTCCGCCCAGCGCCCCGCAGGTCACATCCATGGTGGAAGTATCAAAGCCCTCCAGGTAGTCAACACACTGCCCTGACGTGGACGTGCTGTCGCAGCTGTACTGCACCGCGACGCCATCCGGATCGACATCACAAGACAGCGAAGCGGTGGCGGTATCCCCCAGCTGAGCCCCGGTCTCGTCTGAGGATGAGCTGGTGCAGGCGAGGATCCAGGCAGCAAGAAAGAAGACGGTACGGCGCAGTCTCATGATGCTCTCTATGGGTGTGCGGTGGTTGTGTTCCACTTCAGCGTAGCATGCTGACCATGAGTTCATCTGACCCAAACTACAAGTAGATACTAACATTTCAACATAAAAACCACAGCATCATGGCGACGCCGTCCGTCGGTGAGGTCGCAGCCGGCCTCAGGCGGGGCCCGGGCCAGAGTCCGATGCACGCCACCGCGTGCTCGACACCGCTCTCCTGAAGCGCTCCGCGCCTCGCCAGTCGTCCTGCGGCTTGCGCCAGCCAAGCGCAGGATACACTTCGGACATGAGCACTCCGCGAAGCTGCCACACAGTGCTGATGCTTGAAGCCTTCTCGGGCGGTCACCGCCGGCCGCGCCGTCTATACACCGAGCCGGAGCCCCGATGATTGCGCTCCTGCTGGCATGCCAGCCCCCTGTCGACTCAGACGCGACCCCGATTCAAGGTATCGAGCTGACCTGGCTGGGGGTGACGACTCTCTTGCTGCAGACCCAGCAGACCAGCCTCCTCCTCGACCCCTTCTTCAGCCGTCCGGCCTATGGACAGGAGGGCTCGACCCTGGAAGGACAAGAGCGCGCAGCCTCGGTCCTGCGCGCCGCCGGGATTGAGCAGCTCGATGCCATCGTGGTCGGGCACAGCCACTTTGATCATGCCGTAGACGTCGGCACCATCGCAGCACAGTGGGGAGCCACGGTCTACGGCAGCCCGACCACCTGTGCCATCGCCAGCGTGCAGGGGCTCGAGCCCGAACGGTGCGTACCCTTCGCGGAGGAATTCACGGTCGGCCCGCTGTCGATCACGCCGATCCGGACGCCACACTGGTGGGCTGATGTCGCCTCAATCGGTGCTCACGCAGTCTATGAGGGAGAGCCCGACATCGACACCGTCTCGGCGGCCCCCAACGGCGGAATGTACAGCCTGCTCATCGAGAGCGCAGACGGTCGGGTCTTCTTCCAGGACTCGATGGACCCGCTCGATGCAGACGACGGCAGCGGTGTGGACTTTGCCGCGCTCATCGATGCCGGTCTCTCCGGCCAGCCGGTGGATCTGTGGGTGATGTGTGGAGATTGTCTGACCGAGGCATCGGCGCTGGCGGAGTACACGGAGCGACTGAAGCCCGACGCCATCCTGCCGCTGCACTGGGACAGCACCATGCCGGCACTCGAGGCAGGTGTCGGCGTCTCGTTCGAGGCTCCTGAGGCGCTGCTTGAGCTGGGCGCTGAGGTGCTCGTCCCCGATGACTACCGGGCACGATATCGCTTAGACGCTGGAGCGTTCTCGGCACTGGCTGAACCACTGAGCGTCCCAGCGCGCTGAGGTCCAACCGAGAGGCGAGACGATGCGCTCTGGAGGGAGCCTACGGTGCCTGCGACTTCAGCAGGTCGGTCGCGATCGACCTCAGATCGGGGTGCATAGACGTGTACAGCTGTCCCCCCTTGTTCCCAAACGCCCCGCCAAGCTCACCACGGAAAAAGCGGAGGTAGAGATCTGGAATCGTCTGATGGACAGCAGCGCGCGCATCGGCCAGGGTTCGCAGCTTCACAGTGTCGATGGGCTGGACAAAGATGATGTCTCCGGTGTCGACAGCCTCAGCGAGCCTGTGGAGAGTGATCCCAAGCTTCCCCGTCATCAGCAGGGACCACGCGATGGAGTCGGCGCCCTTAATCGCGGGCAAGAAGCCGTAGTGGACGTTGAGCAGAGATGGAACTGCAGCCAGGAAGTCCTTGCTGAGGATCTGGTCCAGGGCGGTGACGTGGTGATCGTAGCGCTCAGCGGCAATGCGAGAGAACGCGCTGGGCTGATCGAGGTTTCGGTGAAGAAACACCGGAACCTTCGCGCGGCGGAAGTGGAGGTAGTTGAAGGGCGCCCGTCCGGTCATCGCCTTCGCACCAGATGCCACGGGACCACCACCGGAGCGACGGGCCTTCAGGAACGTCTGGAGGGGCTCGACTGGGCTCGTCTTGCCGTAGTGGACATGGACCGTGTGCCCCTCGGCTTGCAGTCCTTCGACGAGGATGCGCTTCCATGCGACCCGGTCTACCAGCGGGTAGTTCAGCAGCAGGGCGATCTTCATTCCTGGGCTCCATAGCGGCGGCGGAGCCACTCCGTGCACCGCTGCTTCTCATCGAGGGCCCAGACCATGTAGCAGGGCATCCAGACCGGGTACTGAAACGGCGAGTGGAAGCGGTGTGGTGGGAAGTAGGTGGGAAGCATCCAGCCATGGCGACGCTGAAAGAACTTTGCCTGATCGATGAGATAGAAGGCATCCGAGGCCAGATGGGGACGGTCATGCGATGCAGCATGCTGCATCAGCGCCGTCGCAAAGAGAAGGTTCCCAGCCAGCGATATCTCAGGAGCCTTTCCACGAAAGGTCGTCGGCAGGTACTTCTTGCTGACAAAGACCCGGTGTATCCGCTGGTAGATGGCGTCCAGGCTCTTCTCGAACGCCGGGCTTCCCTGAAGCTGGTTGAGGGCAAGCAGCGCGTAGCCCATCTCCTGAGTGGTGGCCTGGTCCTTGAAGGCGTTCTCCACCATCAGATCCTTGAGCATCAGCCCCTCTAAGTCTGCCAGAGGCTGCCGACAGGCTTCAGGGCTTCGGTGCTGCATGTAGGCGAGGAATGTCCAGCGCTCAAACCGGCGGGCCTGGGGATCGGTGATCCCGCTCACCAGGGCCTCCAGCCACGGCTCCTCAGCTCCCGGCAGGAGCATCATGCCCTGGAGCTTGTCGAAGAGGTCTGCCGGGCCAGTACACGGACGCGCAAGGCTCTCTCGGAGCGCATCCTCAAGGCTACTCAGCTGGCTCGCTCGCCCCTCAGGACGACGCCGAAAGGTCCGGAGAAGATAGGCGGCGCCCTTCGGATTGTAGGTCAGCCGAGGCCTGTTCCATGGCAGAAAGCTGTGAATCGCAACGCAGTCGACATCGCAGTATTTGTCTAAGACCTGCCAGGTCTTCTCCAGGTGCATTTCATCGCTATCCGACAGAAACGATGTCCAGCGAAAGGTCCGCTGGACAAGATAGTCGGTCAAGTGGGGCAGCAGTGCCATCTTCCCGTCCACAATCAGTTCAGGGGCGCGCAGCGTGTCATCGCCGATCTATCCCCTCAGTCGTCCCACGAACATGGTGTTTTCCGAGCGGAGGGTGGCACGGCTGTAGAAAACCACGCTGTTCTCCGGTCCTGCACCGCGGGGAAAATGGATGACAGAGTACTGTGGAAACCAGTCGGCACGCATTGAGAACACGGGCTGATAGTCGACGCCATCCGTCGAGGCGTAGATCTCAGTTCGGTTGCTCGTGACCGAGGGGCCGGGCTCTACACACGTCGAGAAGAAGTGAGCATCCTGTTCGTTCGTCGTGGCGTAGTAGACAGGGCAAGGGGTCTCGCAGAGCCACTCGATGGGGCCGCCGCTGCGCGCTTTTCGAACGATCCCGCTCTGCTCCAGTGGAGAGTCGACTCCCCAGATCACATGCTCAGCGGTGAAGAGAAGGTCACAGGTCCGGCTCTTCTGGCCGTCCCGAGAAAAGGGCTCAATCGTCGCGAAGTCATCGTCAGACCAGAAGATTCCGCTCTCAGAGTCGGTGTCACCCGTGCACAGCCAGCTTCTTCCCGGAATGACCGTGTCGTGGACCAGCGCATGAACATGACGGAACGTCCCCTCGGGAAAGGTCGTCACGGTGTCCCACACCTCAGCACGTGGGGTGCGGACGCGGTGAACCGGAACCGGCGCACGGACATTGTCTCCGGGATCCTCTCCGAAGTTGTCTGGATAGGCACCGATGAGGATGCCACCGCAGCGCCCCGGCAGGACGTCTCGACGAAAGGGTCTGTGGTCGAGAGGAGAGTCATGAAGGAGGCGAAAATCGCGCGCTCCTTTGGCGAGGATGAATTGCTGCTTGCCGACGACGGCGAGAATGCTGCCGTCGCCAAAAGGAGCGGCATGAAAGATGGAGGCATGGGTGAAGCGGTCTGCGAGGCGGCTGAGGGTGAGCCATCGCCGCCAGTTCTTGTGGAGGGCCCCGAGATGCTCCCACGTTCTTCCCAGATCGGCGGTTCGGTACAGATCGTTCCGCCTCGACGCAACCAGCCAGCCGTTGTCGAAGTAGTGCGGGCAGAACCCAGCACATGTCCGGTCGATCATGAGCTTCATGGAGAACACGTGGATAGAAGTGAGGTGTAGAAGACCGGATGAAGCTTAATGGCGTCTCTGCAAAGACACCAAGGGTTTCCACAGGCCCCGCAGGCTCCCCTCAGGCTGCGGGCCTGGCCCCACAGAGCGGCTCTAAAGCCCCCCACAGAGCGCGACCTTGCGTCGAGCCGGTGAAGCCTCTCAACATGAGATACGAGCGTGTGTGTACCCAAGCCAACCTCAAGCCGTTCTGGAGCGCGCCCTCGGGAGAAAGACCTCAGCGCGGGCTCCGCTCGTCGGAGAGGACCCAAGCTTGAGGGCTCCACCGACCTCTCGAATGCGAGACTCGACAATGAACAGCCCCAGACCGCTCCCGCCCTGTTCCGCGCGCGTCGTCACGAACGGCTCAGACAATCGAACCAGCAGGTCCTCCGGAAAGCCCGGGCCGTTGTCATCGACCGTGATGATGTCCCAGGAACCGGACGCTCGGTAGTGGACCGTTATCAGGCCATCGCTGACGCTCTCCAGCGCATGCAGCGCATTCACCAAGAGGTTGGTGAAGACCTGCAGAAGTGATCGACGAACACCAACAATAGTCACTCCAGAGGAGATCGTCAGCTGGATCTCAGGCGTCAATGAAAAGCGCGCACGAACATGCAGGCAAGCGGTCTGAAGGAGCTCAAGCAGCGGAACTACTGTGGACGGTGGGAGCTCATGAGAGGGCGTGTAGCCGAGCTGCTGCACGATGAAACGAATCTGCTCCGAAGCGGCCAGCACATCATCGGCGAGCTCACAGTCTTCTTCGGCGCTCAGTTCCTCGCGGAGAAGCTCAACGTTCAAGACGATCACGGCAAGGGGGTTGCGGATCTCGTGGGCGACACCAGCAGCGAGCGTGCCGATACCAGCGAGCCGCTCCTGTCGCTCTATCTTCTGCTGAAGCATGCGATCTCGGATCCGATACCGTCGCACCACCTCATACGTGAGGACAGTGGTAAACATGCACGAAAGCAGATGAACAACCACAGCAGGCCGGGCGCTGGCGAGATGCTCGGGTCTGGGGCCCATGTGGACGGCAAGACCGATGAGGCAGAGGAGCGCAAGCACCAGAACCTGCTTTCCCAAGCGGTCTCCAAAGATCAGGTTCACCAGCATCGGCGTGAGGATGAGGAGCAGCGAAGTCGGGGCCTGCAGCCCTCCCGCTCCGCTGGCGAGCACAAACGCAGCGGCCATGCACGGCACCACCACCAGCTGTAGTGCCAGCTCGATCTTGGCGGTCACCCGAAGCAGCACGGGACACGCCAGCAGGAGCACGGTGACCGCCAGCGTGAGCCAGAATCGCTGCTGATCCACGCCGTCCCGTGCCACGTAGCTGATGAGCACTGCTGTGTTCAGTGTGATGAGAACCACACAGATGTCGACCAGCGAGCTCGCAGCCTCGAGCGACTCAGGCTGCTCCGGGAAGGGCCATGCCCACTGGTAAAGTTGCCGCCGAAAAGACATGCAGACCTGAAAGATGAATGAGACGGCGGAGCCTAAGGCTCCGCTCACCAGAGGAGGATGCCAAGATCAAACTTTACCTTAGACTGGGCCTAAGGGGACGCAGTTCAGTCTCTAAGGATGCCGTCAGCGTAGCCCGTTGTTCAGCCCGGCGGTGCTCTCCGGGCCACACCAGACGGCTATGAACCATGACCAGGGGGCCGACGGGAGCACGGTTGGATTCAGTGCTCATACAGGCCCCACCCGAAGGGTGGCTAAACAAATCATCGCTGACCGACACAGACCGTCCTAAACCAATGCTTAAGATGTACCTGTCATGCACCAAATCCAGCTCGTGACCAATAGGGCGTCATTTTAGGATTTCCCACAGGCCGCGCTGCCCACCGCACGTCTCTACAGCATGGGGGAGTAGCGCCCGCTCACCGTACTCGAGGGCGCGGCTGTGGAAGCACGTGCTCACCGCGACAGTTGCTACACAGGGGAGTCACCCTGACATTGAGATCGTCTTTCTTGACCAATGCTGTCATCGCTGGCTGGCGACACACCAACAAAACAAAAATACTAAGTAAACTCTCGAGCAACAGCCTGAAGTCGGAATGGAATTTGCGTAGACCGGCTGCAGGAGGAACACCCAATGAACGACACACCCCGACTGATGATGGCGCTGACTGGACTGATGCTGACGACAGGCTGTCCGCCCAAAGACTTCGATGTCAATGCAGAGCTGACGGGCCTGTCTTATGTGCTGGAGTCCGCTGAGGGCTACACGCTTGTAGAGGGAAGCAACTTCGCCCTCTCCTTTTCAGAGTCCGCAAAGGGCGAGACCTACTTCAGCGCCTACGCAGGATGCAACAGCATCGATGGCATCTACTACATCGATGACGGAGTCATGAATGTCGACATGATGATCATCACAGAGATTTGGTGCTCGGATGAGCTGAGCACCCAGGAAGACTGGCTGCTGGACTTCTTTCGCAGCGCTCCGCTGGTGAATCAGTCTGGCGATTGGATGTTCCTGGAGAACGAATCCGCCATGCTGACCTTCTTGGACAGAGCGGTCGCCACACCGGACCTGTCCCTCACCGAGGCGACCTGGACCATCGACACGATCATCGAAGGCAAGGGAATGTCCACCACGAACCTCGAGGCGTACCCTGTGATGTGGTTCTCAGATGATGGCACCTTTGGCTTCTCGTCTGTGTGCACAGCGCTCGAGGGGGAGTACACGACCAGCGGAGCGGTGCTCTCGCTGAGCAATGTCCTGCTCACGATCATCGAGTGCGACGATGCGATGGCATCCAGCTTCGACACCCCAATCATTGAGCTCATCGATGATGGAGAGTTCTCTTACAGCATCGACGCCAGCCGGCTCACCATCGAGCAGGACTCGTACGGCATCTCAGGCACCGGCGAGTAAGCTCGGGGAGCGCCTGCGCTCGGCCAGGACATCGCAGGAGCCGTCGACCCTGCTCAGTTGCAGCCAGACTGCACGTAACCATTGAGGATGTTGTTCGTAACCAAGAGGTCGACCAGGGCCTGATCTGACGAAGAAGCCGCGTCGGAGACCCAGCACCATCCATCGTCATCAACTCCTGACACCTCGTTGCCTTGGACCGAGTGGGTGATCTGATTCGCAGTGTTCTTGAAGTAGAAGATGCTGCTCTTCTTGGGGTCATCATAGATGATGCCTTCGAAGATGTTCCCACGGACAACGGCGCGCGCTGTATCGGCAAAGTCGATCACCGAGCGGGAGTGGGTTGGAACACACTCATCGTCAGGATCGGTGAAGGTAGCGGGCTCGCAGGTCTCACCGTCACTGGCCGTGACAAAGCCGGCCTGGAGGTCGATGCGAGCGAACCGGTTGTCCTCAATGGTGATGTCCTCGCCCTTGTCCAGCGAGATGGCCACCCCCGGCATCCCACGGGCATCCGCGTTGCAGAGGTCGAAGATGTTCCCCTTGATCTCCACGTCAGAGACGGCGATGGCCTCTCCCTGGCTCACCTGTAGGCAGCTGGCGCCGGCCCCATGGAGGACGGAGTCCTGGAGGAGAACATCGGTGACGGAGTGCGTGGACAGGTAGGGCTCGATGTCAAAATTCGCCGTCGCGGCATCCGCGAGCGTGCTGTCCGTGAACACGCAGTGAGTACAATTGATGATGGTCAGGTTGTTGCGGCCCGCCCCTTCTGCGTAGAGGTCGCTGACGAACACATCGCTCATCACGTAGGGATCTCGACTCGAGTAGTCGAAGTCGAAGTAGATGCTGTCGTGCCACGCATCGATGCTGGTCACCCCATACAGGCTGAGGCCGTCGGCTCCGTAGAACATCAGGTTGCTCCCAGTACCCGAGATCAGGTCCCTGTCTTCCCCAGAGAAATCCTCTCGCAGCAGCGCGTTGCCGTCGAAGTGCAGGTCCACCATCTCAACATTCGTTGACGAATACAGCTTCATCAGCGCCGTGCCAGGTGTCATTTCAGGAAGAGCACGCAGCGTAGCCCCCTCGCCCTGGATGACGACATTGTCCAGGCCGCGCAGCTCGACGTGGCTGAGCAGCGCACAGGTGGCCCGATATGGGAAGATCAGACGCCCCCCGAACGGCACCGCAGCGGCCGCAGCCTCGATCGCGGCGCTGTCGTCGGTCATGCCATCGCAAATCGCACCATAATTGACCACGTTCACGCTCGACGAGGCGAGCGCTTGGGCAGTCGGAGTGAGCGCAAGGGTGAGGCTCATGAGCGTTAGGGAAAGACGAGACATCGCGGACTCCGGGGGGAATGGCTTGGACCAAGGTGCAGCATGCTGACGATCTGCATGTAGCGGTCCCACCCCTCCTCAAATGACGCAATCCAGCCTCAGCTTCTGCGCCAGTGACGCCAGCCGCGCCCTGGCCACGGGTTTAGCCGTCGCTCATGCCGACACCGTCCCCCTCCACAGCCCCCATCACAACGCGCAGGCAGAGGCCGACCCCGTTCAGCAGCCCAGAGCGTCCAGCCTCCAAGAGGCTGCCTCGAAGCGTGCTCAAGCCCAGGCGGGAGCACACACCACGAAGCAGCACGCGCTGTCGGTGGACGAGCCCGTGAGGCACCGAGACGGGAGCCACCCCAGAGAGGGGCGCTGGCCAGCACCCCTGCGGGTATCGATGGCTGCGCCTGCTGAAAGCGTGTCGCTGAGCGGCCTCCGGATGCTGTTGGCGTTCCTCACAACGTCGGCGTCGGGTTCTGCGTCGTTCACATCGAAGCCGATACCCGCACCCTTCTCGCTCGCCACCGGCACTCTATACTCATCCTGCGTGCTTGAGCATGCCCGCGCGCCAACCCCAGCGGTCCTCAGGAGAAGGCCGACGGGTGCCGACCTGCAAGCCGAACACAACAAGCAGTACGCGGCGGTAGCTGCCGTTCATGGCGGTACAGGCTTTGAGCCCGAGGCCCGCTGCGACTCTTAGAAGCTCACCAGCGTGAAGAAGAAGCACATCTCTTCGTTCGTGCGCTCACCGTACCCAGTCGTCTCCGGATCCCATGACAGCTCATCGTTGCTGCTGGAGTTGTTCCACGTGCACTCAAAGTCAATCTCAGCACCCTGCTCGAACGTGAGCGGCTGGCTGAACTGGTAGGTCATCTGGTTGTTGAAGTCGTAGTCTCCTTCAACCAGGCAGGTCTCCGTGCCGTCGGTGTGCCTGATGGATGCCTTGAACTCGCTGCCGAGGACGTGCATGTGCGGGAACATGCCGTATACATCGAGATCGAGGTAGCTGTTGGTGAATGAGCCGCCGTCGGTGTAGCTCTCTTCATCCGCCGGAATGGAGAAGTCAAAGATCCCCATCGGCGCCATGTAGACGTTTTTCTCGACGCTGTCTGTGGTGTGGAAGGCATACCCAGACTGATCAGAGAGGCCGAGGTTTTCAGGGCTGGAGTAGTAGTGCATCTGCATGACCAGCACATCGTCGGCGGTCAGGCGCATGCCCGCTCCCTCCGGGAAGTGAATCGGCAGCATGCCTGGTGCCCAGGCCGCGATCATGCCGTCGAGCTGCTCGGTGCCGATGCCATCGATGCAGTCGTAGCCGCCGGGGTCCAGATCACCCTCGCTGAGCGCGCTGCGGGGCATCGAGAACAGGACCTCGTGGTGGACGATGCTGGCCTGATCGATGATCGGCGCCATCGCAGTGAGGTAGACGGTCTCTTCCAGCTTCGGATCGAGCACAAAGCAGCGGTACTCGTTGCCCGGGTTCTCGTCGTCCTTGTAGACCGGGGTGTAGGCCGCGGGCAGGAAGAGGGTGATGTCAGGATCGATCAGGTTGGTCTCGACCGGCTCCGTGGTCACGGCGTCGGCTTCGTCTCCCAGGGGTGAGCCGCCCGCCGTCCAGTCCGCGATGATGTCGCGGTCCTCTGGATCGAGAAAGAGCTGCTCGGAGCCCGTGTAGTCCTGGCAGGCAGGATCCGATGCCGGCGGCGGCATGCGGCCCTCGTCGATGGCGACGAGCATGGTGTCCGCAAAGCTAATCACAAGCTCTGGATCAGTGAAGTCGCCGAGCCCCAGGCCGCCGTCCTGGTGACAGCGAACACAGTTCTGCTCCAGGATGGGCTTGATGTCTGTGTAGTACGTGTACGGGGTGGCAGCGCTTGTATCGGTCGTGTCGACAGTGTCCGAGCTGCCGACCTTGTCAGCATCACAAGCGAGAATCATCATCCAGAGCATCACAGCCTCCCAGTGCAGCTACACTCATACACACCTAAGCCTGAGACTGACTGTAGGAAAATCGTGAGGACTGAATGGGCCGAAAAAAGCAGAAGACTTCCGCAGCACCTGAGCCACAAGCGACGACCTCAATGGGCGCCTTGTTGGGCGGCATGGGCTTCACTGCGTCTACCGCTCCGGCTCCAGAGGCCACGGCAGAGACATCCACTCCCTCCGCTGCCGACCCGCTGGACATGACGGGATGCGCGAACCTCAAGCTGCACGTCGAGAAGAAGGGTCGTCGTGGAAAGTCCGTCGGCATCCTCCAGGGCGTCCCTGCTGCGAAGTCTGCCGCAGTGGCGAAGGCCCTGCGCAAAGAGCTGGGCTGTGGGGTCTCGGACAAGGACAGCGTGATCACCATCCAGGGCGGTCAGACCGACCGGGTGCGGGCCTGGCTGCTGAGCCACGGCGCGAAGCGGGTCAAGGGGATCTGAGGCTACTGGCAGGTGCGGGGGTCGGGAGCATCCTCGATGCAGGCTACGATCCAGCCGTGACGGATGGCGAACCATGTCTTGAGCGCAGCGATCTCCCCGTCGAATTCAGCAGCCCCCCACTGAGCGGCGTTTCGCTCGCCGGCCGCGCCGATGGTCGCGACCATGTCGTCGATCTCGCCGTGGATGTTCTCCAGGGAGAGCGCGCCCTCCAGCAGCGACTCAAGCCGGGTGAAGTAGCGCTCATGAAAGTCTGGATCCCGGAACAATCCGCCATACCAGCCCCAGGTAAACGCCGCGGTGGTGTCGGAGGTGAGGCTGGTGGCATCCCACTCGTCAGGGGTGGTCGCGCGGCTGTCGTTTCCACCAGCGGTCCGATCGAGATCCCACATCGGCCCCGCGACGAGGAGCCCATCCCGATCCTTGTGCATGTAGCCGGACAGCCGAAAGGCGTCGGGGTTCTTGAACAGGATGTTGAGGATGTGGTGATCGATGAAGGCATCGACGTCGATGAGCGCGCTGTAGTGGAGGCCGGTGTTCGGGCTGGTGAAGTCGCTGGCGGCCAGGGCGTACCCGATGTCGTCGATGAGGGCCTCGATGTAGTCCTGCTGCGCGCTGGTGCGCTCTGACTCCTCCGGATCGACCCAGACGAGCGGATAGCCGAAGCTGAATGCACCGCCTCCCTCACCGGACCAGAACCCAGACTCGTTGTCGCCAGCCCGGTCGCGCTTGATGACGTAGCCACCAGAGAGGGCCGGGAGCGTGTTGTCTTCTGGCGTCAGCGCAGCGATGTCGACGCGATCAGAGCCACGCTCGATCTCTTCGGTCAGCCCATAGACGCCGGCGTAGTCGCTCAGCTTGACCGGGTCCCCACGATCGGCGACGAACACCTCGACAAATTCTGAGCGCGGGGCGTAGCGGCCGATGTTGTTGGAGAGCTGATAGCCCAGCGCGTTTCGAATCAGCGCGTCGTCGAAGTAGTACGGCGCATACATGACCCAGTCGCCTTCCTCCGGCATTCCCAGCAGGGCCTCGCGGCGGTCAGACTCTCCCGTTGCCTCCCAGAGTTCGAGGTCATAGCTTGGCTTTGAGGAGCCGTAAGATGACGATCCTCGAAATTTGAGACGCGCGCGACCGGAGCTGGTCGGAGCATCCTGGAGCGTCGCCTGTCCGCCGCTCACCTCAAACAGATCCATTCCCATCGCCACCGGGTCATCATCGCCAGGAGCGGCACCATCGGTCCAGAAGATCATCACGGGGACCTCGGAGCTGAAGCCTGCGACCTCTGATGTGACGGACAAGTAGGAGCGGGTCTCGACGGCACTGGTCGCGGTGTCGCTGACAACCTGGGCATACAGCATCGCGGAGTCTTCGACGGTGACCGGTCCGGTGTACGCCTCCAGCGAGCACAGCGCGTCGGGGTCGCCGAGACAGTAGCGGATGCTCCCCTTCCCTGTAGAGGTGCTCAGGGTGACGGTGGTCTGGGAGACAAAGGCGCCGCCATCCGGAGAGAAGACAGGCACAGCATCGGTGCTGGAGATGACCTCGACTCCGGTGTCCTCCGCAACGACAACCTCAGCGCCGGCGGTGTCCTGAGGCGGAGTGGTGTCGACTGCGCTGTCGACATCCTCTTGTGTGTCGACACCGATGATGGTGGCCGGAGCACAGGCAGCGAGGAGCACAGCGAGAATGGCAGACGGCAACTTCATCGAATGAGTATATGGGACACACGCCCCCCTCCAACGCTGCCGACCTCTGGAAAATTCATGGCACGCGGGCTGTTGTCGTCTGAAGTCAAATCCGACCTCAGGCGGGAGCTCCTGGAGTCGACATGTATCACTGGAACAATGCCCGCGCCTCGCGCAGTCGCCCCCATCGCATCATCGCGGCGGACCGCTCCTGGGGGTCATCGACGGCTCGGCGCGGTACCGATCGGGTCCCGTTTGACGGCCGAATCATCGTAAAATCCGGGAGCACTCAGCTCCACGGGATTGCCGGAAACATCTCTCCAGGCGGCGCGTTCGTTCGAACCGAGAAGCCACCGCCAGTGGGGATGGAGGTCACCCTCCTCGTCCGGCTCGATCGGCGAATGAGCCTGCACATCACCGGCATCGTCCGGTGGCATGAGCTGGACAGCCACCTGTACCCGATCGGCTTCGGTGTGCAGTTCATCAACATCGGCGATGGCTTCCGTGACTGGATCAACCGGCTGGTCGAGAGCACACGCGAGTTCGACCACGGCGAGGCGGCCGATGACTTTTTCTTCGAGCGAAGGACCGCTGGGGCCTGAAGCTGCAGCCCCCTCCCCGGCGTGCGGTCCGTGCAGCGACGGCTTCGCTCAGGCCGCCTCCCAGCGCGCGGCGGCCGTGGTCAGGGCAGACTGGCAGGACACATCGAGTCCCAGCGCGGTGAGCCGCTCGGTGACGTGCGCGTCGACCCCGTGTAGGCGAATCGCATAGACGCTGTGCGCCAGCTGCAGCAGCCAGGCTGACTCCTCAAGCGAGCGGGTGTCGTGGAAGGCGTGGGTGTACCAGCCCGCGCTGTCGTGGAGGCGGTGGTGCTCGACGAGCCCCCGCCGGATGAGGGCCTCGCCCAGCTCCAGCGGCAAGGGAAGATCGAGGTGACCGGTGGCGTGGAGGTGGCCGAGCTGGCGGACACCGACAAAGAAGCCAACCGCGTCCCCGCGGATGTACTGCAGCGTCACCCCATCGAGCGCGCCGACCGAGGCGATGAGCCCTCGCATCGGCTCGCGGAGGGTCTCGTCGGCTTTCTCCAGGAGGCTGGTGCAGTCTGCTGCGGGTGCTGAGACCTCGACGGCACCGCTGGTGGTCGGGTCGAGGAAGGTGCGCATCCACCGCAGCCCAAGCAGGGCCGAGATCAGCGAGGCGGTCACCAGGCCCACGAAGATTCCGGGCAAGCCGAAGAGCTGTCCACCAAGCCACGCCAGCGGCACCGCGAGGACGATGGAGCGAATCACCGACAAGAGCGTCGCGCGGGGTGCGTGATCCATCGCGTTGAATGCAGAGCTGACCATCATCATCACCGAGTACGCGGCGTAGCCGACGGGCACGATGCGCAGGTAGGTGACAATCTGCCGCTGGACATCCGGCGAGTCTGAGAACAGGGTCGCCAGCCAGGGCGCCGTCGGCAGCAGCAGCAGCAGCGCACCGATTCCCCAGAGGATCGAGAACCGAACCGCGACCTTGAAGCCCTCAGCGACCCGCGCCTCCAGGTGCGCCCCCCAGCACTGTCCGACGAACGGGCTCAGTCCGCTGCTCAGGGCGATCGGGGCGATGAGAACAAGCGCCTCGACCCGGGCACCGATGCCATACGCCGCCACCGCGCTGGCCCCATACGTCGCCACGATTGCGGTGAGCAGCGCGGTGGCGAGCGGACCGAGGACGTTGGTCACGGTCGCCGGGATGCCGACCGTGAGGATGGTGCGGGTCGAGGCCCAGAACATGGCCGGCGTGGGAATGTGGAGGTCGAGGGTGCCCAGCCGAACGGCAACCACCCCGGCATACACGAAGGTCAAGGCACGAGACACAGCGGTCGCAAGGGCTGCCCCCTCCAGGCCCATCCCGTCGATGGGGCCAAGCCCAAAGATGAGGATCGGGTCGAGGATGCCGTTGAACACAGCGGAGAGGATCATCACGTTGCGCGGAGTCTTGGGATCTCCGTGCGCCCGGAGCACACCGTTGAGCATCATCGGAACAACCAAGAACAAAGCGCCGAGGTACCATATCATCATATAGTCCGCGATCATCAGGCGAATCTCTGGTCCTGCACCAAGGGCAGAAAAGACGAGATCCTGGGTCAGCAGCCCGAGCCCTGAGACCATCGCGACAATTGCCACCCCGAGGAGCAGGGAGTGGGTCGCGAGACGACGCGCCTGCGCCGCTTCCCCCGCCCCGACCACTCGAGCGATTGCCACTGAGGTGCCGATCATCAGCCCGAGGCTGACGTTGATGATCACCCCAATGACTGGGAAAGCAAAGCTCATCGCGGCCAGCTCATCGGTGCCGAGTTGGCCGGCCCAGTAGGTGTCGATGAGGTTGACCAGGATCATGAAGACGACGCCAACAGCCATCGGCGTGGACTGCTTACGAAGGACGGTGCGGACGTTGCCTTCAAGGAGGTTGATTGGTGCAGACATCTCGTGCGCCTAACCCGCTCCCTCCGAGCCGCCGCAGGCACCGTCCCGGAGGAGTCAAACCAATCAAAACCAATCCCCAAAGATGGCTCTCAGGATGAAATCCTGATGCAGCACCGAGAACTTTGCTGGAGTGACTGTCCATACCGGCTGCTCCAGCGCCGCGATCGACTCGGCAGGTCGAGACCGCAGCGGCTCACCGGGTACCCTGCAGAGGCTCGCTGCGCGCGAGGCTGCAGCCGCGTCACTCGATGTAGCCCAGCGTTCTCAGGGCATCCTCCATGTCGTCGGAGACCTCGATGGGCTCACCGCTGACGATTCCTGCGGTGGTGTTGGCCTCCCAAGCCGTGCGAGCGCCGCTCAGCACAGCGTCCTGTCCGTCGACAGGACGCTCCTCACCCGGATCGACGGACAGGTCGAACACTGAGACCCCTTCCGCAGCGATCTGGGGATCCCAGATGCCCTTCATCCGTCCATCTGGAGACAGGGCGACCTTGCCCTCTCGCTGGCTGACCAGCGGCAGCGGAGAGTCCAGCCGAACCGACCACTCCAGGTCAAGCCCGAGCCCTCGGGAGATGGCATCGGCGGTCGCGGCATTGGAGACGAGCGGCGGGATCAGGCCCGCGCCCTCCGCGATGAACGGGACCCAGGTCAGGGGCTCATAGACCCACGAGCCGTGCCCAGAGCGACCGTGCTCGCCGAGCAGCTCGCCGTGGTCCGAGGTCACGACGATCACGGTGTCCTCGCGGTGTGGACCGAGGGCCGCGAGGATGTCTCCGATCCGCGAGTCGGTGTCCTCGACGACAGCATGGTAGGCCTTGAAGTAGGCGAGCATCGCGCCCGCTTCCCCCTCCCAGACCCGCTTGATGTTGAAGCCGCGCTTTCGGACCCATCGATCCTCCACCCCCCAGCGCTCCTGAGCCGCGCTGGAGGGATTGAGCGGCTGGTGTGGCCCCCAGAGGTGAAGGTAGAGGAAGTGTCGCTCGTCGTCGTCCCAGTCAGCGACCTGCTCGGCGACAAGTCCCGCCGCGCTCCGGTCAGCCGGCAGGCGGGTGTAGTCATCGAAGCCCCGGTCGAAGCCGAGATCCGACCGCACGATTGGGTTGGCATACAGGCCGCTGGTCTGGAAGCCGCGCGCGGAGAGCTCCTCGGCGATGGTGGGAATCGGCGGGAGCGGTGGGTAGGCGCCCTGCTTCTCCATCTTCGTCGGCATCGGGTAGTCCCAGCCGTGCTCGCGGAGGGAGGTGCCGGTGAAGATCGAGACCATGCTCGGCGCCGTCCAGGTCCCCGCCGCCCATGCACGGGTGGCTGCGCCGCCACGGAGGCCAATGGAGTCGAGGTTTGGGGTGGATGCACGCTGGATTGCACCGGCACGCAGGGTGTCGACCACGATCAAGAGGGCATGCTTGCGGGCCCCTTCTGTCGGCGGATGTGGCTTTGGCTTGCGCTCACATCCCACGACAAGCCCCAGCGTCAGCCAGACTGCGACCACTTCTTCCTCCCGAGTGCGGGATAACGCGGCGCGGTACAGTGGGGCGATGCCCTCCCCTCGCTTTGATCTGGTTCTCCTCCGCAGCGCTCCGCTCACCGCCGGCGAGCTGTCCAGCAGCCTCCACCTCGTCGAGCAGTGGCGGCAGCGCCGCTGGGCACATGTCACAGACTTCAAGCTCATCGCGCTGGAGGGACTGGGTACTCATCGGGTCTGGGCTGGATTTCGATACACCGAGCCGGATCGGGAGCTAGACGAGCTGCCGCGGATCGCGCTGATGCTGGAGTCGCTGCTCCTGTCCGTGCCCGGGGCGCGCATACGAGTGCGGGACGATCTCGCCATCTTCAGCCATGACCACCGACGGTTCACCCTCAAAGGAACCGCCGGACTCCCAGAGCTGGATCCCGGCTGGTATCCGCCCGAAGAGGCCTGGCTACAGGTCGACCTCCCCGCCGCCGTCGAGGCCTCTGCCGGTCCTCCTCAGACCGAGTCCGAGCTGCTCGACCTCCTGGAGATCATCGAGCGGGCTGGCGAGGACAGCGCGCTCATTCGTGCCGGTGCTGGTGGTGCTGTCCGCTATGGACCCCAGCTCCAGGCGCTGACCGCTCGGCGTCAATTCTCTGCCGGAGCGTGCACCCTCCTCGCTTCGCTCGCCCAGCGCGAGCTGGCCCTGCTCCACGACAACGCCGGAACCGCTCAGCAGATCGTCCTCGACGGCGATGCCCGAGAGCGGGAGGCGGCCAGACGTCTGCTGTCGGCGCTGTCGATGACCTCGGCAGCTGACGAGGCCAAGGAAGAGCCGGGAGCGACCAGCGTCGCGACCATCGGCATGGCGATCCTGGAGTCGGTGGGCTGGGAAGAAGACGAAGACCCAGAGACCGAGGAGATTTGGGAAGACGATCTGTTCACCGAGGATCTGGAGCTGCTCTCCGCACCAGACGCCGATCTCCCAGAGAGCCCGCTGGCAGAAGCACTGCGCGCTGGAGTTGACCCGGAGACCCTCCGCGGGATGGTGCACCACGGTGGCCGGGAAGGGCTCGCGACATCCATCCTGCTGATGCTCTCCGGGAGCGATGCAGAAGCCACCGGAGCCGCTGCGCTGCTCGCACAGGGGGTCTGGCCTGGACGTCGCGTTCCGGGCCTGACCGATGCTCTGCACAGCCTCGCGAGCGCCCCATCTCGCCCCACAGCCACCCGCCAGGTCGCGGTCCGAGCCTTGGCAGCAACCCGACGGCCCGACGCTGGCCCGCTGCTCATTCAGCTCAGCGCCTCAGAGAGCCTCGACATCGCACGAGAAGCACTGCTGGCGCTTGGACATGTCGTCGGCGCCTCCGCACGGCGTCGGGTGCGGGAGGCGCTCGCAGATGCCCGCCTCGCGGCCTGGGCGCTCGCCTCAATGGCAAAGGCTGGTGACGTCGCCGGCTTTGATGCCGCCGCTGGACTGATTCGGGCCCGTGAGGCCTCCCTCCAGCGTGCGGCCGCCCGCTACCTCGATCAGCTCGGCGGTCGACGGGCGCTGCCGCTGGTCGAGGCGCTGTACCAGAGCAGCCAGGACTGGGAGGTGAAGCTGGAGGCGGCCGCAGCGCTCGCCCGCCTCGCCCCGGTAGAGAAGCTCAGCGCGGTGCTCAATGTCCAGGACCCCGAGGTTCTCACCTGGGGGCTGTGGTCTCTGGGGCGCTCAGGTCGCGCCGATGCCGCGGACTGGATCCGCAGCGCAGCAAGCAGCCCCCGCGCAGAGATTCGAGAGGCTGCAGTGGTCGCGCTTGGAGAGCAGAGGCTCCCCGCCGAGACACCGATCCTCCTGGAGTGTCTCTCGGATGCCGATCCGGGGGTGGCAGCGGCCGCAGCAGAGGCTCTGGGACGCTGTGGAGATCGCAGGGCCGTCGCAGTCCTCCGAGAGCTGGCCCGTCAGCCTGGCCCGCTTGGAGAGCAGGCTCGCCGCGCCCTCCGCGATGGACACCAGCTCCGCTTGCCGCCACCAGACACCTGGCTGGTGGTGCGAGCAGTCAGCCCCGCCCCGCTCTCACAGACCGCATGCGAGCACATCTCCGCAGCCCTGGGACAGGCCGATCTACAGCTCTCACTCCAGCCACAACGGTTCGAGGCCCGAAAGCAGATCGCTCCTGGAGACACCGCCGCGCTGCGGAGTCTGGTCGCCGCCCTGGAGTCGCTCGTCGTCTCTGTCCCCGGCCTGCGCTGGAGTGTCCGAGATCCCCAGGCCATCATTCGACGGCTGGGCAATCACTTCATCCTCAGCGCCCAGACCGGCGCAGTCGCACGAGACGCCGGCTGGTTTCCCCAGACGCCCCCCCTCCCCGACACCGATCGACCCCAGCTCGCCGCGGCACCGCCGCCACCTCAGGAGTTCCACAGCCTGCCCATCACCGTGACCTCTCGAGACATCGACGATGATCTCTCCCTGCACAGCGTGCAGGCCGCGGCGCCGCTGCCGGCATGGGAGGCACCAGAGGAGGCCACGGAGTCGATGGAGCTGACCATCGGACGCTGGCTAGAAGATGCGGAGCCCGAAGAGGAGCCGGCTCGCGCAGAGGTCCGGTCTGTACGGGATGCCCTGAGCCTGGGGCAGACCGAAGCCGTACTCCATGAGCTGGCCGGGAGAGCGCTCCGAGACACTGAGCGCTCTGACCTCAAGGGATGGCTGGCTGGAGGCGACCACCAGTCTCGCATCCTCGCCTGCAGGATTATCGAGGTCACAGGAGAAGCCGACCTCCTCCCTGACGTCCTCCCGAGCCTCGCGGCCTCCGATGCCTTGGAGCGTCGACAGGCCGCACGCGCGGTGGGGGCCATCGGCGACAGCGACTGCCTCAAGCCACTCGCTGCGCTGCTGACAGACTCCGATGTAGACGTTGTCGCTGCAGCAAGAGAGGCAATCTCGGCGATCAGCGGACCATCTCTTGGAGATGACCAACCGGTAGCACCCGCTGGCCCCGGGGCGTGGTAAGCTGATTTCGCTGAAAAATCGGGGATGAGGATGCGCATCTGGACCACGCTGATGTTGATGACCGGGGGCTGCACCTGGATCTCTCAGGCTGACATCGACGCCCGACAAGACGACGTTGATGACGACGGAGACGGCTTCCTCGCCGTGGATGACTGCGACGATGACGACGACACCATCAACCCTGGCGTCGAGGAAGTCTGGTACGACGGCATCGACGCAGACTGTGCGGGAGACGACGACTATGACGCAGACACCGATGGCTATGTGCCCGACAGCTACTTCGGCCTGACCACGGCTGGTGTGGACGGCACCGGCCTGCTGGCAGACGGAGACTGTGACGACACAGACAGCGGCATCTACCCGACGGCGGTAGACACCTGGTACGACGGGACCGACACAGACTGTGTCGGAAACAACGACTACGACGCAGACGCCGATGGCTACGTCTCAGACGAGTTCGTTGATGACGCTGGCCTCCCCGGCGGAGACTGCGACGACACCAACGAGGACTACTCACCGGGCATCGATGAGGCCTGGTACGACGGCATCGACGCAGACTGTGCGGGAGACAACGACTACGACGCAGACGCCGATGGCTACGTCTCGGACATTCACGAGGGCCTCAAGACCGCTGGCCAGCCGACCTCGGATCGCCTCGACGGTGGCGACTGCGACGACTCCAGCGCAGCCTTCTCCCCGGGGGTCGTTGAGATCTGGTACGACGGCGACGACGCAGACTGTGCAGGAGACAACGACTACGACGCAGACGCAGACGGCTACACCCCTGAGGCCTACAAGGCCAACGCTGGCCTGCCAGATGGTGACTGCGATGACACCGACGAGGACGTCAACCCCTCCTCAATGGAGGTCCTCAGCGACGTCCGCGACCTCGACTGTGACGGCAGCGGTGACTCCATGTTTGCACTGGAGATGGCAGACTTCACTGGCTGGAGCAGCCCGACGACACCGCGGTTCGACCAGAACGTCAGCGCGATCTACCTGTCGCTCATCACCGAGCAGGTCACCATCAGCGGCCTGACCTACTACGACTCCGCCATCGCGATTGCCTTCGATCCAACGGACCCCCTCGCCGGCCCGCAAGAGGTCTACCCGTGGCTCAAGCACACCGTTGATCCTTCCAGCTACTCGCTGACTGCGGGACATGACTTTGTGGTCACCAATTCCCACATCCTGGGCATTACCGGGCTGCTGTTCTCCACCCACCGCACCATGCGGCTGGGTGGCTACGATCTGTCCGCCACGCAGCTCGACGGGGCGCTGTTCAACACCCCCTCCGGCGATCTCGTCGATGCCTTCACGGACATGAGTCTCGCGCAAGACTCCGACGGCATGCTGCACGGGATCGGCTGCGATGACACCACCGGCGTTGTACAGTATTTCTCGACTCCCCTCGCCTCTGCCGTCGACGACGAGATCGACAACACCGAGATCCTGAACAACTTCGAGGCTCAAGCCTGCGAGCTTCATCTGCTCGACTCGCCCACCGGCAGCCTCATCTCTTCCCAGAGCACAGGGCTGGTCACCGACACCTTCGACACCACAGCGTCCGGACTGACGCTGGTCGCTGACAACCTCAACTCGGCCTACACCCCGTTCGCCATCGAGGTCCCAGATGGCGGCGCAGCGGTGCTGGTGGTCATCGCAGATCCAGACGCAATCTACGTGTTCGAGGATGACATCATCCACTACACCCAGTCGCTGACGAGCGCCCCCATCTCTGTGCAGGCCAGCTACGACCCAGACACCGGCGACCTGCTGATTGCATACGCCGATGACGCGGGAGACGCCTGGCTGCTCCTCGGCGATCCGACCACTGGCACGATGGACGAATACAGCATCTCAATCGACTTCTCCGCCACCGACGCGGCAGCCTGGATCTACAACAGCGTGGTGACCGTCGCCGTGACCGGCACCAACGAGCTCGCGCTCGGCGCGGCAGAGCTGTAGCGGCTCGCCTCAGTGCTCCGCTGCGGCGCCGTCTTCTGAGACTCGCCCCAGGACGTGGTATCGGCGGGTGGTCGTCGCACCCTGATCGTCGACCACCTCGACGGTGAGAGCGTGGTGTCCGCCGCCAACGACCACCTCAGCACTCAGCTCGGCGCGATCTCCGTGTCCCTGAACCCAAGCGATCTTCTCGTAGTCCCACCACACCGTGACCGAGTCAATTCCGCTGTCGTCAGCGGCGGAGATGCCGACGTCGAGGTGTCCAGCGTCGCTCTCCATGGGCAAGGTGGTGGTGAGGGTTGGTGGCTGAATGCGGACGGCATCGCCGCTCTCCGGAACAGTCAGTGGAACACGCAAGACCTCACCGCGCCCCTCGGCATCAACCCGAAGCTCCAGGGGCAGATCCGCGATCGGCCCCTCTGGGAGCACAACGCCGATCTCGAGCGTTCCATGGGCTCCGGCCAGCAGAGACTCCAGCGCGACCTCTCGGCTGAGCAGCTCGACGGTGGCATCATCTGGGAGCGCAATGCGTGCGCGGATGTTGGTGAGGTTCTCGAGGCTGTGGTTCTCCAAGGTCACCGCGAGGCGCGCCTCATCGGCCGCTCTGACCAAGGCACCAGAGGCAGCCATCGCGATGGGCGAGCGGCCCTCAATCAGGAGCCGGACAGACTCTGCGGCGACCGGCGAGTGGGCATCCGCGTAGACGTCGACGTGGACCAGATCGACTCTGGAGACGTCCGACATCGGCAAGGTGACCATCGCACTGCCCAGCCCGAGCGCGCCGGGTGAGAGTGTACCGATGGGGAGAGTGAGCCCTTCCCAGGGGAGCCGACTGTCCTCGGCATCCAGGCGAATCCGGAGGCGGTTGAGCGGCTGGCTGGAGAGGTTTCGGACCTCTGCACGAACCTCGACCTTCTCGCCAGCCCGCGGCGGATCGACCACCTTCACCGTGACCTCGACGGCAGGGATGCCGCCGGGCACCGGTGCCGGGGACCAGTCGATGCTGCGGAAGCCGAAGGTCTCGACCATCAGCGCCTCCTCTTCCTGGGTGGCGACCGGGAGCAGGTCATCGATCGCAGCAAGCACGGAGGTGCGATCAGCCCCCCCCGAAGACAGGAGGGCACGCTCAGCAAAAGACACCAGGTAGTCGCCGCGGTCGAGGGCCTCGCCATCACGCCAGCCGATGCGCTCGTTGACGTAGGTGAGCACTGGAGTGGAGGCGATCTCGATGAGGTCATCGGGGAGCGAGGCACCGCCGCGAGAGAAGGTCCCGGGCAGAACCCAGAGATCCGGCTCCAGCCCCTCTCCGGTCAGAATCGGAGTGCGCTCCTCACCGAGCTTGTACTCAGCCACCGTCAGCTTCATCTCGACCCGGGAGTCCCGGTCGCCGCTGCGAAGCTCGTGACGCATCTGAACCGTGCCCTTGCCGTGGCTCCGCTCTCCAATGAGCACCGCTCGCTCCTGCAGCGCCAGAGCTCCGGCGAGGATCTCCGAGGCGCTGGCAGAGCGGTTGTTCACCAAGAGGACCACCGGAGCCTCGACCTCGTCTCCCTCGATCCGAGCGGGGTAGCGGCGCAGCAGGTTGCGGACCTCAGCCCCGTCGCGGCCCTCGGTGGTGAGGATGAGGCCCTCGCTGAGAAACAGATCGACGCTGCGACAAGCCTGGAGCATCGATCCGCCGGTGTTTCCACGCAGGTCGACGATCATTCCGGTCAGCTCACCGGCCGCTCGGAACTCCGAGAGGGCCTGGCGCATCCAGCGAACGGTCTGCTCAGAGAAGTTATCGATGCGGATGATGCCGACTCCGCGCTCGGTGCGCTCCCAGCTGACGTTGGGGATTCGAACGACCTCGCGAACAAAGCGGAGGGGAAGGATCTCAGAGGACTCCCCACCATCTCGGCGAACAGTCAGGATGACCGGGGAGCCTTCCTCGCCTCGGATCCGGCTGATGGACTGGTCTGTGGACAACCCGACGGTAGAGAAGCCGTCGATCTCCAGGATGACATCGCCGGAGAGGAGCCCTCCACGCTCTGCCGGTCCATCCGGGAAGACCTCTCGCACCACCAGCTCACCGTCTTCCTCACCGATGCGGGAGCCCACGCCAGTCAGCCGCCCCTTGATGCGCTCGTCGAAGCGCGCGAGCCGCCCCCGATACATGACCACCGAGTGGCGGTCCATCGCCCTCGAGACGCCCCGAAGCAGCTCGACCGTGAGATCAACCTCATCGGGAATCACGCCGGGGCCGGAGCGGATGCTGCGCTCTATGAGCGAGAGTGCAGCAGTGACATCCTCCAGGTCCTCCGCAGAGAGCTGCACCCGCGAGAACTCACCAGACTCGCCATGAGACAGGACGATCTCGCGGTCGAAGGTCTCGACAATGAGCCAAGGGACAGCATCCTCTGCGGCTTCTGCAGCAAGCTCCAGGGCGTCGATCACATCCAGCTCATCGACCCAGAGGTACCGGTCGTCGATGAGGTCGACAGCGCGGGCGTAGATCTCTGGCTCAGACTCGGCGTGTGCGGCAGAGAGGAGCAGGGACAGGGCGGCTGGGAGCATGAACAATCCTCTCCTCAGTAGGGTAATACCGATTCGGTGTGCTGGTACTGTCGGGCCCACATTTTCCGACTCATCCACCAGCGGCAGCCCACAGGCAGCCGACAGCAACAACCCTCAGTCCCGCCATGAGCGTCCCAGAACAGCGGACCAAGGTGCTGCATCTTCCGGTGACTGGAGGCCTTTCTGGAGCCGGTCTCCAAGGAGAGGCTCAAAAAAAATGGAGGTTCGCCCCACGGCGTTATATCCAGACTCGATTTTACGCAGGAGATCGCCATGGATCGCGTCCGGACCCGGCAGCTCCTCGAAGGAATCCAGAGCGGGGAGCAGAGCATTGAGGGTGTCCTCGAGGCCCTCTCAGTGCTCGGTCTGGAGACTGACGAGGCCCACATCGACACCCACCGCCAGCTCCGCACCGGCCACGCTGAGGTCGTCTATGGCTCTGGCAAGACCGTCGATCAGATCGTCACCATCCTCCAGCGACTGCACTCCGCCAAGCAAGACGGACTGGTCACCCGGGTCACACCAGACAAAGCCGAGGCGGTCCTCAAGCACCTCCCCGACACCTGCTGGCATGCCACAGCCGGCATCCTCCATCGTCCACACCCCCAGTCGGTCAAGCCTGTCACTGAGGGCCGAATTGCAGTGATCTGCGCGGGAACCAGTGACCTGCCCGTGGCTGAAGAGGCTGCGGTGATCGCAGAGGCGTTCGGGCACGATGTCGACAGGGTCCGAGATGTCGGTGTCGCCGGACTCCACCGCATCCTCGGTAAGCTTGATGCGCTTCGAGAAGCCTCGGTGCTGATCGTGGTCGCCGGGATGGAGGGCGCGCTCCCCAGCGTGGTCGCGGGACTGGTCAAGCAGCCGGTCATCGCCGTACCCACATCGGTCGGCTACGGTGCCAATTTCGGCGGGATCGCAGCGCTGCTGGGGATGCTGAACTCCTGCGCCTCGGGCGTGGTGGTGGTCAACATCGACAACGGCTTCGGTGCTGCAATGGCCGCCTCTCGGATCCTGAGGGGCCGCTGATGGGCCGCACACTCTTTGTGGATCCCGTCTCCGGGGTCGCCGGAGACATGCTCTGTGCTGCACTCATCGACCTCGGGGCAGATCTCGACGCCATCCGCACAGGCCTCGATGGTCTCGGACTCGACGGCTACGCCATCTCCGTCGAGCAGACCCGACGCGGAGTGTTTGCTGCGCGCCGATTCATCGTCTCGCCTCAGCCGCTGGCGTCAGCCTCGCTGACGGTCGCTCCCCTCGACGGACATGATCATGGGCACGGGCACGGGCACGGGCACGACCACGGGCATGGCCACCATCACCAGGGGCCCGCTCCGGTCGCCTGGCCAGACCAGCAGCACCGAACCTGGCGAGACATCCGCGCCCTGCTGACTGCGGCAGACCTGCCCGCCCGAGCCCGCCAGCGGGCCATGGCAACCTTCGCGCTTCTCGCGGAGGCTGAGGGACGAGTACACGGCCACCCGCCCGACGAGGTTCACTTTCACGAGGTGGGCGCGATCGACTCAATCGTCGACATCACGGCCGCCTGCCTGGCGCTGGAGCTGCTGGACGTCGATCGGATCGTGTGCGGTGCGCTGCCCCTCAGCAGCGGCACCATCACCACTGCCCACGGCGTCACCCCGCTCCCTGCTCCAGCCACCGCTGCGCTGCTCACCGGCTGGCCGATTCGCGCCGGTGTCTTCGGCCGCGAGGAGGTCACCCCCACCGGAGCGGCGCTGATGGCCGCGCTCGCCGAGCACGGCGCGCTTCCTGAGATGACCCTGCTCGGAACCGGCGTCGGTGCCGGCACCCGCGACTTTCCCGATCGGCCCAACATCGTCCGCGCCATCCTCGGCACCGAGTCCGCTGCCGACTCCCCGACCGACGTCTGGGTGCTCTGCGCGCAGATGGACGATCTCACTGGAGAGCACCTGCCGCTGCTGATCAGTGCGCTGCTTTCGGCCGGTGCGCTCGATGCATACGCCAGCCCAGTGCTGATGAAGAAGGGACGCAGCGGGATGCTGGTCACCGCCCTCTCGGTGTGGTCGTCCGCACCAGCCGTCGAGGAGGCCTTGCTGCGACACGGCAGCACCTTCGGGGTTCGACGCCACCGCACCAGTCGTCGAGTGCTCGCGCGTCGACACGCCACCGTCGCAACCCCCTGGGGCAGCGTTCGGATCAAGGTCGGGAGCCTCAACGGCGAGATGCTGCATGCCGCGCCGGAATTCGAAGACGTCCGACAGCGCGCTGAAGCGGCCTCCGTAGCGGCCTCAAGGGTTCACGCCGCTGCCGTTGCTGCCTGGCATACAATGACTGCGGAACAGCCCTGATGCGCATGACCCTCCGGGGGAGCCCTCCCGACGACATCCTTGCAGCGATTGAAGCCGCCGGCTTCCAGGCAAGCACGTCGCCGGAGGTGGTTCTTCACTGGCTCGGCGACGAGGCACCGGAGCCTGGTGCAGTGGTCCTTTTCTCCAGCATCGATCGGCTGGAGGAGGTGCTGGCGTCTGGAGCGATCGAGGTGGTCCTGGCGCTGACTCCGCGGGCCGTTCTTCTCCACCTCACCCGCTGGCGTCGTCAGCAGAGCAGCCACCAGCGCACGCGCTCCGAGCGGCGCTCCATGGAGCAGAAGGTTCGCTCACTCAAGCAGCTCAAGGCCGAGCTGCTTCAGACCTCACCCCTCCCGATCCTCGCCTCCAACCGTGTCGGAAAGATCGTCATCTTCAACCAGGCCGCCGCTGCGCTGCTCGGCTACAGCAGCGACTACGCCTGCTCTCAGATGCACGTCTCCGACATCTACGCCAACCCCACCGATGCCCGCCGGGTGCTGGTGGAGATCCGGTGCGCCTCCCGTGGACACATCCACGGCTTTGCCATTCGGATTCGGGCTCGCAGCGGTGAGCAGATCCCAATCTTCCTGTCTGCCACCGAGGTCCTCAGTGACCAGGGCGAGTCCGCCTACACCATCGGGATTCTCAGCGACCGTCGCCCCGAGCTGGCGCTCCGCAGCCGGCTCGATGCCGCCTCAAAGCAGGTCATCCTCAGCGAGCAGCGCGCCTCAGGCGTCACCACCACCCGGATCGCAATTCACGAGCTCAACCAGCCACTGACCGCGCTGATGGGCTCCATCGAGCTGATGGACATGCGCAGCGACCTCGCCGATGAGGTTCGCACCCGGCTCAACAGCATGTATGACCAGCTCGATCGAATGGCAGAGATCGTTCGCGGGTTGGGTGGTGAGATCTCATCCCAGGAGTCTTCATGATCACGCTGCTTGCCCTCTCCCTCTCCGCGCTCGCCCAGCAATCCGCCGCTGAGATCATCGAGCAGGCAAAGCAGACCCAGAAGGTCGACAACTCCATCCAGCAGATTCGGATGGTCCTGGTCAGCAAGAGCGGCGCGGAGCGGGTGAGAGAGCTTGAGATGCGGATCCGCCGCGACGACGAGGTGCTCAGCAGCTACACCCGCTTCTCCCACCCCTCCGACGTCTCCGGAACCCAGCTCATCGTCGTCGACAACCCTGACGCCCTCGACGAGCAGCTCCTCTACCTCCCAGCCCTCAAGCGGGTCCAGCGCATCGCCGGCCGTGCACGAACCGGGTCGTTCATGGGAAGCGACTTTGCCTACGAAGATCTTGAGATCTCCGGGGCAGATGAGGCCGTCCACGCCCTCGTCTCCGAGGATGCCCAGGCCTGGGTGATCGACACCACCCCAAGCGCTGACTCCAGCTACTCCCGGATCCGCACAACGGTCAGCAAGGCCGACTATCTGCCCCGAACAGTGGCGTACTTCGACAAGAAGGGCGAGGCCCTCAAGGTCCTCACCGTCGAGGAGACCGCGATGGACGGCGAGACCGTGATTCCAGTACGATCGGTGATGCGGAACCTGCAGAAGGGCACCACCACACGGATGGAGATCCTGGAGCACCAGCTCAACGTCTCCCCCGAGCAGATCCCCGACGAGACCTTCACAGCCAGCTTCATGGAGCGAAATGGTTGAGCTGCTCCTCCTGCTCGGCGCAGCATCCGCAGCGGAGACGGCCCTGACCGTGAGGAGCCTCTCGGCAGTGGATCTGGCCGCTGACCGCCGCGCCGAGGACACCCTAGAGACCACCACTCGGATCGCCGCCAGCGCTCGAGGTGGAGCAGAGACACGGTGGTTCATCGGCGTGCTCGGCGAGCACACCCTGCGCGTCGGGCTCGACACCGAGGCCCTCCTCAACATCCGAGCCGACGAGACCGGCATCGACGCGCCGCTCGGTCCCGCACGCATCCGTGCAGGCTACCTCGTGGAGCGGTGGGGCCGCCTCGACCTGCTCCCCGTGGTCGATGTCATCAACGGCCGGGATCTCCGTGCCGGCTTCCTCACTCCGCCCCAGCACCTTCGTCTCCCCGCCGCCATGACCCGCCTCCAGGTTGGCGGCGAACGCGCACGTGCAGAGCTGACCTGGCTCCCTGTCCCGGCTCGAGATGTGGGCTCAATCCTGGAGACCGACTGGGCACTCATTCGGCAAGGCTGGCTGCCCGGGCTCGCGACAGCGGCGTCATCGTGGCCCGGAGATCCCCTCACGGAGGCCTTCACACAGCAGGGCGTGACTGCGCTGGGTGCAGCACTCGCCAACCTGGATCCCTGGACCACCGCCGGCCTCTCGCAGATCTCCAGCAGCGCCGGACTGCAAGCCGCCACTGGAGCCCAGAGCGACCTGCTGCTTCGCTTGGAGGCGGAGGGACGAGGCATCGACGGCGCGCTGCTCGGCGGCATCATGACCAGCCGACAGCCAGCGCTGACCATCGATCCAGGGCTCATCGTCTACCTCCAGGAGCAGCGGCTCCCCGGCATCACCGAGCAAGAAGATCTCCTCTCCGCCCTCTCAGACCCCATCACCCAGGTCACCCCACGGACCGCAATCGCTGGGGCGGAGGTCTCCGGGCTGCTCGGCTCAGTCGGCGTGCGCGCCGAGGGACTGTGGACTGGCTCCGCTGCCGTCTCTCGCCAGTGGTTTCAGTCCACCACCTCCCCCGCCCTCGCTGCGGGGGGCGGGCTGGACTGGGCACGCGGAGTGGTGCTTCTCTCCGCAGAGGGCTCCTGGCGACACCTGCTGGATGCACCAGAAGACCCATGGCTCACCGCCGAGACCCAGGCTCAGCTCGCCGGGGCAGCCATGGCTCGCCTCTTCGCAGAGCGGATGACCGCCCGGCTCGGCGGGATCTACGACCTCACCTTCTCAGAGCACATGCTCCAGGTCGCGCTGTCCTGGCGCGCATCCGACTCGATAGAGCTGACCGGCGGGCTGCTCGCGCTGGGGGGCAACGACGCACCGACCTCGCTGCTCCAGGCTGCAACCTACACCGGCGGTCCGATGGGATACTGGGGCGACAACGACTGCATCACCTTAGAGATTGCCTTCATCCAATGATCGTTCTGCTGCTGAGCCTGATCGCCTCCGGGACCCGCGTGGTCTACCAGGAGCTCCCTTGTCCGGTCGGCGACGATGTCGTCCGGGTCTACCAGCTCGTCTCGAGCAACACCCTGGGCGGCTACGACTCCGATCTCGCCACCTATGCTTCTGAGGGACAATTCCGGGAGTATGCGGTGGCGACCTGCGCGAAGAGCCTGTTCTCGCTGCCCGTGACCCACATCCAGGAGCCCATCGACGCCACGCTGCACCCCCAGCTCTTGGCTGCACTGGCTGAGGAGGTCGCTGCGCTGTCCGATCCCGGAGAGCCTGCGGTCTGGGAGCGCTACAGCATCGCGGCACGGATGAGCCGTGAGCTCGGTAGGGGGCCGCTGGAGCAGGCGGAGCTGTACCTCCAGGCCAGCTGGACGGCTCGGGACACCGTCGTCGGCTACCAGCAGGGACTCTCCGGCCCTGCTGGGGTGACGGCCCTGATGGACATGGGGAGCGCGGAGCTGGCGAAGCCCCTGACCGACGATCAGCGCCGCACGGTTCTCTACACCCTCGCCCGCGCTGCGCATCGGGGTGGACTGGGAGAAGCCCGAGAGGCCTACCTCCAGCAGTTCGAGGCGCTCGGAGGCCTGTCCGAAGCAGAGCAGCAGTCCCTCGCGGCATTCCGACACATCGCCCAGACCGTCGAGCCCCACTATCAGGACCTCGCAATCGCGGCGTTCCAGGAGGCCCTCAGCGGCAGCCTGCCCACCGAGGAGCGGCTGCGGTCGACCTACCTCGTCGCCGACCTCATGCGCCGTCGCGGACGAGCAGCTGAGGCCCTGCCGCTGTACGAAGCAGTACGCTCAGACAGCCATACACCGGCGAACATTCAGGAGATGGCAGATATTCTCGTGTCTGGCATGTAGCTGCGATAAACTTGTGCTCAATGCAAATCGCCATCGTCGTCAATAACACTGCGGCGTTGACTCCAACTTGGACGACTGTTCACCTCATCGATGCCTTCCTTCGGGCGGGTCATTGCTGTCGGCTGATCGAGTCCACGGAACTCGACGTGCTGCCCACCAGTAAGCTCCAGGCCCGCGCCTGGTGTCTCGATCCGCCGAGCAGTGGAATTCAAGCCATCGCCCGCACGCTGCAGAAGCGAAGCGGTCGGCGGGAGCTCATTCCGGTCACAAGCTGTGATCTGCTGCTGCTGCGGGTCAACCCGCTGCGCAGTGCGATTCTCACCTTCGCTCTCCTGGTCGAAGAGGCCGGCGTGCCGGTTGTCAACGCGCCCATCGGCCTGGCACGAACCTCGTCCAAGGCATGGCTGGCGACGCTCGCCGGAGTGCCGCGCCCGGCGACCCTCATCACGCGGAGCCGAGTGACCGCTCAGCGATTTGCGAAGGAACTGGGAAAGACCGTCATTGTCAAACCGATGGTCGGCAGTGGCGGGCGAGGAGTTCAGCGGATTCCACAGGGACGCACAGAACTTCTTGATCAGGCAATCGATCACCTGTACTACGGAGGTCACTTTGTAGTTCAGGAATACCTTGAGGAGGCGGATGCAGGTGAGAAGCGACTGGTCTGGGCAGGCGGTGAGGTCCTCGGGGCCTACTTGCGTCAGCGGACCGGCGGTGAATTTCGCCACAATCTCCGTCAAGGCTCCGCGCCGATACGCTGCGAGATCTCAAGCTCTGATCTGGCATTGGCCGCTGCAGTCGGTCCCCATCTCATTCAGAACGGGATACGCATCGCCGGTCTGGACGTCATCGGTCGTTACCTCGTGGAGGTCAACACACTCAATCCCGGTGGGGTCCACTATGCAGAGCTGCTCCGGAGCACCCCCGGTCCCCGGTTGGCAGACCGCATTGTTGAACACCTGACGTCAAATACCCATCGAGAACACCCCCATCGAGAAGGGACAACAGCTGATGCGAAACAGGACCAGTAGTAGAAGGCGCTCATCACTGGACTATGATGAGTGCTCCGGGGTCCCCGGCACCCTCACCCGGAAGCAGGTTCAGGATGCGCTGCGCCGCGGCAACAGCCTCGCCGGTGCAGACCTTCGACGAGTCAACCTCTCCGGCCTCTGCTTTGACAATGTTGACCTCGGCGGCTGCAAGATGGCAGAGGCAGACCTCTCCCGTGCGAGCTTCCGCAAGGCCAACCTCTCCGGAGCCAGCCTCTGGCGTGCCAACCTCAAGGATGCCATCCTCGACGGCGCAACCCTCGACGATGCCGACCTCGACTTCAGCAACCTCGACGGCTGCACCATCCGAGGAGCCCGAATCCGCAAGACCATCTTCCCTGTCGAGATGGACGAGATTCGCCAGGCCGTCTCCTCCGGTCATCGCCTTCGCATGCTCGCGCCCATTGACGTCGAGTAGATGGTGGCGCTGAACTGATGCTACTGGCGCTCCTGGGGATGGCGCTCGGACCGACCGACGATGAGTTGGTCCGACGCTTTCGGGAAGGCGAGGTCTCCGCTTACTCCGATCTGGTGATGCGCTATCAGGACCGGGTCTATGGCCAGTGCCTACGCTGGATGGGAAACCCTCGCATCGCTGAAGAAGTCGCCCAGGATGTGTTCCTGGCGATCTACCGCGCGCTGCCCCGATTCCGAGGGGAGTCTCGGGTGTCGACGTGGATTTTTCGAATCACCGTCAACCACTGCAAGAATCGGAAGCTATACCGAAACCGCAGGAAGTTTGAGGCACATGAGCCTCTAGAAGGAATCCCACGGGATGACGATGGGCCCTCACGGCAAATTCCTTCGCAGGGACCGGGAACCGATCAGGGGTCACACAGGTCAGAAGCAGAGGAGATACTGAACGAGGCGCTGTCGCGTCTCGATGAAGACCAACGAACCATCATTCTCCTTCGCGACATCCAGGACCTCTCCTATGAAGAGATCTCGGAGATCCTCGATCTCCCCCGCGGCACCGTAAAGAGTCGACTGCACCGGGCGCGCGCTGAGCTGACCAAGCTCGTCTCGCGAAACATCGGCACAGAAGACATCTTCGAGTAGCGGACAAACCGTCGTCCCCATCACCCACGGCACACCGAGGCCGGACCATGGATCCTTTCTTCGCAAAAAATCGACTCTCTGACTACCTCGACGGCCAGCTCTCCGATGACGAAGCCGCTGAGGTCCGTCGTGCGCTGGAGGAAGATGCTGAGCTTCGCGAAGCATTCGAGTCCCTCTCCGCGACCGTATCGCTGCTTCGCAAGCACGGTCCGACCACCGCGCCGGACGGCTTCCACGAGCGGATCATGGCACAGGTCAGCGCGCAGCCTACCGGCCGACTCGTTGTGCTTCGGAATTTCTTCCGTCAGGTTCCTGTTGAGGCCATCGCACTCGCCGCTGCTGCGGTCCTCGTGATCGTCATTGTCGGCAATCCAGGTAACGACATCGCTGGCCCTGCACTCTCGCCGCCGCCCGTTGAGGTCAAGGGCGGTGCAGCAGCGCCTCAGGCTCGCATCATGCCCTCCCAGGACCTCAACCTCCCGCTGAGCCTCTCAGAGCCGGTCGAGGAAGTGGCCACTCCAGCATCGAAGCCGCGTCCAGAAGCGGTCTCCAAGACCAGAACGCTCCAGAAGGTCGCGGTCGAGCCTCCGCCAGAGGCATACGTCGCGGAGTGGGAGCAGCAGGACACCACCGACGCCTATGCCCCCGTCGCGAAGCCACAGGGTGCTGCGCTCGCGGAGTCTGATGACGTCCCGGACACACCACGGGAGCTGTTTGGCGGCCTCAGCACCGAGACCGCTACGCCCTACCAGTACCGCATCGCGCTCGGTGATGCTCAGGTCCTCTACAGCCTCGAGAAGCTCGCCCAGAGCACCGGCGGTCGGCTCCTCGACAGCAGCGGGAGCCCGCTTCGCCCGCATCCCCTCAACGTCGAAGAGAACTTCATGAAGGTCCAGCTGGTGGTTCCTCCAGGACAAGCTGAGGCAGTCCACAGTTGGCTCAAGGGGCTTGGGGGAAAGGCATCGCTGCAAGAGAGCGGCAGCCGGCTGTATGGCGCAGAAGACATCGCGTTCTTTATCGAGGTCAGCTACCTCCCCTGATCCTGCATGCTGACGGTTTCCGTGACGGTTTCCGTGACGGATGCCCGCTCACAGAGCACTGCAACCGAGTCTCTCGACAGGCACGAACCTTGCTTACTTCGACACCGGAGGAAGCAAGATGCAGCCAAGAGAGCGCTTTACCCTACAGGGGCCGGGAGTCTTCGGAGATGATGAGCTCCTGGCGCTCATCATCGGGACCGGCTCAAAGGACCATCGCCCCATCGGCATCGCCCGGTGTCTGCTGGAAACTTTTGGCAGCCTCGCAGGAATCGCAGATGCCGAGATCGGAGAGATTACCGTCCTACCAGGCCTCGGTCCAGCCCGTGCAGTTCAGCTGAAGGCCGCGCTCATCGCCGGTCGACGCTCGCTGCTGAGCGAGGAGTCTCGGCCGCTCATTCAGAGCGCGGACGATGCCTGGCGACAGCTCTATCCCCACCTCGCCGGACAGCCTCGCGAGTCACTCGCCGCCCTCTACCTCAGCCACAGCCATCGACTGCTGGCGCTCCGGGTCTTGACCACAGGAAGCGATCGACACACGATCGTCGATCCCCGTCAGGTCTACCGCGCAGCGGTTCGCGCAGAAGCTGCTGGGGTCATCATTGCCCACAACCATCCCTCCGGAGATCCGACTGCCTCCAGGCCCGACATCTCTGTGACCCGTCGGCTGGCGGAGGCCGGAGCGGTGATCGGCGTCGAGCTGCTCGACCACCTCATCCTCGGGGCTGGTCGATATGTCTCGCTGGCGGAGCAGGGGCTTCTGGTTCGTCCGGCGGGCTGGAGAGACGGACGACTTCGGGGGTGACAATCCCTGCGGACATGATCACCTTGAAGGCTTCCTCAGGGGTCAGGTCGAGGCGCTGGACGTCATCGGTGGGCACCAGCAGGTAGAAGCCGCTGGTCGGGTTGGGGGTAGTCGGGAGGAAGATGCTGATCAGATCCGCCTCCACACCAGGGAGCTTGAGATAGGCCTCTTCGTTGGTGAGAAAGGCCAGGCAGTACACCCCACGCCGGGGGTACTCCACCAGAACGACCTCTCGAAAGTGAGCCCCCTTGCGCATGAACACCGTGTCCATCAGCTGCTTTACGCCCTGGTAAATGCCCGAGAGCACGGGGACCCGTCCGAGCAGTCGCTCATACAGTTCGACCACTTGGCGGCCGGTGTAGTACTGCATCATCAGTCCAACCGCGACAACCAGCATCAGGCTCAGCAGGATGCCGAGGCCGGGGATGTTGAAGCCAAGGAGGCTCGCGGGCTGGAGGCGGTGGGGCAGCAGCCCGATGACACTGTCTGCGCGGCTGACCAGGGCAAAGAACACCCAGAACGTCACTCCGAGGGGTGCAAGCACGAGCACCCCCGCGATCAGCGCCATGCGCAGCTCGGTGAAGAACTGGTTGGCGACGGCACGGATTCCGCGAGCCATGTCAGTGGTCCTCAGAGACCTCATTGCGGGTCCAGCCAGGGAGCTCCACCACCACATCCACGCTTCCGTTGGGAACACACTGGCAGGCCAGCCGAGAGTCATCGTCGACGCCTGGTGCGAAGTCGAGCTGATCTTCTTCTTCCTCGATTGCCTCCGGGGCGGAATCCAGTCCCTTTCGGACGAAGACATGACAGGTCGAGCAGGCGCAGACTCCACCGCAGGTATGATCGATGTCGAGGCCAGCCTCCAGCATCAAGCTGAGCAGCCCACCAGAGTGCCCCTCGTGGGCCTCTGGGAGGTTGTTGGGATCAACCGGGATGGTGTGTGACGCGCCGTCGGACGTGTTCACGGTGAGCGTGTATGCACGGCTCGGCAGCGGGGGTGCTTCGGCATCAATGAACGGGTTCTTACCCATGGTCAGATCTCCTACCCACCACGCCTAACGGAAATCGAGGACCGGGCCATGCAGGGACCCGCTGCATGCTGCAGAAATCGGGCATGCTGGCTGAATTAAAAGAACCTCTTCAGTTTCCCGAAGAGGTCTTGAGGTTTGTACACGGGCTGAGAGACTCGAACTCCCGGCCGGTGGATTTGGAATCCACTGCTCTACCAACTGAGCTAAGCCCGTAGACGCTGAACACTTAGCGCCCTGAGGTACTCATCGTCAAGCAAACAGTGCCCATGCAATCGTGACGGCTGACAAGGGCCAGAGATACCAGGAAAAGCGAGAAAAGTCCCCACGACGGACCAGCCCAATCAGGAACCGAAGCGCGAGATATCCGCTGACGGCGGCAGCAACGAAGCCCACAATCAACGGCAGCAACGAGACATCTCCGCCCTCGACATCGCCCAGCTTGAGGATGAAGGCACCGGAGATGGCCGGAATCGACAGAAGAAAGGAGTAGCGAGCGGCCGTCTCCCGGTCGAGACCGAGGAGAAGAGCTGCGGCGATGGTGCTGCCTGAGCGCGAGATGCCGGGGGTAATCGCGGCCCCCTGTGCCAGCCCGATGACGATGGCCTTCCAGACGGGCATGGTTCGCTCGTCTTGCTTGCCTGGCGAGGCGTAGCGGGTCGACCAGAGGACAAAGCCGGTCACCCCCAGCGCGATGCCCACCGAGAGGACGTTGGAGAAGAGCTGCTCGAAGACATCCTCAAGGAGAAGACCGATGATGCCGGTGGGAATGGTCCCCACGATCATGAGCAGCAGCAGCCGGACCCCGCGCCGCTCTAAGAACGGAACCTCTCCAGCGAAGACGTCTCGGACAATACCGAGCAGATCCTCTCGGTACACGACCAAGACCGGGAGCAAGGTCCCGACATGCAGGACGAGATCGAACATGACCTGATCCCCGGAGGCTCCGAGGAAAGAATGAAACAAGACGAGGTGGCCGGAGCTGGAGACCGGAAGGAATTCGGTCAGTCCCTGGACCACCCCGAGGAGTATGGCGGAGAGAATCTCGTTCAAGCTTCACCCATTTTCATGGCCGGAAGGCGCAGTGCCCCTCTATATCGACACCGGAACGCAGCGGCCTGGAGACCTATGGCTTCTTGGTCTCTAGAAAAGCGATGATGTTTTCAATCTGTGTGTCTGAGAGCTGCGAGAAGGCCATCATCGAGGTGCCCGGTGAGCCGGAGCGGATGGTCTTCTTGAGGTCCCCGCTGGACTTGCCCTCCCAGAAAGCGGCGCTCGTAAAGTCCGTCGGAGCCGGCTTGAGGGCCATGGCTGCGGGACCATTGCCGTCGGCGCTGGTGCCATGGCAGGCCATGCAATTCGCCTGGTACACAGCCTTTCCTGCGGCGGCATCGCCAGCGGAAGCTGGAGCCGTCAGGAGCATGATGAGGATTCCAGTCATTGATATCTCCAGAAACAGCGTACCACCAAATCAACCATCCCCGACCATGTTCTCCTCTCGCATGCGAGATCAGTCCTCCGCAGGAGGCAACACCGGGAGAACAGGCGGCGCCTTCAGCGCCCCAGCAGGGGGCACCACCGTCTCCGGGCGCTCCACTGTGCCCTCCACTGTGCCCTCCGGAGGGTCTTCAAGCTCCGTGTCCTCCGTGTCCTCTTCTGGAAGCGGAGCATCCGGGTTGATGCCCGTCTCGGGATCGAGGGTCGCCAGCCAGACCAGGATGCGACGGATATCGTGGCGGTTGAGGACCTGAGAGTATGCCGGCATGTCCCCCTGTCCAGCCTCGATGAGGTCGACAGTATCGGGAAAGTCGTCAGACACAATGCGGCCAGCGAGCGGTGGACTCGGCACCGCAGCAGAGAGCGGCCCATCGCCCAGCGCGTTGACACCGTGACACTGCCAGCACGACGCTCGGTAGAGGGCCTCACCGCGCTCTTCATCCGGGGCGAGCTTGGTGGGCACTCCCGCCAGGGCCAGTCCAATCAGCAAGAACATGCCACTCACCGTAATCGGTTCGGTAGAGAGGGATCCAAAACAAAAGAAACCCCCGGATAAATCCGAGGGTTTCAAGTGGCGGGACGGACGGGACTCGAACCCGCGGCCTCCGGCGTGACAGGCCGGCGTTCTAACCAGCTGAACTACCGTCCCTCAAATTTCAAATAGGCGGAACAGGGCTTGAACCTGCGACCCGCAGCGTGTAAAGCTGCTGCTCTCCCAACTGAGCTATCCGCCCAGTGCCCCGGAAGACGAACGTTATTTACCCCTCCCCTTTCGAGCCGTCAAGTCCGATCTGATGACTTTTTTTCAGCCACCGGCAGAAGGCTGAACACCTTCGGGAATGGCGGACTCAGACTGCGCGCTGTCATCGATGACCACGATGTCTTCACGTCTCTTGAACAGCGGCTCATTGTCCGAAGTGATGAGAGCACTCTTGAGCACCTCATCCATGTGGCGGACCGGAGTGATGGTCAGCTGTTCACGGACGATTGCAGGAATGTCTGGGAGGTCCTTCTCGTTGCTGACCGGGATGATCACATGGGTGATCCCGCCACGGTGTGCTGCGAGGACCTTTTCCTTCAGACCGCCGATCTGGAGACTGCGACCACGGAGAGAGATCTCACCGGTCATCGCGAGGTTGCGATCGACTGGCCGGCCAGTCAAGGCGCTGACCATTGCGGTCGCCATGGCCAGTCCAGCGCTGGGACCGTCGGTGCGTACGGAGGATCCCGGGTAGTGGACGTGGAGGTCGATGGTCTCGTAGAAGTGTGGATCCAGCCCGAGCTCAGTCGCGCGCGAGCGGATGTAGGAGAGCGCTGCTGTGGCGCTCTCCTTGAGCCAGTCGCCGAGCAGACCAGTCAGGATGAGCTTCCCCTTGCCGGGGAGCACCGAGACTTCGATGTCGAGCAGGACACCGCCATAGCTGGAGACCGCGAGCCCCTTGACCATACCGACCCGGTGCTCGTCCTCCATGCGACGGTGGCTGTATCGAGGAACTCCCAGGAGCTTGTGAACATTCTCGCTGGTGACCTTGAGCTGAGTGTCGCCGCCCTTGAGGACGACACGCTTGGCAGTCTTCCGACACACCTTCGCGAGCTCGCGCTCCAGCGAGCGAACGCCAGCCTCGCGGGTGTACTCCTGGATGACTCGGGAAACCGCCTGGCGCGTCAGCAGGAGGTGGTCCTCGGTGATGCCGTGCGCTTCGAGCTGCTTGGGAATGAGGTAGCGACGTGAGATCGCCAGCTTCTCGCGCTCGGTGTAGCTGGAGAGGTGGATGATCTCCAGTCGATCCTGTAGCGGAGCGGGAATGCCGCGGAGCTCATTTGCAGTGCAGACGAACATGACCTTCGAGAGGTCGTAGTCGATGCCGAGGTAGTGATCGACGAAGGTGCTGTTCTGCTCTGGATCGAGAACCTCCAGCAGCGCCGCAGACGGATCGCCCCGGAAGTCGGTCGACATCTTGTCGATCTCATCGAGCAGGAAGACCGGGTTTGAGCTGCCAGCCTTCTTGAGACACTGGATGATCTTGCCCGGGAGCGCACCGATGTAGGTGCGTCGGTGACCACGAATCTCCGCCTCATCTCGGACACCGCCCAGCGCCTGCCGGACAAACTGACGATCCGTGGCGCGGGCAATGGAGCGCGCGAGGGAGGTCTTGCCCACGCCCGGCGGGCCGACGAGGCAGAGGATCGGTCCCTGCATGCGCTCGACCAAGGTGGTCACCGCGAGGTGCTCGAGAATCCGCTCCTTGACGTTGCGGAGGCCATAGTGGTCCTCGTCGAGAACAGATGCGGCATGCTCGAGGTCCATGCGGTCTTCAGTGAACTCTCCCCAGGGCAGCGCGAGGATCCAGTCGATGTAGTTGCGGACAACCGTAGCCTCGGCACTCATCGGGTTCATCATCTTGAGCTTGCGCAGCTCCTTGGTGATCCGCTCGATCGCCTCGACAGGCATCTGCTTGCCGCGCATCTTCTTCTCAAGCTCACCCATCTCTGCGCGAAACTCGTCTTTCTCACCGAGTTCTTTCTGGATCGCCTGCATCTGCTCGTTGAGGTAGTACTCCTTCTGGCTCTTCTCCATCTGCTTCTTGACGCGAGACTTGATCTTCTTCTCGACCTCGAGAATCTCAATCTCTCCCTGGATGAACTGGAGGATCTGCTCCAGCCGCTCTATCGGAGCACTCATCTCCAGAAGACGCTGACGGTCTTCGAGCTTGAACGAGAGATGGGCGACCAAGGTGTCTGCGAGCCGGGCGGGGTCCTCGATCGCAGAGACCGTCAGGAGCATCTCCGGAGGAATGCCCTTGTTGAGCTTGATGTACTGCTCGAAAGCCTCACGAACCGAGCGCATCAAGGCCTCGGTCTCCTGCCCTTCTTCGACCACTCCTTCTGCAGACACCACCTCGACCTGAAGGAACTCAGCTCCCTCCACGTAGCGCTGTACCTTCCCTCGAACCTTTCCCTCGACGAGCACCTTGAGGTTGTCATCAGGGAGGCGAAGGAGCTGGATGATCGTCGCGACGCAGCCGACCTCGTGGATGTCGTCGGGCCCCGGCTCTGCAGTACGGCCGACCTTCTGGGACACCAGGAACAGCTCACGGTTGCCCTTGTAGGCTGCCGATAGGGCTGCGCGGGACTGGCTGCGGCCGACAATGAGCGGCACCACCATGTGCGGGAAGATGACCAGATCTCGAAGCGGAAGCAGCGGGAGGATCTTGCCCCGATCTTCAGCGCTTTCCTTCTTCTGGAAGAACATCAAGCCCACTCAGCCTGGTTCTCGTAAACCAGGATCGGCTCCTGCTGACGGGTGACGACATCCTCAGAGATGATGCACTCCTTGATGTTGTCGCGGCTGGGCAGGTCGTACATGACGTCGAGCATGCACTCCTCAAGGATTGCACGGAGACCACGGGCACCGGTCTTGCGCTTGATCGCCTCCGTTGCGATTGCCGACAGCGCACCTTCGGTGAACTTCAGCTGAACGTTCTCCATCTCAAACAGCTTCTGATACTGCTTGATAAGAGCATTACGGGGCTTCGTCAGGATTGCAATGAGGGCGGACTCATCGAGCTCTTCGAGGCTCGCGAGCACCGGCAGGCGACCGACGAACTCAGGAATCATCCCGAACCGCATCAGATCCTCGGGCTCGACGAGTCCGAGCAGCTCAGACTTGGATCGGGTCTTGTTGGAGGTGGTCTTCTGACCGAAGCCCATGGAGGACTTGTTGAGCCGCTGCTCGATGACCTTCTCCAAGCCAACGAATGCACCACCGCAGATGAACAGGATGTTCGCGGTGTCGATCTGAAGAAACTCCTGCTGGGGGTGCTTGCGACCACCCTTCGGCGGGACATTCGCGACGGTACCCTCGATGATCTTGAGCAGCGCCTGCTGGACACCTTCACCGGAGACATCACGGGTGATGGAAGGGTTCTCTCCCTTCCGCGCGATCTTGTCGATCTCGTCAACGTAGATGATGCCCTTGGTGGTCCGCTCAACGTTGTAGTCCGCGGACTGGAACAGCGAGAGGACGATGTTCTCGACGTCTTCGCCGACATAGCCAGCCTCAGTGAGGCTGGTGGCATCGCAGATGGTGAACGGCACGTTGAGGAACCGGGCCATGGTCTGCGCGAGAAGGGTCTTGCCAGTTCCAGTGGGGCCAACGATGAGGATGTTGGACTTCTTCAGCTCGACATCGTCGTGGCCGTTGCGGCTGTCGATGCGCTTGTAGTGGTTGTGGACCGCCACGCTGAGGATCTTCTTGGCCCTCAGCTGACCGATGACGTACTCGTCGAGATGAGACGCAATCTCCTTGGGCTTGGGGACCATTGCACGTGAGGAGTAGTAGTCCTCGCGCTCGTATTCCTCGGTGATGATGTCGTTGCACAGCTCAACACACTCATCGCAGATGTAGACGCTCGGTCCTGCGATGAGCTTGCGTACTTCCCGCTGTGACTTTCCACAGAAAGAGCACCGGAGGTCTCTGCTGCTCTGCCCTTTTTTCTGCATGCGCCCTCCGCAGCTCTGTGCGGTCAAATCTGAACAATAGATGGAGTACGACAGGAGTGAAACCAACACCGCACCACCCTGTCAGGATGGCGCGGGCGGTGAAACTACTCGTCTTCGGCGGGGGTCTCGTCGGGACGAATGATCTCATCGATGAGACCATAAGCGAGGGCTTCATCGGTGGTCATGAAGTTATCGCGCTCGGTGTCTTCGGCGACTTTCTCGACGGGCTGGCCAGTATGGACGGCCATGAGATGGTTCAGCTCATCCTTGATGCGCTGGATCTCCTTGGCGATGATCTGGATGTCGGTTGCCTGGGCACGACCGGTTCCACCAGAAGGCTGGTGAATCATCACGCGAGCATGTGGCAGCGCGCGGCGCTTGCCCTTCGCACCCGCAGACAAGAGGAAGGCTCCCATGGAGGCCGCCTGTCCCACACAGATGGTCGCAACCTCTGCGCGGACATACCGCATGGTGTCGTAGATGGCCATGCCAGCGGTCACTGAGCCACCAGGGCTGTTGATGTAGAGGTAGATGTCCTTGTCCGGATCCTGGGAGTCCAGGAAGAGGAGCTGGGCGATGATGGCGTTGGCGACATCATCATCGACAGGAGTACCCAGGAAGATGATCCGGTCGAGCAAGAGACGGGAGTAGATGTCGTAGGTGCGCTCGCCGCGGTGGGTCTGCTCGACGACGGTGGGTACGATAAATCGGGGCATGAGTGCTCGCTCCAGGTGGGGATCCCCGGCCCGGCCAGGGAAGATCGCTCATCTATTCATAATCCGATCGGCTCGGATTGTTCTTCAGACACATCCCGATAACGGGCTTGTCCAAGGTCTGGGCAGTTCAAAGTCCATGGCGGACAAAGTCTGTCGGAGACCCGCAAGTCAAATAGGCACAAGGGGCGCTCCGTCAATGACAGATGCGCCCCTTATCGTTCGAACAGTCGCTGCTCTACACAGAGCGTGAGCAGACTACTCTTCGTCGGAGGAAGAATCCGAGGAAGAATCCTCATCGGAAGAGGACTCCTCAGCGGGAGCCTCCTCTGGCTCGATCGGCTCCTCAGTGGCCACGGCCTCCTTGAGATCAGCGTTCTCAAGAAGCCACTCGAGGGTCTTCTCCTCGAGGATGCGGTCACGGAGGACATCGAAGGCCCCCTCACGCTCAAGGTATCCGCGGATGGCCTCGACAGCCTGGCCACGCATGCTGGCGATCTCTGTGATGCGCGCCTCGACGTCGGAGTCATCAGCAGTGATGTTCTCCTGCTTGGAGACCGCTGCGAGGACGCAGCTGGCCTTGGCTGCGAAGGTCGCCCGGTTGCGAAGATCGGCGATCTCAGCATCGGAGAACTTGATGGAGCGGGGGTCCGCACCGCCGTAGGCCCGACGAACCCGAAGCTCCTCGACGAGCGCCTGGAGCTGCTCGTCGACCATACCGCCGGGAACCTCGAAGTCATTGGAGTCAACGAGCTTCTGGAGGAGGTCAACGCGGGCCTGGTTGCGAGCAGCTTCGTCGCGGGAGGACTGAAGCTTCATCGTAACCGCAGCCTTCATGCCGGCAGCGCCGCCCTCGTACTTCAGCTCCTCAGCGAGCTCATCGGACAGCTCAGGAACGACGTGGGCCTGGATGTTGAGGACCTTGACCGTGGCGTTGAGCTCGACACCCTGGAGGTGGTCGAAGATCGAGGTGTCACCGATGGTGACAACCCCCTCGCCAGACTCGTCCTTCTTGAGACCAATAAGCAGGCTCTCGATGCCGGGGTAGTACCGCTCAGCAGCGGTGTTTACCAGCGTGCCGGCCTCGTTGGCGAGCTCTTCAGCATCGTCGCCCTCGCCCTTGACGAGCTTGACCTCAGCCAGGACGAAGTCGCCGCTCTCGACAGCGCGGTCATCAGAGACCTCCTCGATGCGAGCGCGGCCAGCCAGGAGGCGCGCGATTTCGCCGTCGATCTCTTCCTCAGAGACCGGATCGGTCTTGAAGGCGACCTCGACGCCGGTGTAGTCCGAGACCTCGATCTCCGGCTTGACATCAACGCCGATGGTGAAGGAGAAGTTGGACTTTCCGGTGATGGTGCCGCGGTTTTCGAGCGCGGGCTGACCGGCAACGTCGAGATCCGTGACCGCCTTGCGGTAGCTCTCATCGATGAGACGGGAGCTGACGTCGTTGCGGACCTGGCGGCCGAAGCGGGCCTCGAGGATGTTCCGGGGGACCTTGCCCTGGCGGAAGCCTGGAAGGCGAGCATCCTTCTTCAGGGTTCGGAAGGCGCTGTCCAGCTCACCCTTCACGACCTTCTGATCGATGGTGAAGTGCAGGAGGCGTCGGATGGAGGAGAGGTTTTCGACCTGAAGTTCGTACTGCATCGCTGTCTCGGAGATCCTGGTGTGGTGCGAGAAGGGGGAATCGAACCCCCACGGGGACCCCCACTGGATCCTAAGTCCAGCGCGTCTACCAATTCCGCCATTCTCGCAGGACGTGCGCTGGCCTAAAGAACACGTCAGCCGGAGATCGGCAAGGTAGATGGACAACGCGGTGAATGTTCTCTGCCCCAGGGACGCTACCGGACTCCGCGTCGTCCAGCGTGCTGACCGATGTATTTGGAAAACCTGACCCCTGAAGACCGCCCGCCCAGAGACGTCACATGTACAAAAAATAATCCCCCACAACAAAGGTCATACGTTCATTATTTTGCTGTGAAACCCACCAACACTTCCATCAGTAGGTGGCTTCAGTCAGGTCGTTCGGCGCAGCACTCCTGCCACCCTCACCCGCATCTCAGGAAGTGCTGACGTGGGCTGCAGCATCTGCTGGCTCATCAACATCTTCAACAGCGCGCTGACCTGACACACACCCAGCTCAGTCTTGCTGAGGGCCTGCAGTGGACTGTCGGACGGTTCCCTGTGAAGGCGTCCACCCCTGTCATGCAGGGCGCGAATGGCGCCAGCGGGTCGCACAACGCACGCTCTCCAACAAAAGAACCGGTCCGCGAGGTGAATCGCGAACCGGCTGCTAAAGTGGTGGGCCCACCAGGAATCGAACCTGGAACCTGCGGATTAAGAGTCCGATGCTCTGCCAATTGAGCTATAGGCCCGTCTGTAATGAGGTGAATGATGGGGGTCGAACCCACGACCTCCGGGACCACAACCCGGCGCTCTAACCGACTGAGCTACACCCACCGTGAGACCCGTCCTATTTAGTCCAGCGAGCGAAACAGGCAAGCAAAAAACGCTCACTGATCGGAAGAAAAATATGAGAGTTCGATTCCTGGTGGGATTCCAAGAACCTCTCGCTCCTCATCGAGGATCGCGTCAAGGACAAGCTGCGGTGTCGGTGCTGTCCCGCCGGGAAGGAGGGCCCGTATCAGGGCTTCCGTGATCGGATCCGCAGCCAGCGGGAGGTCCTCAGGATCCGGCCCCAGCGGTGGCCTTCCACCATCGAGCGAGGGTGGAAGCCAGTAGACTGCCGACGGCTCCAGGTTGCCATCCATCCATGCACCAGTGTCGACCGGAGCCAGCTCACCGAGCGCGGAGAGAATCGTCAGCGGCTCTCCCCAGCCGCTCTGCGGAGCCCACAGCTCCGGGTCGAGTGAGGTCGCTCTGGGATCGGCCAGGACCGCGCGCGGAGACCAGGGCAGCCCCGCCTGTCCAGTCAGCAGGCCACCGCTGACCGGATCGAGGGCTGCACCACCGAGGATGATCGGCCCCCCTGGAAGCGGACGGATGCCGCCGCCAGGCTCGATGAGCCCATCCTGAGCCTCATCGGACAGCCCCATCGGCGTTCGAGAGAGCGGCAGGATGCTGGCGACATCGCCTTCCGCCTGTCCAGCCCACCACCGATCGCCGCCGATGAGATCCAGCCAGGCATCCTGCGCGGTCACCACAGCGCCGGAGGTGGAGAGAAGCGGCGTACCGTCCGAGAGCGGAGCCTCGACCTCACCGCCCCACCAGCCGTCGAAGGCCTCCGGAGACCACGTCAGGGTCCGGGTCGCTCCGTCCGGTGAGGTGATCTGGCTGAGGCGCCCGCGAGCATCATAGGCCATCGACCAGCGTGTCCCGTCCAGGCCGCGCAGTCCAACCAGACGCCCGATCGGATCGTATGCGGTCGACACCACCCCCTGCTCTCCCGAGACCTCCGAGATTCGACCGGCTTCGTCCCAGAACACCGACAACAGACCGCGACCAACCCCCCAGGCGGGCTGGGAACCAGAGAGGCGCGCCTCGACCAGCCTCCCCTCCCCGTCCAGGAGCATCAGCTCGCCCCGTGTGCCGGTGATCTGGTCGTCAGCCCACACCCAGGCCGTCTCACCACGCTCGACAGCAATCAGGGTGCCATCGGGGGCATAGCGCCAGTGCTCGCTGGGCGCTCCGGGCCCCTTGCGATGGCGTATGCGACCTGCATCGTCAAGCTCCGTGAGCAGCTCGCTGAGGAGACGACCGGCGCTGTCCATCAGCTGCTCAACGACCGCAGCGCCTGCCCATTGTCTGTGGAGGAGCGTGCCGTCGGGAAGCCGCAGGAGGCTGACACGGCCAGCAGTGTCCCGATCGATGCCCAGGGCCAACGAGCCGGGGCCGAGCAGCCGCAGCGGGCGTCCAGCAGCGTCTCTGAGCCACTGCCAGGAGTCTGCTCCCACGGAGAGTCGGTTGGGCAGGCCACGCGGGTCTCGCAGCACAGTGGTATCCACGGGCCCTTCCTCGACGGATATGCGACCAGAAGCATCTCGAATGGCGACGATCAAGCCATCGGAGCCCTCCCAGTGAATCGGCTGCCCGGAGAGATCTCGCTTGACCTGAAGCCACCAGCTTCCGCTCGCGAGGGCGCTCAGACGGCCCGCACCGTCTCGCTGGATCTTGAGGTCCATCGTAGGAGTGGTGATGTTTCGTACACCTCCATCCGGCTCGCGCGCCCAGCTGACATCGCCGACGCTTGTAGGCTGACCGGCAGCATCCCGACGAATGGGGAGGGTCTCCTCGCCGAGACTGACCGCAATCAGCTCTCCGAGGGCATCCCGCGACAGGCGCAGGGTCTCGCCGCCGGGAAGCTGTATCGCAGCGATGCGCCCCGCAGCATCTCGGATCAACCCGGTGTGGACACCGCTCACACCGGTGACCCGGGTGAGCACGCCGTCAGAGCGTCGCGCAAGGCGAACCTCTCCAAACCGAGCATCGATGATGCGAGACAGCCAGCCCAGCCCGTCGCGGTGGAACTCGATGACCCGATCGGTGGGATCAATGAGCCGGTCTGGGCGTCCCTGGAGATCCAATCCGAGCCCCCAGCGCCCCCCGGTGCGGCTGAGGATCGCCATCGGCATCCCGTTGGCATACCGCTCGATCCCCATCGGATTACCGGTCGCATCTGTAATCTCGGAGATTCGACCGCTGGCGTCTCGCGAGAGGCGGGTGATGGCACCAGCCGGATCGGTGATCGCGGTGACGCGGCCGTCCACATCCCGTGACAAGCGAACCGGTGAGCCGCCGTTGGTGATCGCGGTGACAAAGCCGCGGCTCTCCCGCTCCCATCGCACGGTGCGTCCTGAGGGGTCCTGCATCGCTGTGAGCAGCCCGCCGGCGTCTCGCTCCCAGGCCCAGCGCCGCCCCCCCGGAAGCTCCACCGAGGTCGGCCGCTGGCTGGCGTCTACGGCGATCCGCCACTGACGTCCCACACCATCAGAGACTGTGAGACGGTCGTCGCTTCGTTGGATGCGGGTCTGGAGTCCTCGGGGATCCTCCCAGCCGAGCAGCTCAGGCTCTTCGGTATCGGAGTAGAACGTCCGTGCGCTTCGTCCGAGGGGATCCTGAACCTCCAGGATCTGCCCCTCTGGGCCAGCTCGCCAGTGGAACGTGGTGAGGTGGCCGAGGGCATCCTGAGCCCGGAGCGCGGACCCCCAGCTCAGCCGCCAGCGAGAGAGACCCGGACCAACAATCGAGACCACTCGCCCGAGCCCGTCGTAGTCAACCTCCATCCGAGAGCCATCCGCCCAGGTGATCCTGGTGAGCCGACCGTCGCCGTCATAGCGCATGCGCTGGCTTCCACCGACCGAGTTGACGCCCCGCAGTGCCCCATCCACCAGCCGGTAGCCGATCGCATCACCGGACGGCCAGTCCGGAGCAATCCGGGCGCCATCGATGGTCCACTCCCCGCCGCTCCAGACCCGGGTCTGACCGGGCAGGTCTTGCTCTTGGATCCACAGCGCGCCGTCGAGGGGAGAGACCACGACAATGGCATCCGTCCACGGAGCACCACGGAGAGATCGCTCAATCTGACGAGGCGGCAGCGGACCGAGCCACGCCGGTCCGTCTGGACCGAGGTAGGCCGGCGGGAGGGCAAGAGCGACCCCGAAGAGCACACTCAGCACAGCTCATCACCGACCAGTCCGATGACAGGACACAGGCGACTCACGTGGCTCAGGGAACGCCGTACAGGACAATCGAGCCCCACAGCGCGGGGTCTCGGGCTTCCTCACCCATCATGGCGTCGCGGAGGAGCGCGCTGCGGGCATCGCCGAGGGCACGGGCGACGGGCCGATCGCGGTTGAGGGCCTCGTAGAAGCCATCGACAAACCGTCGCATGGAGCTCTCGGGAATCTCCCAGTTGACCACCACCACAGCCTGTGCCCCTGCATCGAGAAAGGCACGCGCACGGTTGACCTGAAGGGTGGGCTCTGCGGTGGCAGAGATAAACACCACCTTGCCCGGGATCAAGATCGATCGGATCTCGGAGAGACTGAGGGTCTCTCCCACGATGTTGAAGCCGCCATCAGTGGAAGCATCGATGTCCGAGAGGTAGAGAAAGCGCGCAGAGACAGCATGCTCACGGTACTTCTCAGCCGTGACCTCCTCTCCGGTCAGCATCACTCGGAACTCAGAGCCAAAGTGCCGCGAGGCCAGCGTGAGGTCGCTTGGGGTCTCCAGCTGCGGCTTATCGGGGTTCTCGACCGTCTCGACAGCGCCATCGTCTCCGGGCTCGCTCTTGACCTCAGGGACAGGCTCGACAGGCACACCAATTCCGAGGAAGTCCGGAACATACAGCTCGACTGAAACTTCTGGAAGGGAGAGGGTCTTGAGATTGGGAGCCTGCGCAATCGTCCGGATGTCCGCCAGCCACCGAAGACCGGAGGCCTGCTCAGGGAAGGTGGTGAACGAGAAGGTCAGCAGCTCCGTCGGGGCGATGACCTGGTACCGCCCAAAGCCGCTGAGGTCCTGAGCAAAGCTGTCCACGAGGGCTTCGCGTAGCAGGTTTCCAGAGATGTGCTCGGCGAGTCCATCGACCATCGCGGAGGCCTTGAGCGCAGCGAAGTGGTCGTCAGCGGCCTGGTAGAGCCGTGCAGTCTGTCCGACATTCCGCTGTGCACCACCATCTGGGGTGACCACGACACCGTGCATGCTGCCGTTGACATCGAGGTAGGAGAGAAAGCTGGTGCCAGCCTGCCGCTCTCGGAGCGCGCTGACTGAGGTCCCCTCGCGAGGGAGCAGGCGCTTGAATGCCGGCGAGGCGGTCGCGGCGGCCGCCTCTGCTGCGGCAACCGCAGCGACCGCCTCGGTGGGCCAGGGCGCACCGAGCTGGAAGTAGAGCAGCTCCGCGCGCGCACGGGAGACTGCGGTGAGGAGGGCCTCACGCTCCGCCTCGGGAACTCCGACGGTGAAGTCGCGACCGAGGCTGGCCTCGTCCTGGTAGGTGTCGACCAGATGACCAAGCTCGTGGCAGGCCATCGCGGCGTCGATGTCCGTGGGCTCGTTGGCGAGCGCGTCCAGATCCGCCCGGAGCCCGACGCCCTGTGAGCCATCGAGGGCTGACATCAGCGACAGGGCGCCCTGTCGGTGAACCGGGAGGTCGGCGAGCGCAGCGTTGTAGGCAGAGGCACCGCCTCCGGCACGGCCCTTCGCCCACTCGACGAGGCCGCCTGCACCCGCGACATCGCCGGAGACTGGAGCGCCGGCAGCGAGCGCTGTCCATGCCTTGAGCGGCCCCTCCTCGCCAGAGATGGTTGCCTGCTCTCCGTCGAGAATGGCGCGAACAGCGACCTCTGCAGCGAGGCCTGTGGGCACCTGAGGGAAGAGCTTGAGGAGCTGGCTCCGAGTGGAGGCAGCATCCGGATGTCCGGCTTGCCGCGCGGCGAGCTCGTAGGCCAGCCGGGTGTAGACCTGGAGGGTGACGTCGCCCGTGGCATCAGCAGCGTCCACCGCACGGCGGAGGTGCTCGATGGCCCCGACGACGTCAGCGCGCGCGGCCTCGACGCCGACATAGGCCATGTCGTGATCGCTGAGACCGGTGGTCGGGAACGGGTGCGCGGTGCTGGCAGGCAGGCCGCTGGAGAGCAATGCGAGGGCTTCCAGGGCCTGCTTCCGAGCGCCAGTACTGACAGCAGCGGCTGCAGAGACTCCCTCCGTCCGACCGAGTTGGTACGCTGCCAGCCCCTCGATCCAGGCGGCAGCGGAAGCCTCAGCACGATCTCCAAGCAGGCTACGGGCGGCTGAGGCTGACTGGTGCGCCTCAGCGAGCATCCCCACGCTCAGCTGGGCACGTGCGAGGACGATGCCGCTGAGGCTGCTGGATGCATTCCCGTAGGTGTCCACGACAGACTGGTGGAGCACGCTGACGGCCTTGAGGCCCTCGGCCGGTCGAAGCGATGCCTGGTAGAGACGGAGTGCTGCGGACATCGCAGCGGCGAGTCCAGCACCATCACCATCGGAGATGGCAGCCTCAGCGGCGGTCTTCAGCCAGCCAATTGCAGCCTCATGAGACGGCGCGCCTTCGCCACCAGCCTGGGCGAGCGCAGCGCGAGAGAGGCTCGCAGCGAGCACACCCCGGGGGTCTGCGGTAGCCGCAGCGGCTTTGTACTCCGAGAGCGCACCGGCAAGATCACCGCGGTCCTTCGCGTGATCGCCCCTCAGGACAGCGGCCTGCCAGCCGGAGACCTTCGCGGCGGCCGCGGCGGTGTCGGCATCGACCTTGTCCGCAGTGATCAGGACTGCGAGCGCCGGCGCTGAGCCTTCAGCGCTCTCGTCCAGGACCGCTCCAGCCTTCAGCGCGCGGGCAATGAGGGCATCGCTCTCGGCAGCCTGGGCGGCACTGAGGGCCTCATCGAAGAGTCCGAGGGCCAGGGCGAGCTCTGCCCGGAGGCTGTGGTGTGGTCCCGTGCGACCGCCGATCGGACGGGAGGAATCAAGCCGGTCATACACCGCTCGGGGATCTCCCGCGAGGGCTTCGCGAGTGAGGATGCGCCAGAGGCCATCGTCCTCAGGCTTCTCCGCCAGGAGCGTCTCCGCCTCGGAGATCGCCTCAGCATGTTGGCCGCTGAGCGAGACCCCTCGGAGCGCGATGACCTTGTCCTCGAAGGTCGGCGCCTCGACAACAGGCTCCTGTACAGCAGGACCCTGAGCGTTGGGATCAACAGGGCCTTCATCGGAGCCATCACAGGCAACCAGGAACCCAATAAGCCAAACGTACCGACGCATCTCGCTACCTCCGGGCGCCAGTACCCTTCAGCGCCGCGAATCATGGAGTACCACATCTCGCCCCTCGACTGTAAATCCACGCTCTGCCCTCGGCGCTATTGACAGCTCCGAGCACCGGCAGCAAAGCAGACCCAGACCTTCTCTCCGGTAAGGCTGACGCTGGTCACGACGCGCTCATCGCCCTTCATTCCAATGACCTTGCAGGGACCGCGCCCAGCATCGGGGATGACCACGGTGTCGGTCCCAATGCCGCTTCCCTTGTGGCAGCGAATCTGAAGCTCAGTGATGTCTGAGTCTGCGGCCTGAAATTCGACCCGGAAAATCGACGGGGCCGGTGTCGAGGTGTTCTCAGAGGCCACCGCGACCGCATCCTCGACCGGAACGTCGATCGGGGCATCTGACGCCTCCTCAGGCACAGCCGGTGGCGGAGAGATTCGAACAGTGTCTGGCTCGGGCTCTTCGAGCACCGCGACCGGCTCAACAGGGCGGTCGGGGGGAGCCGGTATGAGACGGGGCTGCAGCGTCGGCTGGACGATCTCCGGAGGTTCTGACGCCACTGCGGAGGCAGCGTCGACCGCCGGGGCAGGAGCCTCCTCAGAGACCGTAGCCGGTGTCGTTGGTTCAGAACGCTCTGGCTCGGGACGCTCCGGCTCGGGACGCTCTGGCTCGGGACGCTCTGGCTCTGAGACATCTTGAGCCTCCGCGAGCGGGTCCTCAACGGACACGGTCGTGGGCTCCACGGTCACCACGCGCCAGACGAGCACGCCAACCACCCACAGCGCAGCCATTCCCAGGAAGCCACCGAGGAACAGCGGGACGGTACTGCGACGCACCGGGTAGAGCGAATCGCTCTCCTCCAGGCCGTCATCGACGTCACCAATCGGCCCCATGATGGGTGCACGCGCGGGCTCTGGTGCGGCGGTCTCTCGTACTGGGATCCGAGCCTGGAGTGCGGGCACAGGCTCTGGCGGGATGAAGGCGGGCGCAGCGACCTCGGTATGAGAGAAGTCACCGGGCGCAAAACCCACGACAGGCTCTGGGGCAAGCAGGGCATCTCGCTGGGCCTGAGAAGGTCTGGGCTGGATGGGAAGGGTTCGACGCGGTGCCTCCTCAGTGGGCGGCTCGTGATCGGTTTCCTCAAGCGGCAGCGGCGGAACGCTCGGCAGCGAAGGCTTCGGCTCCGCTCGGGGCGCCTCGGGCTGCGGGAAAGCGCCCCCTGGCGGGTGCTTCTGGAGGACTGCTGGTACACAGCTCGAGGCCCAGGAGCGAAGTCGAGCTGACGGAAGTTCATTTGCCAGCTGTGTGACCCGCTCCGTGACCTCAGAGAGTCTGGGGCGGGCCTCGGGCTGGCGGGCCATGCACTGGCGAATGAGCGTGATGACGGCTTCTGGAGCGGGTTCCCCAGAGCGTGCCAGCACTCGAATGAGCGCCCGGCGGATCATCGCTTCGTGGCGACTGGGATCGGAGGAGCCTGAGGCTGGACACTCTCCAGAGAGCAGATGCACCATCAGCGCGCCGATCCCATAGGCCCAGGCCCCCTCTGCACCACAGCCTTCTGGAGGGACGTACCCTGGCGGTGCGACATCAAGCTCACCATCCTCCGTCATCACCACGAACCCAGCGAGGCGGACATGGCCACGCTCGTCGATGAGGATCTCTGTAGGACACGGTCCAGGATGAATGATGCTGCGCTCGGAATCACCCTGCTCGCGAGCATGCTGAAGCCCTGCACAGACCTGAGCGGCGACCTCGAGCGCAGCCCGGACTGGCATGTGTCGGCTGCGGCGGGTCAGCTCAGGGAGCACCCGAGACATCGCCACGCCCTCAAAGCGCTCGTAGACCAGGGCTGTCGCATCACCAATCGCTGTCGCGTGGAGGAGCTGGAGGATGCTGGGATGCTGAAGGCTGGCGAGGAGCCGACTGTTCTCGGGTGATGTCCGAGGTGATTCGGTGGTACGAAGGAGAACAGAAACTGCGGAACCATCGGGCCGAATAAGCTGTCCCCACCGCACAGAATCCGACCAGGCTTCCCAGCGCCCAAACAGCTTGATCTTGACCTTCGCCACGTACGCTCCAGACCACCAAGTTAGCACGCCCTCATGCACCCACCACTACAGCGACCAAACGCTCACCGATTCGATACCATCATCCGACCGATTCTCAAGTCAGCCGGACAGGAAGCGATGATCCGTTTCCGCCAGATAGGCTCGACGGAGAAGGCAGACGGCAGTCCGGTCACCGAGGCTGACCGGGCCGCTGAGGCCGTCCTCGTCGCCGGAATCAGCGCTGCGTTCCCGCAGGACGAGGTCCGCTCCGAGGAAGGGTCCGGGCAAGACGGAAGCCAGCGATGTTGGTACATCGATCCCATCGACGGAACCAGCGCCTTCTTGGAGGGGCTGGCTTACTGGGGGCCGACTGTCGGGCTGGTCGAGGGTGGAACCAGCCGGTACGGAGCGCTGTGGCTTCCCCGCACCGGAGACTACTTCCACTGCGAAGATGGAGTGGCCTTCCTCAACGATGTTCCCCTCCCTCCCCTCGTCGATGTCGCTCCGGCTCGCCGGCAGGTTCTCTACACTCCGTCCAGAATCCATGCCCACATCCGGCTGGACTGGCCAGGCAAGTGCCGGAGCCTCGGCAGCATCGCCGCACACCTCTGCATGGTCGCAGCAGGAAGCGCCTCCGCAGCGCTGATTCCCAGCGGGTGGCATGCCTGGGATACCGCAGGAGGGCTGGCCTTGATACAGAGTGTCGGAGCACACGCTGAGACCCTGTCGGGTCAGCCCCTCGATATCGAGAGGCATGCCGGGCAGCCATTCATTGCAGGCCTCCCATCTGCAATTCAATGGCTTCGCCAGCCCGGTCGGCTGTCGTTCTTACCGCTTGAGAGGTCGCGATGAACGGAACCGGTTCTGATAATCCGGATGAAGGGGTCGAGGTCCTGGATGAGAAAGGCCTCCCGGTGAACTCTCCGGAGAATGATCCGCGAAAGAACCCGATCCCAAGAAATCTTCCAGCCCTCTCCACCCCGACCAGTGCTGCGAAGAAGGGAGACCTCCTCGCCTACTACCTGGCCGAGGTGCGGCGCTATCCGCTGCTGGATCCAGAGGAAGAAAAAGAGCTGGCGATCCAGTATCAGGAAACCGGGGATCCAGACGCCGCCCACCGACTGGTCACAGCCAACCTCCGCTTGGTCGTCAAGCTGGCGTTTCAGTACCACCGGCAGTGGGCCAACGTCCTGGACCTGATTCAAGAAGGCAACGTCGGGCTCGTCGAGGCACTGTCTCGCTACGATCCCTACCGCGGCATCCGCTTCTCCAGCTACGCGCAGTACTGGATTCGTGCGATGATCCTTCGGTTCCTGATGGACAATTACCGAATGGTCCGGCTGGGAAGCACCCGGCATGGGCGGAAGCTGTTCTTTCAGCTCCAGAAGGAGCGGGATCAGCTCATCAAGGATGGCGTGCAGCCCTCTACGCTCGCTCTCGCACGCGCGCTGGACGTTCCCGAGTCTGAGGTCGTCCGGGTCGATCAGCACCTCTCCGCTCCGGCAATGTCTCTGGATGCTCCCATCGGCGGAAATGAAGGCCGCCCGCTGACCGAGGTGGTCAGCGGAGAGGCTGTGTCTCCAGAAGATGCTGCCGCCAGCGGAGAGCTCGGCGCCATTGTCCAGGGGCACCTCGCTGACTTCGCGACCACACTGGTCGACGACCGCGAGCGCGCAATCTGGAGCAAGCGCCTCACCAGCGCCGATCCCTCCAGTCTCTCGACACTCGGCAAGGAGTTCGGAGTCAGCAAGGAACGCATCCGCCAGCTCGAGGCTCGAATCAAGCGGCGGCTCAAGGCTCATCTCACCCAGACCATGGGCGACGAGATCGCATTTGAGTTCGATGTTCCAGAAGACTGAGCCTGAACTGCGTCCTCTCCACTCATTGAATGAATCCCTGGAGTCTTGATGTCTTCGACCCTGAGACAGAAGGCGCTGGCACGCATCTCGCGCCAGGTTCTCCGTTTCCTGGCACCAGAGCTGGACAGCAGTCCGGTGGAGGGCGGCCTCGGCCCTCACCCCCTCGGCCGCGGGGGCCGCCAGCCCTGGTGGTCCGCGCTTCCCGAGGACGACGCTCTTGGTGCCGTCGCACTTCTTGCAGAGTCTGACCCGACCGCCGCGACGGAGCGGCTCGCTGCATGGCTCGCCAGCGACACACCCGGCGAGGGCGCAGCGTGGTCTGCGCCCGACATCGTGGCGGTTCGGCTCATCCATCTCGCCGCGTTCCATGCCTGGGTCAATACAGAGGACGCCCTCTCTCAGCGCATCGCCGGGCAAGCACGGGCACACGCCGCGTGGCTGTTCGCTGAGCTGCCGATCGACACCGCCCACCCAGACACCGCCCTCTGTCATGCCGCGCTGTTGATCGCCGGCTGTGCCTGGCCTTCCTTAGAGGATGCCCGTCGCTGGCGGGGTCCAGCGCTCGCCGGTCTGCCCGCGAGCCTGTCCGAGGCCGTCGGAGACGACGGCGCCTCCAGCTACACCCCGGCTCTCCTTGCCCGCGCCCTGTGGGCAACGGCCCTCGCTCGGGGCTGGGTCGAGGCGGGCGGCGGCTCACTCCCGCAGGCCGCCGAGGCTGCCCTGGTGCGCGGCGTGCTCGCGCTGTGGCGCATCGGCGGAGACACCGGCAGCCTCCCCGCTGCGCCGGTCGTCGAGCTGCTGCCGCTCGGCCCGACCCCGCTCAGCCACACGCTGCGCAACCTCAGCCTGGTCTGGGAGCTCGACGACGGCGAGCCGGCCACGACAGTCGATCCGGCTTGCCTTTTGCTCGCCGGCCGACTGCCTGCCGGCACACCGGAGTCGATGTGTGGTGCAGACTGGCGACTGTGGACCTGGCGCAGCGTCGGAGCCGCCGCAGCACACCGCGTCATCCGCAAGCAGCCGTCGCGTGTCTGGTACAGCGCCACAGCACAGCAGGTTGACTGGACCCACAACGGAGCATCAGTCGTCTCAGGTCAGCTGCCCAAGGGCATCCTCAAGGTCGGCCGTGTCGACGGCAACCAAGCCACCCTCATCCACCTGCCCTCCACAGGCATCGTCGACATGCGGCTCCGTCAGGCGCGCCTGAGCATCACCCAGAGCGGGTCTGCGTCGATCACCTGGAGCATCCCGGAGGACTGGGAGCTGACTGCTGACGACAAGGGCGGCTACACCGGCAAGCGCGGCAAGGTCACACTCATCGTCAAGCTGGACCCCGCATGGCAGTGGAGCCTCAGCGGAAACCAGCTGGTGGGTCGCGGAGACCCCGAGCGGGTCAAGTACAGCTTCGAGCTTCGGTAGAGGCCGCGCGCGCATGCGCCGGTCCACCGCATCAGGACACGGCTTATGACTGGAACTGCTCCAGAAGCTTTGCGACCTCTATCGCAGCGTCCGCCTCAGCCTGGACCTCCAGACCCGCCTGCTCCAGCTGAGAGATGCCCTCTGCCAGGGCCTCGAGGGTGGAGTCTGCGAGGTGAAGCTCACCCACCTCAGCGAGGTCATTGAGCTCAGACAGGGCACTCTCGACCTCATTGATCAGCGCCTCACCGCCAGCATCGACACCGCTGAGGCCTGCTGCAGATCCCTCGAAGACCCGGCGGGTGCGGCACCGATCGGAGAGGTAGGTGAGGGTGTCGTCGAGGTGATCCATTCGCTCCCGGAGCTGCTGGTACGCCGCCAGGATCTGCTCCTTCTCTGCGGTGACCTCCCCCCGGAGGGTCTCGGTGATCTCCGCAGCACTCGGCGCGCCGGGGATGGTCAGGGGCAGCTCATCTGCGCGCATGCTGATGTTGTCCACAAACCGGCGCACCTGACGCGCTGCGGAGTCATAGTCTCCAGCGACGGACTCCAGATCTTCCTTGGGTATCTGATCTTCCGGCAAAAAGTCGAGGTTTGGGCGCTGACGAGCGGTAATGGCGAGGTGTGCACGCATCTCCAAGATGGCCCGAGTTCGCCACACCAACCCCAGCACCCGCTTCATGCTCTCGATGCGGCGCTGCAGCAAGATGAGGTCTTCACGGTATCGGGCAGCGAGGCTCTCCCGACCCGACTTCTCTTCCATCGAGGTCAGCCGCTCAGTGAGGTGGTTCTCTTGGAGTTCTGCCTCTCGGTGGCTGTCTGCGAGCTGTTGCTCCAGCTCAGAGAGACGGCGCGGATAGCGAAGTAGATCAGCGCCCTCCGACCAGACCGGTGGGTTCCGGTCGGTCGTAGCGGAATTTGATCGGGGCTTACCCTCCGCCAGAGCGTTGCGCTTTGTCCCAAGAATCTGTCGGGGAAAGGCAACAATTCCGGTAACAATGGCCGCGACAGCCATGAAGAAGAGGGTCAGGATTCGGAAGAGCGTCCCCATAGACAACGATATATCCACCCGATGCGTCCGGCGCTGGCTTGCGATAGCCTCTCAGGGCATGTCCATTACCCGCCGACACCTCATCGCCGCCTCCGCTGGTATCTCCGCGGCCGCAGCGGTCTGCGCGGGAGGAGTGGGAATTCGCTGGTGGGATGCCCCGGCTGGCGCCACCTGGGTCAACCTGGCGGAGGAGGAGGTTGCGCTGGTTCGAGCCCTGTCTGGAGCAGCCTTTCCCGCTGGAGCGTTCATCAACCTCTCCGGTGCCGATGCCAGCCTCGACCGGTTCTTCGATGCGATGCTCTCTGGCATGCCGATGCTGACCGGCGATCTTCTCAAGATTCTCGCGCAGGCGCTGGAGCACTTCACCCTGGTCACCTACGGCGACCGATACTCGATGCTCTCTCTCGACGAGCAGCAGACACAGCTTGCGTCCTGGCTCTCCAGCAGCCGGCCAGAGCTGCGGGGAGCCGTGATGTCCATCGTTGTTCTCCTCGGCATGGGCTACACCACTCATCCCGACGTCGCGCCACGACTCTCTCCCTGGCATGGATGTGGCTATGGACGCTGACGCAGCCTACATGCTCCCGAGCGATCAGGTCCTCCGCGATGCCGCGCCTGCCGACGGCTTCGAGGCCATCGGCAGCGGCAGAGACTTCACCGCAGACGTGGTCATCGTCGGTGCCGGTCCCGGCGGTGGAAGCATCGCGCGGGTGCTGTCCGAGGGTGGCCTCGACGTCCTGGTGCTTGAAGAGGGTCCAGCCTCCAGCCGGTTCCGCCCCAATTACGCCCACACCGCTCGGTACCACATGCAAGAGAGCGGAGCGATGGTCGCGCGGGGTCGGGCGATGATGCCGATCGCTGCCGGACGGGGCGTCGGCGGCGGCACCCTGATCAACTCTGCGCTGAGCTTCCGAGCCCCTGACACCGTCCTCGATGACTGGGCCGAGCTTCTGGACGAGCCGGGCCTCTCCAGTGCGGCGATGGCGTCCATCTACGACGAGATCTCCGCGATGGTCGGTGTGGGCGTCACACCAGATGCGATCGCCGGAGAGAACAATCGCCTCATCGTCCGTGGAATCGAAAAGCTGGGCCTCGATGGTGGCCTCGCGCCGCGCTCCACACCAGGCTGTGTGGGCTGCGGGGTCTGCTACTTTGGCTGTCCCTCGGGAGGAAAAGCCAGCGCTGACCGAACGTTCTTTCCCCGAGCCGTCAACGCGGGCTGTCGCATCCAGGCAGAGGTTCGGGTCAACGAGGTGCTCACAGAGGGCGGCAGAGCGGTCGGGGTCCGTGGCTTCGCGCTCCATCCAGATACCCTGGAGCGAGGCGGCACCGTCACTGTGCGTGCAGCACGAGTCGTGCTCGCTGCGGGCGGCATCGGCACACCGCGGCTGCTGTGGACCACCGGACTCGGCACGGCACTCGGTCCCGTCGGAGAGGGCCTCCACGTTCATCCCGGCTCCACCATCCTCGCAGAGTGCGATCACACCGTCGAGATGTGGAAAGGTGCGACCCAGGGGGCCTACTTCCATCACCCCGACCTTCCCGGAGTCCTCCCGCACACCTTCTCCGCTCCGCCCGAGGCCTGCTTGATCGCAGCCGGCTTCATCGGCGCAAAGTGGCAGGAGGGCCTCGCGCTGCTGCCGAAGCTGTGCGGGATGCTGGTGATGGTCTCAGACAAGGGCAGCGGTCGGGTCCGGGCGTTCTCAGATGGCCGTGCAGACATCACCTACGACTTCGATGACGAAGACATCACGCGCACAAAGCGCGGACTCGTCGAGGTCGCCCGGGTGCTCCAGGCTGGCGGCGCGGGTCGGCTGCACGTTCCGATCTTTGGCGTCCCGCCCACAGAGACGCCCGAGGAACTTGAGGCTGCCCTCGCCAGCCGCAGCCTCACCGACTTCACCCTCTACGCAGCCCACCCCATGTCCACGTGTCGCATGCACACCGACGCCGACAAGGGCGTCATCAGGCCCGACGGACAAGCCCACAACCTCCCCGGACTCTACATCTCTGATGCCAGCGTGTTCCCGACCTCGCTGGGGGTCAACCCGCAGCTCACCACGATGGCCATGGGCACCTACCTTGGCCGCAAGATGCTGAAGGGCGCATGAGCAGACTCTCCGCTGGTATGTCGCTGCGTTCCTACCGACTGGTCCGTCGGCTGGGTGTGGGTGCAGAGGGTGAGGTCTGGGAGGCCCGGGGGGCAGACGGCGTGCCGATCGCGCTGAAGGCCCGTCCGCGCAAGGCGGGAGAGGAGCCGCGGCTTCGTCGGGAGTTTGAGCGGCTGCGTACCCTGCGGCTGCCGTCGGTCATCCGGGTCCTCGATGTCGGCGCAGATCAGGGCTACCTGTTCTTCACCATGGATCTGGCCCGAGGGCTACCGCTGGATGCCTATATACAAGGCGGAACCTCACTTGCTCAGCGCGTCCATCGAGCCGCTGCTACGGGCGCGGACGTCGCCCGTGCCCTCGCCGGAATGCACCGTCTCTCCCTCGTCCACCGGGATCTCAAGCCGGCCAACATCATGGTCGACAGCACCGGGAAGGTCGTCCTGCTGGACTTCGGTACCGTCACCAGCGGTGCGGCCCAGGGAAAAGCAGGCACCACGGCCTACATGGCCCCAGAGTTCCGAGCTGGGCTGCCCTCAGATACCCGGGTCGACCTGTACGCGCTGGGGGTGACGCTGTACGAGTCCCTCTCGCAGCAGCCGGCCTCCAGGTTCACCCCGGGCCGGCCACGACCATCCTTGCTGCTGCTCGGTGCTGAGGTCCCGCGTGGACTGGCTGACCTCATCGATCGCTTGCTCTCGCTGGATCCCGCAGAGCGGCCCGATGCTGAGGTCTGCCACCTCACCCTCTCGCGCATCGCAGCCGGTAAGGACATCGGCGGGATGTGGCCCTCTCCGTCCCTGTACTCCGGCGACATCTCTCCCCTCCTGGCCGGAACCGCGGTGGTGGTCGGGACCACCGGGAGCGGGCGGCGTCGGATGATCGAGGAAGCCCGCTACCAGTGGTTTACCCGTGGCTACCGGTCGATTGCAGCAGACTGCCGCCCCGATGAGCCGCTCGGTGCCCTCTACCAGCTCATCGCAGCGCTGCTCGCGCCATGCTCGACCGAACAGCGTCGACGCCTGATCGGCTCCGATGCCACCGCGCTCCACAGCGTCTTCCCGCAGATCACCGTCACCGAGCCTGTCACCTGGCCTCCCGATCCGATGGCAACCGCAGCAGCCCTCGCCCGGGTTCTCCGCCGCGCGGCGCCGATCGCCGTGGTGTTGCGGAGCGTGGATCGAGCAGACGTCGGCACCGCAGCAGTCCTCACCGCGCTCTCTCAGCGCATCCCAGACGAGGTCGTCATCTGGGGTACCTCCAGCCGACGCATCCGAGGCTCTCGCTGCATCTCGCCGCCATCCTGGGGCCCCCTCCAGGAGCGCCGAGTGATGCCGTCGATACTCCCCAAGGGGGTCACCCTTTCCGGTTCTCCTGGACGCACACCGCTCACCAGCTGCGCGCGTGCCTGGCAGGCACTTGCACGGCATCGCGGTGAGACCGGTCCGATCGGCCCCCACGCTCAGGCCCTCTCCACCCTCGCGCTGCTCAGCCAGCCGTTTCCACAGCCCGTCGCCGAGACCCTCAGCCGCGACCTCCCCAAGATGCTCTCGACCGGCCACCTCGCGGTCATCACCTCCGGTCCGCCGCGCCAGCTCCGCATCGCGGACGCCGCCTCCGCGCTGCTCGCCCGACAGGACGACGAGACCCAGGCCCATGCTCGGATCTGTCAGGCCTGGCAGCGTCAGCCGACCTCTCCAGAGTCCATCTGCCGAATCGCGACCCATGCCATCCGTGCTGGTAACCCTCGTCGGCGTCAGATCGCCGGAGCTGTCGCCGTCTCACTGGCGCGCGGCAACCACGCCGAGGTCGACCGCTGGCTGAAGCTCAAGGACCTGCTGTGCGGCGGAGAGGATGACTTCCACACCCGCTATGCTCGACTGCTGACCAACTTAGAGCTTCGCCCCGGTCGCCTGGATCCCGCCGAGGTTCTCGACCTCGCACAGCTCGCCGGAGATGAAGAGCAGCGCGCCCTCGCAGAGACCATCCGCCTCATCGACCTCGCGCGGCAGACCGATCCCTCTGCGGTGATTCCCGAGGCACGAGGCATCGCTGCAGCCTATTCCTCACGGTTCCCACACATTGCCTCCGACATCCTCCGGGAGATCGCACTGGCTGGGCTGAGCTGTGGAGATCGGGACGGTGCTGTGGCGGACTGCACCGCAGCCCTCAACCTGGCCCGAAAGCCCCGCATCTCCACTGCGCACGTCGATGTCACCGACACCGACATGTTCCGCAGCGACCGGGTCCGAGCGATCAGCGATCTCGCTGCCACACGACGGGAGATCAACGCCGCGACCACCCTCTCTGCCGCCCTCATCTACACCGGCCGCCTCCGCTCCGCAGCCGACCTCTGCGCACAGACCACCACCCGCTGCTCCAGCCATGGCCTGCGGCGTGGCGAGGGTGCAAACCTTGCAAACCTCTCCATCGTCCAGCTCTACCTCGGACAGCGCTCCGAGGCCGCGCAGTCCGCGGCCCGCTGCCGGCGACTCCAGCCCCACCACCGCGACCCGGTGGTCCTGGCAAACTGCGCGCTGCTCCAGGCGAGACTGGCCATCGAGGCCGGCGATCCGGAGGGGGGACGCTGGGCACTGGATGAGGCCATCTCGGCCTCGCAGGCGGTCGGAGATGAAGCCCTTCTCGCCGAGTCGTGGGCGGTCGCGCTGGAGTCTGCGGTCCACAGCGCCAACCCCGACGATGCCCGGCGCGCCTTCGATGCCTACCAGAGCCTCACCAGTCGCTACGACCACTGGCCAGCAGTGCTCGGACGGTGGTGCTGGCTGGCTGGCGATCTTCCCGGAGCACTCAGCGCGGTCTCTCAGGAGCGCTTTGGGTATGGAGGGCTGTGTGTGCGCGCCGAGCGCAGCCGGCTGCTGCTGGTCAGCGGGCGCTACCAGGAAGCCCGAAGCGCCTCGGCAGACCTCATCCGATATGCCGGGACGATGGATGCCGGAGAGATGGTGCTCGCCGGCAAGCTGATTGCTGGGGCAGCTGCCGGAGCATCAGATTCAACCTATCTTCCGCTGCTCAAGCAGACCCACCACAGCCGCTGGGTCCACCTCTACCTCGGTGCAATCCACCTCGACGCCATCCGTCGTCGCTTGAGGGGTGAGAACGTCCAGTCTCTGCTCAACAAGCTACGCACCCGCAGCAGCGCAGTGGACCACAGCCTGTACACTGCCCTCTCACGCGGCTCGCGTTGGGGCCACTGACCCCGCAGCGATCCAGTACGACGAGTATGTCCGCCGTGTCTCAGGCCAGAGCATTTGGAAAGTATGAGGTCCTTGAGCAGATCGCCGCCGGCGACACCTCAGAGATCTTTCGCGCCCGTTTGTCGGGCATCGGTGGCTTTCAGCGCCACCTCGCAATCAAGCGCATCCGCTCTCACCTCAACAGCAGCACCGAGTTCATCAACGAGCTGACCAGTGAGGCACGGGTCGCCGGGCTGCTCTCTCATGCCAACATCGTCCAGATCATCGATCTGGGACAGGTCGACGGGGCCTGGTTTGTGGCAATGGAGTACGTCAAGGGGCCAGACCTGCGGCGGGTGCTGGAGCGGTGCGCCAAGAAAGGCATCACCCTGCCCGTCCCGCATGCGGTGTTTGTCTGCATTGAGCTGCTCAAGGGACTGGAGTACGCACACAACCGCCAGATCATGCGCGGCGGACGCCTCGTTCCCCTCAACGTCGTCCACCGCAACCTCAGCCCGGAGAAGATCCTCGTCAGCACCCAGGGAGAGGTGAAGCTGGCGGACTTTGTCGGAGTCAGCCGAGATGGTCACGACGACTACCGTGCCCCCGAGCAGCTCAGGGGCATCGTCACTGAGCAGTCTGATCTCTACGCTGCTGGAGTCATGCTCTACGAGATGCTCACCGGAGTCCGCCCTGCGAGTCCACCTGAGCCGGCAAGCCACATCAACCCGGACATTCCCTACCAGCTGGAGGTCATCTTAGAGCGAGCCATTCAGACCGATCCCAGGCGTCGCTTTCCCAGCAGCACTGCGCTCAAGGACTCCCTGGACAGCTTCTTTCATGACTCTGGGTTCATCTTCTCTCACTCCACCCTCGCAGCCTTTCTCCGCAGCCTGTTCCCGGACGGCAACAGCCTCCCCAACCTCAGCGAGCAGGAGACGCGCCCCCTGAGGCGCAGCGATCTGGAGGAACAAGACGATGCGGACATCCTCGACATCGAGGAGAGCGACACCAGCATCCTCGACACCCAGCCGACCGCTACGAGGCGCGACCTGCTCGACGAGCTGCCGACAAATATCGAAAAACCACTGGTAAACCTCCGGGATCACTTCCCCATTGCTGAGAGCAGCATTCGCCTGACCCAGCCGATCCTCTCCGATCTTCCCGAGGACGAGACCCTCATCTCCAAGGCCGTGGATGTCTGGTCAGATGCTCAGACCGTCATTCAGAAGGACCCCACCCTCATCGAGGCCATCGCCGCAGCAGCGCCCCCATCCGAGACCACGCGCCCGACACCAGCGGGACACAGCGCCGGTCCTCCACCCGAGCTCCCCACAGCACCGCAGAAGGCCTGGTCTCAGCCCATCCCGGCTCCGGAGTCCACCCGGAGGAGCTCATCCAGAGGCTCAGAGCCACGAGAGCGAAAGCCGATCCGGTGGCGCGCAACCCAGCGCTTCCTCGTCTTGTTCTCCGCCATCTCTGTTGTCGGCATGGTGCTGATGCTTTTTCTTGGCTTCTTCATCGGAAACCAGGTGCGCCCCGCAGCGGTGGCAGCGGAGGTCACAGAGCCGCTCCTCGCCCCTCCCCGGCTGGAATTCACCCTGCCGGAGAAGGCCCTCTTGTTTCTGAACAACACCCCGCGTACCGAGCGTGGGGCCGTCAGTCTGACCCTGGAACCCGACACCCTTCAGGTCCTCAAAGTCGAGCTGGAGGGCTACTACCCCGTCGAGGTAGAGCTGCGCTTGAGTCCTGATGAGGTCCGGCTCCTCTCCTTCGAGCAGGTTCCGCTCCAGCCACGGCGTCGCTGACTGGATATAGCCTGCGGTATGACTGAGCCGACATCAGTAGCCCCCTCTCCGGGGCAGATCCTCAAGGCCGCGATCCGCGCCCTTAGGCCTAAACAATGGGCCAAGCAGGTGTTCCTGTTCGCCGCCCTGATCTTCTCCCTGGAATTTACAAATCCAGAGACCTGGATCAAGACCGTCATCGGCGCGATGGCATTCAGTATGCTGTCCTCGACCGGCTATATCTTCAACGATGCCAGAGATGTTGAGGCCGATCGGGTCCATCCGACCAAGCGAAACCGGCCGATTGCATCGGGGCACCTCCCCCTGCCGATCGCCTACGCTCAGATGGTGCTCATCTTCTCCATCGGGGTCAGCCTGGCGTGGTTCCTGTCGCCGAAGTTCCTGATCGTCGCGCTGCTCTACTTCATCACGACCATCAGCTACTCGTTTTACTTCAAGCACCTCGTAATCCTCGACGTGATGTTTCTCGCAGCCTGCTACCTGTGGCGTGCAGCAGCTGGCGCGGTCGCGATTGGAGTAACCATCAGCCCGTGGCTGCTGACCTGTACAGCGTTCATCTCGCTGTTCCTCGGGTTCAACAAGCGCCGCGGTGAGCTGCTGATGCTCCAGCAGAAGGGAAGCAGCGGTGTGACCCGCAAGAACCTCGCTCAGTACTCTCCAGAGCTGGTCGTCGAGTTTCAGGCAATCGCGACCTCCGGCACCATCATCAGCTATGCGCTGTACGCCGTGCTCGGCTCTCCGACTCCCTGGATGCTGCTGACGCTGCCCTACGTGCTCTACGGCATCTTCCGGTACATCTACCTGGTGAGCATCCACAGCGAGGGCGGAGCCCCAGACGAGACCCTGCTCAAGGATCGTCCGATCCTGGTCACCGGGATTCTGTACGCCATCACTGCCGTCATCGTGCTCTCGCTGCACATGCAGGGCGCGCTGGTCTGAGCCCCGAGCGTATGCTCGGCAGGGCTATTCTGCGGAGTGCTCCAGGCGGGCGTGACCGAGTCCGACGAGCGCGGGCCACGCGGAGGTCCCCAGGGTGGTCGAGCCCTGCTCTGAGTCGTGATCGATGTAGCGAACGACCAGCGGAAGCACCCTTGCCTCCGTGAGGCCTGGGGTCTCCAGGTGTACCTCGAGGCCCACTCCCTGCATGCGCTCCTCTGTAAAGTGCGCACTCCACCCAGACCCGACGACCGTGTGCTCGTCCTGCAGAGGGATGGTGATCTCGATGCTGCGCTCCCCGAGCATGAGCTCCAGGCGATCGCTGCCGCGCTGCAGGTCGTCGTCTCGAATCCGAATCGCTAACCAGGTTGTGCCCTCCGCCACCCGTGACGCGATGCCAAAGCTGCCATCTCTGGGTCCGCTCCAGTAGTCTTCACCAGTGATGATCTGAGAGCGAGAGTCTACTGCGAGGGCACGATCACCACGCCACTCCCGCATGTCTCCGTCAGCCACAGCAGAGCCGGGCTCGACCGCGAGGCCCCCCACTTCCTTGAAGATGGCGTTGAGGTGCTCTCCCTGCCAGGCCGGGATCTCATCGTTGGTCAGCCACCAGGAGCCCAGGACCGCCTCGACCCCATAGAGGAGGGGAATTCCGACCCCCTGAGAGCGGGGGAGATGAAGCTCAATCTGCTCATCGGTCAGGCGAATCGAGAAGCCCTCTCGTGGACCACGCCAGTTCTGTCGTCCACCGGGCCAGGCAGCCTCTGTGGCAGGCTCGACCACGCCGCGTACGGCATCCAGCCACCACCGATGCTCACCGACACCGACATGGAGACCGTCTTTGTCGATGCTCATGATGCTCGGCGTTCCCAACAGCGGCATCGAGACCAAGGGCTCACCGGTGAGGCGGCGGTACTCGATCTGGCGTGACGTCTCGGGACCGAGCTCAGAGATGTGAACCGCGCTCGCCCAGCCCGGACCAGCAGCAACAATGCCCGGAGTCATCCGGATGGTGGGCTGCTCGCCCGGCCGCGGAAGACTGACCATCAGGCTGACGTAGCCGCCCCGCTCCAGGCGTGCGACAGCGAGGAGTTGATCAGGAAGGAGGCGAATTCCCTTCCGCTCACAGCCAGCGACTCCGAGGAGCGCCGCAGTCAGCAGGAAGAAGCGCACTGCAGCAGCGCATCCAGGTCTGGAACATCCGTGATCCCGGTCGCGTAGTGGGCAAACCGCACCGTGCCGCTCCGGTCGAGGACAAACTCCGCACCAAGCTGTCGCACGGGTCCGTTGAACCAGCCGACACCAAAGTCCATGAGTCCGCCTCCTCCGCCCCCGCCGCCGAGCAGGCTGCGCACAGAGGAGAGGAGGTATCGGTCTCTCTGGATGTCGAACAGCTCCTGAATGGTGCCCTCTGGATCCGTGATCAGGGGGTAGAGCAGGTGATATCGGGGAACAAAGTCCCGCGCCGCGGTCAGCTCTGTCTGCGTAATGGCAACGACTCGGATTCCGCGCCGATCAAAGTCGGCGAAGCGCTCCTGAAGCAGCGCCAGTGTTCGCCGGGCAAATGGTGAGCCAAGGAACGGCACAAAGCACAGCACGACCGGGCCAGACTCAAGCCCCTCCGGGATCTCTACGGGATAGCCGAAGATTGGGCGCGCTGAGAACGCCGGTGCTGCATCTCCTACCTTGAGCATCTCTCGCTCCATTTCCTCCCCCCAGGACACCAACGGATATTTCACCGCTCATCTGTTGTCCATGTGCAAGTATGCCTCTTCAAGTTCGGATCAGCACCTCATGAATTGACATCCCCCCCTCTGAGGCACTAATCGGAATCTTTCTTCGCCTGATGGAGGGCCGGAGATGAGAGTAGACTGCGAGAACTGCGGCGCCCAGTACAAGATTCCCAGCCACAAGCTGGTCAAAGAGGTCAACAAGGCCACGTGCCGCAAGTGCGGTCACCGCATGTTGATCAAAAAGACCAGCGAGGGGTCGGCGCCTTCCCCTTCACCAAGCTCACCTCGGGTCAGCGGCAACGACGCGCAGCACATGCGCTCCGGGCAAGCCAGCGGGGCCACGAATGCAGCGGTCCTGGAGGCCCAGGCTCGTGCAGTCGCCGCCTTTCCGGCCGCGCCAGAGTTCAACGAGTGGGAGGACGATCAGCCCACGAAGATTCGTTCTGTGGCGGGCTCAGGCAACGACAACCGCCCGACGACCCCGGGCAGTGACCTGCTGCCCACCATGGACACCGCCTCCGCGGAGGGTGAGCCGACACAGATTCTCAACGAGTCGACGTCACCGGAGCCGCTCCCGGGCCCACGCCGAGACGGCGTGCCGGCTCCGCAGATATCCCAGCAGACTCGGCCCCGTCGCGGCTACGACCCGTCACCGGATCTGACCTGGGCGATCGTCGGCACCCTGGCCGCCATCGTCGGCGTGCTCCTGCTCGCGGCAAACCTGTCAGGGAGCAACATCCAGCGCTTCTTCGGACTGCTGCTGTCGCTCGGTGGGACCTTCGCCACGCTCTTCATCCTGGTGACCGGCGGCCGCGGCAGCAAGAAAGCCAGCCTCCTCATCGCTGCCCTCCTCAGCGTGGTCCTGTCGCTGAGTGGTGCGACAGTCCTGAACCTGCTCCACGCCGGCTACGCCAGCTGGAGCACACCAGAGGTCGCCGCGAACACCCCCGCTGCACCCACGCCAGCGGCACCCGCGCCAGCAGTGGATGAGCCCGAGCCGGCCATAGAGCCTGCTGACGAGGAGCCCAGCACAGAGGACATCCTGGCGAGCGCCGAGCTGACCCCACCAGAGCCCGAGCCCGTCGAGCCCCCCCAGCCAAGCGTGACCGAGCCCAGCACTCCAGCTGTCGCCAGCAATGCCCAGTCTCCGGAGCCCACGCCGACACCTGCCCCGGTCTCTCGACCTCCACCCGAGAACGACGACCTCGACGAGCTGTTCACTGCCGAGCCCGAGCCCGAGCCCGAGCCCGTGTCAACCCGCACAGCAGAGTCGGTCCTCCTGCCCACAGTGGTCGACACCATTCTCCGCAACAACAAGGGCGTCAAGCGCTGCTTCCAGTACGAGTACAAGCGCGCTGGGAGCGTTCCCCGCTCTCTTCCGGTCGGCTTCAAGGTTCGCAGCTCCGGCAGCGTCTCGTCAGCCTGGGTGAGCTCGGACAGCTACAAAGGCACCGAGCTGGAGAGCTGCCTGAAGGGCGCGATCCTCGCGGTACAGTTCCCGCCGTTTGACGGTGACTCCAAGACAATGAGCTACACCTTCCGCCTGTGATGCAGGGCACCTGACCGCCAGCGGGGTGCCTGAGGGCACCCCGTATCGTTTTGGGAGGGTGTCGGTTTTGGGAGGGGGTCGCGACACAGATCACCGACCGAATGCGCAAGGCTTTAGTCCTTCGACCCTTATCGTCGCCCCCCCGGCGGGTTCCTGCTTAAAAAACAGCCCGGCGGCTGAAGCCCTTGTCGGGCCATCAGCGGCTCATCTTGACGCCGTGCAGGGGTCCAATCGCCTGTAAATCCCCTGCACACTGAGCAGTGCTCACAGGTTCGTTGCTGTCCTATAGGTCTGGGTTGGTTATCAGGCGCTCCACTTTCTCAACGGACAGCTCAGTGCGCAATCAACTCCGCAACATCGCGATCATCGCCCACGTCGACCACGGCAAGACCACCCTCGTCGATCACATGCTCCGCCAGGCGGGCACCTTCCAGGAGCACCAGCAGGTGACGGAGCGGGTGATGGACTCCATGGACCTGGAGCGGGAGCGCGGGATCACCATCCTGGCCAAGAACACCGCGGTTCAGTACGGAGACATCAAGATCAACATCGTGGACACCCCCGGTCACGCCGACTTCGGCGGCGAGGTGGAGCGCGTCCTGAAGATGGTCGATGGTGCCCTGCTGCTGGTCGATGCCTCTGAGGGCCCCCTGCCCCAGACCCGGTTCGTGCTCGGCAAGGCTCTCGAGGCGGGCCTCTCCATCATGGTCTGCATCAACAAGATCGACCGACCGGACTCGCGGGTCAGCGAGGTCGAGAACGAGGTCTACGACCTGTTCATCGATCTGGGTGCCGACGACGAGCAGCTCGACTTCCCGATCCTCTACGCCTGCGCCAAGGAAGGCTACTGCCACACCGAGCACAAGGTCGAGGACGGCGATCTCAAGCCCCTGTTCGATGCCATCATCGAGAACGTTCCTGCTCCCGTCGGCGATCCCGACGGCGTGCCCCAGTTCCTCGTCACCCAGCTTGGCTACGACAAGTACGTCGGCCGGCTGGCCGTCGGTCGGGTGTTCAGCGGCACCATCCGCAAGGGCGCGGAGATGTCGCAGGTGATGGAGAACGAGATCGTCAAGGTCAAGGTCAGCAAGCTGTTCGGCTACAGCGGCCTGAGCCGAACGGATGTCGACGAGGTCCGTGCCGGTGACATCTGCGCCATCGCAGGCATCGCCGACCTCAACATCGGTGACACCATCACCTCTCGCGAGGATCCCAAGCCCCTTCCCCGGGTCCGGGTCGAGGAGCCGACCATCGGTGTCGTCTTCTCCGCCAACTCCGGTCCGATGTCCGGCCGCGACGGCAAGTACGTCACCGGTCGCCAGGTCCGCGAGCGTCTGGAGCAGGAGGCGCTGCACAACGTCGCCATCCTTCTCGACGACAGCGATGGTCGCCCCGATGCCATCCGCGTCTTCGGACGTGGCGAGCTGCAGCTGGCGATCCTCATGGAGCAGATGCGCCGTGAGGGCTACGAGATGTGCATCAGCAAGCCAGAGGTCATGTTCAAGGAGACCGAAGACGGCAAGAAGCAGGAGCCCTACGAGCTTGCAACCATGGACTTCCCCGATGAGTTTATGGGCGTCGTCTCTGAGAAGATGAACCTGCGAAAGGGTCGGATGACCGAGATGAAGACGATGGGCTCGGGTCGAACCCGCGTCGTCTTTCGGGTGCCGTCTCGCGGCCTCATCGGCTTCCGCAGCGAGTTCCTCAACGACTCTCGTGGACAGGGCATCATGAACACCCTGTTTGATGGCTGGGACGTCTACGCCGGTCACATCACCTTCCGCGCCAACGGCTCGCTGGTCGCAGACCGCAAGGGACAGACCACCGCGTACGCGCTCTTCCACCTCCAGCCTCGCGGAAAGCTGTTCCTGGGTGTGGGTGAGGACCTCTACGAGGGCATGATCGTTGGAGAGAACTCCCGAAACAACGACATGAACGTCAACGCCTGCCGCTCCAAGGCGCTCACAAACTTCCGCTCCTCGGGCGCGGATGAGAAGCTGATCCTGGCCCCGCCGGTCCAGATCACCCTGGAGAAGGCGATGGAGTTCATCGCCGAGGACGAGCTGATCGAGGTCACTCCCAACCACATCCGACTGCGCAAGAAGGTCCTCCAGGGGAACCTCCGCTCGGTCGTCCGTGGCCCCAAGAAGACCAAGAAGAAATGATCCGAGGCGTCGTGCTGGCTGGGGGGAGCGGTTCGCGGCTCGCGCCGTTGACCCGAACGGTCAACAAGCACCTCCTCCCGGTCGGCCGGCAGCCCATGATCTACTACCCGGTGCAGGCCCTGGTGAGCGCTGGGGTCACAGACATCCTCGTGGTCACCGGAGTCGAGCACATTGGCGACATCGTCAGCCAGCTGCGCTCCGGTGAAGAGCACGGCTGCCGGTTCACCTACCGGGTGCAGGAGCGACCGCTTGGCATCGCCGATGCGCTGTCTCTCGCCGAAGACTTTGCCCGGGGAGAGCCCGTCGTGGTGGTCCTGGGCGACAACATCTTCGACGCGCCCCTCGCCCCTCACCTCGCCGCCTTCACCGCCTCGGGTGCCGCAGCGCAGGTTCACCTGCACAGGGTGGCTGCACCGCAGCGCTTTGGCTGCGCGCGGTTTGAAGGACGCCGGCTTGTCGAGATCATCGAGAAGCCCACGGATCCGCCCTCCGATCTTGCGGTCACCGGCATCTACATCTTCGATGCTCAGGTCTACGGGTTCATCACCGCGCTCACCCCCTCCCAGCGTGGTGAGCTGGAGATCTCCGACATCAACAACCGCTACCTTGCCCAGGGCGGACTCCGACACGCCGAGCTGACCGGCTACTGGACTGACGCCGGGACCCATGCCTCCCTCCAGCGCGCCAATCGATTGGTGGCAGAGTGAGGCTCACCCCCACCGAGATCGCAGGCCTCACCTGGCTGGACTCACCGGTCTATACCGACGCACGCGGTGCGTTCATGGTCGGCTGGAGACAAGCCGACCTCTCCGCCCTGGCAGGCTGGCGACCGTTTGTTCAGGAGAGCCTGTCCACCTCTCGGCGTGGGGTACTCCGCGGCCTTCACCTCCAGCATCCCCGTCCGCAGGGCAAGCTGGTCCGGGTCATTGCCGGTGAGGTGTTCGACGTCGCGGTCGACCTCCGACCAGACTCCCCGACCTTCCTCCACCACGTCAGCAGCCCGCTCAGAGCAGATGGTCCGGCGCTGTGGCTGCCGCCGGGGCTCGCCCATGGCTTCCTGGTGACCAGCGAGGAGGCGATCGTGCTCTACCAGGTCACCGATGACTGGATGCCAGAGGCGGAGCACACCGTGCGCTGGGACGACCCCACGCTGGGCATTGACTGGCCCCTTACCCAGCCACCAGTTCTCTCACTGCGAGATGCCACCGCGCCGGCGCTCAGTCCGGTCTTGGCGGCTTTGGGACAACGCGGCGGGTCTTAGTGCTGTCGTAGAACGGTGCGTTCCGGGTTCCGGGCTTGGGGAGGTCCTTGGGCTGTGGCCCCTCCATGAGCCCACTCCCCAGCAGCGCAGCGTGGATCCAGCGGGCCATGAGCCGATGCCCCAGGCGGGTGGGGTGGACATCATCGAGCATCAGGGTGTCAGGCAGGTTGCCCCTGGCCCACTGCACATCGGACATGTCGAGGTGGACGGTGTCGGTGTGTTCGGCCACTTCACGGATGGCACCATAGAAGGGGCCGACGTCTTTCAGCTCATCCACGCTCAGGTCCGGATCGAAGGCCGCGTAAGAGATGGGGGTGATCAGGAGCGTCCGCCCCCCACGGGCATGCTGTGCTTCGATGACGCGCGTCAGGCACCGCTGGAATTCCTGGATCGACATGCGGGAGATCCGACGCTGAATTCGCACCCAGGTCATCGCAGCGGTGAGCAGGCGAACCCCCCCAAGAGGATGATGTCCAGCAGCACCCAGCCAGTCCTCGTCCGCGTGGATGATCCGGGCATCGTTGTGCATGGAGTAGAGCAGGACAATGTCTGGGCTCAGGGCCTCGACGACCTCGCGATACCGATGGGCAGACTGCCGGCAGGTGTAGCCAGGGACACCCGCGTTCTGCACATCGGCTCCGGTCCGCTGCGCGAGCACCTCAGCAAACGGATCCTCATCGTCTACCCCATGCCCGAACACGGTGGAGTCTCCCAGCACCAGCATGCGCAGCTCTGGATCTGCGATGGGTTCGGCACTTCGAAGGCCGAGGCTGTTGCTGGTCGCGGGGAAACCAGCGAACGAAAACTCGCTGCTGATGGGAAGGCTCCAGCCCCGCTCAGGGTGGCTGGGCAGGACAATCGGAACTTCTGGGGTCGGCAGCAGTCGTCCCGCCAATTCGATCGAACCAAGCATGCCCAGCAGGAGCAGTGCCGAGAAGCCAAGACGCTTGGGAAGAGAGACCGCCACAGACCCCTTATACTTCGTCCGTGATTTTCTCTCTTCTCCTGTCTTGCGATTCACCGCCATCGCCTCAGGCTACGCTGCCCCCTCCGGCAGTCGATTCCTACTCGCTGATTCGCCACCCTGACGACATCATCGAGCTGAACCTCTCGCCGCTCAATCGAGCTGCCGGCGGCGCACCGGAGATCTTCGACCCGCCAATGGGCTGGCAGTACGTCGGCAGCAACGGCGAGCATGCGCTCTTTGAAGGCGCGATGCCGGTGGCAGTGAGGATGAGCCGAGGTGACGTGCCGGCTGGACTGACTGTGGTCGATGCTGACGGCAACGCCCTGCCGATCTCTGATGCCCCAGAGGCCTACACCTGGCTGCCCCAGAAGAAGCGCGTGATCCTCCGTATGCCACCTGGAATCAAGCCGATTGGGTATGGGTTTGTGCACCCGGAGTCTACCGAGACCATCGATCAGATGAACTTCGCGACCGCTGACATGGCGCCTGCGGACTTCGCCGTCCGAACCCTCAAGCTGTTCCAGGCGCGACGACGCGGTCTCTTCCTTCCAGCGCCCTCCACGGCAGCCTGGCAGGTCACCCTCCCTGACAACGCAAAGCTGACCTGTGACACCGCGCTGCTCAAGAGCCGCCTCTACCTGGAGCGGATCAGCGACGGGGCGAGCGTGGTTGCGGAGGTGGAGGTCGATGGTGTGGTGACCGAGGTGGGACGAACGGACATGGAGATGGGAGACTGGAAGAGCATCGATGCAGACCTCTCAGCCTGGTCCGGCCAGCAGGTCACCGTGCGCTTTCGCACCCTCGCCGGAGACCACAACACCTCCGACTACGTCCACATCGGCGAGCCCACGATCTACCGCCCCAAGGACAACCCCCAGCGGATCATCATGGTGTTCATCGACACCCTCCGCCAGGACCGACTCGGCGTCTACGGCTACGCGCGCCCCACGACTCCCAGGATCGATGCCTTCGCCGAGCACGCCATGGTGTTTGACGAAGCCCGCACGGTGGCCCCCTGGACCTACCCTGCGATGCGCACCGCGCTCTCTGGGCAGCTCCCTGATCACTGGGAAGACGGTCCGAGTCTTCCAGAGCGGCTGGCCCGAGAGGGCTTTGTGACCGTTGCCTATGTCAACAATGCCTTCCTCTCGGCAAACTTCGACATGGACGAGGGCTGGGGCTGGCACTTCTACGACAGCACCGCGATGGTCGAGCAGCAGGTGGCCAATGCCATCGGCGCCATGGAGAAGACGGTCGATCGGGACCTCCTGCTGATGGTGCAGCTGATGGACGTCCACCTTCCCTATCGCGAGCCGGAGCCTTACCGCTCGATGTGGGCTGGAGACGGCCCGGAGGGACTGCGCGACAACTTCCGCCGCGGCGACATCGTGCGGCGCAGCCTCACGGATGCTGACCGCACCTGGCTGTCCGACCGCTATGACCAGAACCTCCGCCACCTCGACGAAGGCCTCAGCACGCTGCTCGCCGCTGCGGGCCCCGATGACACCGTCATCCTGTTCTCAGACCACGGCGAAGAGCTGTTCGACCACGGCGGCTACGAGCACGGGCACACCCTGTACGACGAGCTGCTCCGCGTCCCGCTGATCATCTCTTCTCCCTCCGTTGGCCCCGGTCGCTCGGATGTTCCCGCCTCACTCCTCGACCTCACCCCCACCATCCTCGATCTCGCCGGGATCTCCGCTGATGAGACGCTCCAGGGCCGCTCTCTGCTCACCGAGCCCGAGCCGCGCCCGCTGCCCGCGGGCTTCACCCTCTATGGCTCGGATGCCTGGGGGGTCATCCAGCGGGGGCAGAAGTGGCTCATCCATGACGGCGAGACTGGCTACTACGATCTCACTGCCGACCCAGGTGAGCAGTCGATGATCCCGACCCAGACCGCAGCCTCCACCGCAGACTGGATCGCAGCGATGTCGACAGCACTGGATCGCCCGGTGGTGCCTGCGTGGCGGCTGGTGGCCGGAGAGCTTCCGGTCAACCGTCCTCAGCGGGTGCAGCTCACCGCCCCCGGCGGGCTCGCCCAGACCTGGCATGGCCTGGAGAGCCCCCAGATCACCCAGCCCGAGCTTCGGAGGGCTGGCGAGACGGTCACGGTGTTTAGCGCAGACGGTGGGCTGTTCCCCCGCGAGGTCTTCACACTCCCCGAGACGCTCTCCTCTCCGCTGACGGTGCAGGTCGACGATGAGGAGCAGACCTTCACCGCTGACTTCAGCACACCCACCGCGACGATCGGGAGGCTCGGACGGGTGCAGGTCACCACAACCCTCACCCCGCGGCACGACGGCGCCCAGCTCAAGACAGCCGATGCCGCTGTAGCCGCGCAGCTGAGGGCACTGGGGTACATCGAGGAGTGAGAATCGAGAGCCCCCCGCGGGGCCGCACGCGCCGCCAAAACCAGGCAGCCTCCCTCGTCAACAGATGACATTGGTTCCCCTGACTCAGGCCAAACTGGCGCGATACGGATAGCGCTACACCACAGTGGCCCAGTCATGGTCACTGGCGATCACACGAGACGGAGCCGTGATGAACACTGAGCCCACCCCTGACGGTAAGATCTGGCTCGTCTGGGACGGCGACTGAGGATTCTGACGCCGCATTGCTGCCTGGGTCAGGCGGCAAGACACCGACAGCATGATCGCCACGCACCCCTATCAGGCTCTCTCGGCTCCCCTGAACACGCCTGAGCATGCCGCCGCGTTCGAGCAGGCTGTTCACGTCATCCTTCCAGACGGCAGGATGCTTCGGGCCGGACGCGCGGTCCTTCATGCGCTGTCGGTGGTCGGATATGGCGGGCTTGTCTGGCCGCTTCGCTTCCCGCCGATGATCTGGTTCGTCGAGCTCGGCTATGGAATCGTGGCACGAAACCGACGGTTCTTCTCACGCTTTCTGTTCCGAGAGGAGTGACGCTGCACGGGCTTCGGTCCAAGCCGCCGGTCTCCACTGGGCCGGCCGCTGACCACCACCGAGAGCGACACGGCGTGCGGCTCACGAACCGGACAGCTCTGAGCGGACGCGCATCAGCACCTCGCCCAGCAGGTTGAGCCCCGCCCACTGAGCGGGATCCGGGGCTCGGGGGTCGTCACCACGCAGGCCGATTCCCCAGATGCGGTCCAGGGGACTCGCCTCAACGAGCACGCGATCGCCGGTGGAGAGGAGCTGCGTGAGCATGTCCGGGTTCTGAGAAAACTTCGCGATGTTGCCCCGGTAGACGATGTCCTCGCGGTTCTGGTTCCACACTTTCTCCGAGAAGCCACGGACTGTCCTTCCGAGTGCCTTGTGGCTGCGGGGGCTGTCCGTGTCGGGGATGCGCTGACAGATCTCCGTATCGCCGAACAGCCTTGCCTTCTCGGCCATCATAAACTGCTCAGTGCAGGTGTACTCGATGCGATCAGCGGTGAAGAGTGACCGGGTCCACTGACCAAACACAGTGGGTGGCGTCCAGAAGAAGACAAAGCGGTTGGTGCTGATCTCGACTTCAGGATGCTGCATGGTGAGGCATATACAGTGTTCTGGAGTAGTCTGACATCGTGCTTGATATCACCCAAAAGCTGGCTGAGCAGACCCTATTTTCTGGTCTCACTCAGGAACAACTTCAGGCCGCTGCGGCACTCTGGGAGGTCCGCCAGCTTGCGGCTGAGGCCCCGCTCTGGTGGCACGGAGACCTCGCAGACGAGCTGGCAGTGGTGCTCTCTGGCAGCCTCCAGATCCACATCAACAACCGAGAGCTTGGGCGGGTTGAGCACGGAGAAGTGGTCGGAGAGGCTGCGGCGTGGACCGGCGGCCTGCGGACCGCCTCGGTCTGCGCGGCAGAGCCTGCGACCCTCGTGGTGCTCGCAACCGACCGCCTTCCCGACCTCCGCGCTCGACATCCAGCAGTCTACGACCGCCTCCTCCACCACGCCCTCCTCGGACTCGCCCGGCGCATTCACCAGGTCGATCGACAGATCGCCAAGCTCGCCTATGGAGTCGGCAGCGCTCCGGGTCGGAAGACCCCAGGCACCCTCTCTCGACTGTGGCAGCGGCTGACGAACTCCTCACCGAGCCCGCCGCCGGCACGTCAGGCGCTCCGAGCAATGCCGGCCCTCAAGGCAACCCATGCCGACACCCTCGCGACCATCGAGTCCGCCCTCACCCCCCACCACCTCCCCGCCGGCACCCCAGTCTTCCTGGAGGGCGATCGCGGCGACAGCGTCTTCGTGGTGGCAGATGGGTGCATCGACGTCATCCGCCACGTCCGCGGTGGTCGAGGAGAGCGACTGGCCAGCCTGTTCCCAGGGGCCCTCCTCGGCACCGGCTCGCTGCTGCTCGGAGAGCGCCGGAATGCCTCCTGCGTCGCTGCAGAGACCACGGCTTGCTGGGTGTTCGAGATGAACCAGGCCACCTTCGCAGCCCTGAGCGGCGAGCCGGGCCGGGTCTGGCGGGAGTCGATCCTGGAGGCCTTGCGGTTCCAGCTCTCCCGCGCAGACGAGCAGCTCACCCGCCTCAAGAGCGGCAGCAACCCAGGGAGCACGGACTACGAGCGAATTCGAGCCGGACTGGTTTAGGGCTCAAACAGCGGCGAGGTAAGCAGGCCAGCCCGATGCAGCCGCCAGCGCCCCATGGTCCTCAGCACCCCGATCCCGTAGACCACCGAGCGGCGAAAGCTAATGGAAGAGGCCGCGGGAAAGTATCGGGCTGGGCACGAGATCTCACCGATGTCGAGGTCGAGATGGATCGCCTGAAGCAGCAGCTGGTTGTCGAAGATGAAGTCGTCTGAATTGCGGTGCCAGGGAATCGCCTCCAGGGCGCCTCGGCTGTAGGCGCGCAGGCCAGTGTGGTACTCCGACAGCCGTCGGCCGGTGATGCGGTTCTCGGCAGCCGTGAGCAGACGGTTTGCAGCGTACTTGTATCGGGGCATGCCGCCATCGAGGGGACCGCGACCGTGCATCCGGCTGCCGAGCACGATGTCGTATCGCTCCAGCGCGATCATCGAGGCCATCGCCGGGACGAGCCCGGGGTCGTACTGATCGTCGGGGTGAACCATCACGACCACGTCCGCACCATCCACCAGGGCCGCGGCGTAGCAGGTCTTCTGGTTGCCGCCGTAGCCGCGGTTCTCGGGATGAGCCGCCGCGAGGATGCCCAGCTCCTCAGCCACCCGCGCGGTGCCGTCCGTGCTGCCGTCGTCAACGAGCAGGACCCTGTCGACGACATCCATCGGAACCGACGCCAGGGTCTGCGCGATGGTCTGCTCCGCGAAGTACGCGGGCATCACCACCACGACGCGCTTGCCATGGATCATCGTTCAGCCTCATGAGGCCGCAGCAGATCCCGCAGCCGGACGCGCTCAGAGAAGAGGTGGCGCCACATACCGACCTCCCCCCGCTGCCAGTCCCTTGCATCGGCCCGGCGCTTCCGAACCGCATCCGGGAGGTGGACGATGCCAGCCAGCGCTCCCCCGACCGCAGCGATCCGTGCGACGCCTCCCACCTGCGTTCCCCAGCCCCGCCCACCAGCAGTTGCGGAGGCCATGGTCATCCACCGAAGTCCGGTCCAGAGCGGCAGGCCGAGCACGGCAGACGCCGGCAGACTGCGCACCGCGACCCGGACCCGGTTCCGCTCGATGAGGAAGAGCTTGCGAGGGCTGTAGCGGCCATAGCTGGCGCCGAGGGCGTGCTCGATCCGAGCACCAGGAACATAGCGCAGCGGAATCCCGCGCCGGACCGCTCGGAGCGACAGATCGACGTCCTCGCCGAACGCCTCCAGGCTGGTATCAAAGCCTCCGAGGGCATCCAGCGCCTGCCGTGGCAGGAGAAACGCTGCGCCGCTGACGGCCCCGACAGTCCCCTCGACGTCATAGTCCTCACCGTCGACCGCTTCACGCCCCCGCGCCCAGTTGAACCCGTCGAAGAACAGCCCGTGGCCCACATTGTCCAGGCGATCAGGGCTGGCAAGGAGGAGAATACGTGGCTGGTAGAGGGCGAGCCCGTGGCGAGACCACGCCGCGTAGAGGCCGGCGAGGAACCCTGCGCGGGGCCGGGTGTCGTCGTTGAGGATGATCAGCCCCTCGCCGTGCGCCATCGCAAGGCCAATGTTGACCGCCTCGCCGTAGTGCGTCCGACGAGAACACCGCCGGATGCGCAGCGACCACGGCCAGTCACCCTCCATCACAGCAGGGCTGTCGGGGTGGGCGATGACGACGATGACCTCGTCGGGTGGGTGGGTCTGCCGAGCGAGCGCCCTCAGACAGCGGTCGAGGAGGGCGCCGACCTTCACGGTGGGGATGATCACCGAGAAGCTCACCGACGCCCCTTCACACCGCCACGCCACTGTCCGAGCAGCTCGGCGACCTGATTGAGCAGCTCCCCTCGCCCTCCCTGGAGGGTTGGACGAATCACCGAGGGCAGCGCTCCGATGACATGCCCGAAGCTCGGCACCGTCGGCGGCCTCCCGAGGCGCACCAGCTCAGCGTGGATCGCACGGTTGCGGCGGTACAGCGTACGGGGCGAGCGGGAGTGGGAGTGCAGGACTGGTGCGGCGGGGACATACCCGACGTTCCGGCCCACTGACCACACGACATCCTCAGCGGTGGCCACATCGGGCAGCGGGTGCCGCCGGAGGGTCTCGGTGCGGTAGAGCGCCGCGACGTGATCGACCTGCTCGGCATCGACAGCCTCCTGCCCCGCTGGGGTCCACTTGCGCAGCCGGCGGCGGGTGATCGGGTCGGCATCGGGCCAGGGAAGCTGGCGGGCATAGACCGCATCCCAGCCGCCCGCCTCCAGCGCCTCCACCATGGTCCGCACGAAGCCAGCCCCCAGCGGGATGGCGTCGTTGACCGACAGCAGGGTGTAGGGATCGGAGATGTGGGGGATCGCGAGCTGTCGGGTGGCTCCGTGGCCGCGCCAGGGCACCCGAAGGACATCAGCACCCGGGATGCTCAGCGGCCCGTCGCTGCCATTGGAGAGCACCAGCACCCGGACGGTCACATCCTGAGCGAGCAGCGCGGAGAGGCCGATGGGGATCGCATCTGGTGTGGGGATGACCACGGTGACCCGGACATCACTTCCAGGACAGGCCTGGGGAGCGCGGCTGCGGGTCAGCTCGTCGACGAGACGCTGGTTGTCTGACCGAACGCTGCGGCACAGCGGACCGATCTCATCGAGGCGCACATCCGGCGGCGGCGGACGAGAGAGCACAAGGTCGACCGGCTCTCCGCGCCGCAGCGCCTCTGACATCCGTCGTCGATCCGCACGCTCGAGGGTCTTCAGCTCCACCGTTCCTCCCGACGTAATCACTATCACCGATGCGGCAGCGGGATGCGTCCGGCCTCCGTGGAGTGCCCGGCTCGCGTGCGGTGGTTGGGGTGGTAATCACGATCCCGGAGTCCCTGATGGACTGCCGTCAGCGACCTCCTCATTTACCCACACGACGAGCGCCCTCCGCGACTGGAGACGCTGAATATCCACGACCTCTCCGCTCACACCTCGGCCCCTGCATCCCTCGAGTCCGCCTCAATGGAGCGCTGGAGTGCCCCTCGGCGGAGGCTGCAGCGGCGAGGGGAGCAGCGTCGTCTCCAGCCTCACGGCGAGACACCTCGGCGCAGCGCAGGCCCGGGCTTTTCTGACGGTGGACTCCAGCACCACCTCCACGCCCGGGCAACCCAGCTCCGGCACCGCGTCGCGGTGTAGTCTGTCGGCAGCCCGAACAGGATGGACATGCCACGGATTGCCTTGCTGACGATGAGTCCCTGGGAGTCTGAGGGCGGCTTCAAGCCGTTCAGCCTCGCGGTATGGCGCCTGAAGGCCGCGCTCCTGAGAGACAGCCCAGACGTCGAGGTGAAGATCTTTGACGCCAACGACTGGTCACTGGATGCCTGGCAGGCGGCCATCGAAGACTTTGCACCCGACATCGTCGGGGTGAGCGCCTATGTTTGGTCGTTCCCGACCTTTGCCGAGCTGTCCCGACGCCTCTCCAGACCGGATCGCTGGCTCATCTTCGGTGGTCCCTCTGCACGCCAGGAGATGCTGACCCTGTCGCCCTATGCCGACGCTCCCCAGTGGCTCGATGCGTTCTGCTTCACCGAGGGAGAGTCGGTCATGACCGCGGTCGCAGCATGCTGGCCGGATCGCACACGGCTGCTGAGCCTGCCGGGGCTGGCGGCCTGGGACGGTGCGCGCTGGTCACACAACGCTCGCCCCCTCACCCGCGGCCTCTCTGAGCTGGCCTCGCCCTACCAGATGGGTCTCTTGCCGCCAGGCACCACCGCGCAGCTGGAGACCTTCCGGGGCTGCCCGATGTCTTGTAGCTTCTGCCAGTGGGGGATCCTGCCAGCCCGCAAGGAGGCCGCCAGTCGTGCGTTCCTGATCGCAGAGCTGTCGGCGCTCAAGGCGATGGGAGCCAACGAGGTCTTCATGGTCGATGCCGCGCTGAACCTCCACAGCAGCGCGTTTACAGCGCTGTCTGAGGCCGAAGCGGAGGTCGGGCTCATCGCGGGACGGGAGTTCGTCACCGAGATCTACCCGACCCGGCTGAAGCCTGCGCACCTCGACCTGCTCGCCAGCGCAAAGAGCTTCGTCGGCATCGGACTCCAGTCCACCGATCGCGACGCGATGAGGCGCATCGGGCGCCCCTACACTGCCGAGAACTTCCAGCGGGCGATCGCGCAGCTCTCCGAGGTCGCGATGACGACCATCGAGATCATCGTCGGCCTGCCTGACGAGACCCCGGAGCGCTTCTGGGAGACCTTCGAGCACGTCCTGCGCCTGCCGGTCAGCGTGCGGGTGTTCCAGTCGCTCATTCTCCCAGACGCCGGGCTGCTCCAGGCGCAGTCCTCAGACATCCGCTTCGACCCACGCTCCATGCGCATGCTGAGCTCTCCGACCTGGAATCCAGCGGTCTACCGTGAGACCCTCGCAGCAATCCACCGCCGGGCCGTCGATCTCGGCGGCTGGTACTCACGGAGCTGGCCGAGCCCCGCTCACCCCGATGACCCGCTCGCGGAGCTTGGCCGACCGCTGGGCGGACCGATGTGGACCATCCCCGACCACACCCACGAGCGCCACCACCGCCTCCGGGTGCCTGGCTGATGTGGCTGCGCTGCCCGGCACGAGACCTCACGACCTGGGCGGGCAGCCTGCCGCGACTGCTGTCCGGCTCGCTGCGCGGGGTGATCCTCGACGGCCTGCTCCCTCCGGAGGTCGCGCTGCGGCTGGTGGGCCGGCTCCAGCAAGACCGCACCCTGCCCCGCATCCCCGTGGGCGGTCAGCTGATCGGAGAGAGCCTGGGCCTGTCGCTGGATCGGGCCGTCGGTCCACACCAGGACGACTACCTCTCCTCCGCACGAACGCTCCACGAGCGGCTCTCTACCCTCACCACTGGCCGCAGCCTCGACACCCTGCTGGCGGCTGCGCTGTCGATGATGGCGCGGCCGATGCCCGTGTCTCTCGCAGAAGCCCGCGGCCTCCCGAGGGCACCGTTGGTGTTTCGGCGGCTGCCACGCGGCGGATGCATCCCGCCCCACGCAGAGCTGGAGCAGCTTGCTCGGCGGCCATACGATGGCTTCCGAGAGCAGCTCGATGACACCACTCTCCTCAGCTTCTTCATCTGCCTCCAGCAGCCCGCCTCTGGCGGGGTGCTTCGAGTCCATGAGCTGAGCTGGTCAGACTACGACCGCAGCGCAGACCGGGGCGGACACTCCCAGCCAGCGGCGCAGCTCCGAGGTGTGTCGCACACCGATCGGTTGCTCAAGACCGGCAGCCTCGTGGTGTTCGATGGCGGACGATGGTTCCATGAAGTCACTCCCGTCATCGGCGAGCAGGAGCGCTGGACCGCCGGCGGCTTCCTCGCTCGGCGCTGCAGCGGGGATGGCGTGCTCTACTGGTCCTGAGGCGGGATCGCAACCAGCCGCACACCGCGGCCGCCGAAGCCCTGATCCGCAAGCCCGTATGTCCGGCAGACCCGATCTCCGAGGTGCTGAACGAGGCTCCGAGGGGCCGGGAACATGCTGCGCTGGACCCGCAGTCCCGGCTGAAGCACACCCGGGTCATCGGGCCCGATGAAGGGATCGCAGGCACCGTCGGTGAGGCGGGAGAGGGCATCCTCAGCGTAGGCATCGGCGACCCACTCCAGCCCGTTGCCGATGACATCGTACAGCCCGAAGCCGTTGGGGGGAAAGCAGGCGACCGGCACCGGCTCGGAGCGGTGGAGGTTGCAGCGCTCGAGGTCGAGTTCATCTCCCCACGGGAAGCGGGTCTCGCCCCCTCCTGCCGCTGCGCGGGCCCACTCCGCCTCGGTCGGCAGCCGATACCGCCAGTCACTCTGAGCATTGAGGTGAGCAATGAGCTGCTGGCACTCCGTCCAGGACACCCCCAGCGCAGGACACCATGCCTCAGGACTGTCCACCGCCACACCCGGCCACCGCTTCGGCTCCATGGTCATCCAGTCTCCGCGCGTCACCGGCCAGATGCCGATGCAGTACGGCGTGGAGAGGACCACCGCACGAGCTGGCCCCTCGCGAGGAAACCGAGGGTGGTCAGTGCCCATCGTGAATCGCCCTGCCGGGATCCGCCGGAACAACATGCCCTGCGGACAGCGCAGGACATCCTGCGCTGCGTGGACCGCGCGGGCAGCACTGCGGAGGGCCTCGACGGGCTGCGGGGGACGCGGAGCGGACGGGCCTCGAATCTCCGGCAGCGGTGGGATCGGCCAGACATCGAAATTCAGCCGATGGAACCGGGCACGGTGTGCCGTCGCGGTGTCCGGCCAGCGCGTGAGGATCCCGGCAAAGACAGCCTGAGAGGCTTCGCCGTCCCCCTGACGGGCGAGGGCCTCTCCGCGGAGCAGCTCCGCGACCGGCAAGAGATGCGAATGGGTGGCGCCATGCGTCGTGATCCAGGTGGTGACATCAGGCAAGGCACCCGGCTCGGCCCACAGCACAGCGAGCGCGCGACCGGCAGGGTCGTCCCCGAGGGCGTGGCGCTCCGGGGACTCACCCACCGCATCAGCCAGCACGGCCAGCACGGCATCGGCATCGGCGAAGCTCCAGAGACGGGCAACTTCGGAGAGGTCCGGGTCGAGGACAAGGATATCGGGCACCCGAGGCACTCGGTCCGTTGAGACAAAGCCCAGCGCATCGAGTCGCGCACGGTCCTCCAAAGACACCGCCGCGGGACCGTGACGCCACATCGAGACCCGAACCGGGACAAACCGCCGCCGGATGAGATCTGCGACATCGTGATCGGCGAAGGCGACCGCCCTCGTCAGGCTCCCTGCCGCTCACCAGGCATCGTCGTCGCCCATGCCATTGAGCAGTCCCATCACCACCAGCAGGCGTCCCTGCTCCCGCGCCTGATCGGCGGCAGCATCGAGGCGAGTCTGCCAGCGAATGTCGGCAAGAGGGGTCATCGCATGCTCCGAGTGATGACAAGCAGGACGACCTGAACATACCCCTCAGACTGCAGCCACTCCAGCAGAGAGACGCCCTCGTCCATGAGGCGTCCCCTCCCCGCCCATCCCGCCCCGGCCCGCTGAGCCGGGGTGAGGAAGCAGCGATAGCTCGGGAGCGTCTGAGTGGTGAGGTCGCGGTGGTGCAGGACGCGGCCGCCAGCAGCAGCAACGAGCGTCGACCAGTCGGGGCACAGGCCCCATACATCCGGGATCGGTCCGATGCTGCGCTGGAGGAGGGACTCCACGGCAAGGACCACACCAGCAGGCCCCGCACCAAGGGCACGCATCGCGTCGGTCGGAACGATGTCGGTGAGCACCAGCCGTCCCCCTGGGCGGAGTACCCGGAGGGCTTCGGTCAGAAACGCCGCACGAGAGTCAAAGTGAAACGCAGCCTCGACGCTGAGCACCACGTCCACGGTGTCGTCCTTCAGGGGGAGCCGTGCCGCCGTGCCGTGGTGCCAGCGGATCTCGCTGCCGGGCTGGGCGCGGATCTCTGCGGCGACCACGAGCTGTGCGGCGTCTGGATTGATGCCGATGAGGCGCATCTGAGAATGGACCGCGTTGGCACGGGCCAGGGTGCCGCCGACGCCGCAGCCAACATCTGCCACAACCATGCCGCTCCGCAGCGCCGCGTGAGAGAGCACCGCTGCATCCAGACGGGCCTGGGCCGCCGGGAGGTCGTCGTCAGGCGGCCCGTCCCACAGCCCGAGGTGCATCGATCGGTTCCCAGAGACCAGGAAGTCACTGATGATCGAGAAGTAGTCAGCTCCAGGCATACCGCTGCCCGTCCGGCCCCGACGCCAGGAAGGCCCCAGCGGTCCACCGCTGCCCGTGCTGTGACGGGAGCACCCGGTGGTTGTAGCGCCCGCCGTCGAACACCAGCAGATCGCCGACCGAGGGCCTTACCTCAGTGAGCCCGAACGACGCGAGGGCATCCGCAGCCTCGGCTGCTGGTATGCCCTCGATGCGCGGCTCCAGCCCCGGCGGCGGCCGGTGGTAGAGGTGGAGCTGACCACCAGCAGCGAGGCTCAGGGGGGTGTAGCAAGACAGCTGAACCCCCGACATGATGCGCTCCCGGAGTCCCGCCATGCTCGGCCAGTCTGCGCGCTCGCTGTGGATGCCAACCCCATCGCCAGCCTCAAACACCCGCACGGTCAGCGGGGTGGATGCCTCCGGGGGCGTGCGGATGGGCACACCTCCGCTGAGCACCATCAGCATCCCCGCGAGCTGATCTGCCAGCGGAAGACCGGCATCGGAGAGGACGGCGAGGAGGGCCTGTCCGCGACGACGGTATGCGACAAGATCGGGCGGACTGACCACCAGGACAGCGCCGTAGGTCCAGCCGGGAAACGGCGGGGTGACCACCGGGCCACACGCTCCGGGCGCATCCCTCAGCTGCGCCACAACGCCCGCTGCCAGCGCCGCATCGAACGCTCCCTCTACCAGGACACCTCCCAGCGTGCCGTCGAGGATCAGGCCGATGAGATCACGACCGGCGAGCTGATCTGGGGAGCCAGAGAGGATGGTGGGCGCCTGACCGCTTCCCGAGCGGAGCAGGGCGATGCGGGTCTGAGACATGGCTGGATGATACCCTGCGCCATGGAGGAATGAGCGTGCAGCCCCTGCCTTGGTCGACCCCATTTCTCCGACGCATCGCGGTGCCAGGTGCCCGACCGGAGATCGGCGTCGCGGTCGGGCTCCGCCCCGGTCATGCCGGACAGGAGGTGCTCGTATCGTACAACCCACGCCAGCGCAGCGTCGCCTTCCGGCTGCGCATCGGGCGGGCGCTCAAGGGAATGGGGTTCTCGCTGGGCTGGCTGCGGGCGCTGAGTCCGCTCATTGTCGGCGAGCGCGGCAGCTGGGTCATTGGCCTCGAGGCTGCGGCCGGGCGCCTCACTGGCACCCTGTACATCGAGGAGCTGGCCCGGTTCTTCTCAGCACCGGAGCTGGAGGCGCTGTGGCGACAGACCGCCGCAGCGCTGGCCCTCCCCCTGCCGCCGCCGATCGCGCTGGGCTCACCCTACATCCTCGCGATCGACTTCGAGCCGCGCGGGGCAACCCGGCTGAAGCGGTACCACCTCCGGCGACCTAACGCGGGTCCGCTGCCGGAGGAGTGGGGCGTCCCCGAGGTGCTGCAGCCAGACACCGGCGGTCACATCCTCCAGCGTCGCGGTGAAGATGACAGCATCAAGGTCTACCGCTGCTATCCCTATGCGGAACGCCCGGAGCATGCCCCGGCGGCCTGGCAGGACTGGCACACCCTCACCGGTCAGCCCCCGCCGCTCAGCCTCTCAGAAGACACCCCGATCACCAGCATCGGGGCCAGACTGGTCGGCGACCGCATCAGCGCGGCGGTCGTCTACACGGTGCCGCGCTGCGGGATGAGGCGGTCGGCCTCGTCTCCAAAGACCTCGATGTAGCGCTGATGAAGTCCATCGCAGCCGCTTCGGAAGTGGGTGCAGGTGCGCTCATGGGGGCAGCGAAACTCGAAGCTGCGGTTCAGGCGCGCCTGGAACGTGTCGTGGATGAACATGTGCGGCTGGTGGTTGTCCAGGCAGTCGGCGTGGCGACCGAGCAGGCAGCGGGGAATCCACTTCACCGTCGCCGTGCCGCCGGCAGCCTTGACCACATCGAGCGCGGCCAGCAGCGGCGGCAGGCTCTCTGCGAGCGGGATCAGCTCCTCGGTCTGATTCGCCCCCTCCAGCTCCAGAAACGACCAGAAGTTCAGCACGGTGAGCCCCAGCCCCAGGATGAAGCGGGCGATGTCGGGGAGGTTGGCAACGTTGGAGCGGCAGATCACAGTGTTGGCGATGACGGTCGCGCCGAGCTCCTGGAGCTGCCCGACCCCAGCCTTCATCTCCTCAAAGCTTCGAGAAGAGCGGGTGATCTGCCGATCCAAGGCGGCGGTGTGGGCGTGGATGGAGACGAAGTACTCGCGGACGCCCGCAGCCACCAAGCCCGCCGCATAGTCCCGATCGCGGAGCCGACGGGCGTTGGTCTGGATGCGCACGGTCTGAAAGCGCCCGGTCGTGGTCGCTGCCCGGGCGATCTCGGCGAGGTCGGGCCGAAGGGTGACCTCGGCGCCGGTCAGGACGAGGCGCTTGAACTGGCCGGTCTTCTTGTTGTGGTTGAGCACGACCGCCACATCTCGACGGGCAGTGTCCGGCAGCGCGGCGACGATCTCAGACTCGATGATGCAGAACCGGCACCGGCTGTTGCAGCGATAGGTCAGCACCAGGATGATGCTGTCCTCCGGCCCCATCGGCATCTCATCCATCTTGTCCCGAGAGAGGGCGAACCGGGCATCGGGCTCAAACTGGAGATCGGACATGGCTCAAGCGTACCCGTAGATGCCCGCCTTGGTGATCCGTGCGGAGCCAGAGGCGGGGCGGCGCTGGAAGTCGTAGCCGACGTCCCAGCAGAGGTGAGCGAAGTCCGCCGCGTGCTGTGTGATGACCTCCGCCAGCGCGCCCGGAAGGTAGGCACGGGCAAACACGCCGAGCAGCGGGGTCGAGATTCGCGAGAAGTACAGGGCGTCGGTGTGCTGCTTCTCGGCGTAGCAGATGGTGTGGCAGCGGGTAAACCGGGGGTGCAGCAGGACAGCGCGATCCTGCTGACCGTGCAGCGAGCCGGCCATGCTGCGCTGGACCTCCGCGAGCTCGGTCGCCGCGGAGAAGAAGCTGTACCGGTTCTCCCGCACCAGCGCCTGCGCGGTCGCGACGTAGGAGATGCCGTCATGCCCGTCGATGCTGCGGGTCCCGGGCAGGTAGATGCGGAAGCCCTCGCTGCGCCCGGCGGCCAGCCGCGCAGCATCCAGCTCCAGGCTGCACATCAGGTACGGCAGCGACTCGTCGAGCGTGTCGGGGATGTCGATGAGGTCAGCCAGCACCCCGCACAGCGTGGTCACCGACATCGGGCTGCCCGGCGCGTTGCCGCAGTGGTTGTAGAAGTACAGCTCGATGCCGACTCGTCCGGCAGCATCCTGCTTGATTCCCCACACCGTCTGACCAGCGCCGAGGTGCGTGCGAAGGCGGACGATGATCGGCCAGGCCGCCGTCAAGTCGTGGCTGCGCAGGAAGTAGCGCAGGAGCGAGGCGGAGTGCAGCCGACCGGCGGGGTCTGCGCGGGGGGCATACGGCGTGAGCACGTAGTCCATCAGCACATCGCCGACGGGGTGCGCGATGCGATCGGCAGGCAGCAGGCTCACCCGGCGCTCCGATCGATGACCATCGGCTGGTGGGGAAACAGCACGCCGTACATCTCGGTGAGCCGCTTGCGGAGGAGGCGGTGGGTGCGGCGGACGTCCCTGAGGACATGGGGAGCGTAGAACGCCCGGTCGTACATCAGCTGGAACGCCGTCCGAGGCAGCGCAGGCAGCTCGGTGAGATCCTCGATCTCGTCGATGTGACCGATGACCAGAGCCTTGTCGGTGCGCACATCGGGCTCATCACCGAAGATGCGACCGTCTGGACCGATGACCAGGATCCGGGCATCCGGCTGGTTCATGCGCTCGCCGATGCAGTAGGCCGCCCGGTCGATCTCCGAGAGGATGCTTCGCCGGAGGTCCTCATGCCGTCGCGGAGAGACCTGCTGCATCCACTTCTGCCAGATGGGGGTCATCCCGCGCAGCTGAGCATCGAACATCACCAGGGCCTCATCGGGCCAGGGCATGCCGACCACCGGAGAGATGACGAGGTGGATGAGGCCCTGCCGGATGAGGAACACTGCGTTGCTGAGCAGCGCGCCGACCGTCTCGGCTGTGACCACCATGTTCGCAGCGGTGGAGACATCTGCCGCGATGAGGGCACGAAGTCCCGCGAGGGTGCGGTCGTAGAGTGCAGCGCTGCGGTCGAGATCGCGGCGATCACGGTCGAACCGAAACCGGGTGTGGGTGGACTTGCGGCCATCAATGCTGACCCGAACATCAAAGCCGTTCTCTTTGAGGAACGCCGCCCGCTGTGCGTCGAGGTGGGTGCCGTTGGTGCAGAGGTTCCGCGAGATGCGCCGGTCGCTTCCGATGCGGTGGAGTCCGGCGTTGAGGCGCTGGACCTGCTCCCAGACCAGGGTGGGCTCGCCGCCGTGGAAATTGAGGTCGAGGCTGGCAGGAGCCGTGCGCTCGAGGAGGTGCAGGACCCGATCGATGCGCTGGGGGGTGATGAAGACCTTGCGCTTGGCGGTGGTGCAGTACACGCAGCGCATGTTGCACTCATCTGTGAACGTGACGCTCACCTGGTAGCGGGTCGGCGCAGCCATAGGCGGAGTCTAAACCACTGCCATGGGATGAGCCTGACGTCTCTGGCGCGCAGCGCGGGTCACCCAAGCCACTCCGTGAGCACATCGTGCATCATCGCGATGAGGGACTCACTGGCCCCAAGGCATGGCCCCTGAAACCCTCGGCTGCTGAGGCCGCGCTGGACGGAGCGCACCGCGACGAGGTCGGCATCGATGACCGCTCCGAGGCTGCCGGTCTTCGCATCGAGGAGTCGGTGGCGGGTCTTGCGTCGGGGGACCGCATCGGCGGAGGCGGTGAGCACGATGCGATCAAAGTAGCCGCGCGCAGGGTCGCTGGCGTGGGGGCGGTGGCGAAAGATCTGGAGGCGATCGGGGTAGCAATTGAGCTGAAGATTGGGGAAGACGTAGAGCATCTGGTTCTCGACGAGCTGCGCATCGGAGAGGCCGGACACGTCGATCCCCTGCCCCTTCAGCCGAATCCGCTGTGCGGCCGACCGCTCGGGGCCTGCAGGCTCTCCGCCGCGACGCTGGCTGGCCACTCCCACCGGCACACACATGCGCCCGTGCGGGGACGCCCGCTCCGTGGTGACTGCGGTGTCGTCGATCATGTCGAGGAGCTGTGGGTGGATGGTGTGGAGATGGTAGTGCTCGTTGTTGGCATCCAGGGTGAGCTTCCAGTTGGCAGCCGTCGGCAGGGTGACCTCGTCCGTCAGCGACATTGCCTCGGCCTGGTAGGGCAGCAGCCACGACAGGACCGGGCCGAGCCACTCGACGAGCGGGGGAGCCTGCGCATCCATGCAGACCCAGACCAGCCCGGCGGCCTCTGCGCAGCGAATCGGCGTGAGGTCCGGGCGGGCGGTGAAGTGATCGCTGTCGGGGCGGGCATGCAGCTTCCCGCTGAGCGCGAACTGCCAGTGGTGGTAGGGGCAGCGCAGGCGGCCGTGACCGAGGCGCTCGCTGCACAGCCGGTGGCCACGGTGGGGGCAGACGTTGAAGAACGCCCGGAGCACTCCCGCCGCGTCCCGGGCAACGATCAACGACTCGGTGCCGATGTCGAACCGCATGCGCTGGCCCGGTCGGGCGACGTCCAGGGAGAGCCCGACCAGCAGCCACGCCCGGGGCCACAGCCCCTCCTGCTCTCTGCGCATCCAGTCCGTCGAGGTGTACCGGGCTGCCAGCGACATCATCTACCCCCTCTTGTCCAGGCCGCTCAGCAGCGCCTGGATGCGATCGGTGAGCGCCTTGGGTGCGGGATCCTGGAGCATCATGCGCATGTGCTCCCCCTGCCATGCACAGGCGCGCTCGCCTGGCGGCAGGACGAACAGCCGCACCGTCGCCTCCTCAGGTCCGGTCAGCTCACAGCGGACCCACGACCGCGCGCGCGCCACGCTCTGACCACGCCAGCCTGCGACCAGTCCCCGGCGCAGCGCGCCGTCCAGGACGCGGACGATCCGGCTCGGCCAGCGGTCATCAGGCCATGGCCCATCCACCAGGTTCTCTGGACCCATGCCTCCCTGCCGGCGCTTCTGCTTCCCCGCACGCGCCGGCGCGAGCGGAGTCGGCGGATGATCGGTGAGCGGTGACCAGGACAGGGTGGTCTCGCCGACACACAGCGCAGCGCGGTTCTGGGAGAAGACCCCGGAGAGGCTCACCTCGACAGTCCCCTCCGGGACCGCAATGGCTCGCCAGGGCAGCCCGTCGAGGTCACCCGGGTCCAGCCAGGAGCCATCGCCAGGGTCCAGCAGCGGTCGCAGCATCACCGCCACGGTACCAACCGGCAGGGGGCCAGCCCAGGCAGCCTCGATCCCGCGCAGGCCGTAGCGAAGGGTGGCCGGGCCGAGATCCACGCCGACCCCCCGCACCGCCAGACCGGTCTCACCAGCCGACAGGGCAGAGACCACCACCCCGACCCGATCGAGCTGACGCACCGACCACTCTCGAAATACTGCGGTGTAGCGCGCAGTGAAGGCCGCGAGCGCTGGTGTCATCGGGGCGAGCGCGGTCCGTGGCGCGCCATCGATGCGGCACATCGGGGCCTCCTCGAGGACAGGATGCAGCCCTGGAGCGAGGGCGCGGGCGAGGGTGTAGCGCGCGTGCGCGGTGCTGACAGCGGTGAATGCGCTCGCCTGCCGGACCTTGGCGGCGCGTCGGGCGACCCGCTGAGGTGGCGTCAGCCCGCGTCGTTCGACCTGAGGAACCGGCCAGGCGGGCAGCGCATCGTCTGAGAGCGTCGCGGCGTTGGGGCGGGGCAGCGCCCACTCGCTGTTCTCCTTGAGCTGAAGCCGCTGCCAGTCCACGGACCGAAGGCGCGCCTTGAGCGGGTGGGGATCGGTGTCCATGAACGAGATGCCGACCCGGACGTGCTCCAGCCCGTCCAGCATCGTCGCGATCTGGACGATCCGATCCTCAGCAGCCGCGATGGACAGCCCGCTCGCCCGCAGCGGAAGCGGCACGTCGCCGGGGTTGGTGAAGTCGATGCAGACCCGCTCAAAGCCACCGAGGATCAGGTCAAGGTCAGCATCAGAGGGCAGCGCGCAGAAGTGCATGACGTAGGCGGAGAGGTCGCGCTTCCGCGCAAAGACATCCCGCCATGCCGTGAGCCGGGCCATGTCCTCGGTGCCGGCGGTGAGGTTGATGAAGCGGTAGTCGGGGTGCGCCTCGGCGGCATCGAGGGTGGCGGCGAAGCTCTCGGCGCTGCGATCGACCTGCCCAGGCCCGAAGACATCTCGCTGGTAGCTTCCAAAGCAGCCGTTGCAGGGAAAACGACACCCCCGGTTCAGCGGCAGGTAGGGGTGGTAGCGATCCATCCGCCCCCAGAACGGACGCGCAGCATACGCAGCGTGGTTTGCCCGGGTGTGGGCCGCGAGCGCAGGGAACCAGTCGAGGGTGAGGTAGTCGTTGGCGTCGTACTGCCGTGGCGTGACGGGGACCTGGAGCGGCTGGCTGCCGCCACGGGACCAGACATTCGGCAGCCTCGGCGCAGGATGTCCCTGGCGCAGCGCATCAACGAGCGCCGGAAATGCGCCCTCGCCGTCCCCCTGGACCACGTGATCGATGTCCAGGGTCTCGATGAGGTGGCGGGCGTAGAAGCTCGCGGTGATGCCGCCGAGCACGATCGGCAGATCGGGGCGAAGCGCCTTGACCGCCGCTGCAATCCAGCCGACAGCGGCGATGGAGAAGTACCAGTGCAGGTCCATCGCGAGGACGGAGGCCTGCTGAATGTCCGACTCCGACAGCTCCCAGGCAAACCGACCGCGCTTCGGTGCGGGAATGCGGTTCATCAGCGCCACAGCCCCCATCGGCACCAGCTCATCGAGCACGTGTCCGTAGGGGTGAGCGTAGAGAACAAGACCAGTCATCGTCAGCGTCCTCTATCCCGCCAGGCGACGGCGCATGCAGCCAGCACCGGTGAACACCCAGAGCATCAGGCGCCGAAGAGGGACCGTCGCACCCCGCCGATCCGCGCGCGAGCCGACGGGGTGCGGGGCAGCTTGTGGATGCCGTGGAGGGCGAAACAGGGACGAGATAGGTCACCGGGCATGTTGCTTCTCTCTCTGACCGCTGCCGCCACTCCCTACGCGCTGTCTGACGCGGGGGCCGCCCGTCCGAAGCGACCGGTCGCGCTGGTGGTCTGCACTCCAGGGATGGTGGTGTCGGCCTATGCGCCGATGGTGGCGGCCTTAGAAGCTGCAGGACTGGATGCCTGGACGGTCCAATTTCCGCCCGCTGCGCAGGATGCCGACGCGATCACCAGCCAGTGGCTGCCAGAGATCGTCGCAGAGCTCTCGACGCAGGGAGCCGTCGCGGTGGTCGGGCACGGACTCGGCGGAACCCTCGCGGCGCTGTCGGTGGCATCTGCTGCGATCTCACCGGGCGCGCTGGCGATGCTGGGCAGCCCGCTGCGGACCGAAGCCACCGCGCTGACCGACTGGCTCGCGACCAGGCCACTCCCCGCAGAGGATCTCTCGCTCTCCGCAGCCTCAGCGGTGCAGTGGCGCGGACTCGGCGTGCTCGCGCTGATGGTCGGAGAGCCGCTGCCGGCGCTCGGGACGGTGGCTCCCGCATGGCTCGCACAGCTTCAGGCCTGGTCAGGCGGGGGCCTGTCTGTGAGCCTTGAGGCATCTGCGGTTCCGATCTGGGCCGGAGCCTCCGGCCTCGACAACATCGCGCCCCCAGAGTGGGTCCGACCGGCGGTTCCCCCGGCCGCGTTTTATCGGTTCGGCTTCCTCCGGTTTGAGTCAGAAGATCCCGACCACATCGGACTGCTCTCCAGTCCCAGGGCGCTGCGCATGCTCAGCCAATGGACCCTGCAGACCCTGGAGGCATCGTGATCCTCCTCCTGCTTGCCGCCTGCCACCAAGCCCACACGCCGCCGACAGCTCCGCACTGTCAGCGCGCCGAGCAGCACCTCGTCGCGACGGAGGATGGTGCCGCGATCCACCTCCATCGCCACCCGGCGGCGGGACCACCGGTTCTCGTCCTGCATGGCATCTCCGCCAACCACCGCTGCTGGGATCTCACCGCGGATCGCTCCATCGCCGCCGCGCTGAACGACGCCGGCTACGACGCCTGGCTGCTCGATCTCCGCGGCCACGGGCTCGCCCACGTCGACACGTCCGGGCATGAGCAGCGCAGCGGCTGGAGCATGACCGACTATGCCCGGTACGATCTTCCCGCCGCGATCCGGTTTGTTCAGGAGCAGACCGGCTTCGAGAAGCTCGGCTTCGTCGGGCACTCGATGGGTGGGATGGTGCTGACCACCTACAACCACATCCACGGCGACGATGCCTTCGCAGCGATCGTCGCAGTCGCGAGCCCAGTGGACTTCACCAGCCCCGATCCGCTGCTCACCATGGCCGAGCGGGCCATTGCTCCGAGCATCGTTCTCCGCCGCCTCCCCTCTCCGAGGCTTGGGAAGATGGTCTCCGGAGCACACAACCTCCCGCTCAACGCCGACGACCTGCTGTGGAGCGACACCAACCTCAGCGACGCGGCGCGCGAGCTGATGCTCTCGACCGTCGCGAGCCCCATGAGCCGCCAGGAGCTGATCGAGGTTCGGCAGATCCTCCGCGCCGGACAGCTCCCAGCGGTCGCTTCGCTGCCTGAGCTGACGGCGCCGCTGCTGGTCATCGCCGGACGCGCGGATCGCATCGCGCCGCCGGATCGGGTGCGTCCGCTCCTGGAGTGGGCAGGCTCGGAAGAAAAGGCGTGGCTCCTCGCCGGGCGGGTCAACGGACTCGCCCATGACTACGGGCACCTCGATCTGGTGCTCGGAGACGCTGCCGCTGAAGAGATCTACCCTGCGATTGTCGGCTGGTTCGAGGATCGCTGGTAGCGCACCTCAGTACTCGTCGTGCTTCTCCAGCCGGCCGCGGACCTTCTCGACCGGGTAGCGGTCGGCATTGGCAGCGATCTTGGCCTCCATGGCCGCAGCGAGATCGACTCCGGCGTGCTCGCAGAGGTTCAGCAGACAGATCGCTACATCGGCGATTTCCTCAGCGACCCGAGGCTTGCGCGTAATAACAGGCGGCTGAGGTCCATCATCAGCGGACCAAAGAAACAATTCCAGCAGCTCACCAGCCTCCACGGACAGCGCCATCGCGAGGTTCCGTTGGCTATGGTACTGCCCCCAGTCCCGCGCGGCGTTAAAGGTGCGGAGTCGGTGCCGCAGCTCTGAGATGGTCGTTGAGTCGTCCGTCAGCATGTGAATCCCCTGCGTGATTGCGGCTGGACCGACTTGCATGCTACCCAAGATGGTCCCACGGAGGCTCATATGCGCTCGATCACCCTGATGCTCGCCCTGCTGGCCGGCTGCAACGGAAACAGCTTCAACCAAGGCATCGAGCCCAGCGGCAGCTCGGACTCTGGCGAGACCACCGACACCGGTGACACAGGTGACACCGATGACTCCGGTGACACCGACGACTCCGGCGACACGGACACGGTCCCCGAGGACTGCACCAACGCCTGGCACCCGGTCCACATCACCGGCTGGACGAAGACCTTCACGGCCACCTACGAGGGCGCTGAGGGAACCGCCACTGAGGTCGGACTCGGCGCAACCAAGAGCCCTGACGGCGAGTACTACTACCGCTACCAGGACGCCATCTCCAACACCTCCGGCTCGGGCTACGACACCGTGGTCACCGTCGCCTGCGACCTCGGCGCCGACGAGGGCATGTTCATGCTCGGCTGGGAAGGAACCTACACCTACCTCCTGTTCGACTTCATCCCGACAACGGACCAGGTCGAGGCAACCCACTCCAACCCCCGCCGATACTTCTCGCCGGAGTGGGCCGTCGGCTCTGAGGGAACCTGGGGCTACGACTACAACCTGAACATCACCCAGTACATGGCTGGCGGAGGCAAGCCCAGCTACGTCCTCCAGCAGGTCTCCGGGACGTACTCAGATGCCGGAACCGAGTCGCTTGAGCTGTTCGATGGGACCACAGTCACGGCCTACAAGCTGACCAACAACTCCCTCATCGTCTCTGACAGCGGGTTCGGCAAGACCGAGCAGGACATCTACATCGAGCAGTACTGGGTCAAGGGCCTGGGCTTGGTGAAGGAGACCTTCGAGGATCAGACCGAGGGCACCATCTTGCTGAGCAAGGAGCTGTCGGGCTACACCGGCCTGAGTCCCGAGTAGAGATTTACACGACCCCGGTGAGGTGACACGCCTGGGGTGATCCGGTATTCTCTCGCACTGAAAACTGCATGCCTCAAGACTTAAGGAGGCCCCGTGCTGACCGCTCTTCTGCTGATGGCCACTGAGCCCGCACTCGCCGAGACCCCAACCGCTGCGAATTCTCCGGAGCAAGGTCGGGCCATGCGTCCGCTTACCTACCCGGCAAACCCGGATCTCACGGAGGGGAAGATCGAGAACTTCTTCAACCTCTACATTGATCCAGACGCCGCCGCAGCAACCCTCAAGCCCAAGACTCCGACCCCTGAGGGTGCAACGGAGTCGCTCCCCATCGTCAACATCACGATGGCGTGGCAAGAGGTCACCGTCGATGGCACCAAGATCGGCGTCATCGGTCCACTGACGACCGGTGCAATTCATGGTGTCAGTGCTGGAGAGTACGTGGTCAAGCAGACCAGCTCTACCGGCTACACAGCCACAAGCCGGGTCATGACCATCACCGACATGCCCGAGATCCTCATCCCAGGCAACGCCGCAGCCTCGGCAGCCTTTGAGGATGGATACCGCAAGCCAGGCTTTGACGAGACCACGGCGCAGCGCGTCGAGACGGTGGTCGGCTACACCCTGCCGGTGCCTCCCGCTCCAGAGCCTGAAGTCCTCCCGGAGTAGTCCTCCACGGTGCTCGTCTTCCTCCTGGCCGGCTGCCCGAGCCCCTGTGTCGGTGTGGGCTGCGCGGAGGAGTATCCGGCAGCACTCGCCGGCGTGCTGACCGGACTGAGCGATCTGACGGCGCCGCCCGCCTCTCCGCGAGAGACCCTGCTGACGGTCGAGGGCACCGATGCGCTGGGCACAGACTGGGGACTTGCGCTCTCAGCGGGCGTCGTGCTCATCGGAAGCGCGGACGCCGATGCGGTCTACAGCTTCGATGCGACCACCTCCGGCACGATCCTTCTCTCGGATGTCGACGTGCCGACGCTGCTCGGTGAGGCCAGCGGCGATGCCTTTGGGCATGCCCTCGCAGTGGTCGGAGACGGACTGCTCATCGGGGCTCCGAGACGGGCAGCCACTGACTTCTCCCATCAGGAAGGCGCAGTCTACTGGGTAGGCGGATTCGCCTCTGGGTTCTCATCAGACGACCTCATCCGCTCCGCCGCGCTGCGCGTGGACGGCACCGATCAGGGCGGAGGGCTGGGGAGCCTGGTCAAGGGCTGCGGAGACATCGATCAGGACGGCATGCCAGACTGGGTCGCGACCGCTCCGCTGGACAGCTCTGGCGCAACCCTGGGCGGGTTTGTCACCCTCGCCCTCTCCAGTACGCTGCCGCCGAGCAGCGACACCATGCAGACAACCACCGCGCGCGCCATCGGAGCCTGGTGGACCGGCTCCAGCGTCGGTGAGCAAGCCGGGAAGTCTGTGAATTGTGACCACGACCTCACCCAGCGACGGGCTGGACGTGTGGACTCCGGTGCGGAGGACGTCCCAGACCTCCTCATCGGGGCCCCGTTCGCGGATGCAGGCTCCAGCGCAGACGCCTACGGAGCGCTCTACCTCATCGACGGAGAGCAGCTCATTAGCGGTCCCCTCTTTCTCCAGGCCTCCCGCATCCTGTATGGCCTCGAAGACGACAGCTGGCTCGGCTGGTCGGTCGACACCGGTGACATCGACGGAGACGGCTACTTCGAGATCGCTGCGGGCGCCCCTGGAGGCGTGGCCGGTGCGGGCGAGGTCTTCATCTGGGACGGGCGCGAGTTTGCCGAGGATGGCATGGATGCCCCCCGCTACCGACTCCAGGGCGAGGAAGCCGGAGATGCCTTCGGAGAGAGCGTTCGGCTGCTCGATCTCGACGGCGACGGGTTTGATGAGCTGGTCATTGGTGCTCCCCGGCGCAATCCCACCACCGACGATGCCCCAGAGGCCTTCAACAGCGGCGTGCTCTACATCTTTGCTGGAGCGGATCGATACCAGGGCTGGCTGCCGCTGATGAGCGCCGCGAGTGCAGACATCATCCTGTCTGAGGAGCAACAATATCTCCGAACCGGCCAGCAGATCGAGTCTGGAGACTTCGACGGCGACGGGCTCCCCGATCTCGGACTGCTGCACCGATATGACCCATCGAAGTAGACTGCCTCGCTTTCAGGCACTGACCGGATAGGGGGGCACCCGATGTCACGTGCGCTCATCCCAGTCTTGCTGGTTGTCTTTCTCGATCTTCTCGGATTTGGGATCGTCATCCCGCTGTTGACCTTCTACTCCGAAGATTTCGGCGCCACACCGCTCCAGGTCACCTTGCTGATGGCGGTCTATTCGCTTGCACAGTTCGCGTTCGCGCCGCTGTGGGGTGCGCTGTCGGATCGGGTCGGGCGTCGGCCAGTCCTGATGGCGAGCATCGCGGCTACGGTGGTCTGCCTCTCGGGCTTCGCCGCAGCGAACACCCTGTGGATGCTCTTCCTGTTTCGGACCCTCCACGGCGCATGCGCAGCCAACATCTCTACCGCACAGGCCGCCGTCGCAGACCTCACGCCGCCAGAGAAGCGCGCTGCGGGCATGGGACTCATCGGTGCGGCATTTGGTGTGGGCTTCTCGCTGGGGCCGTTCATCGGGGGCGAGCTGTCCATCTACGGCTACGCGGCCCCGATCTGGGTCGCAGCCGGGCTGAGCGCAGTGAACCTCGTCGTCGCATACTTCATGCTGCCCGAGACACGCCACCCGGAGTCGACGACCCGCCCTCGTCCCCTCTCCCCGGCGGCCTTTCTCAAGGTCGCCCGCCACCCGGTCGTCGGGCTGTGTGTGGTCCTGACCTTCGTGCTCACCATGTCGTTTGCGATCATGGAGAGCAGCTTCACGCTGTTCGCTGAGCATGTCCGCGGGCTGGGTCCTGTTGAGGTCGGGCGCATGTTCGCCATCGCGGGTGTGGTGATGATCGTTGTGCAGGGCGGAATGATTCGTCCGCTGGTCAAGCGATTTGGAGAAGCCAAGCTCGTGCCGATCGGCATCGCCTTGCTCGCCATCGGCCTCGCCCTGCTGCCGTTCGCGCCGCCGTTCGTGCCGCTGGTCACGGTGTTCGTGCTGATAGCGATCGGACAGGGCATCTCAGGTCCGAGCCTGCACTCGATGATCTCTCGGGGCGCCACGGAGGCTGAGCAGGGCTTCGTGCTCGGGACCAACCAGTCCATGTCCGCACTCGCTCGTGGGGTCGGTCCAACCGCAGCCGGGCTGCTCTACAGCAACGTCTCTCCCGCTGCGCCGTTCCTCGCCAGCTCCGGGATCCTCGTCTTTGGGTTCATCCTGGCGGTGGCGGCAGTGCGCCGGTGGAGCACCGCTCAGCAAGACCTCGGGCCTGCCCACTGAGTGAGGTGGGGTCCGCCTCGGGGTGGGCCGCGATGGCCGACAGCAGCGGCGCCTCGTCACCACGAGCGAGCCCCACGGCAGCTCGGACGACCACCGCCATGCCGGTGGGATCCGCTCCGATCAGCGCTGCGGTCTGCTCAGCGGCGTCGAGCTGACACTGGAGGAGGTAGCCGACCGACAGCGGACCGAGCAGCTCTGGAGAGTCGAGGCAGCCGGCCTGCCGTGCGGCCTCTCCAGCGCGCACGATGCTGGCGGGATCATCTCGGCGCAGGTGAATCAGGGTGACGTTGTAGCAGCTCTCTTGGAGCACCCGAGGCGGTGAGGTCGCCTCCTCATAGAGCACTGCGGCCCGATCCAGCATGCCGAGATCTTCGAGGACTTTCGCAAGGCTGCCAGCAGTGTGTGCGGAGGGCCACCGATCATAGGCCGCACGCCACAGGCTCTCGTCGTCTTGCCAGACCGACATCGCAGACGCTGAGGAGACGGCGAGCAGCAGCCCAAGCCCAAGCGCCACCTCAGAGCGTCGTCCTCGGCTGGCTGCTGCGACGGCGAGGCTGATGCCAAGCAGGGGCAGGTAGAGATACCGATCCGGCACCGAGCCGACGCTCGCGATGGCCGCGATGGCTGGCGCGAGCGTCAGGCATGACAGGAGGATGCCCGCTGCCGCGACCCGACGCCCCGCCCAGACCAGGAGCGCGGCCAGTCCCACCCCGACGATGAGCGCCAGCCAGGGCACCGCAGCCGGCCAGGCAAGGTGCATTCCTGGAACCGCATCGAGGGGGACGAGGATGCGGTGTGCATAGTGCGCCAGCACCGGGAGCAGTGCAGCGGTGATGTGATCGAGATCGGCGCGCGGCGGGAGGACGACGCCAGCACTGACCCGCATGATCGCGTAGACCGCAATCCCGGCGGCCACCGCGAGGTGTGCGCGAAGTCCACCGGGGCGGCCGGTTCGTGCCCACTCCACCCCAGCCAGGATCGCTGGCGCCAGCAGCACGCTCTCCTTGCACAGCGCCGCGGCCAGCACACACACCGCCCCGCCGAGAAGATGCCGGGGGCCTGGGGTGTCCCGAGCAAGCAGGAGCAGCGCAGAGAGGAGGAAGACGACCGCCATTGGATCGTTTCGGGCGGCGACAAACACCACCGGCTCGATCTGAACCGGATGGACCGCGAACAGAAGCGTCCCGGCAGCAACGGCACGGGCGTCGTCGACCAGCCGACTGAGGAGGGCACCGGCAAGCCCAACCGCTGCGAAGTGCCACAGGAGGCTGTGGGCGTGGTGGGCCAGCGGAGAGAGCCCGAACAGCACCCGGTCGAGGGTGAAGTCCATCAGCACCAGCGGCCGATAGTAGGGCGCGTCATGCTCAGAGGGCGTGCCGCTCCAGAGATCCATTCCAAAGAACTGGGGAATGCTGGAGAGGGTCGCGGTGAGCCGGTTCTCCAGGATCAGCAGGTTGTCGTCCCAGACAAAGTCAAACCACAGCGCCTGGGAGAAGACCAGGAGGACAACAAGCAACACCAGCAGACGAAGAGACACCCCATTGTTGTACACCGACCACGAAGTCAGGAGTCGTGGCTGACGAGCGAGGCGAGGATCGGACTCTCTGGCCAGCGACGCTGTGCCTTGCTCAGCCGGTGCTCTGCTTCCTCCGACAGCCCCTCCCCGCGAAGTCGCTCCACGACGAGCGCAGCGGCCTCGGGAGTCTCGGGCTGACGAGGAGCCATCTGCTTGAGCATCTGCTTGCGCTGACGCTGGCGCTTGATGTCCTCCTCCGGGATGCCCGCGAGGGCCTCGCGAGCCACCACATACCGTCCCCGCCGCACGCACTCCTCCGCCAGCGCCATCAATCCTTCGGGATTGTCGCTGACCAGCGCGATGGCCTGTCGCTCCATCTCGGCGCGCTTCACGCCGCCTTCCAGGGAAGCCTTCTTGAGAAGCTTGCGGGCGCTTGAGGTCCGCATGTTCTTGAGAATCCAGGGCAGGAGGAGAACCATCATGCTGAGGGCAAACACTGGCCCCATCCAGGGCTCCAGCTCAATGCCCAGCGCGCTTAGCAGATCGGTTATCGCTGACAGAATGCCGCTGCCCATGGGTGCCTCAGGGTAGAATCCGACCTGTCATCTGTTCCCCAGAGCGTGCCTTGTCAAGTCTTGAAATCGTCCAGGTTCCTGTCCTGCGCGACAATTACCTCTACCTGATCCATGAGCCCAGTTCTGGAGTGACCGCAGCGATCGATCCCGCAGTGGCTCCTGAAGTCCACGAGACCCTCACTGCTCGGGGATGGACGCTCACCCACATCCTCAACACCCACCACCACAGCGATCACGTCGGCGCCAACCTCGCGCTGAAGGCCGCCACCGGCTGCACCATCGTTGGCCCCAGTGCAGACCGAGACCGCATCCCAGGCATCGATATCGCCCTGTCCGACGGCGACCGCTACGCCTTCGGAGCAGCGGAGGCAGTGGTGTTCGATGTTCCCGGCCACACCCGAGGCCACATCGCCTGGTGGTTTGCCGGCAGCGCGGCCCTGTTCTGCGGCGACACGGTGTTCTCCATTGGCTGCGGACGACTCTTCGAGGGGACCCCTGCCCAGATGTGGCGCAGCATCTCTCGTCTCCGCGACCTTCCCGAAGACACCCGCATCTACTGCGCGCATGAATACACCGCCTCCAATATTCGTTTTGCTCTGAGCATCGAGCCCACTCTTCCCGCACTGCTGGCACGAGCCGCAGAGGTCGAGGAGCTCCGGGCCGCAGAGCAACCAACAGTCCCGAGCACCATCCGAGCGGAGCGCGCCGCGAACCCATTCTTCCGTGCAGACGATCCCATCCTCCAGCGCGCCGTTGGAATGGAGGGCAGCGATCCGGCGGCGGTGTTTGGAGAGGTCCGCAGCCGCAAGGATCGGTTCTGATGTGTGTCCTCCCCTGCCAGCGGCTCTTGAGCGCCAGCACAACATCGGGCATGCCATCGGTCACCGCACCCAGCCCCTACACTGGAAGCCCGGCGGCGTGATGGTGGATATCGGTCAGGGGGTCATCGCGGGAGGAGCACCCGGACGGGCCAACGCCGGCTCAATGCCGGCCCCCTCCTGTCGGGAGAGCGATCTCTCCAGGCGCAACATCGAGCCGTACGTCGGGATGTTCTCCCAGGACGAGACGTGTCGATGTGAGCCGGGAAGCCTGATCCAGCTCCCGGCCCCCTGCACGGAGTAAGCGCGCGTGTTCGATGCCCTATCGCACCTCTACACGAGCACAGCGCCACGTGCTGCGCTGGAGGCGGGTCGTGCAGCCGGCGTACACAACGTCCTGCTCGCTGGGGAGAATGAGGCGGGCTGGAGCGCCCAGAGCGCGCTGGCCGGCCCGAGCGTTCACCTCGCCTACGGCTACCACCCGTGGCACACCGCAGGTGCCATCGATGCCGAGATCCTCGCCGCAGCACTGCCCAGGCTCTCAGAACCAGTCGCGATCGGAGAGATCGGACTGGATGGCTCCGGAAGGCACCGCGAGCGCTTGGCCACGCAAGAGGCAGCCTTCCTCGCCCAGCTCGATCTCGCACGGCAGCGTGATCTTCCCGTAGTGCTCCACATTGTGCGCGCACACGGTGCGGCGCTGGCTTGCGTTGACCGCTGTCAGGCCCCACCGGGCATCGTTCACGGCTTCTCAGGCTCCTCAGAAGTGGCGGAGGAGTGGCTCCGACGCGGCTTTCTGCTCAGCTTTGGGCACCTGGTATGCAATAAGCAGGCAAAGCGGGCCAGAATCGCGGCATCGCAGGTGCCGCTGGAGCGACTGCTCGTAGAGAGCGACTCTCCGGGAGGCTTCGAGAGCCCTGCCGGAATCAATCAGGTTCTTGCATCGCTATCGAGTCTCCGATCGGAGCCAGTGGCGGTGCTGATGCGGGAGACTGCGGCGAATGCACGTCGGCTGCTGCGCCTGCAGCCATGACCGCTCTCTGAGCAGGACGCGGGGCGCGGAGGCTCGACAGCGGCAGCAGCTCAGCCTCCAGCGCCTCAGCCAGCGACCACTCCACGGCTGCGGTGAGGGAAGGACGCCATGCATAGCGCTGTCCGCCAGTCCACTCCTCTCGGACGATCTCAAGGGCCTCGACCTCGCGGACCTCAAGCACCACTCCATCTCGCGTAATGGAGACGGTCGCCAGACCATGTCCGGTCAAGAGCGCGTCGAGAGCCTCCTCCCCGGAGAGGCTTCGCTGAGGGTCCATCCGGACCCGCTCACTCAAGGTGATGGAACAGTTCTGGAGGGTGAGGTGAACCGCAGCATCTGGGAGTATGATCTGATCCGCGTGCGCGGTCCAAGCAAACCGGAGGCCATCGGCGACGTCAGCACAGCTGTCATCGGCCGCATCAATCCAGACTGAGACCAGCGGTGTTCGTGGGGGCTCTACGGTGGGGCCGCTGTGAGCGGCCGCGAGGGGCAGCTCCGTCCGATGTGACGCGCAGCCAAGCAGCAGCCAGAGCATCCTCTTCCTCCTCGAAGCAGGAGTACGGATGCAACACCACAGCACATGAGGCTGCAAGGAAAACAATTCCCATTACCTCAAATTAAACCTTACATATCAATAACTTACAACGAAAAGCTCAAGAGATTTCTCGAAGAGCTGACCGGATCTGTGCGGCGAGTTCTGCAACACGGACTCGAAAGGATTCTCCCCTGGGGCGAGGCTGAGGGACCGCGAATCGCCGCCGGATGCTGCCGGCAAGGAGCACCACCTCATCCCCCAGAACAAGGGCCTCCATGACATCATGGGTGACGATGATTGCTGCACAGCCGGTGGTGGTCACGAGTGCCTGGAGGTCGTCCTGGAGCTGCTCTCGCCGCTGGGGATCGAGGGCTGCAAATGGCTCATCGAGGAGGAGAACCTGAGGGCGCACGGCGAGGGCACGGACCAGCGCGACCCGCTGCGCCATTCCCCCGGAGAGCTGGCGCGGACGCTTGCCCTGGTCACCGGAGAGCCCAACGATGTCGAGCAGCGGGAGGATGCGCGCGTCCCACTCTCCTGCGGGTACTCCAGCAGCCTCCAGCGCGAAGACGATGTTTCCGCGCACGGTCAGCCACGGGAGCAGCCGGGGGTCCTGGAAGACCACGCGCAGGCCCGCCCGCGCAGGCCCATCGACTGGTGCACTCACCCGTCCGGTGTGGGGTGCGGTGAGCCCAGCGAGGGCACGAAGGAGCGTCGTCTTGCCGCAACCTGACGGACCGATCACCGACAGGATCGCGCCGGCTTCAACTGACAAGGACACATCCGAGAAGATCGCGCTGCCGCCGAGCACGACGCTCAGCCCCTCTGCGGTCATCAGCGCCATGGGATCACCGTCTTCTCCAGCCTGGACGCCGCGCCGCTCATCGCGAACCCGAGGAGGCCGATGCAGGCCATCCCGACCATCACCCCCTCCGTCTCTAAGATGAGCCGGTGCATCTGGATTCGGTAGCCCAGCCCGCTCTGGGCCCCGACAAGCTCCGCAGCGATGACGCTCGTCCAGGCAAGCCCAAGTCCCGTGCGCAGGGCCGCAGCGATCTGGGGTGCCGCAGCCGGGAGCCGGACCCGCAGCAGGGTCAGGCGGGAGGAGGCCTGGAGGCTCTTCGCGAGCTCCAGCCACTCCGGCGGGCACCGTGCCAGGGCGAGAGCAACCTGGATGTAGATCGGGAAGAAGGCGCCGACAAACACGATGAACCATGCCGCCTTGTCGCCCAGTCCGAACCACAGAATCGACAGCGGAACCCAGGCAATCGGTGGGATCGGACGGAGCAGCTCTAGCACCGATCGGATCGGCTCCCCTCCCCTGCCAGCAACCCCGGTCGCCACTCCAAGGCTCACCCCCAGCACTGCGGCGATGCTGTAGCCCACCGCGACTCGGCTGAGGCTGGCGAGGATGTCCGCCAGCAGGTCTCCACTCGCAAGCATCTCCGCGCCGGCCTCTGCGACCGTCAGCGGCCCGGGAAGGGTCGGGGAGTCCGCGGCCACAGCGCCGAGCTGCCACAGCAGCAGCGCGATGAAGAGGGCAGCGAGGGCACGCAGCCTACTCAAGCAGCTGCACGCTGCCGGGCGAGGGAACGGGGAGGTCTGTGGTCGCCTCGGTGCGAATCAGCGGCGCGACAACCACGGGAGCCTTGAGCAGCTGTGCCTCGACCATGAAGTCCGCGGCGGCTTGCATGCCTGAGATGTCTTCTTCGGAGAGCGAGACCCGGATATCAGAGGCCTTTCCGACCTTGAGGTTGGGCTCAACACTGGCGGCGAGATCGAGGACCTCGACGTCGAACGGAAGCTTCGACTCTGCCTTGAACCACTGATTGGCCTGGGGAGCGTGCGCCCGGTACCACCCGTAGGCTTCCCGCATCGCGGTCATGAACCGACGATCGGCGTCGGGATTTGTCGCCACAAAGTCCTGGTCCATCACAACCACTGACGTCACAACGCCCGAGGCGATGGTCCGCACGACCTCGCGATGCTCCAGATCGGCGTAGGCAGGATCCCAGGCCGATCCAGCGTCGATGGCTCCCCAGCGTCCTTCCTCCGAGCCAGCTCCAATGACCGAGATCAGCTCTTGGAGGCCGAGGTTGACTGCGTTGACATCGGCCTCTGGGTCGAGCCCGGCGGCACGGATTGCGGAGAGGGTCTCGCGGTGAGCAGCGGCACCAAACGGAATCGCGACGGTCTTCCCCGTCAGGTCTGCCGGTGCCTGAACCGAAGACTCTGGAGGGACAAAGGTGCCGACCCGGTTGTACATCAGCCGCCCGACCACCCGCCAGTCCTCGGCACGGCTCATCAGCGCAATGGCTGGTTGATCGGCGGTAAACAGAACATCGACCTCTCCAGCAAGGGCCCCCTCGTTGAGCGGTCCGCCATAGCTGAAGCCAACAAATTCAGGCTCGAAGCCGCTCTGACGGAGGATGTCGGTCTTCATCAGGATCACCGCGAGCTGTCCCTGGGTCGCCCAGGTGGTCTGCCAGCCGATCCGAATGGGCTGGAGCGTGGGCTCCTCAACCTCCACCTCTGCTGTGGGCTCCGAGAGGGGCTCAGAGGTCGTGCAGGACACAAATGTGAGCAGCGCGAGCAGCATTGTCAGAACTCCTTGTCAGCGTCAGGCAAATACCCCGCCGGGAAGTTGACCGCGTACAAAACTCCCACAACCAGCCATTATCCGGGCTTTACGTGTAGTTCCGAGCAGTAATATGACTCGGTAGTGCGGTTCACTGTTGAAAGGCTGCTGTTTCTCGATAGATAAGTGACCCCCTACTCGCCCCAAAACGGGTGCAGGAGGCATAAACAGGCATGGCCCTACACAAGATCAAAAAGGGGCTGGATCTCCCGATTACCGGTTCCCCGGAGCAGACCATCTATGATGGTCCCCAGGTGGACTCGGTCGCCATTGTTGCCACTGACTTTGTGGGTATGAAACCCAAAATGCTCTGTCGGATTGGTGATGATGTTCAGCGGGGACAGCCCATCTTCGAAGACCGAAAGACTCCAGGAGTGCTTCACACCGCTCCCGGTGCTGGCAAGCTCGTCGCGATCAATCGCGGTGCGCGCCGAGTGCTGGAGAGCGTGGTCATCGAGCTGAGCGAAGCCGAGCGCAGCGGCCGCAATGACGAGCAGATCTCGTTTGCGTCCTACTCCGGACAGCCCGTCGCCGAGCTGGACCGAGAGCAGATCGTCGCGCTGCTGGTTGAGTCCGGACTCTGGACTGCGTTCCGTACTCGGCCTTACAGCAAGGTTCCCGAGATCGACAGCACCCCCAGCTCAATCTTCATCAACACCATGGACACCCGGCCACTGGCCGCGGACCCCGAGGCAATCATCGCTGAGCGCGATGGGGACTTCCAGAGCGGACTCGCGGCGATCGCGAAGCTGTCTGGGCGGGTCTACCTCTGCAAGGCGTCGGGATCCTCCGTGCTCTCCGACACCGAGAGTGTGACCGTCGAGACCTTCGACGGCCCGCATCCTGCCGGTCTGCCCGGGACCCACATCCACACGCTGGATCCCGTCAGCCGTAAGAAGACCGTCTGGCACATCAACTACCAGGACATCCTGGCTGTCGGTGTGCTGTTCTCCTCCGGACAACTCGACGTCCGCAGGGTGGTGTCTCTTGCAGGACCGCCGGTCAAGAACGGCCGGCTGCTGCGGACCCGCATGGGCGCGAACCTCACGGTTCTCACCAGCGACGAGTACCCCGACGGAGAGCACCGGATCATCTCCGGTGACGTCCTCTCTGGACGCGCAGCAATGGGCGAAGTCCACGGGTTCCTCTCCCGCTATGACCTTCAGATCTCGGTCCTCAAAGAAGACCGAGAGCGAGAGTTCATCGGCTGGCTCCGGCCCGGTGCAAACAAGTTCACCACCGTTGGTACCTACCTCGGCGGCATGCTCGCGCGGCTCGGCGGACGCCGGTTCGCGTTCACCACCACCACCCACGGCGAGCACCGTGAGATGGTGCCGCTGGGCATGTACGAGAAGGTGATGCCGCTGGACATCATCCCCACTTTCCTTCTCCGCTCCATCCTCGTTGAGGACACCGAGCGGGCGGAGAAGCTCGGTGCGCTTGAGCTTGCCCCGGAGGACCTCGGGCTCTGCTCCTTCGTCTGTCCCGGTAAGCAAGACTACGGCAACGACCTCGGCAACATCCTGGAAACCATCCGGAAGGAGGGCTGATGCAGTTCATTCGCAAGATGCTCGACGACCAGCACCATCACTTCGCGAAGGGTGGCAAGCTCGAGCGCTTCTACTACCTGTTTGAGGCTCAGGACACGATCCTGTTCACGCCGGGTCTGGTGACCAAGACCGCCTCTCACGTCAGAGATGCTCTCGATCAGAAGCGCATGATGATCACCGTCGTCGCGGCGCTGCTCCCCTGCTTTCTGATGGCGTTCTTCAACACCGGCTACCAGGCCAACTCCGCAGTCGCCTTCGGTGCAGAGCCGATCGGTGACTGGCGCTCAGCCATCTATGAGTCGCTGGGCTTCGCGGTCGCCGCCTCAGGCGCAGACGTGTCGTTCTTCACCCTGGAGAACTTCGTCTACGGCTTCATCTTCTTCGTCCCGGTCTACGCCGTGACGATGGCGGTCGGTGGATTCTGGGAGGTGCTGTTCAGCACCATCCGTCGCCACCCGGTCACGGAAGGCTTCCTGGTCACCGGTGCCCTCATCCCGCTGATCATGCCGCCCTCCATCCCGCTCTGGCAGGTCGCACTGGCCACCAGCTTCGGCGTGGTGATCGGCAAGGAGATCTTCGGCGGCGTCGGCATGAACATCCTCAACCCGGCGCTCACCGCCCGGGCGTTCCTGTTCTTCGCATACCCCGCGCAGATCTCCGGTGATGGCCCCTGGCTGCCGTTTGCACCGGACTCCATCGAGAGTGCCGCTGGCGGCATCGCCTCGCTGCCCGATGCAAGCTCTGGTGCAACCTACCTGTCGCTGATGGCCAACAAGGAGGGCTTCGTTCAGGCCCTCCCGGGTGTCGGTAGTACGGAGTGGATGACCGCTTTCCTCGGCCTCATCCCAGGCTCCATGGGAGAGACCTCGACCCTCGCCTGCCTCATCGGCGCGACGGTCCTCATCGGCTCCAAGATCGGCTCCTGGCGCACGATGCTCGGAATCGTTGGTGGCACCGTCGTCATGGCGCTGCTGCTCAATGTCATCGGCTCAGACACCAACCCGATGTTCCATGTCCCGTTCTGGTGGCACTTTGTCATCGGCGGCTGGGCCTTCGGAGCGGTCTTCATGGCGACCGACCCGGTCTCCTCGCCGTTCACTGAGACAGGCAAGCTGCTCTACGGCTTCTCCATCGGCGTCCTCGTCGTTCTCGTTCGCTGCATCAACCCGGCATACGCCGAGGGTATGATGCTCGCCATCCTGTTCATGAACATGTTCGCGCCCCTGCTCGATCACTTCATCGTCCAGGCGAACATCAAACGTAGGGAGAAGCGAAGTGTCGCGTAGCAACAGCTATATCGTCGGCTTTGCCGCCACAATCTGCGTAATCTGCTCGGTCTTCGTCTCTGGTGCTGCGGTCTCTCTTAAAGAGCGACAGGTCACCAACAAGATCCTCGACCGGCAGAAGAACGTGCTCTCAGTGGCGGACACCGAGAAGTTCACCCCCGATACCCTGAAGGCGATGACCTCTGATGAGGTCGACCAGGCCTTCTCCGATGGAATTCGTGCGCGGATCGTCAACCTGGAGACCGGCGAGTACGTCGATGATGTCTCCGGGATGGACGCCAACACCTACGACCAGCAGCGCGCACTGCTCGACGCGGCTCTCTCTCACGAGGCCCCGAGCAATGCCGCCAAGGTCCTGCGAATGCCCAACCACGCCCTGGTCTACCAGGTCGTCGAGAGCGACAAGGTGACCACCCTGATCCTTCCTGTAGAAGGCAAGGGTCTCTGGTCAACGCTCTACGGCTTCATCGCCCTGGACAACGACACCACCACCATCAAGGGCCTCACCTTCTACCAGCACGGCGAGACGCCCGGGCTCGGTGGAGAGGTCGACAACCCCACCTGGAAGGCCAAGTGGCCGGGTAAGAAGGCATTTGACGAACAGTGGGCCCCCAAGGTCAACGTCGCCAAGAGCACCTCCAGAGACGCGACCTACCAGGTCGACGGGCTCTCCGGTGCGACCCTCACCTCTCGCGGGGTGACGTACCTCGTGCAGTTCTGGCTGGGCGACGAAGCCTTCGGCCCCTATCTCAAGAACTTCCGCGAAACCGGAGCGTGATCAGTGGCCGCCAATGATCGTGAGGTCCTGCTCGACCCACTCTTCAACAACAACCCCATCGCCCTTCAGGTTCTCGGAATCTGCTCGGCGCTGGCCGTCACAACGAAGATGGACACTGCGCTGGTCATGTGTATCGCCCTTACGGCGGTGCTCACCCTCTCCAACCTGTCCATCAGCCTGATTCGGAACTACATCCCCCCGTCGATCCGGATCATCGTCCAGCTGACCATCATCGCCAGCCTGGTCATCATCACCGACCAGTTCCTCAAGGCGTTCCTGTTTGACATCTCCAAGCAGCTGTCCGTCTTTGTCGGGCTGATCATCACCAACTGCATTGTCATGGGGCGTGCAGAAGCCTTCGCGATGCAGAACGGCCCCAAGCTGTCCATCCTCGATGGCTTCGGCAACGGCCTGGGCTACAGCCTGGTGCTGGTCTTGGTGGCCTTCTTCCGAGAGCTGTTCGGCTCCGGGAGCCTGTTTGGGGTCGTGCTGCTCAAGCCGATCACTTCGGGCGGCTGGTACAACCCCAACGGTCTGATGGTGCTCTCGCCGGGCGCCTTCTTCATCATCGGACTCGGCATCTGGGCACTTCGTGCCTGGAAGACCGACCAGATCGAGGATGAGTAGCCATGCTTGAACATCTCCTAAGCCTGTTTGTGAAGGCTGCCTTTATCGAGAACATGGCCCTGGCCTTCTTCCTCGGTATGTGCTCCTTCCTCGCAGTCAGCAAGAAGGTCGATACCGCTATCGGCCTCGGCGGCGCGGTCATCTTCGTTCTCGGAATGACCTGCCCGATCAACTTCCTGCTGTACAAGTTCCTGCTCGCTGAGGGGGCGCTCGCTTGGGCTCATCCCGATCTCGCAAGCGTCGATCTCTCCTTCCTCAACTTCCTCTGCTTCATCGGCTCGATTGCGGCCATGGTTCAGATCGTTGAGATGGCGCTCGACCGCTTCGCCCCTGCGCTCTACAACGCGCTCGGAGTCTTCTTGCCGCTCATCGCGGTGAACTGCGCCATCCTCGGCGCCTCGCTGTTCATCGTCGAGCGCAACTATGACTTCGTCGAGAGCACGGTCTTCGGACTTGGCTCCGGTATCGGCTGGGCGCTCGCGGTCATCGCGCTCGCCGCGATTCGCGAGAAGATGCGCTACAGCAACGTGCCTCCGGCCCTCCGCGGCCTGGGCATGACCTTCATCCTCACTGGCCTCATGGCGATTGGCTTCATGGCCTTCGCCGGAATCCAGCTCTAAAGACCACAGGGGATTCGAAATGGTTCAGATCTTCATCCTCGGTGTTGTCATCTTCACCGTGGTCGTCGTCGCTCTGGTTCTCGTTCTGATGGTCGCAAAGACCCGCCTGGTTAACTCCGAGGCGGTCACGATCCATGTCAACGAGAGTCCTGAGCTGTCGTTTCAGGCACCGGCCGGCGACACCCTCCTGAACATCCTGGCGAACCAGAAGATGTTCATCCCCTCCGCCTGCGGCGGTAAGGGCTCGTGCGGCGTCTGCAAAGTAGACGTTCATGACGGTGGTGGCGCAATGCTCCCCACCGAGACCAGCCACATCACCAAGGGCGAGGCTCGTCAAGGCTGCCGACTGGCGTGCCAGCTCAAGGTCAAGAACGACATCTACATCGAGCTTGAGCCCGAGCTGTTCAGCATCAAGAAGTGGGACTGTACAGTCAAGAGCAACGACGGCGTGGCGACCTTCATCAAGGAGTTCATCATCTCTCTCCCCGAGGGCGAGAGTGTGCCATTCCGTGCAGGTGGCTACATCCAGATCGAGTGCCCGGCCCACGTCCAGAAGTACAGCGACTTCGACATCGAAGACGAGTACCGTGAGGACTGGGACAAGTTCAACATGTGGGACATCGTCTCCAAGGTGGACACCCCGGTCACCCGTGCCTACTCGATGGCCAACTACCCCGAAGAGCTCGGCATCATCATGCTCAACGTCCGCGTTGCGTCCCCGCCGTGGGATCGCAAGGCGAACAAGTTCATGGACGTGCCTCCCGGCAAGATGTCTTCGTTCATCTATGGCCGCAAGCAGGGCGATGAGGTCGTCATCTCGGGTCCCTATGGTGAGTTCTTCGCCAAGGACACCGACAACGAGATGGTGTTCATCGGCGGTGGTGCCGGCATGGCTCCGATGCGCAGCCACATCTTCGACCAGTTCCACCGCATCAAGACCGACCGCAAGGTCAGCTTCTGGTACGGTGCGCGCTCTTTCCGCGAGGCCTTCTACCTCGAAGACTTCGACGGCATTCAGCGCGAGAACGAGAACTTCGTCTGGCACGTCGCCTTGTCCTCACCGATTGAGGCGGATGACTGGGAGAACCCAGAGTCCGATGCGCGCAAGTCTCTCGGCTGCAAGCAGGGCTACACCGGCTTCATTCACCTCGTCCTACTTGAGAACTACCTCAAGCATCATGAGGCTCCCGAAGACTGCGAGTACTACCTCTGCGGTCCGCCGATGATGAACAAGGCAGTCGTAGACATGCTCGACAACCTGGGTGTCGAGCCTGAGAACATCATGCTCGACGACTTCGGCTGAGCCGTTCGAGATACGTTCACCTCGCCCGCACATCGATCCGGTGTGCGGGCGAGCTTGCTTCTGGAGATTCGATGGCTCCCCCCGCCCCCCGTACACGCCCGCTCCGCGCCTTCATCCTCCCGGCCTTGTTCGTCGGCACCCTGTTCTTCATGCTCTTCCAGCGTCGAGCCCCGAGCACGGCGATCCCTGAGCGCCACCAGATAGCCGTCGGTGGAGACATCATGGGGACGACCTGGTCGGTGAAGGTCATCGACGATGAGAGGCTCGCGCCAGAGCAGGAGCTCGCCCTCGAGCTGACCCTCGGCAACACCCTGGAGCGAGTCAACAGCGCAATGTCGACCTGGCTGGAAGACTCCGAGCTGTCCCGCTTCAACCAGCATGCCTCCACAGAGCCCTTCCCCCTCTCTGAGGAGACCCTCACCGTGCTCCGGGCCGCGCAGTCCGTCAGCACGAAGAGCAGCGGCGCCTTCGACATCACCATCGCGCCTGTGGTCGAGGCGTGGGGCTTTGGGGTAGACGACCCCCTGCGTGGTCCCACAGACGCTGAGGCAGCCATCCTGATGGCGTCTGTGGGCATGGAGAAGCTCACCATCGACGACGACGCTGGCTCGGTCACCAAGGCGAGTCCAGAGCTGACCATCGATCTCTCCGCGATCGCCAAGGGATACGGCGTCGACGTGGTCGCTGAGACGCTGGAGAAGCTCGGCTACACCGAGTACCTCGTCGAGGTCGGCGGAGAGATTCGGGCTCAAGGGCGCAACGCGCGCGAGGTGCTCTGGCAGATCGGCATCGAGCAGCCGGATGCCGAGCGGGGTGCCCTGCACAGCGTGCTCCCGCTGGACAACACCGCCATGGCGACGTCAGGAGACTACCGCAACTACATCGAGCAGGATGGTGTTCGGATCTCCCACACCATCGATGCCCGAACCGGTCGACCGATCACCCACACGCTCGCATCGGTCACGGTGCTCCATGACAGCGCGATGACCGCCGACGCCCTGGCGACCGCCATCAATGTGCTCGGCCCAGAGGACGGCCATGCCTTAGCGGAGTCGATGAACCTCCCGGTGCTGATGCTCATCCGCACTGCGCCGGGTGAATTCTCAGAGAAGACCAGCACGGCGTTCACAGCCTACCGGGTTACGCACCCCTCCCCTGTGCAGGAGTAGGCCATGGCGACCATGATTCTGACCGCTGTAGCTTTCGGCCTGATCGCTGTTGCGATGGGGATCGGCCTGATCCTGGGCGGCTCTCCGCTGAAAGGGTCCTGTGGTGGAAAGGGTGGCCCGGAGTGCATCTGTGATGCCTTCGAGCAGGCCAAGTGCCGTGCGCGAGACAAAATGCTCGCCGAGATCGCAGGCAAGCAGACCGGCTGAACCTCACATCGACGTCACATCCAGATCGGAAGAAGCGAATCTCCCGCCAGGGCTGGTAGACTGGGCTTTCCCCGGAGTCTGAAATGCGTCTCATCCCCTTCTTGGTCCTGACCCTCGCCTGCCGCACCGGCGACAAGCTCGAAGAGGAAGTGCTCGACACTGGCGGCGTGGTCGAGGCTGTCGATGCCGATGCCGATGGCTATGACGCGGAAGAGGACTGCGACGACGCCAACTCGATGGTCAACCCGAGCGCGTCTGAGATCTGCGATGGGGTCGACAACAACTGCGACGGCAGCGTAGACGAGGACGTCACCTCGACCTTCTACGCTGACGTGGATGATGACGGCTTCGGCAACGCAGAGCAGACTGCTGAGGCCTGCGAGAAGCCCGACGGCTTCGTGCCGATCGGCAGCGACTGCGACGACACCAACGGTGAAGTCTACCCGTCGGCTCCCGAGCAATGCGACGGCGTCGACAACGACTGCGACGG
>JAQXDW010000120.1 GCA_029251165.1 Myxococcota bacterium
TGTAGAATCCTTCGATGAAGTCGAAGATGGCGAGGCGCGCCTGCTGGAGACTGGAGAAGCAGAGCCTGCTCATGCACACCGCGGTGTGCGACTGGCCAGGGCTGGAAACACTGCGGGGCAAAGTCCATAAGAACCTCCCGGCAGTCACAGCGCTCAAGGTCGTTCGCACAAGGCCCTACCGCCTGAAGCGGCCTGAGACAGGGCCCTCTATGGGGTGACCCAACCCCGCCTCAAAAAACCCGCCTTCACCCAGGCGAAACCTCAGCCCAGCTCGTACAGGTTGATGTACCGGCTCCCCTGGATCGGGATCCGGCCCAGCAGCCCGGAGCGTCCGCGAACCTGACGCGCGCCGACCTCCGTCAGCAGCACCCGACCCCGGTGGGCGGAGAGGTTCATCATCCAGCGCGCAAGGTAGAACGGGCCGGCCAGCTCCCAGCCACGGGAGGGACGGCGGGTCTCGCTGGAGATGCGGGCGACACCGGGGGCGACCCCTGCAGAGAGGCGGTAGCCGGCAGCGTGGGTGACCCGCTGCAAGGCGACAGCAGCCTCGACAGCGCGGGTGATGGAGTCGCGCAGGCCAGCCCGGGCAACCCAGACCACCAGCATCGAGCCGCTCCCGCGCTCCCAGGCTTCTCCGTTGGACTCAGAGATGATGCCCGACCACTCCTGAGTCAGCGCAGCGAGCGTGGTGCGGGGCGCGGCGATGGAGCGCGGCGGCGGTGCAGCCTCGACGGAGAGCACAACCACAGCGCTGCTCCGCATCTCTCGGCTGGCCCCGCGAGGCGTGACCGGAGAGGAGCGGGTGCCGCTGGCGGAGTCGATGACCTGCTTGAGGTAGGCGGCGAGGTCGTTGTTGGTCGCCCGGTGTCCCTCGCGGACCATCAGGGCGCTGATCACCTCCAGCATCTCGCCGGCCGACTCAAAGCGGGCGCCGGGCTGACGGGAGAGCGCCTTGAGCAGGATGCCCTCCAGATCCTCTGAGATCTCCGGACGGTAGGCCCTCGGCGAGGGCACCTCGGCGCGCCGGACCCGAGCGAGGGTCTCGTCGCGGGTCCGCATCTTGAACAGCCGCCGGCCAGTGAGGATCTCGTAGAGCACGATGCCGACGCTGAACAGGTCGGTCTTGCCCGACAGCGACTTGCCCTCGACCTGCTCAGGGCTCATGTAGGCGTACTTGCCTCGGATGACCTTGTGCTGATCGGAGGCCTGAAACGCCGCTCGGCTGATGCCGAAGTCGGTGATCTTCACCTCTCCGGCGTAGCTGATGAGGATGTTCTGCGGAGAGATGTCGCAGTGGACGATGTGCATCGCCTTGCCCTGCTCATCGACCCGCTCGTGGGCGAATTGCAGCGCCTTGAGGACCTCAGCGAGGATGAACAGCGCCAGCGGGATCGGGAACGGTCCGATGTTCCGCGCACGGGTGACGACCCTGGAGAGGTCGAGTCCGTGAACGTACTCCATCGCCATGTAGTACTGACCATCAACCTCGCCGAGATCAAAGACCTGCACGATGTTGACGTGGAGCAGCTGAACCGCGATCCGGGCCTCGTCGATGAAGAGGTTGACGAACTCCTCATCCTGGAGGAGCTGATCGAGGATCTTCTTGATGACCAGGATCTTCTCGAAGCCGGCCATGCCATAGGCGCGGGCGCGGTAGACCTCCGCCATACCGCCCGTCGCGATCTTCTCAAGGAGGTGGTACTTCCCGAAGATCTCCGGCTTACTGCTCGCTGCCACAGCACCACTCCTCTGGGGTCTGTCGAGTGTAACCCACGCGCACCCTGAGAGAGTGCGTGCGTGCTGACGGCGGGATATCGCCATACTGAATGAACGCTCATTCAGTGGAGTGAATATGGCAGCCAATAATTACTCGATCAAGAAGGTCGCGGTCCTCGGCGCCGGCGTGATGGGACAGGGAATCGCAGCCCATCTCGCCAACGCCGGAGTGCCCAGCGTGCTCTATGACATCGTCCCCCGAGACCTCCCGGAAGGCGGTGACCGCAGCGTCACCGCACGCCAGGGCATCAAGAAGGCCCAGAAGCTCAAGCCTGCGTCGTTCTTCACGACCGATGCCGCCAGCCTCATCACCCCGGCCAACTACGATGATGACGCCGCGCTCCTCTCAGAGTGTGACCTGATCATCGAGGTCGTGGTCGAGTACCTGCCGGTCAAGAAGAAGGTCTTCTCCTGGGTCGCGGAGCACCGCAGCGCGACCAGCATTGTCGCCTCGAACACCTCCGGAATCCCGCTGGCCGACATGGTCGCCGACATGCCGGCAGACATGCGCAGCCACTTCCTGATCACCCACTTCTTCAACCCCGTCCGCTACATGCGTCTCCTCGAGATCGTGGCCGGACCGGACACCGACCCGGCCGCCACCGCGGCGCTCGCGGCGTTTGGTGAGCAGAAGCTGGGCAAGGGCATCGTCCACGCCAAGGACACGCCGAACTTCATCGGCAACCGCATCGGCACCTTCGCCATCGGCGCGGTCGCCCGCCACATGGAGAAGTACGACGTCGCCATCGAAGACGTCGACGCCATCTTCGGCGCGGCGATGGGTCGTCCCAAGCTTGGCGTGTTCGGTCTCGGCGATCTCGTCGGCCTCGACACCCTCGTCCATGTCCTCGCAAACGTCTACGACGGCTGCCCCGACGACGAGCGGCGCGATGACTTCAAGCCAGCCGCATGGCTGACGAAGATGGTCGAGGAAGGCGCCCACGGCAACAAGGTCGGCAAGGGCTTCTACCAGCGCACCAAGGAGCGCGACGCCAAGGGGCGCCGCATCACCCTCGCGCGGAACCTCAAGACCGGCGAGTACGCTCCGAAGAAGTTCCCAAAGCACGCCTCGGTCAAGAAGGCCAAGGCCTTCAAGTCCAGCCCTGCCTCCGCCATCCGCACCCTGCTCAAGGGCGACGATGTGGCCGCGCAGCTGGCCTGGGGCGTGACCGCAGACCTGCTGATCTACTCTGCCAACCGCATCCCGGAGATCGCTGACGACATCGTCAACATCGACCGCGCGATGCGCTGGGGCTTCAACTGGGACATGGGACCGTTCGAGGGCTGGGATGCCATCGGCGTCGCCGACTCTGTTGAGCGCATGAAGGCCGACGGCCTCGACATCCCCCAGTGGGTTGCCGACATGCTCGCTTCAGGGCGGACCAGCTTCTACGCCCGCAACGCGCAAGGTCAGCAGACCTACTGGGATCCGACCAGCGGCAGCGCAGCGGTCGTCGAGGGCTCCGCATCCTGGCTCTCTCTCACCGACGTCCGGGCAGCCAGCGGCGGCATCGTCGACAAGAACGCCAGCGCCCAGCTCCTGGATCTCGGCGACGGCGTGCTCGCCTTCGCGCTGACCAACCCCGACGCAATGAACGCGCTCAACGAGGACCTGTTTGCCCTGTACTCCAAGGCCCTCGATGGCCTGGACGCCGGACAGTGGGAAGGCCTGGTCATCTGCGCACAGAACTCTGAGTACGGTGCCTTCCGGCCCAGCGTCGGCCCCAACGGCAACGCCTTCTGTGCCGGCGCCAACCTGATGATGATCGGCATGCTCGCCATGCAGCAGAAGTGGGACGAGCTCGGCGCCACCATCCAGGGCCTCCAGGATCTGGTGACCCGGGCGCAGTACTGCAGCCGTCCGATCGTCGCGGCCCCCTTCGGCCTCACCCTCGGCGGCGGCCTCGAGGTCGCGATGCAGACCTCCGCAGTGCAGACGACCGGCGAGGTCTTCATGGGTCTCGTCGAGGCCGGCATGGGTCTCCTGCCCGCTGGCGGTGGCTGCAAGGAGATGCTCAAGCGTCACCTCGGCGACATCCCCAAGGGGGTCAACTACGATCCCAACCCGTTCGTCCAGTCAGCGTTCCTCAACATCGGACTCGCCAAGGTCGCGACCTCCTGCGAAGAGGCGCGTGAGATGGGCTACCTGCGGGCGACCGATCAGGTCTCCATGGACGCCGACAGCCTCATCCACGATGCCAAGCAGAAGGTGCTTGGGCTGGCAAAGGGCGGCTACCAGGCCCCTCGGAAGTCGACGTTCAAGCTTCCCGGAGCCTCCGGTCGCTCTCCGATCGAGCTGCGCCTGTATGAGCTGAACCTCGGCGGATACGCCACCGACCACGACGTGGTTGTCGCCAAGCGGATCGCCCACGTCATGACCGGTGGAGACATCCCGTCGAACACCTGGGTCGACGAGCAGCACATCCTCGACCTGGAGCGCGAGGGCTTCCTCTCCCTCCTCGGTGAGGCCGCTACCCTCGCACGCATCCAGCACTTCCTCACCACTGGCAAGGTTCTTCGCAATTAGTCTGCCGACCAACCCCCCTGAAGGGCTCTCCGCGAGCCCTCCGGGAAGGAGATACAACTTATGAGCAAGCATCCTCGTGACGCCGTTGTGGTCGCAGCAGTGCGAACCCCGGTCACCAAGGCAAAGAAGGGTGGCCTCAAGGACACCCGCCCCGACGACCTGATGATCACTGCGATCAAGGGTCTCATGGCAAAGGTCCCCGACATGGACCCGGCGATCATCGACGACGTGGTCATCGGAAGCGCGATGCCGGAAGGCGAGCAGGGCATGAACGTTGCCCGGATCGCAGCGCTGGGGGCAGACCTGCCCGACAGCGTGCCGGCGATGACCATCAACCGGTTCTGCTCCTCGGGACTCCAGGCGCTCGCACAGGCCTCCGCCTCCATCAAGGCGGGCTGGTACGACGCTGCCCTGACCGGCGGTGTCGAGAGCATGACCCAGATCCCGATGGGCGGAGATCGTCCGACCCCCAACCCGACGCTGATGCGGGATCGTCCCGAGCTGTACACCGGCATGGGCACGACCTCCGAGAACGTCGCGAAGCGGTTCGGGGTCACCCGCGAGGCGCAGGACGCCTTCGCGGTCTCCAGCCATGCCAAGGCGGCTGCGGCCATCGACGGCGGCAAGTTCGCCGATGAGATCGTCCCCGTGTCCACCCGGGTGTTCAAGAACGGCGCCTGGAGCGATGTCACCATCGACATCGACGACGGCGTCCGCCGCGACACCACCCTCGCCGGCCTCGCTCGCCTCCGTCCGGTGTTCTCCACCAAGGGCACCACCACCGCCGGAAACGCCAGCCAGATGTCTGACGGCGCGGCAGCCACCCTGGTCATGGCCCGCGAGAAGGCGGAGGAGCTCGGCCTGCCGATCCTCGGCGTGATCCGCAGCTACGCCGTGGTCGGTGTGGATCCGGCGATCATGGGCATCGGTCCCAAGGAGGCCATCCCGGTCGCCGTGGAGAAGGCCGGCCTGTCCCTGGACAAGGTCGAGTTGTTCGAGATCAACGAGGCGTTCGCCAGCCAGGCGGTTTACTGCGTCCGTGAGCTTGGTATCGACACCGACATCGTCAACGTCAACGGCGGCGCCATCGCGCTGGGGCACCCCCTCGGCTGCACCGGCGCCAAGCTCACCGCTACCCTGCTGCACGAGATGAAGCGCCGGAACAACCGCTACGGCGTGGTCAGCATGTGCATCGGTGGCGGAATGGGTGCCGCCGCAGTCTTCGAGAACGAAGCGGCTGCGCCAGCGTCTCACTACAAGGTCATCGAGGGTGTGAGGTACGAGCGTGCGCTGCTCGATGCCGCTGACGCAGCGGTCGCAGGCAAGGGCGACGGTCGCATCTCGGTCTCCGATGCCGAGACGCTGCTGGACCTGATCGTGGATGGCAACCAGTACACTTCGACCGAGAAGCGAACGGTTGGCTACATCCGAGAGAACTACACATTCACCGACGCTGGAGATGCATTCCTCCGCGGTGCGATCCGGTCATGGGCCGCACGCGGCCACCGCAGCTGAGCGCGTCACCGGACGTGAAGGCCTGACGGCAGGAGCCAGCGCTCCTGCCGTCTCTGCTTGGTGGAGATGCATTGAGAATGCCGGACCAGAGGGCCCGGCAGCATGCCGCAGAGAGCGGTTACGTCTTCGCCATGTCTGACACCGCACCGATCACCGATCAGCTCGCCGCCTGGGCACAGCAAGTCAACGATGCCTCTCACATCAAGCCCGACGAGACCCCGCCTCCCCCGGTGAAGGCCCCGCCCGATGGCCGCAAGAAGAAGAGACGTCGCGGCGCTAAAGCGCGGTAAGGATGCCGACGAGCATGCCGACGCCGAGGCCACATCCGACCACAATCCACTGGCGCCGCAGCGAGGCGTCCGTCGGTGTCGCCCCGAGCTTCCGGCGGGCCAGCACCATCGTCCACAGCAACAGGGCGACGAAGCCGAGCACGCCCAGAACAATCAGCCAGTCCACCATCGGAATGGTGACATCTCGAACGACCGACTCCACACCGAGCCGGCCGATCATGATGCCGGCGATGGCGGACAGCCCTGTGCCGCCGATGCTGGGGGGGATGTCTACGGGAATGGGGGGGTTCATGAGGCTACTGTATTGGACCCGCTGCCTCGGAACCACTCGCTCCTCCAGGTGTCTACGCTCCCATGCTCCTGCTGCTCGCCTGCCTCCAGACCGCGACGTCCTCCAGCCCACAGGCTCCTGACGGGCCCACCGCCGCGGTCCCCGTCGAGCCCACCGTCGAGCCCGCTCGTGGTCAACCCTGCCCGCCGAGCACTGCTGCGCTCGTCGCACAGCACCCCGAGCAGCTCGACGCTGCGGATCCCCGCCTCCAGGGCTCCGATCTCGTGGTGGTTCGAAAGTCTGTGCGACGGGTGATGCGCTACGATCAAGGCCGCCTCGCAGCGGGTTCCTGCTGGCAGACCGGGCTGGGTTTTGCGCCAGAGGGGCACAAGCAGCGCGAAGGAGATGGACGCACTCCAGAGGGCTTCTACACCACCTCCGACAAGCCCTGGTCGCAGTTCTACGGGGCCATCGCGGTCCACTACCCCAGCGCCGACGATGCCGAGATCGCACACGCCGACGGTCGCATCAGCGCAGCGACAAAGCAGAGCATCCACGCAAGCCTCCAGCGCGGCGAGAAGCCAAACCAGAACACAGCGATGGGGGGGGAGATCCTCCTTCACGGTGGGGGCGGGAGCTCAGACTGGACCCTGGGCTGTGTGGCGCTGGACAACCAGGACCTCGACACGCTCCGTGCTGCCCTTCCGCCTGGAATGAAGACAACCGTGCTCATTCTGCGGTAGGTAGCAGTCGATTGCGCCGACTGAGATACCATGGTGCTGCAAGCACAGTTCACCTCATGCCAGTGCTCATCCAGATGAGCCCCAGGAGCACAACGTGCCCATCACGCTTCCGTTTAGACTGCCGAAAGATGAGCGGGAGGCTCGACGGAAGCGCCTTGAGGAACGTCGGGAGCTCTACCAGTTCGAAGACCGTGAGCCGTTCACGCCCATTCCCCTGATGAAGCCGCTCTCAGCAAGCCGTCCCTACCACCAGAAAGGGCTCTCCACAGCCATCGCGGTCCGGCACCATGTCCAGCAGCTCCACAGCCTCATCAACCGCGGCTTATCGCTCCTAAATCCCGTCAGTCATCTTGATGACAAGCATCGTATGCAGGACGGAATCAACCAGCTCTCAAGGCTGCTTCTCCGAGACTTCGATCTCGACTCGGAGCACGTCGGTCCCCTCGAGATGGTCCTCGAGACCATTTTCAGCCTCATCGACAGCGAGGACGACAGTCCCTTTTCGTACAGCGACCTGCTGTTTGCACTGTTCGATCTCCCACCGGAGGACATGCTCGATGACCTGATGTGGACGCCGTCGTTTCCGGAGGCGGACCCCAACGGGTACTACATCAACGTTCGAAACAATGATCTGCTGGACGTCCGCCGGATGGGACGAGAGATGCGGCGTAAGATCTCGCAGACCGGCAACCTCGACAGCAACAATCGCTTCAGGAGTCTAGACGAAGTCGCCAAGTTCTTCCCCGAGGCTGAGCTGCGCGGAACCACCGAGACCGGCGAGCCCAAGGCTATCCCCCTCAGCCGGAGCAGCTTCCTGCTCAACGACGACGCGGAATTCGCCCGGCAGCGCATCAGCGGGGTCAACCCTGTGGTGCTGCAGCGGCTGCTCGCCGCTGATGCCAGCCCCGACGCCGGCGGCATCTCCCTTCCCCTCTCCTCCTGGCCGGAGCTGGAGGCCTCCATGGGAGACTTCGAGGCGGCCATGGAGAGGGTGAGCGGTGAGCCGGTCAGCCTGAGCACCGCGCTGGCTCAGGGGCGCCTGTTCGTCGCGGACTATCCAGAGATCCTCGCGGCAGCCGATGGTCAGGACTTCAGCCAGCCTCGCATCTTTACTGCCACGGTCGGCCTGTTCTACGCCCATCCGAAGCAGGGCCTCCAGCCCATCGCCATCCGCCTGAACTCCAGCGACGATGCATGCGTGTACACCCCAACAGAGAGCGACAAGCCGGACCAATCATGGCGAACGGCAAAGGTCTTCTTCCAGGTCGCCGATCTCATCCATCACGAGATGGTGACCCACCTGCTGGAGTCTCACTTCATCTTAGAGGGCATCGCCGTTGCAACACGACGCCAGCTCGATCGAGAGCATCCCGTCGCTGCGCTCCTTCACGCCCACCTCCGGGGGGTGATGTTCAACCTGATGGTCGGTCGACGGCTCCTGCTCACGGACAAAAATGGAATGGTTGACCTGCTGTTCCCGCTGCAGAAAGGACAGTGGCTCAACGTGCTCCAGGCCGGCTACCGGCGCTGGAAAGCCGCTGATCTCCATGCCCCCAGCACCTTTACCCGTCGCGGCACTGATGCAACCAGCGCGCTGGGGGCCTACCCATACCGTGACGACGGGATGCTGGTCTGGAAGGCCCTCCAGGCCTACGTCGGGGAGTACCTCGACATCTTCTACCGAGACGACAGCACGTGCATGTCCGATCCAGAGCTGTCGGCGTGGCGAACAGAGCTCGTCGCGGTCTACAGCCGACCGATGCCCGGTGAAGCCCCCGCCGCCGCCGCCGAGCGTGCTGCAGGCTTTGACTTTGACTCTCGGGCAGGACTCAAGCGGCTGCTGACCGGCATCCTGTTCACCTCCGGCCCCCGCCACGCTGCAGTGAACTTCGCGCAGTGGGACTACATGATGTTCGTCGGCAACACTCCAGCCTCCGTCTACGCCCAAGACAGCAGCAGCCTCGCTGAGGCGGAGGCGGTCCTCCCAAATGCCGAGCAGATCGTCAACCAGATGGAGGTCATTCAGCTCCTCTCCGGTCGGCAATTTGGCCGCCTGGGTCACTTCCCCAACGATGAGTTTGAGGCTGAGAAAGACATCAGCGAGAAGATCCAGGCCGTCACTCAGCGCTTTCGGGAGAGGCTGAGCGTCGTCGGCAAGCAGATCGATGCTCGAAATGAGGAACGGCCGATACCTTTTCCGTATCTTCACCCCGATAAAATCCCAAACTCTGCGAATGTCTGAGCGAGGCTGATAGACTCCAGACGCGACATGAGCATAGATTCGCTTCGAACCGGCCAGAGAGACAACCTCATCGGCCGCCGACTGAGCAAGGGCTACATCGTCCAGAAAGAGCTGGGGCGGGGTGGCATGGGTGTTGTGTACCTGGGCTACGCCGAAGAGCTTCAGCGTGAGGTCGCCATCAAGGTGATCCGACAGCGCGGCGGTCGGCTCTATGAGCGCCTCCGGGAGCGGTTCGCCCAGGAAGCACAGGTGGTCGCCCGGCTACAGCATCCGAGCATCGTCGTGATCTATGACCTCGGGGTCGAGCCAGACGGAATGCTGTACATGGTCATGGAGCGGCTCGTCGGCCAGCCGCTTCATCACCTGATCCATGACGAGGGATACCTCACCGCAGAGGAATCCGCTCGGCTGATGGTCTCGATGCTCTCCGCACTGGAGACGGCCCACCGTCAGGGCATCATCCACCGAGACATCAAGCCAGCAAACATCATGATCTGCCAGACCGGTGACGGCCGAGAGCACCTCAAGGTCCTCGACTTCGGCCTCGCGCAGCCCAGCCGGTCTCCTGTGGCGAATCCGTTCACCACCATGCCGCTGGAGGAGTACACCTCTCCCACCGAACCAGCAGCGGTCCCGAAGCTCCCCAGCAGCGAGAGCAGCATCGTGGGGACCCCTCAATACATGGCGCCAGAGCAGATGCGCTGGGGTCGCGCCACGCCACAGTCGGATGTCTATGCCGCCGGCATCGTCCTGCTGGAGATGCTCACCGGAGCCGCTCCAGCCACCCCGCACTGGCGCACACCAGAGCGCCACCCGACGCACTGGCCTCCCGCGGAGATGCTGCAGCGCGTCGATCCCGCTCTCCAGCGCATCCTTCAGACGGCATGCGCCATCGAGCCCGAGGACCGCTACGCCTCTGCGGAGGAGCTGAGCGCCGCCCTCTCCGCCCTCATCAGCACCGAGGTCGCGCCGAAGGTGATCATCCGTCGGGAGCAGGACGACGGGGTGGTCTTCGGGTCTCGCTACCGGGTAATCAACGCCCTCCGCGCGGGCGGCATGGGAGAGCTGTTCCGCATCGAAGATCTCCTCACCGGGCAGATCCTCTTGCTCAAGCGAATCCACAGCACGCTGTCCGCGCAGTCCAGTCAGCAGCGGCTCATCCTCCAGCTCGCGCTGGAGCGAGAGTTTCGGATTCTCTCCTCGCTGCGACACCCCAACATCGTCGATGTGCAGGACTACGGCTTCGATGATCAGGGTCGAGCCTTCTTCACCATGCCGCTGCATGAGCGGTCTCGTGACATCGTCTCCGCAGCCCGCGGCCGCTCTCCGAAGGTGAAGCTGGCGTACCTCGGACAGCTCCTTCGGGCGCTGGACTACGTACACAGCCGAGGCATCCTCCACCGAGATCTCAAGCCAGCCAACATCATCGTCGCCGGTGATCAGGTCAAGGTGCTGGACTTTGGTCTCGCGAGCGGCATCAACGAAGACGCTACTCAGGAAGGCTCCTCCGGGACGGTCGCCTACACGGCTCCAGAGGTACTGCAGGGACAGCCGCCGAGCAAGCAGTCCGATCTGTTCGCCGTCGGGCTCATCGCGGCCGAGATTTTTCTGGAGCAGTACCCCTACAAGCATGCCCAGCCCACCGAGCTGATCGGCTGTATTCTCAGCGGAGAGCCCCCCGATCTGGAGGGCCTTCCAGAGGCGTTCCGGCCAATCATCGATGCGCTCCTCTCTGTCGACCCTGCGCAGCGACCAGAGAGCGCGCGCAGGGTGCTCGCCGCCATCGAGTCAACCAGCGGGGTGACGATGGCGCTGGAGACCGAGAGCACCCGAGAGAGCTACCTCCAGGCCGCGACCCTCTCTGGACGAGCAGAGGAGCTGGAGAAGCTCCAGGGAGCACTCCAGGAAGCACTCCAGGATCGCGGGAGCCTCTGGTTTGTAAGCGGAGAGAGTGGAGTTGGAAAGTCTCGTCTGCTCGCAGAGCTTCGCGCCGTCGCCTTGATCGAGGGCGCCGCAGTCGTGGTCTGCCAGGGTGCGCAGAGCGGGCGCCCGTACCACCTGTGGGAGCCGCTGGTTCAGTGGCTCAGCCTCACCGCAGACCTCAGCGGCCATGAGCGCCAGATCCTGATCGACATCGCCCCCGACATCATGCGCCACGCTTCGCAGCGCGACGCGCCGCCGTCGCTGGCCCCCAACGATGCTCGGCTGCGGGTGTTCTCCGTGCTCGCTTCTGCGCTGGGTCGACTGAAGCGTCCGCTGATGGTGGTGCTGGAGGATCTGCACTGGGCCGGCTCAGAGAGCCTCGATCTGCTCTCCTTTCTCTGCACAGACGTCGAGGAGCTGCCGCTGCTTCTGGTCGCCACGGTCCGCAGCGAGGGCACCTCGCAGCTCCCCGAGCACTTCCCCACCGCCCAGACCCTTCACCTCGAGCGCCTCGGTCGGGCTGCGATGGGTCCCCTCCTCAGCAGCATCTTCCACACCACCGACATCCCCGAGGCGTTCGTCGATCAGCTCTATGAGCGCACCGAGGGGAATCCGCTGTTTCTCGTCGAGATGCTCCGAGAGGCTGCCGATCAGCTGGGCGGGCTCAGCGGTGTGCTGGAGCACTCGAGCCTGCCGGCCTCCCTGGAGGTGCCCTCGATCGAGCGCCTCCTGCTGTCCCGCATCGAAGGAGCAGACGAGATTCGTCCGCTGTTAGAGCAGGCGGCAGTGCTCGGCCGGCGAATCGATGCCTCCCTCTTGGCGGCAGCGAGCAACCTGGAGACAGACGCGCTGTCGATGGTCTTCCAGACCGCTGCCGGGCTTGCCTTGCTTGAGATTCATCAAGGCCACTGGCGGTTCTGCCATGACCGGATCCGAGAGGTGCTGCTCGCCAACCTCGACTCCACAGCGCGCATCGCGATGCACCAGCGCGCCGCAGAGGTCATCACCGCCGCCCCGACTCCCGACCCGGCAGCCCTCGCGGTCCACTGGCGGGGTGCCGGGGAGCCCGAGCACGAGCGCCGCTGTGCATGGGAGGCCGGAAGCATCGCGCTGAAGGCGGGTGCATCTCAGGCCGCCGTTGCCCACTTCCAGCGGGTCTCAGAGCTGACAGAAGACGACGATCCGATGCTGAACGCCCAGCTCGGCCACGCGCTGCTGCTGACCGGACAGAGTGAGCCGGGACAGGCTCACATCCTGGCTGCGCTGCACGCCATCGACCGCGCCGTTCCCAAGACCGAGCTCGGCATGCGGCTGGGCATGCTCGTCGAGTTCGGCCGACAGCTCCTCCCGACAAAGACCACGGCCGCCGATCCCGCACGCCTCGCAGTGCTCAGCGAAGCGATGAACAGCCTGCTGTTTGATACCTACATGAACGATGCGCCAGGATACCTCCAGATCTACCTCGCGCTGCGCACCCTGAACCTCCCGGTCATCCAAGAGAACATCGGACCGCTCGTTCGGGTCAATGCTGCGATGGCCTTCTTCCTGCGCACTGGCGGCGCGCACGGCCTGGCCCGGCGCTACGACGCACGCGCCGAGCGGCTCCTGCCAAGGATTTCCTCCACACGCATTCACGGCGAGTTGGGGATCATGCGCCTGTATGACGACATCCACTGTGGAGATTGGTCTGCCGCCCGGGACACAACCCAAGCGGTCCTCGCCCTCTTTGCGGAAGCAGATCTGGAGCGCGGGCGCTGTGAGGTCGTGATGGGTTCATCCTTCGCTCACTCCCTCCAGGGCCGGCTAACGGACGCCCTGGAGGGCATCGAGGATGTCCTCCGCTCTGCGCGTCAGCGTCAAGACCCCGCCCAGGTGTTCTACGCAATCTCTGCAAAGATCAACTACCAGCGCATTCTCGGCCGGCAGACCAGCGCCACAGAGACTGAGGGACTCAACGACGTCATGTGGTTCGCCCAACCATCTCGGGATGCCATGGCTGCGGAGCTTCTCCGAGTTCAGGGGAAGACCGACGAGGCCCTCGCGCTGGCACTGTCCACCGCAGCGGTGTTCATCTCTCGCTCCGAGAGCCTGGCCTATGTCCGGGTGACGCAGACCATCCTCACCGACACCCTGCTGTGGATTCTCGCAGATCACAGCGCGCTCGCCGAGCGCAAGCAGGTGCTCGCCACCATCCGCAAGCTGGTCCGCAGCCAAGAGAAGACGCTGAGCGGCATGCCGGTGTTCCGGGCCGGGGTCCTCCGACACAAGGCGATGCTGTGCTGTCTCACCAACAAGCCACAGCGCGCTGCGCCGGTGCTTGAGGAGGCTCTGAGGGAGTCTCAGCGGCTGTCGCTGCGGCTGGAGGAAGCGCTGATCCGGTATGCGCTGGCCCAGCTGGAGAGCACCGATCCGGCCCAGTCTGCACGACACCTGACTTCGGCGGTCCAGATCTTAGAAGAGACCGGCGCGCAGACGATGCTGAAGCGGGTCAGGTCGTATCAGGTGGACAGCAAGCGCACCTGAGTCTGGCTCACTCCCACAGGCCCATCGAGACCTGGTAGAGCCCCTCGGTCCACACGCCGTCCTCGTCGATGAGTGCCTCGCTGTCGTCGATCGAGATCGACAGCGGGCTCATGCCCTCGATCGGCGCGAACCCACCCAGGATCTCGGAGAGGTCCAGCGCTGCAAATCCACCGAGCAGGCTGACCATCGTACCGACGTAGCTCCCGACCGCCGCGACGACCTCTTCCTCGTCGTACTCCGTGGCACCGTAGTACAGCACCGCGCCCTCTGGGACGTCAATGTCGAGCCCCAGCGAGGCACCATCTTCGACCGCGAGGTTGACCTCAGCGGCGAGGGAGGCGACGAGCCAGTCCTCACACTGGCTGCCCTGCTGGATGCCGATGTTGACGATGAGATCAGGAATGTAGATGACCGCCAGCGGCTCGACGGAGGGCTGAAGGCGCGCGACCGTGGCCGTTCCGGGGCTCATGGAGAGGCACCAGCCGTCGCCGTCGGGGGCCTCATCGCCGCCTGGGAACAGGGTCACGCCCGCGCCGATGATGTCGCCGAAGCTGCCGGACAGCTCCAGGGACTGCTCCAGCATGCCGAGCAGCTCAGTGGAGAGCATGGTGTCGATGAGGCCCTCATGCAGCCCGATCTCCAGGTGGCTGGTGTCTCCCTCAGAGACGAGCGGAGAGGTGACGGTGAACTCCTCGGCGATGGGGGCGTCGATGCCGACCGCGACCCCCGCAGCGAGTCCGTCGGTGTCTCCGTCGAGCTCAGCGACCTCCAGCGCGATGCTGGTGCCGAGCAGGTCGGTGTCGAATGCCAGGGGTCCGCCCAGCTCAATGACGCCCCACTGCGAGAGGACGAGGTCGATCAGCAGCTCTGAGAGCGGCTCGATGATCCAGTCGGTGACCAGCTCCAGGACCCACTCCAGGACCCAGCCCTCCAGCACGCTGATGGTGACGTCTGGATCATCGAGCGCGATGGTCGCATCGGTCAGCTCTAAGGTGAGCATGCGATCGGCGTCGAGGACAGGCACCGCGACCGCGCCGACGCCGATGGTGCCGAAGCCCAGCGAGATCGGAACCTCGATGACATAGCCCAGTACCTCGACCCAGCCATCGTAGGAGATGGAGAGGTCAGAGAGGGTGATGACGGTGTCGACGCCCCCATCGACACCCGTGAGAACCACCGCAGAGGGCGAGTGAGTGATGCCCACAGGCGTGAGCCCGTAGGCGGTGTCGGAGATGCTCGGCAGGGCCGACTCCAGCAGCGCCGACCAGCCGGTCGCGTCGATCAGGGCACCGACCTCCTCGCCCATGCGAGACAGTCCAGCAGGAGTGATTCGGGCGGAGATGCCGCCAGGCCAGGTGTCCTCGGGATCGTGACCGGAGAAGACGGGCACTCGGATGCGCTCCTCGTGGGCGAGGACCTCGATGATTCGGTATGGGGTGTCTACCGGAACAAACAGCGAGAATGCGCCGCTCTCATCCACGTCCGCGAGCTGATCCTCGATGACCACCGCAGTGCTCACCGGGCTGACGGTCCCGGTGACCCATGCGCCGTCTTCGCCGAGGAATTCGCCGTAGGTTGGCGAGGTGACCTCGATGCTGACGTCCTCCACCTCTCCAGCGATGATCTCGTAGTCGTTGCGACAGCCGAGGAGAGAGAGGGCGATGAGAGCGGATGAGATGCGCATTAGAAGCTCCAAACAGGTTGGAATACTAACCGGGATTTTAAGCATCAGTCAGGACTATGGAGCCAATTGACGCCTGGTGTGGTCGCGTGACGGGCCACGAAGAGGGTCCAGCCTGAGCCCTCAAGCACGGGCAACGCAGGCACAATCGCTCAGATCTGCGCTGGGGATTCCAGCTCATGTCCCCAGCGCTTCTGAATGACCGCTGCGCCCCTGCAGTGGTCTTGGACAACCACACCAGAGGCCGCGCGAGCCTACTCCTTCAGCGCGCTCACCAGCGCCTCGATGCTGTCTCGCGCATCGCCAAACAGCATCCGGGTGTTCTCCAGATAGAACAGCGGATTCCCCACTCCAGCGTAGCCAACCCGCAGGCTGCGCTTGAGCACCACCACCATGCCGGACTTCCACACCTCCAGCACGGGCATTCCTGCGATCGGAGAGTGGGGGTCGGTCTGGGCACCCGGGTTGACGATGTCGTTGGCACCGATAACGAGGACCACATCGGTCTCCGGGAGATCTTCGTTGATCTCGTCCATCTCCAGCACGATGTCATACGGAACGCCCGCCTCAGCGAGCAGCACGTTCATGTGACCCGGGAGCCGACCAGCGACCGGATGGATCGCGTAGCGGACGGTCTTGCCGCGCTCTCGAAGCATCCGGGTGAGCTGCTCGACGGGGTGCTGAGCGCGCGCGACCGCCATGCCGTAGCCCGGCACCAGGACGATGTTCTTGGCGTCACGCAGCAGGTCAGCGACCTCATCACAGTCTGTCGAGACCGCCTCCTTGACCTCACCATCGGTCGGCGGCGGCGGCGCAGCGCTGCTGTCTCCTGTGCCGAAGCCACCGAAGATGACGTTGAGGATGGAGCGGTTCATCGCCTTGCACATGATGTAGCTGAGGATCGCACCGCTGCTACCGACCAGCGCACCGGTAACGATGAGCAGGTCATTGGCCAGCATGAAGCCCGCCGCTGCGGCAGCCCAGCCGGAGTAGGAGTTCAGCAGCGAGACCACCACCGGCATGTCCGCGCCGCCGATTGCCATGACGAGGTGAATGCCGAGCACGCTCGCGAGCACAGTCATGATCAGCAGCGAGAGCACCCCGCCGGTACCGTCCATCATCATGAACGGCACGATCAGGGCGAGGATGAGCAGCGCGGCGAGGCCGTTGAGCATGTGCCGCCCCGGCAGCAGCAGCGGCTTGCCGGAGATCTTCCCGCCGAGCTTGAGCCAGGAGACGATGGAGCCGGTGAACGTGATCGCACCGATGGCCACGCCCAGCCAGATCTCGATGAAGTGAACGGTCTTGGCCGCCGCCTCCATCTCGTGTCCGGGGGCGAGGTACGACGAGATACCGACGAGCACCGCTGCGAGGCCGACGAAGCTGTGCAGGAGCGCGACGAGCTGCGGCATGGCGGTCATCGCCACCCGCGCAGCCAGCACCGCGCCGATGACCGCACCGATCGCCATCGAGCCCAGCGGCAGGCCAAAGCTGTGAAAGTCAGGATGCAGGAGGGTCGCGATCACCGCGATCCCCATGCCGATGACGCCGTAGAGATTGCCGCGCCGGGCAGACTCCTGAGAAGAGAGGCCGCCGAGGCTGAGGATGAACAGCACTGCTGCGGTCAGGTAGATGATGGTGAGGAAACTCAGAGGCATCTTACTTCCTGAACATCTGGAGCATGCGGTGCGTGACGAGGAAGCCACCAGCGATGTTGATGGTGGCAACCAGGATGGCAACAGCGCCCAGAATGGCCGCCGTGTTCATCTCTCCGGACCCCGCCTGGAGCAGGCCGCCGACCAGGATGATGCCGCTGATGGCATTGGTCACGCTCATGAGGGGAGTGTGCAGCGCCGGGCTGACATTCCAGATCAGCTGCCAGCCGACCACACAGGCCAGGGCAAACACGGTGAAGTGCTGGATAAAGTCCTGAGGAGCAAACATGCCGATGCCGCACAGCGCGACCGCAGCCGTCAGCCCAAGGACCCCCTGGAGTCGACGCTCGGGGAGGTTGTCGACGACCACCGGAGCGGTCTGGGCCGCCTCAGCGACGACCTCTGGCTCCGGCGGGGGTGGCGGCGGCGCCTTTCGCGGCGGAGGCGGCAAGACCTCACCGGCATGCACAAACAGCGCACCGCGAACGACCTCATCCTCCGCGTCGATGTGAAAGCCCTCCGCCTTGCCCATGTCCGAGAGGAGGTGGACGAGGTTGTTGGCGAAGAAGAGGCTGGAGACCGGCGCCATTCGGCTGGGCAGGTCGGTGTAGCCGATGATGGTCACGCCGTGCTTGACGGTGACCTCGTGGGGAACAGTGCCCTCACAGTTGCCGCCGTTCTGGGCGGCGAGGTCGACCACCACGCTGCCGGACTTGAGGATCTGGAGCATGTCCTCCTTGACCAGGATCGGGGCCCGACGCCCGGGGATGAGTGCGGTGGTGATGATGACATCGACCTCCTTGCACTGCTCTCGGAACAGGGCCATCTCCGCTGCGATGAACGCCTCGGACATCACCTTGGCGTAGCCGCCGCCGCCGTCTCCTTCCTCCTCGAATTCCAGCTCCAGGAAGGCCGCGCCCATGCTCTGGACCTGCTCCTTGACCTCAGGGCGGGTGTCGAAGGCCCGCACCTCAGCACCAAGCGCACGTGCAGCACCGATCGCCGCGAGTCCGGCCACACCGGCACCGATGACGAGCACCCGGGCCGGCGGCGTCTTGCCAGCGGCAGTCATCTGTGGTCCGAAGAAGCCGGAGTAGGCACCCGATGCCTCGACCACCGCCCGATATCCAGCGATGTTCGCCATCGAGCTGAGCACATCGAGCTTCTGTGCGCGGGTGATGCGGGGCACACCGTTGAGCGCCAGCGCGCTGGCGCCGGTTTCGGCAATCTCAGCGAGCAGCGCGTCGTCCCGGTCCATGATGCAGACCAGGGTGGTCTTCTCGCTCAGCAGCGAGATCTCTGAGGCACCCAGCGACGGCGACGCCATTGGCTGGTTGACCTTCAGCACAATGTCAGCTGACCAGATCTCCTGGACATCGTCGGTCGTCTGCGCTCCGGCTGCGGTGTAGTCCGCATCCGAGATGCCCGCGCCTGCTCCCGCCCCGGCCTGAACCGTGACGGAGAAGCCTTGCTTGATGAGTCGCTTGACCGAGTCTGGCGTGGCTGCCACTCGACGTTCGCCCAGCAGTACCTCCGTGGGTACACCAATCTGCATTTCAATCCCCGCGTCTTGTGGGCGTGCATGGTATCAGGCGCCTTGAAGAACCGGAGCCCAACCGTGTCCAACATCCTAAACCTTGTCGAGACCGTAGCTGCACTGAGGGCCCCCGGAGGCTGCCCCTGGGACCAGGAGCAGACCCTGGCATCAATGCGACCCTGCCTTCTCGAAGAGGTCTACGAGCTGCTTGACGCCATCGACAGGAGCAACGAAGAACTCAGCGAAGAACTGGGAGATGTTCTGTTTGTCGTCCTGCTGCTCTGCCAGATCGGCGCGGATGAGGGGCGCTTCGACTTCGAGTCCATCGCCGGGCAGGCCAACGAGAAGATGATCGCCCGCCACCCCAGCATGTTTGGCCCCCCGCTAGAGCGCGCAGGGTCTGGTGGAACCATCGCTCGCTGGGAGCAGCGCAAGGCGACCTTGTCGAAGACCAACGTGCAGCCGCGCTCTCAGCTCGACGGAGTCTCTGCGAGCCTGCCCGCCCTGCTCCACGCATTCCGGGTCGGCGAGAAGGCCAGCGCGGTCGGCTTCGACTGGCCGGACGTCACGGGCGCGCTCGACAAGGTCCGAGAGGAGCTGGCGGAGCTGGAGGAGGCGCTTCAGACGGGAGCGGGAGTGCGCGAAGAGTATGGCGATCTCCTCCTGAGCACAGCGCAGGTGGGCCGCCACATCGGCATGCCTCCGGAGACGGTCCTCCGCGAAGCCAACAGTCGATTCGCAGAGCGGTTCCGTGGCATGGAGGCGCTTGCAGCATCCGAGGGCATCGATCTGGCCGATGCCGATGCCGAGATGCTCGATGCGCTCTGGGAGCGGATCAAGGCTGCCGGCGGCTGATCCCCCTCCCCGACAGCCCGTTTGCGATTACACAGTGTCATGCTCCGCCTGTTCCTGCTGTTCACCCTTGTCCCCGCCATCGAGCTGTACCTGTTGATGCAGATCGGTGGGCTCATCGGCGTCGCAGAGACCGTCCTGCTCATTGTGCTCACCGGAATCGCCGGCTCATACATGGCGAAGCGGGAAGGCATGGCGGTGCTCAAGCAGCTCCAGGAAGACGCCCAGAAGGGCATCCCTCCGGCAGACCGGCTCGTCGAGGGACTGCTGGTGCTCATCGGCGGGGTGCTGCTGATCACGCCGGGCGTGCTGACCGACTTCTTCGGCTTCTCCCTCATCGCGCCCTGGACCCGCCGCGCCCTCGCACCGGCGCTAAAGAAAGCGGTGATGGGCCGGGTGGCGACCGGCGGCAGCATGGGAGGCTTCAGCGCCAGCTTCGGCGCTCCCCGACACGCCGCACCGCCGCAGAAGCCGGATGCACCAAAGCCCGACGGTCACAGCGACAAGAGCCCGTTCGACCATCCGGTTCTGTAAGAGACCTCACGCCTTAAGAGACCTCACGCCTTCTCGAAGCGAAACCGCAGCACGAAGGTCACCGGTGCAGGCAGGCCATCCTCGCCGATCACCGGCTCGATTCGCCACTTCTTGACGGCCTTCTGAACGCTGCGATGAAACACCTCTGGGCAGCCCTGGACGGTAGAGGACTCCGGCTTACCGTTGTCTCCGACGAAGACCTGCGCGATGCACTCCTCGTGACGGTGGCCCTGCTTGTGGGCCTTGCTGGGAAAGTCCGGTGAGGCCTGCTTGAGGATCGTCAGCTCGCCGGGGTGGACAGCCTGGTAGCCCTCGGTCTCAACGAGAAGCTGCTGGTCGGTGTAGGGGTCGGCAGCTGTGGCGGTGCCTGAGAGCAGCACTGAGAGCAGAACCATCGTCATCTCCAGAGTGGCAGACACTGTAGCCTGTTCATTTCGCTGACAAACGTCAACATGTTCATTGACGTTTGTCAGTGATTCACACTACTGTCACTGACAAACGTCAATGAACATGACGTAGAGCGGTTACCTCGCAGCCCTCACCGGGAGCCATGCCATGTCTCAGTCCACCGCCCCCCGCTCTCGCATCGTCCGCTGGATCCAGGGTGACTCCGGCACGCGCTGGGGCTCTGGCCCAGAGCAGTACTGCGAAGACTCCAGCCGCGTCCTGTACCGCCGAATGGGACGACTGTTCGGCGACGGCCGGTACTTCGGCCTGAAGGTCGATGGCTGGGAGAACCTGCCGGAGGATCGCAACGTCCTGGCAGTCTCCAACCACTCCGGCGGCACGACGGTGCTCGATGGGTTTGGTCTCTGGTACGCCTGGCAGCAGCAGTTCGGCTTCTCCCGCCCCGGACACGCCATGGCCCATGAGATGCTCTTCGCCGCGGACGGGCCGGGGCGGATGTTTGCTCAGCTCGGCGCAGTCCGGGCAGATCGCAAGATGGCGGTCGAGGTGCTTCGCACGTGGCGGCGCGATCTCATCGTGATGCCAGGCGGAGACCGTGACACCTGGCGCCCCTGGAAGGACCGCTACAAGGTCAACTTCGCCGGACGAACCGGATACGCGAAGATCGCGATCAAGGCGGGCGTCCCGGTGGTCCCGATCGCCAATGCTGGCGCCCAGAGCACCCTGATGGTCCTCACCGACGGTGCACCGCTGGCCCGCGCGATGGGGCTGCCGAAGCTGGCACGGGCCGAGATCTTCCCAGTCTCGCTGTCGTTTCCCTGGGGGCTCACCATCGGTCCCCTCCCCCACCTGCCGCCGCCGACCACGCTCCGCTACAAGATCGGCGCTCCCATCCCACCGCCGATCACGGTCGCAGCCGGCGAGGAGCCGCCAGCATGGGCCGTCGCACAGCTCGATGCTCAGGTCCAGGCTGCGGTGCAGTCACAGCTCGACGAGCTGAAGGCCGAGTCCCGCCCCCGGCAGGTCCTCAGACAGCTTCGCCGCCGGAGCACCTCGCTGCGGGACACGGTCCGGGGCGGCGAGGTGCCGCTGGCGGCGAAGTAGGGGCGCGTTCCGCGACGGTCGCTGGCTACTGGGTGAACCCGTTCTTGTTCATGTAGTCGCAGTCTGAGATGCAGTAGGTCGTCGGAAGATCGCTGAAGTACTGCCCACAGACGTAGCCGCGCGGACACGCCTCCGCGTCGCTGGGGTTGCACTCGGCGAAGCAGTAATCCAGCGTGCAGTACTTCGTCCCGAACGCGACCTCGCTACACGTGAAGCCCGGATCGCACTGGTTGTCGTTGTTGCAGAACTCGCCGACGTCCCAGTACAGACACTCCATGCCCTGCCCGCAGCCTGCGGAGGGGTTGGTGTAGCTGTGGGAGCAGGAGTTGCAGTGCGCGCGGCTGTCGGCGTAGCACTCGCCGGTGGTCGTGTCGCAGTACTCACCGATCTCGCAGTCAAGCTCGGTGTCACGGCAGCCGTAGTCCTCGCAGGTGTTGGTCTGGGTGTTGCAGGCCTCGCCGGCGACACAGTCGATGTCCTCAGAGCATCCGGTCGTGCAGGTGTACGTGGCATCGCAGTAGTAGCCGAGCGCGCACTCGCTGGACTCAGTGCAGCCGATCTCGATGCACTGCTCCTCAAGGCAGAGGAAGTTGTCCGGACAGTCGGCATTGTTCGCGCAGGTGCCGTCTTTTGCGTTCTCATTGCCGCCATTGCATGCGGTGACGAGAGCAAGAACAAAGAACAAGACGATGGTGATAAGTGTGCGCTTCATCGTCACTCCCCGACGCTATCAGTTGTGTCTTCGCTGCCACAGAAGCCCGCCGGATCACCGTCTCCGCGGTTGTACTTGACGGTGATCTTGCTGTTTGGCGGTGGCATGCTTGCGCGATCAAAGACGATCACCCCCTGGACCTCGTCCCCCTCTTCTTGAAGCTCATAGGTCCACTCCCCGGTGTCGCAGTCGATCTCGTAGACGTCTCCGGCGTCCGAGACGCCGACGATGAGGGAGCCGGGCTCGGGCAGCGCAGAGAGGTAGAAGGTGTCGGTCAGTCGGGAGCTGTTCAGAGACAGCTCCGTGACGATGCTCTCGAAGTCATCACCGCAGATGTTGCCGATAAGGCCACCGGTCTGCTCCGCGATGTCGATGTAGCGGCTGCCGACGACCGCCGCAGCCTGCTGCTGGGGGTTGCAATCGGAGGGATCCTCGACGACCAGCGCGCTGGCGATGACCGACTCTCGACCGCCGCCGGTCTTGGAGTCGCGGAACTCGTTGATGTAGTCGTTGACCGGCAGGGGGGAGGCGTCCTGCTCATCGCTGACGAAGATGAGCGACAGGTAGGCGTCTTCGCGCAGGAAGCCATTGTTGAACGCACCGGACTGGGCGTGCTGGAGGGCGAGCCGCGCGCTGCCGAGCCCCATCTCGAATGCGGTCCCGCAGATCCCGACGTTGACGATGTCAGAGAATACGGTGCCAGCGTTTGCGGTGTCCGGGGTGATGATCTCGTTGTCGACGAGAACACCGGGGGCCGGAATGGCGTTGATCACCTGCTGGGTGCATGGCGGATCGTAGTAGGGGTCGTACTCGATGGCCTGGAGCGAGGTGGTGGTCACGCCGATCTGGTAGTCAACGTCGCCCTCGATAAAGTAGGTCAAGAACGAGTCGAAGCTGGTCGCAAGCTTGGTCTGGTAGGGCTCCATGGAGCAGGAGTTGTCGACCACCAGCAGGATGTCCACCTCGCTGGCCTCAAGCTGGTAGAAGATGTCTGCATTCTCCAGCGAGTAGACCTCATAGTCAGAGCAGCCCATGCTTACTGTCAGGGTGAGGGGCAGCAGTGCTCGGATCATTGTCAACCTCCAGGTCGGCAGTACTATCGAAGCATGCCTGGGCAGGCCAATATAGTCGTTTCTTTCCTCTCTCGTCTCCTGGAGACCGCACATCGACACCACACCGCCACAGCGTCCGCTCTGGGCACGCCGCCTGGATCGCGGCGTTCTGGTTATCGTTCGGCTGGGTCGGCTGCTGCTCGGCCGCCCCTCAGATGCCACCCTATCCAGGCTCGCTTCAGCGGACCGACCGGGCATGAGCATCTCGCTGCCGGCGGGCTCCGTCGATTCTCTGCGCGCTGGTCGCACCGCATTTGAGGCGGGCCACTACGCCGATGCCCTCCACCACTTTGGCACCATCCTCGAGCACGATCCCGCGCACCCCTGGGCGTGGCATGGGCGCGGTGATGCCCTCCAGCTCCTCGGCTCCTACCCCGAGGCTCTCGCAGCCTACGAGCGGGCTGCGGCTCTCCAGCCTGACGAGCCGCTTCATCAAGCCGGCATCCACAATGCACTGGCCGCGATGGCATAGCGCCTGGCCGCGTCGAGACCTTGTCTCCCCGGCTTGCGGTGTGGATGTTAAGCAAACCGCCGCCATCGACTGAACAGGGAACCCCCATGCTCGAGACCCTCTCCAAAGGCTTCAAGAACGCCCGCCTCAAGCTCCAGGGCAAGACGCAGCTCTCTGAAGACAACATCAAGAATGCGCTGCGCGATGTCCGGGTGAGCCTCCTGGAAGCGGACGTCGAGCTGTCTGTGGTCCGTGGCTTTCTCAGCAAGGTCCGAGAGCGCGCGCTGGGCGAGGTCGTCACCCTCAAGGCGCCGAAGTCCATCGAGGGCCTGCCGCCAAACGTCACGGTCACACCCGCCGATCACTTCATCAAGATCTGCCACGACGAGCTGGTCAACCTCATGGGTCCGGTCGATGCGACCCTCAACCTCTCCGGAAGCCCGACCCTGATCATGATGGTCGGCCTCCAGGGCTCCGGTAAGACCACCACCGCCGGCAAGCTCGCCAAGCGGCTGCTGGCGGAGGGTAAGAAGCCGATGATGGTCGCTGCGGACATCTACCGCCCTGCTGCCGTCGATCAGCTCATGACCCTCGGCCGCCGGCTCGGCGTCCCGGTGTTCAGCATCAAGGGCATGGATCCCGTCCAGCTCTGCACCCTCGGCGTGCAGCAGGCCCGCAACGTCGGTCGCGATGTCGTCATCTTTGACACCGCCGGTCGCCTGGCGGTCGACAACAAGCTGATGGGCGAGCTGGAGCAGATCAAGGAGAAGACCAACCCGGACAACATCCTGTTCGTCTGCGACGCCATGATCGGCCAGGACGCCGTGAAGACCGCTGCAGAGTTCGACCGCCGGCTGTCGTTCACCGGCTTTGTCCTCACCAAGCTCGATGGTGATGCGCGCGGCGGTGCGGCGCTGTCGATCAAGGAAGTCACCGGCAAGCCGATCAAGTTCATCGGAATGGGTGAGGGTCTGGACAAGCTCGAGGAGTTCCGCCCCGAGGGACTCGCCGACCGGATCCTGGGCTTCGGCGACGTCGTCGGTCTGATGAAAGACTTCGAGCAGGTCGTCGATCAGGAGACCGCAGAGAAGGACGCGGTGAAGATGCTCAAGGGGCAGTTCACCTTCGGGGACTTCCTCAAGCAGATCGACATGATCCGCAAGATGGGCTCGCTCAAGTCGATCTTCGAGCGACTGCCGGGCATGGGCGACATGCTCAGCCAGCTCCCTCCGGAGGCCCTCGACGATCGCGAGCTGCTCAAGGTCAAGGCGATGATTCAGTCGATGACCAAGGCAGAGCGCAACGATCCTGACATCCTCAACGACTCCCGCTTCCGGCGGATCGCAAAGGGCAGCGGCCGACAGGTCCAGGACGTCAAGGATCTCTACGAGCGCTTCGTCCAGGTCCGAACGATGATGGGACAGCTCGGCTCCAGCGGCATGTTCGGCGGGATGCCGGGCATGGGCGGCGGGATGCCAGGCATGGGCGGCGGTCGCAGTCAGCGACGGTCCGGCGGCGGCGGCGGCTTCAACCCGATGGCTGCGATGGGCGGCATGTTCGGTGGCGGCGGGGCCAAGCCCAACAAGGCTCCATCGCTGACCCCCGAAGAGAAGCTAAAGCGGGCCAAAGAGCGTCGTGCCAAGCGGAAAGCACGCAAGAAAAATCGCTGAGTAGACCACTTCATTCTCCAGATCCGGAGTCCGAAGAGGTACAACAAGAAAACCCATCAGGATCTACGGAGCCGGTATGGCATACGACCACCAGCGCATTCTCTCCCTGCTCACCGACAGCCTCAAGGCTGAGGCCACCGACATCCTCCTCAAGGTGCCGGGTCGGCCCATGTTTCGCTCCGCTGATCGCCTGATCCCGACGCCCTACCCAGAGCTCACTCCGGCCGACACCCAGCGGGCAGCACAGGAGCTGCTCGGGCTTGCGATGCGAGAGGCACCGCTGGCACGCATCCGAGAGCTGGAGTTCTCCTTCGGCGTGAACCGGCTGGGGCGCTTTCGGGTCCACCTCTACCGACAGCGCGGCAGCATCGCGATCGTCATCCACCGGATGGCCCTCTCGCCGCCGAGCCTCCAGGACCTCCAGGCCCCCGAGCTGGTCAGCCGCCTGGCGTGGAGCCAGCCAGGGATCGTACTGGTCACCGGCAGGCGTGCGCGGCTCGGCCTGCTCGCCGCGCTCACCGACGCCTACAACCGCGGCTACCCTGGCCACCTCGTCTCGATCGAGGACCCAATGGAGTACCTCCATCAGGACATCCGAGCCGCGATCTCGCAGCGCGAGGTGTCCGTCGACACCGACTCGTACCGCTCCGGACTCCTCGCCGCGCGACGGGAGAACCCAGACGGCGTGGTCATCCACGATCTCCCGGATGCCGAGACCGCAGAGCTCGCCCTGCGCATGGCCGAGAGCGGCTGTCGGGTCATCGCCAGCATCTCCGGCTGCCAGATGACAGAAGTCACCCGGTGGTTCACAAGAATGTTCCCAGAGTACCGAGAGTCTGAGATGGCCACCCGGCTCAGCGAGGTGCTGACTGCAGTCATCAGCGAGACGGACGGCAAGATCAAGATCCTGCCGACCAGCGAGGCCATCCGTGGCGCGATCCTCCGTCACATGCCCCTCCCGCTGACCCGAGCGGCCTGAGCGCGATACCTTTCCGAGGTGCTGCTGATTCGTGCCCCGGATCACCTCGGCGACGGGGTGATGGCCCTCCCAGCAATCTCCGCTTTGGCGGCGATTGCCCCCTGCCTCATCGTTGCTCCGCGCTGGGGTGCGGCACTGTATGATGGCCTCGGGACGGTCCTCTCTCGTGATGCGTCTCCGAAGGCAGACATCGCGGTGCTGCTCAAGCCCTCGCTGGGGGCCGCGTGGTCCACCCGACACATCCCCCGACGCATCGGACTGAGCACTGATGCTCGATGGTGGCTGCTGACCGACGCGGTCGTGCCCACCCAGCGCCACCGGATCGATGACTTCGCTGCGGTGGCCCGAGCCGCTGGGGGCGAGGTCATTGGACTTCCTCAGTACGCCCCCGAAGGAATCGCGCCCCCCGTCCCGGACGACGCAGTCCTGCTCCTCCCAGGCACCGCCAGCCCACACACGGCCCGGTGGAAGAATTACCGCGACCTCGCCGATGCCCTCGACGGCCGCGCCGTCTTCACTGGTGGCCCTGGAGACGAAGAAGCCATCGCAGCGATCGCCGGTCCACACCCGGTCCTGCCCATCCTCAGCCTGCCCGACTTCTCCGCCTTGTCTGCTGCAGTCTCTGCGGTCGTCGGCAACGACAGCGGGCTGAGCCACCTCGCCGCCGCAGCACGACGCGGGCATGGTGCGGATCCAGCAGATGTTCACGTGGTGTTTGGCTCGACCGATCCGGTGCGGACCGGTGCGCCGGGCGCGACCTGGCACCAGGGAGTCCCGCCGATGTGCTGGCCCTGCTACGCCAAGCGCTGTCCATGGGATGCCCCATGCCTGGCCCATCCCGCCCAGAACGTGCTGGACCGCCTGTGAGCACCGTCGTCATCCGCTACTCCTCGCTGGGCGACATCGTGCTCACAGGCACGGTCACGGCCGCGCTCGCTCCGGTCACCTTCATCACCCACCCCCGCTACCGACCGCTGGCGGAGGCCCTGCCCGGCGTGGTCGCGGTGTGCGCGGGGGATGATCCCCTCCCCCGCGCTGCTGACCGCATCATCGATCTGCACGCCTCGCTGCGCTCCGTTCGCACCGCCCGCGCGATCCGTGGTCCGGTCCGCCGGGTGAGGCGCCACGACCTCCGGCGCCGTGCCCGGGTCCACCTCAAGCTCGGCGCGCCTCCGCCCACCGTTGTGCATCGCTATGCGGAAGCCGCTGGCGTTTCCCCCGCCTCCGCGCCGTGGCTCCCGGTGGCGGGCCCCGCCGATGCCCTCCTGCTGTGCCCAGGCAGCGCGTGGCCGACGAAGGCATGGGCTGCGGATCGGTTCGCCGCCCTCGGCAGCCGCTACCCCGGCCCGGTCATCGTGCTCGGCGGACCCGACGAGGTCGCGCTGGTCGGAGACATCGCCGAGGCCATCGGCGCGCGCGCGGAGTTCATCGCCGAGAAGGGCTTCGAGAAGACCCTGGCTGCGATGGGGCGGGGTCGGGTGGCGGTCGCTGGCGACTCTGGGCTGATGCACCTCTGCGCCGCAGCTGGAGTGCCGGTGGTCGGGATCTTTGGGCCGACCACCTCCTCAGATGGATTCTGGTGTCATGCCGGCGAGGTCGTAGCGCTCGACCTGCCCTGCCGGCCCTGCTCCCGATACGGTGGTCCAGCCTGCCCGTTTGGCGATCACCTCTGCATGCGCGGGCTGACAGTGGACAGGGTCTGGGATGCCGTGCAGCGGACCATCTCGTGAGCCGCTGGCTGCTGATCACCCAGGACTTTCCGCCAGACTTCACCGGCGGCATCGCATCCTGGGTGGTCGACCTCGCGCTCGCGCTGTCGCAGGGCGGCCACGACGTCACGGTGCTCGCCAGGCACACCGGCTCGACCACCGTCGCCGATGCGGCGTGGCCGTTTGCCGTGGTCCGCATGCGCGGTCGGTCGTGGGGAGCATGGCAGGGCACCTGGGCAGCGCTGACGGCCTGGCCCCGTCTCGATCCCCAGACCCGGGTCATCTGCGCGACCTGGCCGCTCGCGCAGATGCTGTCGGGCTGGCTGCGGGGTGCAACGCTCGGCGTGGCGTTCCACGGCAGCGATCTCACCCGCCTCCACACCGCACCCCCGACGCTGCAGCGGGTGGCCCGTGCCGCCACTGCGCTGCTGCCAGTGTCCCGCTTCCTCGCCTCCGAGCTGCGGCGACTGCTGCCCGATCAAGACCTGCCGATCACCGTCCTGCCGATGCCGATCACGCCACCGCCACCCCCCACCGTGCTCCGCCGACGCGAGCTGGTGGTGCTCGCCCGGCTCACGCCGCTCAAGGGTGCTGATCGGGCCATCCACATCGCCTCAGCACTCAAGGTCCCGCTCCGCATCATCGGCGAGGGCAAGGCCCTGCCCGTCCTCCGTGCTGCCGCCGAGGGGGCACCGGTCACGTTCACCGGGCGGCTTCCCCGCGCCGAGGCCCTCGCCCACCTGGAGCGCGCCGGGGCGATCCTGCTGCTGCCGCGAGTCGATGTCGACGGAACCGGCGCAGAAGGACTCGGGCTGTGCCTCATCGAGGCTGCCCTCCGGGAGACCCCAGCGATCGGCTGCATGACGGGCGGTGTCCCCGAGGCAGTCGGCCCCGGGCTGCTGCTCACCGATCCCGACGCCCCTGACCTCGACGCGATCCGTGCCCTGCTGTCCGATGAAGACGCCGGCCTCGCGGCAAGACGGCACGCCCTCCGCCACCACGGACCCGCCGCCGCACTCGCCGCGCTCCTGTCGGCGCTGTAAGGAGCAACCGTGCGCATCCTCCACCTCTACCGCCCCCGGCTGCCCTCCTTCCGCGCCCAGGCCATCCAGGTCCTCCATGCCTGTCATGCCCTCGCCAGTCGCGGCCATGAGGTCACCCTGCTCGCCGATCGCGGCACAAGCGGACGACCAGAGGATGCCCTCGCAGCGATGGGTCTGCCCCCAGCCGCCGGCCTCCACCTCCGCATCTCCCCGACGACCCACTCCGGGCTCTCCGGGATGTGGTTTCGCGCTCACCTCAGCCGGTGGTGGGCTGGTGCTCCCGGCCTCGTCCTTGCCCGAGACAAGCGCCGCCTGCAGTCTGCGCTGAAGCTCCTCAAGCCCAACCGCCACCACGTCCTCTTGGAGACCCACGAGCTGGACTCCGCCCTGGAGTCCGAGCACGGCCGTCCCCCAACCTCCGCGAAGCTGGAGTCGTGGCTGCTGCCGCGCATTGATGCGATGGTCGCCAATTGCGGTGGCACCCTCGCCGCCTGGGAGGCAGCCTATGGGGATGCCCTGCCCGACAACCGGCGCGCCAGCCACAACGCCGTCTCTGCTGCCCGCCGTCGAGAGCGGGTCTCCACTCCGGATCCGGTGATCCGCTGCCTGGGCTCGATGCGGACCTACAAGGGCTTCCCCTGGCTGATGGACGCTGCGGCTGACCTCCCCCTCCCCGTCGAGCTGATCGGCGGACGTCCCGAGGAGAGAGCAGCCCTGGATGGCTCGGCTCGGGTCCGGCTGCTGCCCCCAGTTCCCTACCCGGAGGTTCCCGACGTCCTCGCCGCGAGCAGCGCGCTGCTGCTTCCACTACAGGACAACCTGTTCGGCCGGCAGCTCACCTCCCCGCTCAAGCTGTGGGACTACCTCGCTACAGCCGCACCGATCATCGCACCAAGCCTCCCCTCCATCGACGAGATCGCTCGCCTCACCGGCGCCCCCCTGCACCGCTACACGCCCGGAGATGCCGACAGCCTGCGCCGTGCCGCCGATGCTGCCCTCCAGGCTCCCCCTCGTGCACCGACTGTGCGAACCTGGGACGCGCGCGCTGCCGAGATCGAGGCGATCGCTGTCGCCATTCCGCCCCGGAGATAGCCCATGCTGCTGCTCACCCTGCTGGCCTGCCAGTCCGCACCCCCTGAAGACGATTCGCTGTGGGAAGGCAAGAACCCCGGCGAGTGCGACGATGGTGCAGACAACGACGGTGACGGCGCGTTTGACTGCTTCGACACCGACTGCTCCGGCGCACCGGACTGCACCCCAGCAGACACCACCGAGCCTCCCATCGACTCCGCAGAGCCCGTCGACTCCGCAGAGCCCGTCGACACTGCCGAGCAAGCAGCAGGGGCGCTGGCAGAGCAGCGGCAGGCGGCCTGGGGCGAGCTCACAGACTTCGCAGACGGCTGGATAAACTACTACGGCGTCCCTGGGCTCGCTTTTGCAGTCATCCTCGATGGAGAGCTTGCCTACGCCACCGGAATGGGCACCACCCAGTACGGCGGGGCCATCCCAGTCACCACCGAGACCATCTTCCGGTGGAACTCCGTCTCCAAGCTACACACTGCGATGGCTGTGCTCCAGCTGGTCGAGGACGGCAAGCTCGACCTGAGTGCTCCGGTCACCGGTCTTCTTCCTGACATCAGCGTGACCGGAGGCGACCCAGACGCGCTGACCCTTCACCGGATGATGACGCACTCCACCGGCATGGAGGACTACTGGGACACCAGCTGTGACCTCTCTGAGGTGGCCTTCTGGAACAACATCGCGCCCAACACGCTCGTGTCGGCCGGGACGCTGTTCAACTACTCGAACACCGGCTGGTCGCTGGTCGGACGGGTCATCGAAGAGGCCACCGGACAGGACTACGCCGACTACATGCAGGATCACATCCTCACCCCTGCCGGCATGACCACCGCGACCTTCAAGCCCGCCGAGGCCGTCGGTGGAAGCTACAGCATCGGCTATGAAAACGGCAGCTTCTACACCCCCGATCTCCACGACTGCGAGTACCTCCGCGCCGCCACGCTGCTCCACGGCAGCGTGCTCGACCTGGGGACCATGGCGGAGGTCATCCTCGACGGCGGCAGCGGCCTGGTCGCCGACCTCTCCCCGATGCTCACCCCCCAGCAAGAGACCGGCTATGCCGTGACCACCCACCACGGCTACGGGATGTACACCTGGAGCCTGGATGGAGTGGATGTCCTCTCTCACAGCGGCGGCGGCGCAGGGCACTCCTCCTACCTCCTCGTCGCTCCAGATCAGGGCTTCGGGGTCGTGGCGGTCACCAATGCCTCCTACTACTACACCGGCAACCTCGCCTTGAGGGCTGCCGAGCTGTTCCTCGATGCCCCTGCCGATTACACCGCGCCGGAGTACTTCACCGACCCGAAGACCTGGGGAGAATTCGAGGGAGACTACGAGGATCCCCTGTACAACGGCACCGTCGTGGTCACCCTGGATGAGCGCTACCTCTACATCCGGTTTGCAGACGGCGCGAACCAGAGCCGCAGGCTCTACCAGTCCGCTCTCGACGAGTTCTTCTACGTCGATGGCGGCTACTACAACTACATCCGCTTCATTCGAGATGAGGACGGCACACCACAGCACATCGCCAGCCGCTACTGGGTCGCCGCGCGCTCGACCGCCCCCGCGGCACCGCCACCCACGCTCGGCCCTGCAGCCCTGCCGCAGCCCACTCCGGCGGACTGGCTGATCGCTCCGCCTGCCGGCCACCCCCACTCGCCGTGAAGGTTCTCTACCTCCTCCGCTACTTTCCGACCCTCACCGAGACGTTCGTCTATCGGGAGATCGCGGAGATCCAGCGCCAGGATCCAGGCGTGTCCATCACCATCGCGGCCCTCGGAAGCCGAGCAGATGGCGCGCTCCAAGATGAGCTTCCCCCCGCAGAGGTGCTCAACGTCCCCCGTCGGCCGCTGACCGGTCGGCTGCGCCGACTCACCGAGGGACAGCGGTGGCTGGCCACCCAGCAGCGCGACAAGGACGCTGCTCGGCTGCCCTGGCTGGCCCGTCACGCCGCCGGGTTTGATCGGATCCATGTTCACTTCGCCGGAGAGGCTGCGGAGTTCGCCCACGCCCTGCACCGCGACCTCGGCCTTCCCTACACCGTCACGGTCCACGCCACCGATCTGTTCCGGCCACGCCCGTCGCTACAGACCGTACTCGCTGCCGCCGATACGGTGCTCACCGTTGCCGACTACCACGTCGCAGCGCTCGCAGTGCAGGGCATCATCGCCAAGCGCGTCCGCTGCGGTCCGGACCTCTCCGTGTGGCGTCCGACCCCGCTACCGGCCGGGGAGCTTCGCGCGATCAGCGTTGGGCGGAACGTCCCCAAGAAGGGACTCGACACCCTCCTGGCAGCCTGGGAGGGAACCGCCGGAACCCTGACGCTGGTCAGCGATCTCACCGGCCCCGTTCCCGAAGGCGTGACCGTCACCGGTGCGCTCCCGCCCTCCGAGATCCGCGCCGCGATGGCACGTGCCAACCTGTTCGTTCTTCCCTGCCGCCAAGCCCCTGACGGCGATCTGGACGGAGTGCCTGTCGCGATGATGGAGGCCCTGGCCTGTGGTCGTCCGGTGGTCACCACTCCGGTCTCCGGGATTCCAGAGCTGATCGACGACACTGTCGGCTGGCTGGTGCCCCCTGATGACCCCGATAGCCTTCGCGCTTGTCTGAGGAATACAGAAGCGACAAGCCGCACGCTACGCGGCATGGCGGGGCCATTCAGATTAAGAGAGCGTGGCTTTACCCTTGAAAATCAAGCCCATAGAGTTCGTGAGTCCTGGTGATGTTCTCTCTGTTTCATATTTGTCACTTGTGCATGTGAACAAATTACTGGATAGAACCATTTAGGTCAGTGTTGGTTGAGCAACAGTAAAATCAACCTTGTGCGGTAAGCCGTGAGGTTCACAAATGGAGCGCTCTATGAAGCTCGGTACTATCCTCTGCTCGGTCTTTGCACTTGGTCTGACGGGCTGTCAGATGGACTACAAGGTCCACACCGACCCTGGACCAAACCTTGAGGGTATCGACTCCTCAACGCCTGATGAGACTGAGCCGGATGGAACCGAGCCAGACGACACCAGCGACACCTGGCAGCCGGCCAACGATGAGAACGCACCCATCGCCGACTGCTCGGTCTCTCCCAACCCGGTCGAGCCCCCGTTTGAGGTCGCGGCTTGGGACGGCTCCGACAGCCGCGACCCGGCTGGCGGAAGCATCGTTGACTACAACTGGGAGCTGATCTCTCAGCCGACGGGCTCTGCAGTGACCATGCCCAACGGCCAGGCTGTCCGCAACAACTTCACCCCCGATCTTGCCGGCGACTACATCGGCCGCCTCACCGTCACCAACGACAGCGGCGAGACCGACTCCTGTGAGATCACCCTGGAGTCCATCCCGGCAGAGAACCTCTGGATCGAGATGTACTGGGAGCAGGTCGATGACATGGACCTGCACCTCCTCAACGCCGGCGGCACGCTCGAGGACTTCTGGTTCAATTCAGACTGCTACTACGCCAACTGCACCGACGGTGTCGAGTGGGGCAACGCCGGCGCCGCCGACAACCCGACCCTCGATCTCGACGACATCAACGGGCTCGGTCCAGAGAACATCAACATTCAGTCCCCGTCCGACTCGAGCTACACCGTCGTCGTTCATGACTACCGAGGCTCGGCGCCGTCTGATCACATGGGCTCCAACAACGTCACGGTGAACATCTACATCAACGGCGCCCTGGAGTGGTCGGACACCCGCGGCATCACCGGTGAAGACAGCTACACCGAGTTTGCTCGGATCAACTGGAACACCGGCACCGTCACCAGCCTGTAGACGCCCCGCACTGCCCGCACCGGTTAGGGGTTCGGCATGAACTCCATGACCGGCTACGGCCGCGGTGAAGCCTCCAACGGTGACGTCTCTGTCGTCATCGAGATGCGAAGCGTCAACAACCGATTCCGCGACATCCAGATCCGCCTTCCTCGGGCATACATGGTGCTCGAGTCGCGCATCCAGAAGATCATGAAGCCGCGAATCAACCGCGGTCGAGTGGAGATCTTCGTCAAGCGCAGCGCGGTCGAGAGCGGACAGACCATCTCGGCCGATCCGATCCTTGCTGAGCGCTACCACGCCGCGATGTCGGCCGTCGCCAAGCGCCTCACCCGCGATCCCGACCGCATCCCGCTGGAGACCCTCCTCAAGCAGCCTGGCGTGCTCACCCTCTCCGAGAGCGAGCCCGATGCCCTGGTCGAGTGGACCCTCGTGAGCACCGCGCTGGAGAGCGCCTGTGATGAGCTGCTGAGCATGCGGGCCACTGAGGGCGCCGAGCTGTTCAACGACCTCAAGCAGCACCTCGATCAGATCCGCAGCCTGCGAAGAGAGGTCGAGGAGCACTGCGAGGGCATCAACACCCGCCTCCACGCACGCCTCACCGCCCGCATCACCCGCCTCATCGGTGATCGAATTGAGCCCTCTCGCCTGGCAGCAGAGGCCGCAGTCCTCGCAGATAAGGCCGATGTTTCCGAGGAGCTCGCCCGAATTCTCTCTCACTGCAGCCAGTTCAGTCAGGTCATGACCGAGGACAACCCCATCGGGCGAAAGATGGACTTCCTCACCCAGGAGCTGAACCGCGAGATCAACACCATCGGCAGCAAGTCCGCCGAGCACCCGATCTCGCATCGGGTTGTGGAGATGAAGAGCGTGCTGGAGCGGATCCGAGAGCAAGCCGCGAACGTCGAGTGAGGCTCCGCAGCGAGACCGGCTGAGGATGCCGGGGAGGACGCGCCGCTCGCTCCGCCTTCACGAAGCGCTCCGAGCCGCCCGGTTCTACTTCCAGCCGTCGTACTTCGCGGCAGAGGTCGTCGGCGCGAACACCTGCAGCACCTTGCTCGGTCCCGCCGCTGTTGCTGCAAAGGTGACCGCTGAGTTGGCCGGCATGAACACCGCGTCTCCTGGCCCGACCACAGACTCCACCCCATCAATTTGAATCACCCCGCCGCCCTCCAGCATGTACACGAACTCCTCGCTGGCATCACGGTGGACTGGGATCGTCACCCCGGGATCAATGGTCAGCATCCCGAAAAACGCCGACTCGGCTTCTCCAGAGAGCACCCGGACGCTGGCCTTGCCGTGGGGGGCGGTCTTGAGGGGCGCATCGTCCACGGAGACGACATGCCCACGGACCGGGTCTGAGGCAACAGCAGCCCCGACCAGGCCCCCGAGCAGGAATGTTAAGGGAAGGGTCAGTCGCATGGCTGCTCCGGGTTGAAGGATGCCCCTGAGAGGATACCAGCCCCCATGGCTACCACTCCGCGCACCGTGCTCTCTGCTCAGCGAGTGTCTCGGCTGCGCCCAGCGTTCGAGGCCCTGCTCGATCAGCGGGCCGACGCTGAGCGCCTCCAGCACGATCCCCTCCGAGTCCCCACCCGGTACGCCGATCCCGCCGACCAGGAGATCGCTGCGGTGTTCGCAGCACTGCTCGGCTACGGACGGGTCAGCGCATTCCTACCGGTCATCGAAGCGATCATGGCCCAGGCCGACGCCGTGGGCGGACCGCGCGCATTTATTGAAGGCTTCGACACCGACGATGCCGCAGGTCTGCTGCCGATGCGCTACCGCTGGAACAACGGCATTGACTTTGTCCTTCTCGCAGCAGGCCTTCGCCGGGTCATCGCAGCGCACGATCGCCTCGGCGCAGTCATCGAGGGCGCGTGGAGAAAGAGCCACCGCAGCATTCGACCCGCCCTCTCCGCGATGGTCGCCACCCTGCGCGCAGCAGTGCTCGCCGCAGCTCCGGAGCACGGGGTGCCCGCCGCCGAGTTCTCCGACCTCCCCCGCGGCACCCGAACCCTCCTCTCCAGCCCAGACAGCGGCAGCGCCTGCAAGCGCTGGAACATGCTGCTGCGCTGGATGATCCGCACCGAAAGTCCTGATCTCGGCATCTGGACCCTTCCAGCCAGCAGCCTGGTCCTGCCGCTGGACACCCACACCCACAAGCTCGCCTGGCTGCTTGGTCTGACCCGTCGCTCGGACGGGAGCTGGAAGACCGCCCAGGAGATCACCCGCAACCTCGCCCGACTCGACCCCACCGACCCGATCAAGTACGACTTCGCCCTCGCCCACCTCGGCATCAGCGGGGGCTGTCGAAAAGAGCGCATCCCCAGCATCTGCGATGCCTGCGCGATGGTGAGCGTCTGTCAGGTCGGCGCACCGTAAGCAAGGACCGACAATGAGCCTGAACCTCACCCGCTTCGCCCGCCCGGATCGTGGCGCGCTGTTTGTGGTCACTGGTGCCAGCGGCACCGGCAAGACCACCCTGGTCAAGGAAGCCCTCGCCACCATTCCAAATCTGAGCTTCTCCGTTTCTGCAACCACCCGCGCCCCGAGGCTTGGCGAGGTCAGCGGTCGTGACTACCACTTTGTCAGCCAAGAGCGCCATGCCGAGATGGTCGAAGCGGGCGCGTTCTTGGAGTGGGCGGAGGTATATGGCAACCGCTACGGAACGCTCCGAGCACCGGTCGAGGCTGCGCTGGAACGCGGCGAGAGCATCCTCCTGGAGATCGATGCTCAGGGTGCGGAGCAGGTCCGTGCGGCGCTGCCCGATGCCGTGTTCATCTTCATCCTCCCTCCCTCGATCGACACCATTGAGGCACGACTTCGAGGCCGCTCGACCGACTCCGAGGCGATCATTCAGCGTCGCCTGGCCGACGCCCGGCTCCAGCTCTCGCGCTGCGGGGAGTTCGAGTACCTCCTGGTCAACGACGATCTCAACAGCGGCTACGATCAGCTCCAGGCGATCCTCATCGCGGAGCTTCTCCGTGCAAGGCGACGGGCCAGTCTGGTGTCTCAATTCACAGCGGGGTGAACTTCTCCTGCAATTTAGAGCAGACGAGTTCCCCCGACACGCCTTAATCTATAGGCTTGTCAAGGGAGCGAGGAAGCCATGAGCATCAACGAGATCCTGGACATCGTCCGCGGGTACTCTCCTGACGCAGACACCAATGTCATCGTTCGCGCCTACCTCTTCTCTGCGCAGGCGCATCGTGGACAGACTCGAAAGTCCGGTGAGGACTACCTCATCCATCCCATCGCTGTCGCCAGGCTACTGGCTGACCTGCGGATGGACATCGACACCATCGCCACCGGCCTCCTCCACGACACCATGGAAGACTGCCTGACCACCCACGAGGCGGTCACCGAAGAGTTCGGCCTCGACGTCGCCGACATGGTCGACGGCGTCACCAAGATAGGAAAGCTCCAGTTCCGCACCCAGCAGGAGGCGCAGGCAGAGAACTTCCGCAAGCTCATCCTGTCGATGTCCAAGGACGTTCGGGTGGTCCTGGTCAAGCTCGCGGATCGGCTGCACAACATGCTCACCATGGAGCACATGCCGCCGAACAAGCAGCAGCGAATCTCTCAGGAGACCCTCGACATCTACGCTCCGATCGCCAACCGGCTGGGGCTGGCGAAGCTCAAGAGTCAGCTCGAAGACCTCTGCTTCCGCTACCTCCACCCCGAGCTGTACGCTGGCCTCACCGCGGCCCTCGCCGAGCGCGCCCCAGAGCACGACCAGTACCTCGAGCAGATGCAGGCGGAGCTGGAGGAGGGCTTCAAGATGCGTGGCCTGGATGCCAAGATCTACGGTCGGGTCAAGCACCTCGTCAGCATCAACAAGAAGATGATGAACAACAACCTCGACTTCGAGGAGGTTCATGATCTGCTGGCGTTCCGCATCCTGGTAGAGACTGAGGGAGACTGCTACATCGCGCTGGGGCTCATCCACGCGCTGTTTCCGCACGTTCCCGGTCGGTTCAAGGACTACATCGCCCAGTCCAAGTCCAACGGCTACCAGTCGCTGCACACCGTGGTCATCGGCCCAGCGGGCCAGCAGTTCGAGCTCCAGGTCCGCACCCAGGAGATGCACCGCATCGCAGAGGTCGGGATCGCGGCACACTGGCGGTACAAAGAGGGACATCTCGCGCTGTCCAAGGACGACATCTCCCAGATCGCCCGACTCCGTGCCCTGTTCGAGGCCGCCCGAGACGTCACCGATCCCACGGAGTTTCTGGAGACGGTCAAGATCGACCTGTTCGCCAACGAGATCTTCGTCTTTACCCCTCGGGGAGACGTCAAGTTCTTCCCCTCTGGTGCCACTGCGCTGGACTTCGCCTACTCCATCCACACCGAGGTCGGTCACCGCTGTACGGGCGCAAAGGCCCACGGTCGCATGGTCCCGCTGCGGTACCCGCTCCAGAACGGTGATCGGATGGAGATCATCACCGCCACCACCCAGAATCCCAGCCGAGACTGGCTGGAGATCGCAAAGACAGGGCGGGCGCTCTCAAAGATCCGTCGCTACATCCGCGAGGAGGAGCGGGAGAAGGGACGCACGCTGGGTCGAGAGCTGCTTGAGGCAGAGCTGAAGAAACACGACAAGTCCCTCAACAAGCTCATCCGCTCTGGGGAGATGTCGAAGCTCGCCCGTAAGTTCGGTCACCGCAAGCCCGAGCAGCTCTACCTCGACATTGCCCAGGGCAACACCGTCCTCAAGCGTGTCCTCGCAGAGGTCGTGCCGCCCGAAGAGGCGCCCCCCGAAGAGGTCATCTCCAGCAACCCGATCACCTCGTTCATCAACCGGATGCGCAAGCGATCGGTCAGCCCGGTGCTGATCAGCGGCGAGGAAGACGTCCTGACCTCCTACGCGCGGTGCTGCAATCCCCTCCCCGGAGAGGCGGTGTCCGGCTTCATCACCCGTGGACGCGGCATCACCGTACACAAGGCAGCCTGCAGACAGCTGCTCTCCCTCGAGCCAGAGCGCCGCATCAAGGTCGAGTGGCACGCAGAGTCCAAGAGCCGCCACAGCGGCGAGCTGGAGATCGTCTGCGCAAACAAGCCCGGCATGCTCGCGGACCTCGGCGCAATCTGCAAGTCGCAGAACATCAACGTCACCCGCATGAATGCCACCACGATGGACGACGGCAAGGCCCTCCTCAACCTGGAGGTCAGCGTGCTGAACATCAACGAGCTGGGGTCACTGATGCGCAACATCAAGAAGATCAAGGGCGTCATCCGAGTGGATCGGCTGACGAACTGACCCCTCAGCGGCTCCAGAGCAGCCCGGGCTCACCGTCCGGCAGGCCCACTCGTCGCCCCTCGATGCGCAGCTGTCCAGAGGTCGCGAGGGCAAGCGCTCGGGGGTAGAGCTGGTGCTCGATGGTGAGGATGCGCGCGGCGAGGGTGTCGTCGTCGTCGTCGGGAAGCACCGGCACAGCCCCCTGGAGAATGATCGGTCCGGTGTCGGTACCAGCATCGACGAAGTGGACGGTCGCACCCGCAATGCGGACCCCGTACTCTACCGCCTGCCGGGCCCCACGAACCCCGGGAAAGGCTGGCAGAAGGGCCGGGTGAATGTTGAGGATGCGGCCAGCATAGGCGCTCAAGAACGCCTCAGAGAGCAAGCGCATAAAGCCCGCCAGTGCCACCCAGGACACCGACCGCTCGGAGAGGGCCTCCAGCAGCTCAGCCTCAAACGCCGCCCGGCTGCGGCCCCGGTGCGGGATCCACAGCGCCTCGATCCCGGCATCACGGGCACGCTGAAGCCCAAAAGCATCGCGGCGGTTGCTGATGACCACCCGAATCTCTGCCGGGTAGTCCGGTGCGGAGGCCGCGTCGATGAGGGCCTGGAGGTTCGTCCCAGAGCCGCTGATCAGGACCGCAACCGGCTGCCTCAAGACACCACCACCCGATCGCCGTCGGTGGCCACGACCTGCCCGACCACGCTCCCCCCGACCGCCGCGGCGGCCGCAGCGGCCTGCTCAGCCGGAACAATCGCGATCATGCCGAGGCCGACGTTGAAGGTACGGTTCATCTCGTGCGCGCTCAGGCCACCGAGCCCCTGGAGGAGATCGAAGATCGGCGGGCGACTCCAGGCATCACGCTGCATGGTCACTCCGAGCCCGTCGGGAAGAATGCGCGGGATGTTCTCCAGCAGTCCGCCGCCGGTGATGTGCACCAGTCCCGCCACGTCGAAGTCTGCGATCAGGGTGCGACACTCAGAGACGTAGATGCGGGTGGGGCGCAGGAGCACCTCGGACAGCGGCGCACCGAGTCCATGCTCCATGGATGCATCGAGGTCATCGGTGAGCTTGCGGACCAAGGAATAGCCGTTGCTGTGGACACCGCTCGAGGGGATTCCGATGAGGGCATAACCAGCCTGGATCGCTGCTCCATCGATGATCTCATCTCGCTCGACCGCGCCGACACAGAACCCAGCCAGATCGTAGTGCCCCGGCGCGTACATGCCAGGCATCTCGGCGGTCTCCCCACCGATGAGGGCACAGCCGGACTGCCGACAGCCCTCCGCGATCCCCTCTACGATCTGGATCGCGACGTCTGGAGCGAGCTTGCCGGTGGCGAAGTAGTCGAGGAAGAACAGCGGCTCAGCACCAGAGGTGACGATGTCGTTGACGCACATCGCCACCAGATCGATGCCGATGGTGCTGTGGTCGTCGTGGCGCTGGGCGATGAGCAGCTTGGTGCCCACCCCGTCGGTGCCGCTGACCAAGACCGGATCCTTGTAGCGCCCCTGGAGTGAGAACAGACCACCGAAGCCGCCGATGTCTGAGAGAACACCCGGGCGGAAGGTCGAGCGCACTGCGCCCTTGATTCCGGAGACCACGGCATCACCGGCCTCAATGTTGACCCCTGCGTCGCGGTAGGCGTCGGGCTTTGTGTCGCTCATGCTGCTCTCCTCACTTCTCTGATGGGGTGGTGCACTCGATCTGACCCAGCTCGCTGACATTCCCAGCCGCATCGGTCACCACAAGCCCCCACTCGTAGGGGGTGTCGTACAGCGGCGCGCCACCACGGAGATAGACGACCATGTTCAGAATGATCGAGGGGACCTCGCAGACGTCGGCATGGTACGAGCCGTCGGCCACCGGGAGTCCGTCGCTGCTGGTGTCCACCACGCCATCGATGGTGTCGTCAAAGAACAGCTGCGCGCTGTAAGAGGTCAGGTCTCCGTCCTCGTCTGAGACATCCGCAGAGATGGTGAGGGTCGGGACGTCCTCACCCGTCACGGGATACGTCTGCACCCCGGTCGCCTCGCAGAACATGTCCGTCACCACGGGGGCATGCAGGCTCTCGCACTCATTGACCTGATACAACGGAGCGGCGGAGTCGCCGCTGTCACCGCATCCTGCCCCGACCATTGCCAGCCACCATGCGCGCATTGCGTCCTCCTCTCGCCGCTCCGGGGTATCCTGCTGTCAGGAGTGCTGCATTGCCGACCCGCATCTACGACACCCTTCGCAACCAGCTGGGGAGCATTCGCAGAGTCTACCTCCGGGGCAACCGGATCGTCCGACGCGATGACTTCGCCCGGTTTGATGAGACGGTGCTGCTGCTTCATGGCTTCTTCCAGACCCGCAACGTCTGGGAGGTGATGGAGGACCGCCTGCGACACGACGGCTACGGGGTGCTGAGCTTCGATCTCGGCGGGCTGTTCTGGAGCCTCAACACCCGCTCGATCTCCGACCTCGCGGAGATGATCTCTCACAAGATTGAGGGCCTCTGCGCCCGACACAACCTCAACCGAATCCACATCATCGGCCACTCCAAGGGCGGCCTGATCGCACGGGCCTACATTCAGAAGTACGGCGGTGATCGACGTGCCAAGAGCCTCATCACCCTCGGCACCCCCCACCACGGAACCCCGACGGCGCTGATCGGCCTGGGGCTGATGGGCGGCGGGCTGCTGTCGCGGAGCCCCTACGAGATGATCCCGGGATCCCCGCTGCTCAAGCTGCTCAAGCAGGACACGTTCCCGGCTGGGATTCCGATGACGAGCGTCTACTCCAAGAGCGATCTGGTGTGCCCCTGGTGGTTCTCGCACCTCAACCCGAGGCCGGGCGAGTCCAGCATGCAGAACCGGATCGTGAAGGGGATCGGCCACAGCCAGCTGACGAGCCACGCCGGGGTCTACCATGTGGTGAAGGCAGAGCTGGATCGGGCAAGTGCCCTCTGGAAAGAGCGGGCCTGAGTCCCTGACGCTCTGCGAGGGCACCGAGAAGGACGCGCGAAGCACAGCGCGCCCCGCAGGGACACACCTGAGTGACGTCCGACGGAGCGCGCGAGTGGCCCCCGAGGGGGCTTTACGCGACGGCTACTGCCCTGCGACGGCTACTGCCCTGCGATGGCTACTGCCCTGCGGCACCAACCGACAGGCAGCACCGGAACGACAGGGTGCTGTCGGCGTAGGTCGGAGACTCATCGGTCGCAAATGCGCACCGAGAGCCACGCTCATTGTTGGAGCGAAGCCCACCCTTCACCCGACGACGACTCCCGGATGAATTCTCGCTGACGGTCCACTCTCGCGGTCCACCGCTCATTCCCCAGGCGCCATACCCACTCACGCAGGTGTCGCGCTCGCCGATGTGGTAGTCGGCGTCCACGCCGCCGCCACACATCTCTGCATCGTAGGTGTCGCCGTAGCTGTAGACCCAGTTTCCTGGACCCTTGCACGCCTTCTCCCACTCATCCTCAGAGCACAGGCGCTTGCCGAGAGTCTGGCATGCCTCAGAGGCCGACTGCCAGTTGGCCTTGGCGACCGGCAAGACCTTCTCTTCACCGTCTCCGACCCGGTTGGGAAACTCGAACCGATCGATGTAGAACGCTTCGACCTGCACGACCCGCGCGAGCGGCTCAGACTGTGAAGCAATCGAGAGGTCTTCCTGGTTCAGGCGGCCCTTGATCACGGGACCCGCCGGGATGTAGAGCATCTCCTGGTGGTCCTTCTCCATCACCGCCTTCTCCTCCTCGGAGAGGAGCCGGTTGCCAGCCTGAGCCTCACGGCGGAGGGCCTCATCAGTGGCGCGCGCATCTGCGGTGGGATCGGGCGTCTCGCGGACGTTGATGTACACACCAACGGCAGAGATCAGGGCAATGCCGACGCCCACGCCGATGAGGATGTTCTTGAACGACGAGCCCCGAGAATCGTTGAACACATCACCAGAGAACGTCTGCTTGATGTGCTCGCCCATGTCCCGGGGATTCTGGTAGCGATCCTCAGCGTTGGCAGCGAGCGCGATCTCGACAATGTCGTCGATCGCTTCGGGCAGATCTCCCCGAAGCTGAGTCGGAGAGAGGTAGGTGCCCCGAGGGGTCTGTCCGACGAGCAGCTCATAGAGCATCACACCAACAGAGTAGACATCGGACGGGGGCGTACCGATTCCAAGACCGAGCTCTGGAGCGCGGTAGAAGGAGTCATTGTCTGCACCGGTCGCGGCAAGCATCGTCGCCATGCCCGCATCGGTGATCTTCACCTCACGCAGAACATTTCGTCCGCCCGGACCAGTGGTCTTCGAGCGGATGAGCACGTTCTCGGGCTTGAGGTGGCTGTGGATGATGTTCTGGGCATGCAGATGGCTGAGGGTGTCGAGCACCTTCAAGACGATCTGACAGGCTTCCTGAAGCGTGAAGGACTTCTGCTCTTCCTGGTACTCTTCGAGCAGGTCGCGGAGGTTGCCCCCCTGGAAGTACTCCTGGCTGAAGTAGATGAAGCCCTTGTGCTGCCCGACATCGCCGTACCGAACAAGACCGTCGTGGCGCGCCTCTCGCACGCTCTTGATCGCAGCCTTGAAGCGATTCAGCCCCTTGTCTGGTGTGACATAGCGCGGATCAATAAATTTAAGCGCAAGATGCTTTCCCGACTTGATGTGGCGGACCAGATAGGTCGCGCCGAGAACACCCTCGTCGAGGGGCTTCTCAATCTCAAACCGGCTGGAGATGACGTCCCCACGAGAGAACTGACGAAAGTCGTCGGCCACTGGCTACTCCATTAACAAGCTCGATCCGCTGTGACTTTGGCCCGGCAGTATCGTTCAGGAAATGCTACCACGGCACCGGCATGCACGCGAACCCAGCACCCAACGATTCACTCTCTATGACTGCTGGTGAAGAAGCGCAGCAGGCCCAGGGCCCGCCGCCGCCACTCCCTGGGATGAATCCGCTCAGCGACCAGAATGTGCATAATAAGTGCAGAGAATAGGAATCCCCCGCCGAGCAGCATTCCAATTCCCACCAGCGCCATCAGCGGAATTCCGAATGGTGCCGGTGCCCAGACACTGATCAGGATTGCACCAGAGAGGACAACGGATGCAGCGCACAGGGCAACGGCCAGCCGGAGGCCCGCCCAGTGAATCGCACGACGAAGCTCCGCAGCCTCAGGATCGACTGTGCTCAGCCGAATGTTACCGCGCTCCAGATCGAGGAGGAGCTGGTTGAACTGAAGCGGGACATCCTGGAGTGCGATCTGGGCCTGCTGGAGCCCACGGACCGCATCACCAGAGATCCGCTCTGGTGAGAGGCGCTGGCCCATAAGACGCATGGCATAAGGTCGAACTTCCTCGACAATGTCCACATCTGGGATCAGCTCGCGCGCGAGTCCGTCGATGAGCGAGACAGCACGTGCGAGCACCGCGTACTCCGGCACAAGTCGAATCCGATACCGAGCGGCAATACCGACCAGCTCTGTGAGGGTCGACTGGGCACCCAGGTCACGGAGGCTGGCGCCGTGGTACTTCGTCATCAGCCGCTGAATCTCGCTGCGGAAGCCCTTGAGATCCACCGCAGACTCCGTGGCACCGGCCCGAAACAGGGTCATCGCGACCGTGTTGGCGTCCTGAAAGACGAGACCGGTGAAGATGGTCATCACCACGTCTTGCATCTCTCGCGAGATCCGACCCGTCAGCCCAAAGTCCAGGAACGCCAGCCGGCCATCGCTCAGCTGCATCATGTTGCCGGGATGCGGATCGCCATGGAAGAAGCCGTGCTCAAAGACCTGCTGCCAGGTCGCCTCCATGACCCGGTGCATCACCACCTTGCTCTCCGCTTCGCTCAGCCTCCGCTCCGCGCCACCACGTCCCAGCAGCGCAGAGAGAGACTCTCCATCCAGCAGCGCCATCACCAGCATCCGACGGCTGGAATACTCCAGATAGATCTCCGGAGAAGTGATGTCGGGATGCTCGGCAAAGCTCTCGGCGAAGCGGAGGGCAGCGCGGGCTTCCTGGAGGAAGTCCAGCTCTGTAGACAGGGCGGTGTCGAACTCCGCGACGATGTCCTCCAGCGAGTACAGCCCCGGCAGCTCCAGGCGTCCGGCGAGGAGCGAGGCCATGGAGTAGAGGATGTGAAGATCGGAGCGGATCGCGAGCTCGATTCCCGGCCGCTGGACCTTGACTGCGACGGTTCGCCCGTCGAGCAAGGTCGCACGGTGGACCTGAGCGATGCTGGCCGAGGCCAGCGGGATCTCCTCGAAGTGCGAGAACCGCTCGGACAGCGCTCCGCCCAATTCTTCCTCCAGGATGGTGGTGACCGCTGCAAACGATGCTGGGGTGACCTGATCCTGGAGCAGCGACAGCTCCGCGATGACATCTGGCGGTACGATGTCGGGCCGGACAGAGAGGACCTGGCCGAGCTTGACGAAGGTGGGACCGAGGTCGGAGAGCACCATGCGCAGTCGGCGGGCGAGCGGGAGCTTGACATCGACCGGCTCGCCTTCAACCTCCAGTCCAGCAAGCCGGACAAGCTGGCTGAACCCATGGCGCACCAGCACCGCAGTGATGGTGCGAACTCGACTCAGATCCCGGACGTTGATGTGTGGCATTGGTCCAAGAAGTGTGGCATCGGCCCAAGAAGTGAAGTATCGTCGCTGCCGTCAGATAGCGAGACGCCGGCTCAGCGCGTGGAGCGCTTCCCCCCGAACCATCCGATCGTCAGCTTGCCGGGACGAAGCTCACCAGACTCCTGACGCCAGGAGGCGGAGCCGTCGCGGCCGATGGCAAACCGTCGGACCCAGAGAAGCTGCTGATCGGCACGGGACTCCGTCGCCAGCGCAAGCATGTGCCCGTCGTCGGCCTCGTCATCCTCTCCAAGTCCAAACAAGCCCACAGCGTGAGTCTCGGCCTTTCGGGACATGTACTGTCCGATCCGCTCGACATCTTCGAGTGCCTCCCCCCACCACATCCGCAGCTCATCGTCGACCCAGGCGACAACCGAGGGACCGACCAGGCCGGTATGGACCACCCGTGCCTCCAAACGATGCGCAGCGGTGAGGGTGAAGTCAGCAAACGTCGCGCCTGCCCACAGAGGGAGCACTTCGTCCGGCGCACGCGGCGGCTGGAGGCTCTCCAGGGTGGCCTCGACCAGCCGGATCTGGAGACCACGGGGAGCCGGAAAGAGGCGCTGGAGCCATGCCGGCAGGCTCTCCAGCGAGCCCTCCCAGGTCTCCGCCTCGTCTTCAGTGGGTGCAAGGCCTGGAAAGCGCATCCACAGCCGCAGCCAGACGGTCCCGTCAACACGCCGCATCCGCGCAAAAGACGCCATCACCCGTCCGCCATCCCGCTTCAGCAGTGCGGTTCCCCAGCCCCCAACCCAGTCAACATCCTGGCGCGTCAGCAGCGCAGCATCCACCGATGCGATCCAGGCAGCATCGGGCTCAAGCTCGATGGCGACCAGCTTGCGCTCCAGTCCGCCAGCGACGACAACCGTGGGCAAAGGTTCAGTGCCGCCATCCAGGACCTCTTTGCTCATCCAGTCCTGGGGAGCAAGCTCTGGCAGGGGACCTTCGGCGACGGGGACATCAATGATCTCAGACATTGCCCAAGCCTACCCCATACGGTTAGTGCAACTCTCCCAGGCACCCACCCGGAGCTGTGATGCACAACCTCGTCGGCCTCGTTGAACTGATCGGCCTGTTCGCTGTCGGTCTCTGTTTTATCGTGCTCCTCCCGAACACAGGCGCGATGCTGGCCTCCATCTTCGGGCTGGTCGTCGGCGAGCAGACGCTCGCGAAGATGCAGGGTCGCGAGAGCGGCACCAACATGCACCTCGACGACTGAGCCAGCGCTCCCCTGAAGAGTGCTGCACTGAAGAGCGCTGCACTGAGCCGGTGATGCCCGGGCACCCCGAGTCCTGTGCCTGCGGTCCTCCAGTGCTCCCCGCTGTTCCGGGCAGATGACCCCGAGCCGGCATGCCCTCTCGCGGTGAGTCCGCCGATGTGCGCTGGTACAGCTGTGCGAATCGCTGGTCTGACGTCGAAACCTCAGGCAGCGTGTCCGTCCCGGCGTCTGTCGGCTCAGATTTTAACGCCAGCCCTGAGAAGTTCTGGTATTCATCCGGCAACGGTGGCTACGCCTCAGGCATCTGCCACCTGTGCCTGACCGGATCCGTTCGGCAGGCCTCACCCTGGAGTTCCCCATGTTGCTCTCCCTCCTGCTCGCTTGCAGCAGCGGCGAAGAAGACGCCCCCCGCTACACCGAGCTGTCCGACTGCGATCCGGTCGCGCCGACGCTGTGCGGGCTTCCGTTTCCCTCGACCTTCTACATGGTGGAGGACACCACGAGCGCGACCGGGTGGCGGGTGAACCTCGGCCCGACCACGATGCCGATCAACGCCAACGATCAGCAGCCCGATCCCGCGATCTGGAACGAGCGGGATGGCTGGGCGGTGATGGGTCCGCTGATGGCCCACTTCCCGGAGCTGAGCCTTTCAGGCGTGGTCGGTCATGACGACATCGGCGCCTCCATGGCGGACGACAGCCCGATCCTGATCATCGACGCAGACACCGGGGAGCGCATCCCGCACTTCGCCGAGCTGGACATGTCTCAGGACGACGACACGCAGCG
>JAQXDW010000138.1 GCA_029251165.1 Myxococcota bacterium
CGCTGCGTGTCGTCGTCCTGAGACATGTCCAGCTCGGCGAAGTGCGGGATGCGCTCCCCGGTGTCTGCGTCGATGATCAGGATCGGGCTGTCGTCCGCCATGGAGGCGCCGATGTCGTCGTGACCGACCACGCCGTCGAGGCTCACCTCCGGGAAGTGGGCCATCAGCGGACCGGCGACCGTCCAGCCGTCTCGCTCGTTCCAGATCGTGGGGTCTGGCTGCTGATCGTTGGCGTTGATCGGCATCGTGGTCGGGCCGAGGTTCACCCGCCACCCGGTCGCGCTCGTGGCGTCCTCCACCATGTAGAAGGTCGAGGGAAACGGAAGCCCGCACAGCGTCGGCGCGACCGGATCGCAGTCCATCGAGGATGCCGCGGCAGCGGCGCTGGTGTCATCGGACGTGTTGCCCTTGCAGGCGAGCATGCTGAGCACGAGGAGCATCATTCCTCCGGGGAGTGGGGAGCAGTATCCGATGGCGCGTGTCGGTGTCGCTCCCCCTGGGCACCATTTGAGTCCGCCACAGAAGCACACCGGCCTCCTCGGATCGGCACGCGGCGGCCTGGGGGGGCGCTCGGAGCTGCTCATCGTCGTCGGCGTCACGGTGTGGTGGGATCGCAGCGCGCGGATGAGCCTCCAGACGAATCGGTGATAGCCCCTTGAGCATGCGCCTGAGGCCCGGACCGCTGCTGATGATCCTCGCCGCGCTCTGCTTCTCGATGATGCTGGGGTGCGTGAAGATGGCGCGTGCAGAGCTGCCGGCGCTGGAGATTGTCCTGTGGCGGGGGGCCATTGCCGCACCGCTGACCATCCTCATCGCGCTTCCCGGTCGGCACTTCACCATCTCTCGACCCGGCCTCCTGCTGCTGCGGGTGGCCTTCGGGATGGGCGCGATGCTCTGCTACTACACCGCCACCCGGGGCATGGCCCTCGCAGATCTCACCCTCATCACTCGCCTCCAGCCGGTGCTCATCGCCATCGGCGCGCCGCTGATCATGGGGGCGACCGAGCGCATGGAGCGGGGGGCCTGGGGGCTACTGGCGGTCGGGATCTTCGGCTGCGTGGTGCTGCTGGGGCCACACCTGTCTGGAGATGGTTGGGGGGTGTGGGCGCTCGGGGCGCTGCTGTTTGGTGCCGCAGCCCACATCGCGCTGCGGCTGCTGGGCAAGACCGAGAGCTCCCGCGCGATCGTTGTCTGGACACAGCTGGGCATCCTGGCGCTGGCTCTCAGCCTTGTCATGATCACCACCGGCGGACTGCCGAGGATCCCCCCGTCCTCGCTGTGGGGCTGGCTCCTCGGAGTCGGCGGCTTCGCGACCTGCGGACAGCTCCTGCTGACGAAGGCCTACACCCTGGACCGCGCCGGGGTGATCGCTGCGGCGTCGAACATCTCTCCGCTGTGGGCGGTCCTCATCGACCTCGCCCTGTTCGCGACCTTGCCCTCCACCTCTGCCCTGATCGGCGGCGCCCTCATCCTGACGGCGTCGCTGGGTCTTGTCCTTCGACGGAAGTGAGCGGTGGTCGGTCGGAATTCCAGGTGCAGCATCGAGCGGCTGTGAAGCCCCGACCTGCGCACTCCAGCAGAGCCGGGGAGAGCTCGGTCAGTCGAGAACAGTGACGGGACACTCCACGTGTTGGTCATCTGGAGCTCTTGAGCTGAGGAGTGTGCCATGCTGAAAGAATGAAAATGAAGATGCTCCTTCTCTCTGCGCTTCTGCTCTTCCTGCCGCGGTCCGCTGCAGCGATGGAGCCGCGTCTGGAGCAGCAGTTCAAGATCCGACAGGCGGTGCAGTACTGGGGGCTGGGGAGCGGGGTGGTCGGCAGCGCGGTCGCGGTACCGATGACCAAGAAGACCCGAGACACGATCGCGGATCTTCGCAGCAGCAGCAACTCCATTGAGGCATGCCTCAACGCGGGGCTCCTGGTCTTCATTGCACCGCCCATGATCGCCGCGACCAGCATCGCCTGGATAGGCGCCTTCAGCGGGACGGCGGCCGGACTCGGCGGCGCCCTCTCGGCGCGAAGCACGCTGCGAGAAGCCGGCGGCAGCGTCAGCCTGGTGCCCGGCGTCGTCGGAGTCGGCGCACTGGCTGCGAGCCCTGCGCTCCTGCTCATCGGGATGGATGCTGAGGACGACAGCATGATCCTCGCCGGCATCATCAGCTTCGCCAGCGCCAATGCCCTGCTGCTTACCCAGAGCCTACTCAACGGTGCTGAGTATCGTGAGATAACCAACACAACGCGCAGCCTCGTCGTCCCGCCCATCACCTTCAGCGGCCGGTTCTAAGATGCTTGAGATCACCACACGCTACGGAAAGTCACTCTCTGCCTCTGGGCTCCGTCCCGATCTGGCGCCGGACTGGATCGACGCGATCGACAACCCCTACCTCCATGGTCTGTTCGCGCCCATCACCGCCGAGACGGCTGCGGCGGATCTGCCCGTAGAGGGCACGCTCCCCGCCGATCTGCGCGGTGCGTACTTCCGCAACGGCCCCAACAGCCGGTTCGCACCCAAGAACCGCTACCACTGGTTCGACGGCGACGGCATGATCCACGCCGTGTGGTTTGACGGCGGCCGTGCACGGTACGCCAACCGCTGGATCGACACCTGGGGAGCCGCAAAGGAGCAAGACGCCGGCGCGTCGATCTGGCCTGGAGTCCTCGGTCCGTTTGACTTTTCCCTGCCTGGTGGCCCCCTCAAGGACACCGCCAACACGGATCTCATCGTCCTCAATGGCCGACTGATGGCCCTGTGGTACGAGTCCGGACGGCTGGTCGCGATCGATCCGCAGACCCTCGCCACCGAGGGCGTGTCAGACTTCGATGGACGACTCCGGCAGCGCATCTCCGCCCACTCCAAGACCGACCCGGCGACCGGCGACTTCATCTTCTTTGGCTACGGCGACCGACCACCGTACATGCGCTACGGCGTGGTCCGTCCCGACGGCTCCATCCACCACACCGACATCACCCTGCCCGGCCCCCGGCGGCCCCATGACATCGGGGTCACCCCCGACTACAGCATCCTCCACGACTTCCCGGTGTTCTTCGATCCCGCGTTCTTCAAGAAGACCGGCAAGCGCGTTCCGATCTTCCATCCTGACGTCCCCACCCGCTACGGCGTGATTCCCCGGTTTGGCACCGACGCGGATGTCCGCTGGTTCGAGTTTGAGCCCTGCTACATGCTGCACGTGGTCAACACCTGGCAGGAGGGCGACGAGGTGGTCATGATCGGCTGCCGCAACGCCGATCCGACCCTCCGCCCGGATCGGCGGGACGGCCGAATCGCCGCGATGCTCTCGGGCATCAAGCTGCGCGCGAACCTGCACGAGTGGCGGATGAACCTCGCCACTGGGGCGACCTCCGAGCGGTCGCTCGACGACCTCAACGCCGAGTTCCCGATGATCAACGGGGACTGGCTGGGGCGGAAGAACCGCTACACCTGGCTGCACCACATCCCCCACGAGATCCCCGCCACCTTCGATGCCCTCGTCCGCTACGACCTCACCGACGGCACAACGCAGCGCTACGACTATGGCCCCGGCATCTTCGGCAGCGAGGCACCGTTTGCTCCCCGGATAGGATCGGCGGCCGAGGACGATGGGTATGTTGTCTCCTTCGTCACGGACACCGCGGACTGGTCCAGCAGCGTCCTGGTGCTGGACGCTGCGGACATCTCTGCCGGTCCGATTGCCCGGGTCCGCCTGCCGCAGCGGGTTCCGGCAGGCTTCCACGCGGCCTGGATGCCCGCTGAGGGCGTCCAGGCCAGATGAGTCCGGACGCGCTGCTCGGGACCTGGATGCTAGCCGACTTCACCATCACCTACAGCGACGGCCGTCCGTCGCTGGCGCCACTGGGTGAAGGAGCGGAGGGGATGCTGCTGTATGCCGCGGATGGGCACCTCTCTGCAGTCCTCAGTCGGGCAGGACGCAGCACAGGCTCGGCGGGACTGGAGGAGGGGAGGGCGCTGGTCACCTCCCAGGACTACGTCAGCTACACCGGTCGCTGGCGGCTGGAGGGAGCGTTCATCCACCACACCATCCTGCTGTCGCTGGTGCCGGAGGTGGTCGGGCAGACCCTCTCACGGCGAGTGGACCTCAGCGATGGTGTGCTCACGCTCACCTATGCGCGCACCCCCCGCTCTGGGGTCACCCGGCGCTACTGTCTGACCTGGAGGCGTCCTGATGCGCACCCTGCTTGAGCGACACCGTGGCTGGCTCGATGGCGCCATCGCGGCCATCGCGTCCCGCGCGCACTTCGCGCCGTTCACAGAGTCTCCGGGAAGACGCCACCACCCACCGGGCGCAAAGCAGGCGGGTCGTGCAGCGTTTGAGGCTCGGCTCGGACGCCCGTTCCCCCTGAGGCTGCCCGGCGAGGTCCGACGCGTCGGCGCGGAGATCTCTCCGTACACCGGTGCACCGCTGGGCATCGACTACCCCGGCGTGTCCGTCGGGCCGCTGTATGCTGCGATGCACGTGGCATGGCCGCAGTGGGCCGCCGCTGGCCCGGCGGTGCGCGTTGGGGTCTGTCTGGAGATCCTGCACCAGCTCCATCAGGCCACCTTCGAGAACGCCTTCGCCACCATGCACACGGCAGGACAGGGCTTCCTGCTGGCGTTTGCGGGCAGCGGAGCCTCCTCGCTGGATCGCGGACTGGAGGGCCTCGCCCATGCCCACGAGGCGATGAGCCGCATCCCGTCTCATGCCACTTACTCCCGACGCTTCGGGCCGGGGGAGCCGGTGGTCCTCGCCAAGCGATACCGCATCAAGCCGGTCGGAATCACCGTGGTGCTCTCGTGCGGGACCTACCCCGCCTGGAACGCCTACCCCGCGATCTTTGCCAGCCTCGCGACTGGAAACCCGGTGGTCATCAAGCCCCACCCCGAGGCGATCCTGCCGATGGCGATCGCAGTGGAGACGGGCCGCGCGGTGCTCCTGGAGGCTGGCTTCGACCCCAACCTCCTCACCCTCGCCGCAGACACCCGGGCCGATCCGATCACCTGGTCGCTGCTCGATCATCCCGACACCGCGATCATCGACTTCACCGGCAGCCAGCGGTTCGGTGCGCTCATCGAGGCCCGCTGTCGCCACGCCCAGGTCTACACCGAGACAGCCGGCTGCAACGCCGTCGTGGTCGAGTCTACCGATGATCCTGAGGCCATGTTTGCCGCCATTGCCCACGGCCTGTGTGCCTTCTCTGGGCAGATGTGCACCACCGCGCAGAACATCTTCGTGCCTGCTGACGGCGTGCGACACGGCAGCGCGCGCATCCTCCCCGACGCGTTCGAGCGTCGGCTCATTGCGGCGGTCGAGGAGACCCTCGCGCGTCCGGGTGCGGCTGGACTGTGCGGGACGATCCAGAGCCCCGCCATCCTCAGCACCGTGACCCACCTCGCGGAGTCTCACCCCCAGGCGGTCCTCCGTGCCTCCGGCCCGATTCCGCAGGCGGGCTACCCTGCTGCCCGCACCGCCACCCCGCTCATTCTGCGGGGCGACATCGCCGACCGCTCGCTGTACGGCCAGGAGCACTTCGGTCCGATCTCGTTTGTCATCGCCGCACCAAGTCGGGAGGCCGCCCTGCACCGGGCTGCTGAGGATGCCCGGCAGCACGGCGCGATCGCCTGCTACGCCTACAGCACCGATGCGGACTTCTGCGACCAGATCGAGGATGCCTTTGCCGATGCCGGTGCCTCGGTGGGCATCAACCTCCGCCGCCAGCTCCCGATCAATTACACCGCTGGCTACAGCGACTTTCACGTCACTGGCCTCAACCCGGCGGGCAACGCCTGCCTGACCGACATCGCCTTCGTCGCCCGACGCTTCCGCGTCGTGCAGTCCAAGCGCGAGCTGTAAGGAACACCATGCCCGCTGCACACGACATCGTCTTTCTGGAGGGAGCGCGCACCCCCATCGGCAGCTTTCTCGGGAGCCTCTCTCGGGTCAGCGCCACGAAGCTCGGGACCATTGCCGCGAAGGGCGCCATCTCTCGGGCGGACATTGATCCGGCCCTGATCGACGCGGTCTACTTCGGCAACGTCCTCCAGTCCTCCAAGGATGCCGTCTACATCGCCCGGCACGTCGGACTCGACGCGGGCATTCCGGAGTCCACCCCGGCCCTGACCGTCAACCGGGCCTGCGGCAGCGGCATCGAGGTGCTCATCCAGGGGGCCAAGTCTCTGATGGTCGGGGAGTCTCGGGTCGTCCTGGCGGGCGGTGCAGAGAACATGTCGATGACCCCCTACGCGATGCGCGGGGTCCGGCAGGGCTGGAAGATGATCAGGTCGGATGTCGACGACATGCTGTTCTCCGCGCTGTTCGATCCGAAGGCGGGCTGCAGCATCGGCGAGACCGTCGAGAACCTCGCCGCTGAGGAGGGCGTCACCCGTGCCCAGGCCGATGCCGCTGCGGTCGCCGGCCAGCAGCGCGCTGCCGCTGCGCTCGCTGCCGGGATTTTCGCAGAAGAGATCGTTCCGGTGACCGTCGGTCGCGGTCGTCGTCAGCGCAGCATCACGCTCGACGAGGGACCCCGTCCCGACAGCACCGTCGAGGGGCTGGCCGCGCTGCCGGGGCTGTATGCCCCCGACGGGGTGGTCACGGCGGGCAATTCCTGCGGCCTCAACGACGCCGGCGCGGCGATGGTCATGACCACCGCCAGACAGGCCGAGGCGCTCGGTCGCGTGCCCATCGGGCGGCTGGTCAGCTGGGGGACATCAGGCATCGCGCCGATGCGCATGGGAATGGGGCCGGTCACCGCCAGCCAGCGGGCCCTCGACCATGCCGGGCTGACCCTGGCGGACATCGATCTCATCGAGCTCAACGACAGCTTCACCGTTCAGCACGTCGCCATCGGAGCGGCCATGGGGCTCGACGATGCACGGGTGAACATCAACGGCGGTGCGATTGCCCTGGGGCATCCCATGGCGGCAACCGGTACCCGCCTTGTGCTCTCGGCGCTGTACGGGCTGCGCCGGAGTGGTGCGCAGAGGGCGCTGTGTACGGTGTGCATCGGGGGCGGCCAGGGGATCGCCGTGGTGGTGGAGCGCCCCTGAGCCCCGCTGGGCAGCATCGCAGCATCGAGCCGCTTAGAACCGCGCTTCCCAGAGTCGGATTGAGGTGCCGCGTCGGTAGAGCGGGTCGAGTCGGAGGTTGCTCAGCAGGGCCTTCAGCTCGCCGGTGTCCAGCCAGATTCCGTGCTCAACGCAGCGATCGAGGTGCACGTCCTGGTAGCGCTCTAGGTCCATTGCCTTGGAGCAGATCGGGCAGCTGAGAACACGGTTGCTGTCGACGGGGGGCTGGATGGCCTCGCGCAAGAGATCGGACAGGGAGAATTGACCAACCTCAAAACGCTCTCCCTCGGTGATCAGCAGCAGCTCACCACGATCAAGCCAGACGCCGTGCTCGGGGCAGACGTCGATGGTGACGCCGTGGATGATTTCTTGGGTGAGGGTTTTTGCGCAGAGGGGACAAGCAGGCAAGACGATCTCCGGAGTGGGGTTGTGGTTGCGGTTGTGAGTTCTACGGGCTCTCTTGGGGAGTATTGCCGCCGCTGTAATAACCACGGCTCAGAGGGCCCATCAAGTGGTCCTGAACTTGGTCTGCTTCGTCTTCACCGAGCAGATCCACAAGATCTGCGCGGAAGTCGGTGCGCAGGGTGCTCAGCTCCTCGAAGGCCTTGTCGTCGGCGACGTCTCCGGCGTGGCGCTCCTGGCGGAGGGTGGCGATGTCGAGCATCGTCTCTTCCATCAGGGTGTCGACCTCCTCGACGACCGCGTCGTCAAGATCGGCCTCCTCCGCATAGGTGGCGAAGTGGTCCCGGTTGGCATCGAGGTGACGCTGCTGCCAGGCCTTGCGCCGTGCGCTGAGTCGCTCGCTGATGTGCTCCTCGATGGCTTCCTCGACCTCGGGGAGGCTGAGGATGAGGCTGGGATCCTCGACCGCCAGATCGGCGGCGATCTCGGCGACGTCGTCGAGGGGAGGCTTGTCGTTGGGATCGTCTGAGTCATCGAGGGTGCCGAGACCTTCAGCGTAGACCGTCCGAGTGGTCTCCCGTCCAGCCTGCTCACCCGCAGCCTCGGCAGCGTTCAGGCGCGCCTCCAAGTCGGCAACCTGACCAGACCGGCGGACATTGGTGACGAGGCTGATGACGAGCCCGACCGCGAGCAGGCCGGTGATTCCTTGTGATAGCTGCATCGCTGGAGAGAATAACCCCATGGGTCAGTCTGGTGCGATGTCGATTCGGCTGCCGGCGGCAACCTCGGTGAGCGTGGTGGTCTGACCGCTCGGCCAGAGCACCGTGATGGTGTCGGCCTGTGCGGCTCCGGAGAGGCCAATGACCCACTCGTGCGCGGAGCTTGAGCTGGTGGTCCACGGAAGCAGCCAGGACGTCCGCTGGATCTCGCCGATGGTCACCGTCAGTCGCGCGCCGATGGCCTGGGTGCCGATCGCCGGACGAACGGTCAGCCCGGTCTCGCAGCCTCCGGTGGTCCGCCACGTGCGCAGGAAGGGCTTCCCGGCCGTCACCAGATCCGGTCGTCCGTCACGATCCAGATCGCCCACTGCGATCGAGCGCCCACGCTCGCGATCTCCGAAGCCCCAGTCGACGGCCTGAAAGCCACCCTCGCAGTCGCCCTGAAGCAGCACATCGGGCTGCTCTGCACCGTCCACCCAGGTCGGGTCGATCTCCGCGACGAAGTCGGCGTTGGAGCCGGAGACGCCGAAGATGACTGCGATGTCGTCGCAGGTGTCCCGGTCCAGATCCACTGCGGTGGTGCCCCAGGAGGTCATGCTCTGCTCGGTCGGCGGGATGTCGGCCCCGGCGGCGAGGGTGCCGTCGAAGAAGGTGCCGTCGCCCTGGCTGACGAGGAGGTTGGGGCCGCCGACGTCGGTGATGTAGAGGTCCGGGTCGCCGTCCTGCTCGATGTCGGAGATCGCGACGCCCATTGCATACATCGCGAGATCGCAGAAGCACTCTGGAGCGTGGGTGAAATTGCCGACGCCGTCGTTGAGCAGGAGCAGGTTGGGGGCGATCCAGGGACCGGCGTCGTTGGCAATGTAGAGGTCCATGTCACCGTCAGACTCGACATCCACCCAGGCTGCCTGGAAGGTCATGCCGTCGAGGCTGTCCGCTGGCAGGCGCTCGGTGGCGTCGAGGAACCGCCCGCCGTCTTGGAAGTAGAGTCGGTTCTCGTCGCCGCTGACCAGTCCGGCGACGACGTCCTCGGCCTCGACGTCGAAGTAGCTGTTGGCGACCATGAGATCGAGGTCCCCGTCTCCGTCTGCGTCGGCGAAGTGTCCGCTGAATGCGGAGCCCTCGCTGTCGGGGAGGACCTCCACACGGTAGCTGCCGCCGACGCTCCAGGCGATGACGTCCGGCTGTCGTGCGCGCCCGATGTAGAAGTCCCAGTCTCCGTCTTGCTCCAGATCGACCGCGGCGATGGACTGACCGCTCGGCCAGCCATCCGCCAGATCAATCTCCGGCGGTGTGCCCTCGGCCAGCTCACCGGTGCCGTCGTTGTAGAGAAACGCGGTGCCAGCCTGGGTGGTCAGCACGACGTCCAGCCAGCCGTCGCCCGTCAGGTCTGCCACTGCGACGCCAACGAGCCCCTTGGTCTGGGTGAGGACGGAGAGGTCGTCTGGGGTCCAGGCCTGATGCTCGGTGACCATCGCGGGGGCGCAGTCCTGGAGCACGGCGGCAGCGCCGGTCTCTTTCGGCACATCCCGACAGGCGACGAGCGGCAGGAGCAGGAACGGCAGGGCGGTGCGCATGTCATCAACGTAGAACAGTCGCTATCATGGTGTCATGCTCCTCCTCCTTCTCTCCTGCGGTGCTGCCGATGTTGCTCTCCCTGCGGGCATCGTTCTCGGTGCGCCGCAGCGCTGTGACCGTGCGGCTGGCGCGCCGTCCTTCACGGAGGTCGGTGCAGCGCTGGGGCTGCAGGGAAACCCTGTGGAGGACTTCCCCCACCACCACGGCGGCAGCGCTGCGGTCGATGACTTCGACGGAGATGGCGATCTCGACATCATCCTCTCCTTCCCCGTCGGCCCGCCCGTTCTGTACTCCTGGGAGGACGACGCCTTCTCCGCGACGACCCTGCCGGGGCCTGAGGCCAGCTTTCTGCTCAACCTCGCTGACATCGACGGGGACGGCGACAGCGATCTGCTCGCGGGCGGCTACAAGATCGATCCGGTGGTGGTGCGAAACGACACCGACTCCTGGAGTGTGCTGCCGCTGACCGACCTGCCCGCCAGCGGCAGCCGGGTCCGGGAGCTGTCTCCGGGCGATCTCGACGGTGACGGCCACATCGATCTGTATGCCCTGGTCAACTCCGGCAGCGACGATCCCGCCCAGCGCGCGGACTTTCTCCTCCGGGGCAACGGCGACGGAACGTTCTCCCACATCCCCGATGCCATCCCCCAGGTGCTCGCCGCCGGACGGGGCTTCGATGCGATCTGGATCGATGTCGACGGAGACGGCGATCAGGACCTCTACGTGGTCAACGACGACGGCGCAGACTTCGGCGGGAATGTCCTGTACGACAACGACGGCGGCGTGCTCTCCGATGTCTCTGCGCAGCGCAGCGCCGGGCTGGTTCACTTCGGGATGGGCGTCGATGCTGGCGACTTCAACGGCGACGGCGCGCCGGACTTCTACCTCACCGCGGTCGCCAGCAACGTGCTGATGCAGGGGCTGTCGGACGGCAGCTACGCAAACGTCGCGCAGGCCATCGGTGCCGATCCCCTCATCGAGTGGTTCGAGATGGGCTGGGGCGCGATCTGGCTGGATGTCGACAACGACGGAGACCTCGACATCCTCAATGCCCAGGGTGATCGATGGGCGGAGGGGGCGATGAGCATCGAGTACGACGCCCCCCTCGACCTGCTCATCCAGGACGACGGCACCTTCACCGAGCGGGGGGCAGACTATGGACTGGCCCAGACCGGCTCGCACCGCTCCGTGGTCGCGGCAGACTTCAACACCGACGGCGTGCTCGACATCCTGGCGGTCGACGTGGTGGACACCCCGCGGCTGTACCTCTCGGATGGGTGTACTGAGGCCGGCTGGGTGTCGGTGTCTGCGCCCATCGGCAGCCGGGTGAGGGTGGACGCGGGCGGGCGAAGCCAGACGGGCTGGGTGAGCCAGGAGTCGAGCTATGGTGCCGGGAAGCCGGCGGTGGCCTGGTTCGGCCTCGGAAGCGCCCAGGAACTCGACTCGGTGCAGATCGACACCCCTGACGGACGCTCGGTGTCGATCAGCGGTCCGATCGAGGCCCGGCGCACGATCCTGCTCACAGCAGAGTAAGCTGGAGGAGATGCTCCTTCTGTCCATGCTTGCCTGCACCGCCAGCGCTCCCAGCGCCGTGGATTCTGCAGACGCTGATGCTGCGGTGACCTGTGATCCGGTCACCCTACAGCTCGTCCAGTCCTGGGGAGTGGACGACCTGCCCAACCGCAACGAGTACCTGCACCGCCGCCCCGGGCTTGCGGTGGGCGACCTCGACGGAGACGATGACCTCGATGTCTTGATGGCCTACGGCGGCGGCTCGATGGCGCTCACCAACGACGGCGGGGTGCTCACGGTCGACGAGGGCATCACGGTCGACGGCGGCGTGATCCCCGCTGGTGCTGCGGCTGCGCTGGCGGACCTCGACGGCGACGGCGATCTCGATGCCTTCCTCGGTCAGCAGTGGGAGACCGCCGACAGCATTCTGCTCAACGACGGCTCGGGTGCCTTCACGTCGGTGCCCCTCGCCGGCAGCGGGGCCTCGCCCTCTGGTGGGGTCTTTGGTGACCTGGACGGCGACGGCGACCTCGATCTGGTCGTGGGCCGACTCCAGGAATCCCCCGACCCCGATCTCATCGTCTCTGGAGATGAGGTCGGCGACGGCGTCGACCTCTACTTCAACGATGGGCTCGGCTCCTTCACCCTCGACAACAGCGGCCTGCCGGATGGGGTCTCGATCGCGATGGTCTGGGAGACGGAGCTGGTGGACGTCGACCTCGACGGTGACCTCGACCTCTACCTCGCCAACGACTTCGGCCCCTGGCTCGTCAAGAACCAGCTCCTCCTTAACGACGGCAGCGGACGCTTCACCGCTTCCCCGGACTGCTTCTGCGATCTGGCGATGTATGCGATGGGCTCGACGGTCGCAGACGTCAACGACGACGGCGCGCCGGATCTGTACCTCACCGACATCGCCGGCCCCAACCTCCTCGTCAGCCAGGGCGACGGCACCTTCTTCGACGGCACCCTCGCCTATGGCGCAGACATCCCGCCTGAAGAGCGCAACATGTCCTCCTGGGGCGTGCTGTTCACCGACATCGACGCCGACATGGATCTCGACATCGCGATGATGTTCGGACGCCTGGGGCGGCACTCGGACTTCGTCAAGGAGCTCGACGAGAGCTGGGTGGATGGGGAGGAGCAGGACGATGTGCTGCTGCTCGGCGATGGCTCCGGTGGCTTCGTGCGCGCCGATGAGGTCGGGTTCACCGATCCCGAGCGGGGGCGGCTGGTGGTTGCTGCTGACCTCGACGGAGACGGCAGGCACGAGCTGCTGACCAGCGGAAAGCACTTCCTGAAGGTCTGGAGGCGCGAGGGCGGCTGCGAGAACACCCTGACGGTGGCCCTCTCGGAGGGAAGCGGGAACCCCCACGGTATTGGTGCAAAGGTCAGGGTTCAGGTGGGTGACCGCGTGGTCACTCAGTGGATGCTGCCGGGCGGAACAGCCTCCTCCAGCGCGATGGAGCTGTACTTTGGGCTCGGCAATGCGTCTGCCGCAGGCTCGGTCGAGGTGACCTGGCTGGACGGTCGAACCACCACGGCGACCGACGTCGCGGCTGGCTCCCGGCTCGTGCTTGAGCCGTAGTCAGCGGACCCGGGGAAGCAGCGTCGGCTGAGGAGAGTCGGGGCTGATCCGCAGGAGCAGCTGCTCGACCTCCCAGAGCTCCAGCGCGCCGCTGTCGTCGGAGTCAAGCACTGCGAATTCGACGAGCCCATCCGAGACCCGCGCATACTCTGCGGCGCTGACGCTCCCGCTGTCGTCGGTGTCCATCCGGTCGAGGAAGGCTGCGCTGGTCTGGGGCGCGACCAGCGGCGGCGGACGGAGCACGAGGACGGCGGCAGCGGTGGTCAGCCCTGCTGCGACCAGGGCGAGGAGGGGCCTCACGGTCCGAGTCCGTCAAGGGACAGCCCGAGCGTGGCGAGCTCGCGTTCATAGGCGGCGAGGAGGAGGAGCGCCTCATCGGAGTCAGCCGGCGCGCGCGCGGCGGCCTGGCGGAGGGTGTCATCGGGCAGGGCAGGCGTGAGCCCCTGTGCCGCAGCCTCTGCGGTGAGGCGCTGCGCGAGGATGGCATCGAGGGCGGCCATGCTCTGATCCTCCGGCTCGGCCTGCTCTGCCTCCAGGGAGCCCTCGTGGGGATCGGGGACGGCCTCAACCTCTGGGATGCGATCCGGCGGGAGGGGCTGCTGGTGGAGCCACAGCAGGACTCCGGTGTTGATCACCACCAGCCCGAGCGCGGCACGAAGCAGAATCCTCTCCATGGCCGAGAGGATATCCCGCCGCTCGCTATACTGCGCAGGATGAAGACTCTGCGGCGAGATCAGCTCTCCATCCTCGGTGCGGTCGTGGCCCTTGCGGTGGTCATCGCCCTGGCAGGGTGGCGGACGGCTGCGGATGCCGCGGACTGGGAGGCGCAGCGTGCCGGCCCCGCACCGCAGGCGCCGCTGCCAGAGACCGGCCAGATGCGCCGGCGTCGGGGGCTTCAGTGAGTCCCATTGATCGACGGGCGGCCGCGATCCTCGGCTGGTGCGCCGCGATCCTCGGCTTGGCGCTGACGGTCAGCGATGCCCTCGGCCTGAAGTACAGCCAGGAGATCGTCTGGCCGACGGACCTCACCGCCTTTCAGCACATCGAGACCGGGCCGATCGATGTCGCCCTCATCGGCTCCAGCCGGACCACCTTTGGCCTTGCCCCAACGGCGATCGATGCCTGCCTGTCTGACACGCTGGCCCGACCGACGACGACCTACAACCTCGCTCGGGTGTTCGCCTCCATGGCGACCGAGCGGAGCGTCGCCAGAGACCTCCTGGTCGGTGAGCACATCCCCGCGCTCGCAGTGGTCGAGATAGCCCCGGAGATCCTCGCCGCCCGTCACCACGAGCACACCTACAACACCGCCTCCCAGGTCGATCTCGCCGACGTGCCAGCCTGCCTGAGCATGGTCCGCAGCGCAGACGATCTGATCGCCTGCAGCCGGGCCCCGGTGCGCGGAGTCGAGAACCTCGCCTGGCTGCTGTCTGGCGAGCGTGCCGACATCAACCACCTCAACTGGATGATGATTCACCAGCGCGGTGGTCAATTTTGCTTCGGCTCGGCGGTCTGTGAGGAGCACAACCGTCGGTTCGAGGGACCGCTGCGCAACCGCTGGCAGATGCGGATCGAGCGAATCCTTCCGACGCTGACGGAGGAGCGGTTTGGAGACTGGCGGATCGGGGCAGGGCAGGGGCACGAGGCCCTGCTTGAGCTCATCGCGGAGTCACGGGAGCGGGGATACGACCTGCTCCTGGTGAACATGCCGGTGCACCAGGTCTACCGCGACGAGATCCCGCCAGAGGACTACGCCGCCTACCTCGACTACATCACCGCGCTGTCTGAGGAGCACGGCGTGCCCATCTTCGATGCCAACACCCCGCAGTGGAACCACGCCCGAGATCGCTTCTACGATCCCGATCACCTCTCGTCCTCCGGCGCCTTGCTGCTGTCGCGTGCGCTGTGTGCGCGGATCGC
>JAQXDW010000139.1 GCA_029251165.1 Myxococcota bacterium
CGCAGTCCTGGTCGATGCCGTCGTAGGGGGTCTCGGGGGCTCCGGGGTAGGCGTCGGCGTCGGCATCGTCGCAGTCCGTGGCGTCCGCGACGTGACCCGCAGGGGCCTCGCAGTCGAGGGTGTCGGCGTCGGGGTCGCCGGAGGTGTCGGCGTCGGTGTCGGCGTAGTACGTGCTGGCGTCGGTGGCGTCCGCGCCGTCGATGGTGCCGTCGCAGTCGTTGTCCACGCCGTCGCAGACCTCAGCGGCGGCCTCGTTGATGCTGGCGTCGTCGTCGTCGCAGTCGGCATCGGCGTCGTAGCCGTCGCCGTCGGCGTCGACCACCAGGCTGCCCGGTCCGCCGTAGGCGCCGATGTCGGAGGTGCTGCCGTCGGGGTCCTTGTAGGCGCCGTAGCCCGCGTCGATGAGCGCGGAGGTGGCATCGAGGCTCAGGTTGTCGTCGGCGCAGTCCCCGTTGAGGTTGTAGGCGCTGAAGTCCGGGGCGTCGGAGATGTTGTTGTTGCTGGCGGTCGAGAAGGTGAACGACCCGTCGGTGTCGCCGCCGGCGTTGGCATACCAGTCGTTGTTGGAGAACGCCGAGTAGGTGTCGGTGTCGCTGTCTGCCGCGTAGATCCCGCCGCCGTCGATGGTGTAGGAGACGATGTTGTTGATGAACGTGGTGTAGGTCTGCTTAAAGTAGACCGTGCCGCCGTAGTAGTTCGCCTCGTTTCCAACAAACGTGTTGTTGATGAGGTTGTTGTAGCTGTTGGTGTGGAAGTAGATCGCGCCGCCGGAGTCGCTCGCGCTGTTCTCCTGGAAGAGGTTGTTCGTCCAGTCGTCCGTTCCCCCGTAGGCGTAGTAGCTGTAGACCGCGCCGCCGGAGTACGACGTGTTCTCGCAGAAGGTGTTCTGTGCGAGCGTCACGCTGTCGTTGCTGTACAGGTACAGCGCGCCACCGTAGGCGCTCGACCGACTCGCCTCCGCTTCGTTGCCCTCAAACCCTGAGCCGCTGATCTCCAGGTCTGCGGTGGCGCGTGCGTAGACCGCGCCGCCGTAGGTGTAGGCGTAGTTGTCCGAGAAGTCCGTGTCCTCGATCAGCAGATCGTAGGTCCCGCTGGTGTAGGCGTAGTCGTAGACCGCGCCGCCATAGCCCTTCTGCGCGGTGTTCGACTCGAAGGTGGAGTCTGCGATAGACAGGGCGCCCTTGTTGTACTGGTAGATCGCGCCGCCGTCGTCGTCGGCGATGTTGTCGGTGAAGTCCGACGAGGCGATGCCGAGGCCGACGGAGTTGTTGGCGTAGATGCCGCCGCCGTTGCCGGTGTCCGCCTCGTTGTCGGTGAAGCGGGTCCGGTCGAAGGTAACCGAGGAGTACAGCTGGTAGAGGTAGACCGCGCCGCCGTGGTCCTTGGCGTAGTTGCTGTCGAACGTGGTGTCTGAGAACGAACCTTCGTCGTAGTAGTAGCTGTAGACTGCGCCGCCGTGGTCGTTGGCGGCGTCGTTGGTGATGAACTCGCTCTCGTGAAACGACAGGTCGTTGTAGGAGTAGCTGTAGACCGCGCCGCCAGAGTAGTACGCTTGGTTGGAGGTGAAGGTGCTGCCTGAGTCCTCCAGGGTGCTCGACGTTCGGACGTAGATCGCGCCGCCGTAGTAGGCGTAGCCGCTGTCGAAGCTGCAGCCGGTGAGGGTGACCTCGTTGGTGTCGTAGGCGAAGATCGCGCCGCCGTTTCGGGCGGACATGTCGGAGAACGATGTGTCGCTGGCGGAGAGGCTCGCTGCATCGTTGAGGTAGATCGCGCCGCCGCCGTAGCTTCCGTCACTGTACGAGGAGAGCGCGGTGTCCGAGAAGGAGTCCCCGTCGAGGCTGACCGCGCTGCTGTCGGTCGCGTAGATGGTGCCGCCGTAGTAGTACGCGCTGCTGCCGGTGTAGGACGTGCCAGAGGAGGCATAGTCTGCGCCAGACAGCAGGTAGATGGTGCCGCCGGAGTGGGCGGTGTAGTTGTCGGCGAACGTCGCATCAGCGACCGTGGTGTCGCCGGTGTCTGCGTCATAGATCGCGCCGCCGTAGTACCGGGCGTAGTTGTCGGTGAACGTCGTGTCGCTGATCGAGAGGGTGGCGGTGTTGGTCTGGTAGATCGCGCCGCCGTACTGCGCGGTGTTGTTGTCGAACGCGGCACCTGAGATCGTCACGGTGCTGCCGTCGCTGTAGAGGCCGCTGCCGCTGATCGAGGTGGAGCCCAGAGAGTCGAACACCGTGTCGTCGAAGGTCGCGGTGCTGGCGTAGACGTAGGCGCCGCGCATGCTGGAGTTGCGGAGGGTGAACCCGGTGAGAGAGACCGTCTCGCCGAGGCCGATGGTCACGACGTTGGTGCAGTAGCCGTTGCCGTTGAGGGTGGTCGCGCTGGATCCGCTGGTGCCTTCGATGGTGAGATCCAAGCCCACGGTGTCGATGCACTCGTAGTAGGTGCCGGCGGCGACCGCGATGCTGTCGCCGTCTGACGCAGCGGAGATCGCATCCGCGATGGTGGCGTAGGCACCGGAGCTGGACGGATCGACGGTGAGGGTGGCGGCAAGCGAGGGGAGCGTGAGCGCGATGAAGAGCATGGGGCCTCATGGGGAGGAGACCCAGTGTAGAGGATAAAATTACACGTGTGCTCAGCTGATTGCAGCGGCGCCGGAGCAGCGCAGCGGACAGGCCAGCGACGGAAGCGCCGGGCGCCAGGCCAGCGCGATCAGCATCCCCGCGGGGATCAGGCTGAGGACACCGAGGAGCAGCGAGAGCAGGCTCCAGCCGACCAGCGCGAGGACATCGCCGGCTCGGGAGAGTGGGGCGCGCTCGGACCAGGGGTCGGCGTCCGCAGGCAGGACGGACAGGCGCGCCTTGAGCACGGAGACGGGCTCGGCCAGCAGGGCCTCGACGGTCGCCCCTGTGCGGTAGAGGTTCTCGGAGCGCCGGCCACGGAGGAAGGCGCGGATGGTCGGTCCGGTGTGGTGGACGAGGCCGGTGAACAGCCCCCACAGCGCGATCAGCCAGGCATAGGGATAGACACCGGCCCCGCTCGCCAGCTCCCAGCCAGAGATCTCCGCTTCTCCCCGCCAGTCTGCGGCATAGCCGGTGGCGACATGGTGGAGGTCGTGGCGACGAAGCGCGGCGACGCGCGCAGGGGTGTTGGGCACCCGGTAGCGGACCGGCCCGAACGCGGCCTCGGCCCAGTCGTCTTCGTAGCCGCCGTCTGCGGAGAAGCCGCTGTCAGAGAAGAAGCGTGCGCGGGCGTGTCGGACGGACGGATCGGAAGCCATGGCCAAACCTTGTCGCCAGGGCCGGTCCGTCAAGGTGCGATCCCTGCTGCGGCGTCACCGCGCCCAGATCAGCGCGATGGGGGCTGCGCCGCCAGGGGCAGGGGCGTAGCCGTAGCTGCCTCCGATGGAGACCTCGCAGGTGCCCTCCAGATCTCCCCGGTCGCGGACGCCGTCGACGTAGATGCTGAACCGCTCGCTGCACTCGGGGGTGTCCTTCGGGCAGTAGTCGAGCGCGCTCATGGCGAGGTAGATCTCGACGCTGCCGCCCTTTCGGCTGTAGTGGCCGCTTCCCTCGGCGGTGTCGGTGTAGCGGGCGGTGGCCTCGGAGATGCTCCAGACGGTTGCGTCGCCGTCTCGCGTGTCGTCGTCGACGACGGTGAAGGCGAGCTCGAGGATGTCGGGGCTGCCCATCCACGGGTCGACGATGTCGCAGGAGCCGCTCCAGGTTCCCACTGGAGCAGGACCTGCGCAGCCGGCGAGGAGGATGGTGATCAACATGTGGGCAGCATAGCCGACTGGTCAGGGCGTTATGGGGTGTGCCGGAGGTGTCTGATGCGGGTCTTCTTGTTGGTGCTGCTGTCGGGCTGTGGGAGCGCGAACCTGACCGGAGCATGGTCCGGCGAGTGTGGGTTTGAGGACTACAGCATGCTGCTCGACCTCGACCTCACCCAGAGCGGCACGCTGCTGGACGGAGCCGCCGCAGCGTCGTTCTCCTGGGAAGGCTACGACTTCGAATTCTCCGGCTCCGCGCTCGGCAGCGAGGAGGCGGAGGTCGTTGCATTGACCCTCGACCTCGGCGACGGCGGCACCGTCGTCCTCGACATGGACGTTGCCTCACCGGGCCGCATCGAGGGCAGCTGCGCGGGCGACGGGGGCATCTTCGGAGGCGGCTGGCTGGAGCGGTGACGTGGGGCTACGGCGCGGGCTTCCGCCAGGTGCTCGCCAGCCAGGGCTGCTGATGTCTCGGCCGGCCAGGGGGCCGGTAGTAGTGCCCGATGGCGATGAAGCCGGCAGCCTCCATGAACCCGGTCCAGGTGGTCAGGTCGTGGTAGTGGCCGTAGCGCTCTCCGCCCCAGCCGCCCTGGTTGTCTCCTCGGGGATTGGAGGAGAACAGGACCCCGCCCGGCAGCAGGCTGCGCTGGAGGGTTGAGAGGACGTCGGGCAGGGCGACAGCAGGCACATGAAACAGGCTGGCGTTGGCGAAGATGCCGTGGAATTCGGCGTCGGGCAGGGTGAGGGCGAGGAAGTCCTGGTGGTAGACCGGGCAGCCGGATGCCGCACGGGCCATCTGACAGAACCGGGCGGTGCCGTCGAGTCCGGTGGGGTGGTGGCCGAGCCGGGAGAAGGTCACCAGATCCCGCCCCGGTCCGCAGCCGAGGTCGAGGATCCGCAGGGGGGCCGGTGCATCGACTGCTGAGAGCAGGGCGCTGACGTTCTGGGAGACGTCGTGGTCCCAGGTCCCGGCGCGAAAGTCCTCGGCATGGGTGGAATAGTGGCCGATCGTGCGGCGGGTGATCTCGTCGAGGGGAGAGGGCATGGGGGCATCCGGGGGGAATTCTTAAGAAACGTTAACGCCCGAATGATCTGGGAGGGAGGCACGTCACTGTCAGCAAGCAACCACGGAGGACCCCATGCTGCTCACCCTCATCGCCGCATTCTCTACCGCAGACGCCGCCCCACCGCCGCCCCATGTCGTACGGGTTCGTGCCAATCGCTGCCAGAGCGTCGCCGACCGCCGCGAGGACGTCGCCGACCGCCGCGAGGACATCGCCGACCGCCGCGAGGACATCCTCGATGCCCAGGAGTTCACCGGGCTGGGCGATCTCATCGAGGACATCTTCGACAACCTCGAGGACATCGCCGACCGCCAGGAGGACATCCGGGATCGTCAGGAAGACATTCGGGATCGTCGCGATAACCGCTGCCGCTGAGCCTCAGCCGTCGATCACCGCCAGGATCGCCGCCTCGGTTCGCTGCCAGCAGTCGACCGGGGCGGTGCCGCGTCTGTGCTCCAGGGTGAGGACGGGGAGCCCCATGCCGATGCCGACCCAGGAACCCAGCGAGCCTGGAGTGGGGTGGAAGCCGTCGGAGGCCACCACCGGGTAGCCCGACAGCGCTGAGAACCGCGCCGCGAGGTCCGCCGCCGGGCCGTCGTAGTTGATGAAGTGCTTCTCCGGCCAGCTGTGCGCCACGATGAGCAGCGCCGGCTTGAGTGCTGCAAGCTGCGCGGCGAGCAGGACCGACTCGGGCTGATCCAGCGGGGCGGTGCTGTGGCGCTTCGCTGGAGCAAAGGCGAGGGGATAGTTCCGGTTCAGGTCGATGCCTTCGGCGTTGAACCGGGAGCCTGCGGCCCGACCGTCGGGGTTTACATCCTCGATGAGGTGCAGGGTGACCCGCTCGGCCCGCTGCGGATCGGCGAGGAATGCAGCTGGGAGCTGTGCTGTGGAGTGTGCGCCCTCCGGCTCGTTGCCGTGGATGCCCCCGATCCACAGCACCACCCGAGGGCCGCTCCCGACCGTGCGAAGTCGGATGTCGCGGCCCTCGATGCTCTGGCCGATGACCTGCCAGCCGGTGTCGATCGTGTCTCGGCGCACAGCATCCCCTGAACAAAAAAGAGGCCGGCCCAGGTGGGCCGGCCTCACTCTATCGAGAACGTTCGCTTAGTAGCGGTAGTGCTCGGGCTTGTAGGGGCCGTTTGCATCGACACCGATGTAGGAGGCCTGGTCCTCACGGAGGACGGTGAGGTCCGCGGTGAACTTCTGGAGGTGAAGGCGAGCGACCTTCTCGTCGAGGTGCTTGGGCAGGGTGATGACCTGAGGGGTGGCGGCCTCGATGTTGTGCACCCGGTTGACCCCGTAGGCCTCAGCGTTCTTGTGCAGCTCGATCTGGGCGATCGTCTGGTTGGTGAAGCTGGCGGACATGACGAGGGAGGGGTGACCGGTGGCGCAGCCGAGGTTCACCAGGCGACCCTCAGCGAGGATGATGATGCTGTGGCCGCCGCCCTTGGGACCGTGGGTGGTGTTGGTGAACCGCCACTCGTGGACCTGGGGCTTGATCTCGATCTTCTCGACGTCGCCGGTGGCGCGCATGGCCTCGAGGCCAGCCATGTCGATCTCGTTGTCGAAGTGGCCGATGTTGCAGACGATGGCGTTGTGCTTCATCTTCACCATGTGAGCGGCGGAGATGATGTCCTTGTTGCCGGTGGCGGTGACGAAGATGTCGAACTGGTCGACAGCGTCATCGATGCGAACGACGTCGTAGCCCATCATGCAGGCCTGGAGGGCGCAGATCGGATCGACCTCGGTGATCGAGACGCGTGCGAACTGACCGCGAAGGGACTGCGCGGAGCCCTTGCCGACATCACCGAAGCCGAGCACCATGGCCTTCTTGCCGGAGATGAGGACGTCGGTGGCGCGCATGATGGCGTCCACCAGGGAGTGACGGCAGCCGTAGACGTTGTCGAACTTGGACTTGGTGACCGAGTCGTTGACGTTGATGGCCGGGAACAGGAGGTTGTTGGCCTCGGCACGCTCGTAGAGACGGTGAACGCCGGTGGTGGTCTCCTCGGAGACACCGCGGATGTCCTTGGAGAGCGCCTGCCAGAAGCCGTCGCCCTTCTCTGCACGCACCTGGTGCAGCAGGGTGAGGATGACCTTGAACTCCTCGTTGTCGGTGGAGTCGACCGCGGGGATGACGCCGGAGCGTTCGTACTCGACACCGAGGTGGCAGAGCATGGTGGCGTCGCCGCCGTCGTCGAGGATGAGGTTGGGGCCGGTGCCGTCGGTCCAGACGAGCGCCTGCATCGTGCACCACCAGTACTCAGCCAGGGTCTCACCCTTCCAGGCGTAGACCGGCGTTCCTACCGGGGTCTCGGCGGTGCCGTTGGGGCCAGCGACGGTCGCGGCGGCGGCGTGGTCCTGGGTAGAGAAGATGTTGCAGGACACCCAGCGCACGTCCGCGCCAAGCTCCACGAGGGTCTCGACCAGCACGGCGGTCTGGATGGTCATGTGCAGGGAGCCCATGATCTTGGCGCCCGCGAGGGGCTTCTGACCGTCGTACTCCTCGCAGATTGCGGTGAGACCAGGCATCTCGATGAGGGCGAGGTCCATCTCCTTGCGGCCGAAGCGGACGGTGTCCGGGGACAGGTCCGCCACCCGATGGGGCAGCCCGGAGAACAGGGGGAGGGTGGTGTCCATGAAGGACGCTGGCAGGTTCTCGACACTCATAGTGACCTCACTGGAGGGTTGCTTCATCCGTCTACCCGGATGGACGGATGGATGCCAACACAATAGCTCCCCTCGTGATGTCTTCTTCGATCTACACCCAGCTCTCTGCGCTCTCTGAGTCCACCCGGGTCCGGCTGCTTCGCCTGCTGGAGCTCGAAGAGCTTGGCGTCGGAGAGCTGACGCGGATCGTTCAGATTCCGCAGTCCACCGTCAGCCGTCACCTCAAGGTCCTCCGAGAAGACGGCTGGATCTCTGCACGTCGGGTCGGCACTGCAAGCCTGCTCCGCATGGACATCGGGCAGCTCACCCCGGCGGCTGTGGCGCTGTGGCGGGTGGTCCGGGAGGCGGTCGGGGCTGACTTTGTCGAGGACACCCGGCGGATGCGCAGCGTGCTGGCGCTTCGCGGTGCCGACGCAGCCTTCTTCGAGCGCATGGCTGGAAAGTGGGACGCCATCCGGTCGGATCTGTTCGGCGACGACTTCCTCCTGTCGACCCTGCTCTCCCTGCTGCCCGACGGGCTCACCGTGGCGGACCTCGGCTGCGGCACCGGGGCGGCGCTGGAGCAGCTCGCTCCGGTCAGCGGTCACGTCATCGGAGTGGACAGCTCTCCAGCGATGCTCGCGCTGGCCTCCCAGCGGCTGTCGGGTGTCGACAATGCTGAGGTCCGGCAGGGGGCCCTCGCTGCGCTCCCGCTGTCTGATGGCTCGGTCGATGTTGCCCTGACCATGCTGGTGCTTCACCACGTCGAGGCGATCGGAGCGGTGCTCTGCGAGGTCGCTCGGGTGCTTCGTCCGGGCGGGCGGCTGGTGGTGCTGGACCTGATCGCCCACGACCGGGCAGACTTCCAGCGCAGCATGGGCCACCGCCACTCGGGATTCTCCGAGCAGACGGTGGCCGCATGGTGTGCCGATGCCGGGCTGGTGCTGTCGCGCTACCGGGTGCTGCCGGTCTCGCCAGCGGCCCTCGGGCCGGGCCTGTTTGTCGCGGTGATCACCGCCTGAGGCTGCCTACAGCGTGCTGATGTAGGCGAAGACGTCGGCGATGTCCTGGTCTCCGAGGCTGGAGAAGCCCGGCATGGAGCCTGCGCCGTCGAGCACGAGGTTGACGAACGCATCGCTGGCGGCGCTGCCGTTGATCGCAGGGAAGGAATCCGAGCCGGATCCGTCAGCGCCATGGCAGCCGGAGCAGTTGGCGGTGTAGACCGTCTCGCCGGCAGCGCTGTCGCCGCTCAGGGCGAGGATGTCCGCAGTGCGGTCGGTGCCGGAGTCACCCTTGTCGCCACACGCGGTGAGCGAGAGGGTCAGTACACCAAACATCACGAGATTCTTCATGTTTCCTCCATACGGAACTGACGAACTATATATCAGTCTCTCAGTCGACAGGGGGTGTTCCCTCGTGCCCAGCGGGCATACCCTTGGAACGGCGGTGTTTTCCGTATTCTGTTGGATTGGTGGTTTCGGTAATTCTACGTGGAGCCGGCTCTGCTGATGTCGGCCGTTTTACGATCTGCTCACGCTGCTTTCCTGTCCTGGTGCGGCCTGCGTGGCCGACGGAATGGGCTCCATCGGCAGCCACATCCCCACGCTCAGCCCGCCGCCCGCCTGGTTCTCTGCGACGATTCGACCGCCGTGTGCCTCGATGATCTGTCGCACCAGCATCAGGCCCAGGCCCAGCCCGCCTGTGACCCGACTGCGGCTCGCCTCGGCTCGGAAGAACGGATCGAACAGCCGCGGCAGGGCCTCCGCTGAGACGCCCTCGCCGCGGTCTGAGACGACAAGCCGCACTCCGTGGTCTTCAGGAATCGCGCTCAGGGTGACCTCGACCTCGGCTGCGGTGTAGCGGACCGCGTTGGACAGCAGGTTGGTCAGGCAGCGCAGCAGGCGCTTGCGGTCGGCGGTGAGGTGACTGCCGACAGGAATGGAGAGGCAGATCGGGCGCTCTCCGAGGTCGACGCTCCCGAGGGCCTCGGCGGCGAGGTCGAGCAGGTCGACGCTCTCCAGGTGCAGGGCGAGGACTCCCTGGTCGAGCCGGGCGCTCTCCAGCAGCTCCTCGACCAGCCCGTCGACCTCTCCGACCTCGGCCTCGATGTCTCGGATGCGGCTCGGATCGGCCCCGGTGTCGCCCAGCAGCTCTAGCTGGAGGCGCATTCGGGCCAGCGGGGTGCGCAGCTCGTGGCTGACGGCCGCCATCAGGTTGCGTTGATCCGCCACCAGTCCCTCGACCCGAGCGGCCATTCGGTTGAAGGTCTCGCCCATCTGTCCGGTGACGTCTCCGCCTTCGGGCAGTCGGTGCCCGAGATCCCCGGCAGCGATCTGGTGCATGGCGTCGCTGGCGGTCCTGAGCGGACGGAGGGTCCAGCGGGCGGCGATGATCGCGCCAAGCAAGGCGATGCCAGCGAGAATGATCAGTCCGCCACCCGCCCGACGGGGCGGGGCCTCCAGATCCACCGGGAAGCGCACGACCAGCCACTTCTCGACCCCTTGCACCATCACTGGAACCAGAATCGGGCTGCGGCGGCTCTTGATTATTCGCAGCGTGCGGCCATCGCGCTCCAAGGTCTGGGCGGATCGCTTTCCGCGCCGCTTACCCGGCGGGGGCTCCTCGGAGGTCAGTCGGACCTCGACCTGCAGCGCGCTCGCCAGCGCGACCGCTTCTGCGATCGGATCGTCCGCAGACTCGACCTGCTCGGCGATGTAGAGCGCGATGTCGGCACGCTCCTCGATGAGGTTGCCGATCAGGCTGTGCAGCACGCCGCCGCCGACCACCGCCCAGGCGCCGAGGATGGTGAGCATCAGCAGGACAAAGTGCGCCAGCAGCAGCCGCCCGGTGAACCGCATCAGGAGTCTCGGGGGACCAGGTAGCCGACCCCTCGGATGGTCTTGATCTTGCGGGGCTTGCGTGGATCGTCGCTGAGCTTGCGGCGGAGGTGGCTGATGTGGACGTCGACCGAGCGGTCATACGCCGCCCACTCCTGACCGCGTGCCTGCTCCATCAGGCGCTCGCGTGGGATCACCCGGCCAGCTGCGGAGAGCAGCGCGCGGAGGATGTCGAATTCGGTGGTGGTCAGCTCTACGGACTGGCCGTCTACGGTGACCTCGCGACGAGACGGAGACAGCCGAATTCCTGCTGCGGTCAGGGCCTGCTCCTGGGTCGGTGCTGGCTCCAGCCTGCGGAGCACCGCCTTGATGCGGGCGAGCAGCTCTCGGGGGTTGAAGGGCTTGGAGAGGTAGTCGTCCGCGCCCAGCTCTAAGCCGACGATGCGGTCGGTGTCCTCTCCACGGGCCGTGAGCATGACCACCGGCACCCGGCTGCGCTGCCGGAGCGCGGAGAGGACCTCCAGACCATCCATGCCCGGCATCATCACGTCGAGGACCACCAGATCCATTCCGCCCGCTGCTGCGCGCTCCAGCCCTGTCGGGCCGTCCATGGCGGTGATGACGCTGAAGCCGCGCGCGCCCAGGTACTCCGAGAGCAGGGTGGAGAGCTTGGGGTCGTCGTCGATAACGAGGATGGTCTGCATGGGGGAGAGTCTATCGCTCGCCGCGCTCGCCGCGCTCGCCGCGCTCGTCGCTGTGTCGGCTGCGGCGCGCGCTGTGCCGCTCGGCGGCCTCCTCCATCGTCTCGATGAGCTGGGTGCGCTGGTCGTCGTCGAGGGTGGCGTGCAGGGCGATGAACTGATCGGCCATGTCGTGTGCGAAGCCGGACATCTCGTTGATGCGGTCGTCGATCATGGTGTGGACACGCTCGGCGTCCATGGACTCCTGGCTCAGCATGGCCTTGAGCGCATCCTTGCTCGCGGTCCGCTCGTCTCGGTGGGCCTGCATCTGCTCCTTGGCCTCTGTGCGCATCTCATCGGCCATCGCCTGCTGGTCATCGGTGAGGTCGAGGGAGGCGGCGAGGCGCGCCATGCTGGGGCCGAACGGGCGGGCATGGTGTCCGCTGGCGGCAGCCTGGGTGCCGACCGCTGCGATGGCACCGAGTGTGGAGAAACCAATGGCGAAGATGACGTTTCGGATGGCTGACATGTGGGCTCCTGGTTGGGTGGTGTCCGCTTGGGACACTGACAACCTATGGGGGCTGTGTTGAGACTCTGCGAGCAGCGCCTCAAGGAATCCTGCGGAGTGTGAAGGAATGTAAAGCCGTCGGTGCTGCGGCTCTCTGTTTCTCTCCCGGCGTCCTCCAGGACCGGCACCCCACATCGCGCGGTGTCTCACCCAGAAGCGGCATGTGGCGGCGAACGAACACGCGGAACACGACGATCTAAGTCGCAGTGTAAGCTTACACGTCGATCTGTCTACAGGCTTTGATCTGAGTTTTCGCTGAGCAGCCCTCAAGCCTTACGTCACCCTTTCCGTCCTCTACAGTATTGGAGGCGTAGATGTCCGCTCAGGTAGAGGTCGTTCTGGTTCGAGATGGTAACGTCATCCATGAGCACCAAGTCAATGGCCGGCCGGTCCTGATCGGTCGCTCGGCAGGCAGCGATCTGCGGCTGCCTTCTGGCGCCCTCCACCGGGCGCTGCTGTGGACGGAGGACGGAAACCTCTGGATCCGCGAGATGGACAGCGAGGCGGGCGTGTATGTCGGCGGAAAGCGACTGGCGCAGCCGCGTGCGGTTCCGCTCACGGAGTCGGTCCGGCTGGGCCGGGACATCGAGCTTCGGATTCGCCCCCCCGCGCCTGTCGAGCCGTCGCGCTACCCGTACCGACTGGCGGTCTCGCTGCAGGGCTCCACCGGTCCGACGGCCCAGATTGAGGACCTCTCTACTGGTCAGCGCTGCGTGCTGCGGTCCAACAACCGGGTCTCGATGCTCTACCTGCTCGCCCGGCAGCTGGAGCAAGACACCAAGCGCAACCTCCCGGTCGCGGAGCGCGGCTGGTGCTCAGATGAGGACATTGCCTGTGGTGTGTGGGGCCGAAACTGGCAGCGCCAGATCAAGAGCCACCTCTATGTGCTGGTTCACCGCGTCCGGAAGGAGATGAAGGTGGCTGGCTTCGACCCGCAGTGCATCGAGAAGAAGCGCCGACACTCCCGCGCGTGGATCCAGGAGGCGGTGCTGCTGGGCTGATCAGCGGTTGGCATCCTCAAGGATGCTCTTCATGTCCATCATCTTGACCATCATGCGGGTCATCAGCCGGTTGCCCCAGGTCGGGAAGATGCGCTTGAGGAGATCGCCCCACCATGCCTCTCGGGTGACCAGCACCCGCAGCTGGTTCCGCTTGACCGCCGCGACGATCTGACGGGCAGCGACCTGCGGAGACATGCCGTGGCGCTCGAAGAACTTCGCGGCTCGGGTGAGGTCTTCGCCGCCCGTTCGGGCGCTGGTGATGATCCGGGTGTTGATCGCGCCGGGGTGGACGACGGTGATGTTGACGTCTGCTGGGCTGTGCGAGAGCTCCTCGGCCAGTGACTCCGACAGGCCGCGCACGGCGTACTTGGCGGTGCAGTACGCGGTCTGGCCAGGCACCCCGATGATGCCGAACAGGCTGGAGATGTTGACGATGTGCCCCTCGCCGCCGGCGATGAGGTGGGGAAGGAACGCCCGGCAGCCGTAGACGACCCCCCACAGGTTGATGCCCAGCAGCCAGTCGAGGTCCTCCATGGTGTGATCGAGGAAGCTGGCGGTGACGGTCACGCCGGCGTTGTTGATCACGAGGTGGACCGCGCCGTGGGCTTCGATGACGGCCTCGGGCAGCGCCGCCATTGCCGCGCGATCGGAGACATCGACGAGGTGCGTGGAGCAGCCGGGGTGTGCCTCGGCAACCTCCGCGAGCCGCTCGGCGTGGACATCGACCAGGGCGAGTCGGCACCCCTCTGCGGCGAGCACCTCCGCCAGGCCCCTGCCCAGTCCGCTGGCGGCTCCGGTGATGACGGCGACTCTTCCCTTGAGGTTCTTCATGGCCGATACCCTACCCTGATGCTGGAACGCGTCTTGCTTCTGACGATGGCATGAAGAAGCCCCTCCTCCTCACGCTCCTCCTCACGCTCCTCCTCTGGGGGCTCGCTGCGCTGGTGCTTGATGCGACCGGTCACCGCGACGTCTCTGGCCAGACCTATGATGCGATCATCGTGGCGGGCTGCCGGGTGATGCCCGACGGCACTCCCTCGGATGCGTTGGCCGATCGGGTGACGCTGGCTGCGCAGCTGTGGCATGACGGCGTCGCACCCACGCTCATCCTCACCGGCGGGGTCGGGGTCTATCCTCCGGCGGAGGCGGTCGCAGCGGCCGAGCTGGCGGCTGCGCTTGGGGTGCCGCACGCGGCGATCATCCGCGAGGATGCCTCGACCAGCACGGAGGAGAATGCCCGGCTCGCTTCCGCGCACACGGCGGCCGCTTCGGTGCTGGTGATCTCGGATTCCTACCATGTCTTTCGAGCGCGTCGGGTGTTCGCTCGACACTTTGATGCAGCGGAGGGGACGGGCTCGACGACCCACCCCTGGCCACGGGTGAAGGGAGCGCTGCGGGAGGTCGCGGCGGTGGGGTGGTATGCCGCCCGGGGCCGGCTGTGAGCCTGGAGACCGGGGGCGCATTTGGCCGGAGGAGGGGATCCCCTCAGGGCTCAGTGCGCTGTGCTCTCTGAAGTAGAACGCCATCTATTGATACGGTGAAACCATGACAACCTGCACCATCTCGTTCTCCCGTCCCAAGCTTCCCCGTCATGAAGATCTGGCTGCAGCCTACCTCGCCGCGGTCAGTGCAGTCCTCGGCTACGCCTTCCAGGTGTGTCCTGAGGTCGAGCGAGTCAACGAAGACTACGGCTCCCGTCAGGAGGAGCACTACCGCTACGGAGGGCGAAAGATGTCGCTGATGGCCCATGCTGTCGGCATGATGTCGGGCCACGGTCGACATGGCTCGAAGACGCGCTGGCGGGGAGAGGGATTCCCGCTGTCTGGCGAGAGCCAGCTGTATGGGCTCGGCAACAGCTACGCCCGGATCGACCTGTCGTGGGTCGGCGAGGCGAAGCGTGCTCGTGCTGCGGAGGCGTTCGCGGGGGCGCTGGAGGCTTGGGACATTCAGTTGTTGAGCGACGGCGCTGCGATCGCGGCGATCAACGATGCTGTGGGTCGATGGCAGACCGGCACGACGTGGTCTCGGGAGCCGCTGGTGGCGGATCTGCGGAAGGCGGTCGCGGAGTCCGCTCCCCGCAGCGATCCCGGAGCCACAGCGCGGTTCCTGCTCGCTCGGCTGCTGCTGATCGATCGGCACCTCGAGGAGGCAGAGGGCCTGCTGATGGCGCTTGCAGCGTCGGGAGCAGCGCTGGCGTTCTGCCGTGGGCTGTCGTGCGGTCTGTCTGCAGATGGATCGCTCTGGTATGTCTACCGGCCCCACACCACTGCTCCGCCATGCCCGCACATGGAGGTGCTCCTGGCGCTGGGGTGGTGCGCGGAGCTGCGTGGACAGCCTGGTGAGGCTGCGGCGCGGTATCGAGAGATCCTGACGTTAGACCGCAGCGGACTGCGCGGTGCCGTGCGACCCGATGAAGCAGCGGAGGCGCAGCTCGCGCGGCTGGAAGCCTGAGGCCGCCTCGGGCCGGATCAGACGTTCTCCACCATCATCGCGATCAGCGCCTTGGGGGCGTCCACGTGGACCCAGTGTCCAGCCTCCAGTTCATGCAGCAGCACATCACCGGGCAGCTCCTCAAGCCGCGCGAGAACCTCCGGCGTCCAGCGCTCGCTGCGGGTGGCCTGGACGACGTGGATCTCCAGGTCGGTGGTCGGGGTCTCCAGCACGTCCCAGAGGTCCAGCGCGAAGTAGTCGGCGATGAGGGCCTGGATGGCGTCGAGGTTGAACCGCCAGGTCAGCCCATCGGGCGTGCGCTGGAGGTTGGTGGTCATCCAGCGGGCGAGGGTGGGGGAGAAGCCCTGGCCGGTGAGGATGTCGACCAGCTCGGTGCGACGCTCCATGGTCGGTAGGCCCTGGAGCGCGGCGATGACCAGGGAGACCTCATTGGCGGTGAGGTCGCCGGCAGTCGGACCGGGGATGGCGTCGAGCACCCAGGTCTGCCGAAGGGCGCTCGGAAGCCGCGCGGTGTAGGCCAGCACGACCTTGCCGCCGAAGCTGTGGCCGACCACCACCTCCGGTGCGACGTCGAGGTCCGCGAGGTCGGCAGCGCACTGCGCGACGGTGTAGGGCGGCCCGAGATCGGCAGAGCCGCCGTGTCCGCGCAGATCGACCAGCACCGCTCGCCAGCCCGGCAGCGCCGCGATCAGGCCGCGCGCGAAGCTGCGCCAGTTGCGTCGAGAGCCGAGGATGCCGTGGCAGATGAGGATGACCCGCTCGCCGTCTCCGATGGTCTCTGTGGCGAGGGTCACTCTTCCCCCCACCCCAGCCCGCCCAACTCCTCCAGGACGATCGGCAGGGGACGGAATCCCCAGCGGTGCTCCTGGCCGCTGCTGTCGTAGATGAGGACGGCGTTTCCGGAGATCCGGAACACTCCGGCGTAGCTCCCCCAGGTGGTCAGGCCATCTTCTCCGGGATGGAGGAAGACCAGGGCTTGATCGGGAATGTGCTTGGCGGGGAGCATTGCGGTGAAGTGAAACTCCGAGCCGGGGCGGCCGCGGATGGGGTGGATGACCGCGGCGTGGATGGTGGAGGAGTTGCGATCTCGGGACGTGGCCTTGAGCACTCGGATCCGGGCGATGATCGGCTCGGTGTAGAGGAGGTGGCGGAGGGTGCGGAGGTAGCGGACCCGTCGCGGCGGGAGGTCGAAGTCGGTCTCGCCGGGCTGCCAGCCCTCCTTGATGGCGTAGCGGATGGTCCGGGCGACGAGGTCATCGGGCAGCGCCCGTCGGTGATCGCGAACCTGCCAGCCCCACTCCGAGAGGACTGGTACTGGGAATCGAGCGTGCAGCACGCCCACTCCGCCCTCCTCTGCGGCGACGTGGAGGTCGACGAACTTCGGATCCTTCTTCCACCGTCGGCCATCGGGGGCGACGTTGAACTCCCAGTGCATTGAGGCGAGCCAGTGGTAGACCTCCTCATCGATGTGGATGCCGCGGGTTCGGCTCCGGGGGAGCGGCATCAGGGCGCCTCTCGGTACAGAAGCTGGACCGTCTCTCGATCCCCCTGGGTCCAGAGGTACATCGTCATGGACTCTCCCGCGGATGCGATCGAGACGTCGTGGACCGTCATGTCTGCGGACTCCAGGGCAGAGACACGACCCCAGCCGAGTCCATGAATGAATTGGTTGGTCCAGGCCGAACGCTGTCCGATCCAGACTGCCGTCACGCTGCCGCCGCCGTGGCTGGTGACCCGGAGGCTGTCGATCTCTGCCTGGCCGAGTCCGGGGCTGTGGACCGGCTCATCCCAGCCCCGCCGTACGGTGTGGTGGCGTGCCCAGACGCTGGCCCGAGCGCCTTGCTCCAGCCACAGCACCACCGACTCGCCGATCGCATCCATCACGACGACTGGTGGGCTGATCGCTCCACGTCGGCTGGTGAGCAGGGGCGTTGCCAGCGGCTGCCAACCGCGAAGCGGGGCCCAGGTTCGAGCGTAGATCTCGGAGTGACCCGAGAGCCCTCGGCCGGTGAGCTCGCTGCGCCATGCGACCAGGATGCGCCCCCAGCGATCGATGCCGACCCGTGACATGTCGGCGGTCTCGTTGGGCTGGGAGAGGACACGAGGCGAATCCCACCCGCTGCGCGGGCTGTAGCGGGTGGCGATGATCTGCTCGCTGTGGGTCCAGGTCAGCGCGGCCTGGCCCTTGCTGTTGAGGGCGCCGTGGGCGTGCGCGGTGTCTGCGGGTGCAACCTCGGTGGCATCGGTCCACGCGCCCTTGCTCGACAGGGTGCGAACCCATCGCGCGCCGCTGGCGTGTATCCAGCTGACCAGGACGTCTCCGCTTGTCCCCATGGCGAGGATCGTTTGGGGATCCGCTGCCGCACCCTTCGCGACCACGATCGGCTTGCCCCAGCCTGCGCCCGCTCGGTACTGGCGCGTGTGGAGGGTGCCGGCCTGTGACCAGGCCACCTGCGCGCGGTTCCCGGCGCTGGTGAAGACCGGATCGGCACCCGCCGAGGCGATGACCTCTGGCGACAACCAGCCCCGCTCAGCGTCCAGGTGGATGGCGTGGAGACCGTCCTGCTCTAAGAGCGCCAGCGCACCGCCGTCGATGGCCGCGAGCATCGGCGCGGCGTCAGCGGGGAGCGCGGCGATGGCCTCGGGCGCGGCGGTGACCTGGAGGATCGGGATGTGCCGACTCTCCACCCGCCACAGCGGCACGATGCCGACATCGGTTCGACGCCACATGCTGTGGCTCTCCCACTGCCAGGGGTCGTTGTTGCCGGTGACCTCCTGGCCCCAGTGGAGGTAGAAGAACTCGTCGTCGAGCTGCAGGCCGTCGACGAACATCCACCGTGGCCCCTCTGGGCGCAGCACCGCTGAGCGCACTGCGGTGCCATCGACGACGAGGTCGAGTCCGGTGTAATTGCCGACCGCGATTGTGTCTTCGGGGTACTCCAGCGGGTTGTCGCTCAGCTCGCGCTTGAGGGTGGTGGTGATCACATCCAGCGGGAGGACCTCGTCGGACCAGCCGCCCAGACGCAGCCAGGTGCTGAGGCTGGAGCGTCCGGTGTTGTCCTGGCCGGTCATCGCTCGGCTCAGCGGTCCAGCCCCGCCGCAGCGGGTCTGGAAGCCCTCCGCGTCGATGAGCAGCAGCATCATCGAGCCCGACGGACCCGCCTCCAGATCGCAGGCATCCCAGGTGTCGGTGATGTAGGCCCGCTCAGGCAGATCGCCCTTCAGCGGGACCATCGGAGTCAGCTCCGAGGGCAAGCTCTGACCGGACCGGGCCAGCATCGCGCTCGTCACTCTGGCGTAGACCGCAGCGGGATCTTCGTCTGGACAGACACAGTCTTCTGCCGCAGCAGCCAGAGAGAGCAGGGAGAGAAACATTCCCAAGAGGATACCGGAGGCGCGGCATGCGCGTCCCTCGGGCCGGGCCTTCCGCGAAGCCACGGAGCGGGCGGACCGGCCGGCCACGTCACTCCTCGACGGAGCAGGCCGCCACCGGGACCGCGCTGGCCCCCGTGTGTTGCTGTGGGGCATCGGCCTGTCCCTGCCGCCTCTCGACGAGGCGCGGTCCGCCTCCGGCAGCATCGACCACCACCTGCAGCAAGCTGGAGATCCCCGGCAGGCGCATCAGCCAGGCGAGCGCCGCGAGGCCGAGGTGGGTGTGCTCCATGGCACGCGCAAGCGCCACGACGCCCTCTTCCTCGCCGCTTCCGTCGCCGGGATCGTAGGTGAGACGTGTGAGGTCACGGGTCGGATGATCCTGGGCGGCGACGAGCCTCAGACCGACCGGGCGGCGCTGGGTGATGAAGCGCGCCACGCCCTCGCAGGGAGAGCAGCCCTCGGCGTAGTAGAGGGTCGCCTGGAAGGGCACCCACGGACGCCACCGGGGAACCCAGGGGCGGACCTGCTGTCGCCAGGCGGTGTACAGCGCGCCGAATTGCTGTGTGAGCAGCTGTCCCTCGTGCCAGTCTGCGAGTCCGGCAGAGAAGACAATCACCATCAGTCCGGCCCCGGCAACGGGGGCGCTGCCCAGCATCAGTCCCATCCCGGCGAGCAGCAGGGCGACCGAGAGCTGCATGGGGTTGGCGAGGTAGGCGTAGGGGCCGCTGTAGACGAGGCGGGTGGTGGCATCCTGGGGCAGCGGGGTGCCGCGGCCGCGCGAGGCCAGCTCTTGGGTCGCGGACAGGCCGAGGGCTGCGAACAAGAACAGCACCTGCGCGCCGATGCTGAGCTGCCAGCTCGGGCGAACGAGCAGCTGATCGAAGCTGCCGCCGGTCTGTGACAGGATCACCGCCGGAAGCACTCCGATGATGAGCCCGGCGAATCCAATGGCCTGGAGGAGCGCGCGGCCGACGAGGTTGCGGCGCTCCACCGTCCAGCGGGACAGCGCGATGCCCGGCAGCAAGGCCAGCACGATGCAGAGCACTTCTCCCAGCAGCCAGCGCCCGGACAGATCGATCACCGGCCGACACAGCGGGATCACGATGAGGTCCATCAGCAGCGCCCCAGTGGCGATGGCGATGGGGTGGGCGCGGGGGAACGCCATCGCTGGGATTGCACCCCACAGCAGCATCCAGCCCGCCAGCAGGTCCATCGGCACGCCCCAGAGCAGCCCGCCTTCTGCCGAGAAGGTCCACCAGCCCGCTTCTGCAGCGACAGCATTGAGCAGCAGCAGCGGGGGGAGCTGCCAGACGGTCGCCAGGCACAGTCCGGTGATCTGGCGACCCTGCGGACGACGCCACATCCACAGCGCGATGCTGGTTGCTGCGGGCACCAGCAAGACCAGCGCCCGCAGCAGGGTGGGATCAAGCGTCATCGCGACCATCCAGGAGGCTGTCCAGCAGGTAGCCCGTCGCGATCTTGACCGCGATGCGCTCGGTGGGAGCGAACCAGAGCGCCGGCGCTAGCGCCCGGTCGTAGCGCATCGTCCAGTCCACCTGCATCAGCCCGTCGTGCTCTTGCCAGGTGACCTCCGCGCTCTTCCAGTCCAGCCAGTGTGCGATGTGACTGGTGTCCTGCACGCAGCCGAACACCACCCGGCCAGGCTCCACGCTCCAGACCTCCATCAGCAGCGAGCCGGGCGCACCCTCGCCGCCGGCAAAGTGGATGAGGCGTCGGTCCCCAACGTCGAGGCCCTCACCCAGCGTGCTGACCGGCAGCGGGAAGCCGGCACGCAAGGGGAGGGGGAGGGGATCATCGAACCAGGGGCGCGCGGAGAGTGCTGCGGTGATCTGGTCGCTGCTCAGCGGAACAGCGCGGCTGACGGTGACGATCTCGGCGCGATCGGTGTCCAGCATGGGGTGGACTCCCTCCAGCGACATCAGCAGGAGCGGCGAGAGCACCAGCACCCGGACGGTCTTTTTCTTCGCGCTCACCAGATCGAGCAGGACCCCGAAGAAGGTTCCGACTGCGTAGAACAGCGGAGCGGCCATGACGATGCAGATGAGGCCCTCCGCCAGCAGCACTCCGGAGAGCAGGAGGAAGAGGGTGGTGACCTTCAAGAGCAGGCTGGTGTAGCTGCGGCCCGGCGGGAGCAGGGCGACGAACACCGCGAGGATCGCTGGCAGCCCGATAAACAGGGCCGAGGACTGCTCCAGTCCGCCCATCACCAGCACCCGGTACATCAGGCTGGCGGTGGTCAGCCCCATGATTGCAGCGATGAGGGGCCAGGCTGTCGACCGAGGTGATGCATTGTCTTTGCGGCTTACCCCTTGGCTCACCTGGACCAGAGCACCGTCATCGAGCGGGGGGGTGAAGGCATCATCGAAGGCCGCGCGCTGCACGCCGTCTGGATCCAGGACCGGGGTGGGCTCAGGCTGTGGAGTGGGCTCGGGCTGAGGCTGGGGCTCGGGGGACCAGCCTGGCGGCATCGACAGGTCTGCTCCGAGGACCTCCTCCGCCTCCACCACCCCCTCGATGGTCATCGAGATCTCCTCAAGGCGCTGGTTGAGGGCCTCGACAGGAGCGTCGGTGGCACGTGCGAGGTGGAGCCGAGCAGCGAGGTTCATGACCTGTGCGAGCCCGGACTCCAGCTGCATCTCCAGGGCCTCTCGTGCGGCGAACAGGCGCTCGATGTGCTCGACCCGCAGCACCAACGATGGCTGACGATGAGGGGGGGCTGCGAGGACAAGAGCTCGGGCCTCGGAGAGGTCATTCTCGGGCTTCTGAAGAACCATCTCCAGCTCAGTGTGGCGCCGGGCGACCGCGGTCAGATCGTCGCTGGCGTTGGTGAGCAGCCGCAGACTGTCGCTGGCATCGGGTAGTGCAGCGCTCTGCTCGACTGCAGCGCTCAGCGAGGTCAGCGCCGTCCGAATCCGCGTCTGCCAGGCGGCCAGCGCCGGCGCGTCGAGGGGCGATGGATCGGCTCGGATCATGCCCGGCAGCAGCGCCGGCCAGATCAGGGTTGCTCGAGCCAGATCTTGGACCCGCCAGCGTCCCTGAGCAGCAGCGGTGAGGGCACCGAGTGTGAGGTAGGCAATGAGGATCTCAATCATGGTGAGTCGAATTGTATACCACTTTATAGAGCTTGAATTGTGGTTGTCTTTGCCATGATTGCGAACATACTCTGGCCATAGTGATCCTTTTTTGACCGGACATCGTATACAATGGCGTACCCCAATTGTGGGGGAACAAATAAAACAACATCAGGACTTAGAGACCTGATTGTAGGAGTAGTGTATGAGCAGGAGGCAGACCCTATCCGCCGTTGCTGTTGGCGTACTGTGCGCCCTTCCAACGAGCGCGCTAGCGGCAGATCATGTGGAAGCCCCTGGAGCCATCGCGGATCCAGCGGCAGACATCTCCGACTTCTATGTGTGGAGTCGCAAGGAAATCAACGACACCATCGTTGTCGCCCTCACCTTTGCTGGAGCCGGCGGCTCCGAGAAGGGAGCGGTGTTCGACTCGGACGTTATCTACGGCATCCACATTGACAACGATGCCGACGGCGAGCCCGATCACGAGTGCTTCATCCGGTTCGGCCAGGACGAAGACAGCGGAGAGTGGGGAGTACAGGTCACCGGCCTGCCCGGCGGCGACGCTGTGGCAGCTGGAGCGGTCGATGAGCCCTTCGATGCGGGCGGTGGCCTCCAGGTCTTCGCTGGACAGCGGGAAGATCCCTTCTTCTTCGACCTCCAGGGCTACCTCGACACCCTGAGCACCGGAACGCTAGCGTTCACCGGCGTGGACTTCTTCGCAGGCCTCCACGTCACCGCGATTGTGCTGGAACTCAGCGCCTCGACGGTCGCTGAGAGCAGCGAAGAGATTCAGGTCTGGGCCACCACTGGCCGGCTCAACTGAGGAGAACGACATGAGAATCATGAACATTACCCTGCTCTCTCTTGGACTGACCCTCGCGGCCTGCGGGGACAAAGAAGAGATCGACACATCCCACGAGCACGAGGAGGCTGACGCCGACACCGACGCCGACACCGACGCCGACACCGACGCCGACACCGACGCCGACACCGACGCCGACACCGACGCCGACGCCGACTACGCGTTCAACGGGGCTGACGCCAGCCAGTATGATCGGGTCGATCGCATGGGCATGCCCGCGATCAACACGGCTGTGATTACATCGAAGGATGCATACAACGCTGCCAATCCGACGGATGATGCCGCCGGGTCCTACGCCGGTGAGATCATCGCCAACCTCGGAGTCCTGCACGGGGCCCTCGATGATGACCTCAAGCTCCTCGGTCTCACCCCCTGCACGGTGATCGGAGACGGGACCGGAAGCTGTGTGGCGGTCGCGGGCCCGCTGGTTCTGCCGGACACCCTCAAGCTCAACCTGGGTGAGCCCGTCGGCTTCCCCAATGGCCGACTCCCACAGGATCCGGTCATGGACGTCACCCTCGCGGTGGTCCTCCTGGAGCTCGCGGACGGCACTCACAGCGCGACCGATCTTGTCGGGGTCAACCCCGTCGAGAACGACGTGGACTTCCTCGCGGACTTCCCCTACCTCGCTGAGCCGAACTAACGCCGACCTTTAGTCCCCTGGAGTCTTCAGATGATGCTTGTCTTCACTGCACTTGTTCTCAGCGGGTGCCTCGGCACTGATGCCATCTCTACGATCGAGTCTGCACCACCGGCTGTAGAGATCAGCATGCCCAGCGTGTTCGATGCTGAGCTCGCTGCGCTGGATGAAGGCATCATCTGGAACCTCCAGCGATCGGAGTCCCTCGGCGGGAGCTGGCCTGTGCTGGAGACTGCCGCCGGGCTGCTGATGGAGCGAGCCCGGCTCTCAGGGGACTACGACGACTATGCCCGGGCAGAGGCGGTGCTGACCGATGCCTTTGCCCAGGCTCCGGTGGGCTCGGGGCCATTCTTGACCCGTGCACAGCTCCACTACACCCTCCATCGACTCGATGCCGTTGGACCGGACCTGGAGGCGGCCGGAGCCCGCCGACTTCTCAACAGCCAGCAGCAGGGTGCGATCGCGCTGCTTGGTGCCAACCTCGCGCTACAGCACGGTGACTACCCCTCGGCTGAGGCGGGCTATGCCGAGGCGATTGCGCTGCACCGCTCCCTGAGTGCGGTGTGCTCGCTGGCCGTGTTCTCATGGAAGACCGGCGATGTCGCGGCTGCCGAGGTCCTCTTCAGCGAGGCGGAGGGCATGCTGATCGGGCCGGCCATCTCTCGTCGGGCGTGGCTTCACCTCCAGCGCGGACTCATCGATCTGGATCACGACCGCCTCGACGAGGCCATGGTCCACTACCGCGATGCGGAGTCGGTCCTGCCTGGCTACTGGCTCATCGAGGAGCACGTCGCCGAGGTCCTTACTCTGACGGGGCGAACCGACGATGCCCTGCACCGCTACGAGGCGGTCATCGCCAACACCGGCAACCCTGAATTCATGGACGCCGTCGCTGGTATTCTCGCGGAGCGTGGCGATCCCGCCGCTGCGCAGTGGGTCGTCCGTGCGCGCAGCGGTCACGATGCCCGACTGGCCGCCTTCCCAGAGGCTGCCGCAGGACACGCCCTGGACCACTACCTCGCCCACGCCAGCGGCCCGGAAGCCCTGGAGCTGGCCCGCGCCAACCTCGCCGCTCGCCCCAACACTGAGGCCCGGATCGGTCTCGCCGAGGCCCTGCTTGCCGTCGGCCAGCTCGATGCCGCCGCAGAGCAGCTCGCCATCGCCGAGGAATCACCCTGGGTCTCGCCGGACCTGCCGGACCTCTCCGCGCGACTCTCCCTTGCGAAGGGAGATCAGGACGCCGCGCTCGGCGTGCGGTCTCTCCGCGACAAGTAGGCACCGCCGCAGCGCGACGATGCCCTGTGCTGGCATCTCGGTGAGGTTGTTGCTCAAGCCGCTGCGCGAACCGGATCGGGAATCGCGAACAGCCACACGTTTCCGGTGTCGTCTCCGGCGACCAGGAGGCCGGCTCGGACATCGAGCGCCAGGATGGTGCCGTGGGTCGCGATGGTGACGCAGCGACCCGTTGTCGGAGTCCACAGCGCCAGCGGTGCCTCAGCGGTCGCGGAGAGAATGCGACCGTCTTCGAGAATGGCCACGGCGGTCACGGGACCGTCATGGGGCGTGTGGCAGAACAGGGGTCTGTCGCCGTCGTGTCGCCAGACCTCGATGCTCCCGCAGCACCGCCCGATGACGATGTGCTCACCATCGTCATCGGCGGTGATGGCGGTGGCGGGTGTGTCCCCGAGCCGGCCAACGGGCTCGCCAGCGCTCCAGCGAATCGGAGCGCTGATGACATCCATGGAGATGACCTCGTCGCTGGAGAGCACGACGAAGTCCACCACTCCCGTCTCCCCGAGGGTGAACAGGGGCCGGCCGCTCAGCAGCGACCATGCCTGCATGGGCTGACTCGGCCCCCCCGTGAGCAAGGCATGCTCGGAGAGGAAGGCAGCGACCGTGATCGGACCGGTCTGGAGGGTGAGTCCAGTCTGCCAGCGCTCCTCGCGGCGGTAGAGGCGAGTGAGGCCGTCGTGGCTGGCGGTGACCAGCATCCGACGATCCGCGGAGAGGCTGAGGTCAGAGAGTGCATCGAGGGCTCCGCCGAGGATCTGCACGCACTGCCCGGAGTCGATGTCCCAGGCTCGAAGTGTGCAGTCTGCGGAGACCGTGAGGAGCTGCTCTCCAGTGAGGCGTGCGCCGGTCACGGCGTCGAGGTGACGGAGCTGGTGAGTGGGAGGGGCTGGCTGAACGGTCGGATCCCAGGCGCGCGCCATGCCGTCCTCGGAGGCCGACCAGACGCGCTTCCCCCAGGCGACCCCCATGACCGCCTCGCTGTGGCTGGTGAAGGTCCCGTGGCAGGTCCCGGTGCGCAGGTCCCAGGTCATCACCGTGCGGTCGATCGCCCCGGAGACGGCGTGGTGTCCTGTGGGATCGATGGCACAGGAGGTGATCGGTCCGCTGTGACCGTGCAGCTCACCGACGAGCCGGCCTCGGTGGAGATCCCATACCCGGAGCCGGCCATCGGTTCCGGCGGACAGGACCATCGCCCCGTCAGGCGTGATGGCGATGTCGGTGACGGCGCCGGGGTGATGGTAGAGCGTCGTGCTGTGCCCGCTCGTCGGCTCCCACAGCCGCACGGTGCCATCGATTCCACAAGAGATGAGCCGATTCCCATCGGGATGAAGCGCGACGCCGGTGATCATGCCGGGGTGGCCGGAGAGGGTGTGTGCCAGCTGTCCGTCCCACAGGCGAATCAGGCCATCGTCGCCGCCGGTGACCGCTCGGATGCCGTCGAGATCGCAGGTGTTCAGCGACTGGACTCCAGTGAACAGGACCTCGGAGGTGTCGCTGGCGATCTCCCACCGCACCAGCGCTCCATCGAGGCCCGCAGAGAGCAGCCAGCGGCTGTCCGGACTGAACGCGCAGCTGTGGACCCGTCCAGTGTGCCCGTCGAGGCGATACAGCACCGCGCCAGTCTCTGCATCTCGGATTGAGATCGGGCCGTAGTGAGTGCCCAGCGCCAGCAGCCGTCCGTCTGATGAGCAGGCAATGGCGGAGATGGGCTGACCCTCATGGAGCTGCTGAGCGACCTCACCGGGAGAGACCACCGGGTGGAGCAGCTTGAGAGGAAGCATGGGCATCGGCAGTCCTTCGAGTCGACATTTACCGTGTGTCTACATCGGCCTCAGAGGTTGCATCGGCTGAATGGCGGCGGCGGTGTAGAAGCGGCAGCGATAGGTGACGGCATGCAGCCTGCAGACCTCACCCTGAACACTGTCTCTGCGCCGTCTGGACCGGTCTCTGTGTTTGACGTCGGCGAGGGCTGGCCGGTGGTCTTTGTCCACGGCTACCCTGGCCGACCACAGGACTTCCGCTGGCTCCTTCCACACCTTCCAGGAGTCCGGGCGATCGGCATCGCGATGCCGGGCCTCGATCACACCCCGCTCTCCTCTGGGCCAGACCCCAGCGTCGGCGGGCGGGCGCGGTTCCTCTCCGGCGTCCTCGATGCGATGGGTGTGGAGCGCTGCGTGATGATCGGACACTCCATGGGGGGTGTCCTGGCCGCCTCGGTCGCTGCAGCGCAGCCGGAGCGGGTGGCCGGTCTCGGGCTGATCTCTTCGATAGGGATGACGATTCATCAGGGCTTTCGAAGCTTCCGGCCAGGACTGACCCGGACCCTGGTCACCACCCCAGTGCTCTCGACCCTTGCCCGCCCCATCATCGTTCGTGGCTTCCGGGCCGCGGGCTTTCCGCCGGGGGTGTCCTGGCCGGCGATGCAGCACACCCTCCGCTGCGCTGCGGCGATCGACTTTGACGAGAACCGCTCGATCTTCAGCGCGGTCCAGGCTCCGACCCTGGTGGCCTGGACGGAGGATGATGCCCTCATCGAGGCCTCTGTCTCAGCCGAGCTCGCGGCTGCGATGCCGGACGGCCCCCGTCTGACCTGGTCCTCCGGGGGGCATGCCAGCGTGAAGAGCCGGGCGGCAGAGCTCGCGGCGGGCCTCACGGTGTGGCTGTCCGCCTTTCGCTGAGCCGTCCCGAGGCCGCAGCGCGCTCCCCGCGGCGAACATCCTGAGGGCTACTTGGGCGCGAAGGCCAGCTGGCGTCGAAACGCCACAAGCTCCTCACGAAGCGGGCGCTGAGTAAACCAGCCTCGTGCCAGAATGCGGGGATCAGGGCGGACCATGAGGTTGTGTCGCGGCATGTCCTGCTCGATGTAGATCATCTCCAGCTCTCCGATCAGCTCCCGCAGCTCGGCGGCGATCTCGGTGATGGTCGCGTTGCGGTCGATGAGGTTGTAGACCCCGCTGGGGAGGTCATCGCCGATGAGGGCGGAGAGGGCGCGCGCGGCGTGGTCGATGTGGATGAATGCCCGCCCTTGATCGCCGTCGCCGTGGATCGAGATGCGTCCGGTGAAGTGGGCCTCGAACACGAAGCGGTTGATCACCGCATCGAACCGCATGCTCCGGCTGTAGCCGTAGACGTTGCCGCACCGGATGATGTGTACCGCCATCCGGTCGCTCAGACGCTCCAGCATCTTCTCACCGCGCAGCTTGGAGGTTCCATACCAGCTCTGCGGCATCGGGGCTGTGGTGTGCGAGGCTGCACCGCCTGAGGAGCCGTAGACCGCGGTGGAGGAGAGGTAGATGAGCTGCTTGATGCTCTCGGAGCGCTCCAGGATGTAGCTCAGCTCTGCGCTGCCCCAGTGGTTGACCTGCTCGAAGAGGTGCGGGTCTGCGCTGGAGAACGGCGTGGTGACCCGAGCGGCGAGGTGGATGACGACCTCTACACCATCCATCGCCCGCTCGAGACGACGAGTATCGAGGATATCACCCTGGATAAACCGGATGGTCGCAGAGGGACTGATGGCGCTGCCGAGGAAGAAGTTGTGGTTCTTCCGGCTGAGGTTGTCGTAGACGATGAGCTCATCGATGTCGCGGCTGTCGTGGCTCAGCGCATCGAGCAGGGCGGTGCCGATGTAGCCTGCGCCGCCGGTGACCAGGATCTTCACAGTCTGCCTCCAGAAGTGGTGGCCACAATAATCATCGCGGTTCTTTTTTTCCTGTCTGGACAGCGAATGAATGAACGAAGGGAGGATTGGATCGTAGTCGACGATGAACATGGGTTCACCCTCGACAGGAGAGAAGAGCGTGCATGGTTTGTGGAGGCTCTCAGGAGCCAAAATCTGCTCGCATTGAAAAATCGCGATCAGAATCCAAATAAAAAAGTTGATTTAAATAGACTGTTTAAAGTAGGATATTGGATTTTTTCAGAGAAATTCAGGCACTGAAGGCCGAGAAAGATCGATTTTCAGATTGCGATCATTTCTTTTCCGCATACAAACAGTGTGCAAACAGTATACAAAAACTGGTGCAGCGTCCCAAGACGCCTTCGCACCAGAACAGTCACCGAGACGAGACAAAACTCCAACACAAAGGATGCTGAGATGCGTACCTCTATCATGACCCTTCTTCTGAGCCTGAGCCTCTTCGCCTGTGGCGACAAGGACGACACCTCCACTCTCGAAGAGGAAGCTGACGCCGACACCGACGCCGACACCGACGCCGACACCGACGCCGACACCGACGCCGACACCGACGCCGACACCGATGCAGAGATTCGTCTCATCCACCTCTCCCCCGATGCCCCCGCTGTCGACATCTTCGTCAACATGGGCGACGAGCCGACCGTGCCCGGACTCACGTTCCCCGGCGGCACCGGATACCTGACTGTTCCCGCAGACACCTACGACTTCCAGATCTCCGCTGAGGGCTCCTCGGCAGCCGATGCAGTCTACGAGGTCGCTGGTCTGGCCCTTAGTGCGGGCGCCAGCTACACCGCAGTCGCTCACGGCTCCCTTGGTGACGGCTCCTTCACGGTCTCCCCGCTGGTCGATGACTACTCCGAGATGACCGCAGGCTCCTTCCGGGTCCAGGTCTTCCACGCAGCAGACAACAGCGCCTTCGCTCAGGTCGACGTCTGGAACATCACCGGCGGCGAAGCCAGCGCGCTGATCCCCGACTTCGACTACGGAACTGGCGTCACCACCGAGCTTCCCGCCGGTGCCTACGACATCTGCCTCGACGTCAACGATGATGCCTCCTGCGATGCCTCCTTCTCGCTCCCCGACCTCCCCGAGGGCATCTTCGTCAACCTCTACGCGGTCAACGACTCCGGCGGTACCCCGTTCCTCATCGCACACCTTGAGGATGGCAGCACCGCTCGGATCGACGCCAACTAAGCTGTCGACATCCGACGGGCTGGTCAGCATGGTCTGACCGTCACCTGGAGCGCCGAGGTTGCTTGCAGCCTCGGCGCTTTCTCGTGGGCGGACGTTGCGGCTCCAGGTAGTCTGTCCGTGACTTCGCGATGGCCTAAATCTGGAGGATATAATGCTCAGCCCCATACTCTTGCTTGCCTGTGCCAATGTCTCGGACATCGAGGATGGGCGTCAGCTGAACTCCGTCGTCACCGTCAAGGACTGGTTCACCAGCGCCTACCTGCTGCCGACGGATGCCGGTCCAGTCATGATCGACGCTGGCTATCGGAGCCGCAACATGACCGGTGCCCTGGCAGATCAGGGCGTGGATCCGGCAGACGTCGTGGGGGTCCTGCTCACCCATGGTCACACCGATCACATCGGCGCCGTCGAGATCTACACCAACGCTCAGCTCTACGCCCTGCCTGATGAGCAGGGGATCCTGGATGAGGAGTCTTCCGGCGAGGTCGTCATCGACGTGCCCCTGACTGACGGCGAGATCCTCACCATCGGTCAGCACAGCATCGAGGTGATCGGGGTGCCTGGACACACTCCCGGCAGCGCGGTCTTCCTCATCGATGGTGTGGTCCTGATGGGCGACACCGCGCTGGTGACGAAGGATGGCACCATCGAGCCGCCGGATGAGAAGTACTCTGAGGATCCCGAGGAGGCGGAGGCGTCGCTGAAGGTGCTCGCTGAGGCCCTCCAGTCTCGCAGCGATGAGATCGACTGGATCGCCCCCGCCCACAGCGGCCCGACCGCTGGTGTGGATGCCCTGGTCGAGTTTGCCGGACTCTGAGCCCATCCCCGGACCCGCAGCGGAGGCTCCCCCTGATGACTGACTTCGACGCGATCACCACCTGGCTGGTCGCCGACGATGGGGGCTCCTGGTCCATGACTGTCGGTGAGGACTGGGGACAGGGCAGGGCTGCATTTGGTGGGGTGCTCACCGCCGCTGCCCTCAAGTCCATGCGCAGCCTCGTCGCGCGGGACCGCATCCCCCGATCGATCGTCACCAGCTTCATCGGTCCGCTGCGCCCCGCTCCAGCCACCCTCACTGCGCGAATTGTCCGCACGGGTCGTGCCCTGACCAGCGCCGAGGCCCGCATCACCCAGAACGGGTCCGACGTCGCGCTGCTTCAGGCCTCGTTCGGTGCAGCACGCCCGTCAGGGGTTCGGCTTCCTCTCCCGGTCCGTCCGCAGCGATCCCGGCCAGCCCCTGACTCCTCGATGCCGTTCTTCCCAGGCATCACTCCCGCATTTACCGAGAAGTTTGCCTACCACTGGACCGACGGACAGCCGCCGTTCTCGGGTCATGACACCCCGTACATCGGCGGGTGGTGTCGCCACCGCACTCCAGCCACCGATGGCTTCGCCGCTGTCGTCGCCCTGCTCGATGCCTGGCCGGCACCGATCCTTTCCTTGCTCACGGCACCAGCGCCCGCGAGTACTGTCAGCTGGACTGCGCACTTCATCGACGTGCCCGATGTCACCCCCGATGACTGGTTCTGGTTCGATGCCGAGGCGGTCACCGCTTCCGACGGCTATGCCACCACCCGAGGTCGGCTGTTTGCCCCCGATGGTCGGCTGGCTGCCCACATGGAGCAGCGCGTCGTGGTGTTCGACAAGCGGTGAGCCCGCCGGCCACGGGTGCCCGGATGTCTTGGGCGGTGTCAGCGGTCGCCCCTCAGGTCGGCACAAGGCCCCGAGATCCGAAGGTGTCGAGGTACTCCTGTCGGAGTCCGAAGCAGCTCGTCTTCAGCCGGCAGCCCGAGCAGACCGCTGCGTAGCGGCGATGGGTCAGCTCCTGTGGGGTGTAGTCGGCCGGATGAAGGACCTGGTAGGCGGGTCGAACATGCTCTGGATCCACAGCACAGGCTGCGAACCCGCACGCGCCGCCGAGCTGTACCGGCACTCCAGCGCTCCGCAGCAGGGCGACCGCCTCTGACAGCGGGCTTCGGAGACGGTCGAGCGGGACCTGCTGGTCGCTCCACCGCTCGGGCTCAAAGTAGGCGGTCGGGTGAGCGTAGGTGACCCGGATGATCGAGCCGGGCAGCGTCGGGATCACGAAGCGATCGAGGATGAGCCGGGCGTGGTCGGGGAGGCCGTCGATGTTTGCGGACTCCACCACGCAGGTCAGGCTCACCGGCAGTCCGAGCTGGAGTGCCTGGAGGATCCCGCCGACAGTGAGTCGGTGGGTGCCCGGCGCGCGGGTCATGGCATCGGAGGTCGCGGCGTCGGCGCTGTGCAGCGAGACCTGCACCCCGGTCAAGCCCGCTGCGATCAGCGCCTGGGTGTATCGCTGGCGACGGAGTCGAATGGCGTTGGTCTGGAGCGAGACCTTCATGCCGTGTCCAGCAGCCTGTGTGATGAGCTCGGGCAGCGCGGTGTAGGTGGTGGCCTCTCCGCCGGTAAGCTGGAGCGCGGTGATGCCCGCTGCGGCAAGCTCATCGAGCCATCTTCGGTACTGCGACATCGGCGGTGCTGGCCAGTCTCGGCCCTGCCAGCAGAACCAGCAGTCCTGGTTGCAGCGGTAGCCCAGCCGAAGCAGCCCGAAGTCGCCCATCGGGGAGCTGCCGATCTGTCGGAACCGCTCATCGTCGAGCCGCGACAGCGGCCACCACGCCTCCAGCGCCTCGGCCAGCGTGGTCATTCGTGCGCGCCGCTTTGGAGACCGCAGGGCTTCGCGGATCCGCGCGCGGACCGGGCGGGGGGTGTCCTTGAGCAGCAGCCGGAGCACGCCGCCGTTCCGTCGCTGCTGCGGCGCGGCGTCCGCCAGCACGATGCCTCCGCCGACCTTCAGCCGCAGCCGGACGTCGTGCGCCTCCAGGCGCTCCACGGAGTCGGTGACCACGTCCTCTCCCAGCAGCGCCGCTGCGCTGGCCGCGACCTGTGCGGTGAGGGTGCCGACGAACGGGGAGAGGGTGGCGGTCTGTGGGGCTGGCACACCAGCAGACTACAGGTGTCGGGGCTGCGCTGTGCCCATGCGGCTGTCCGCGCCGTGAGCCCTGCGGTCAGCGGCGGCGGTCACGGTCCTCGCGCGATGTCTTGAGTGCCCGTGCCCAGGTCTGACGCACTACCCCAGCTCCGTGTGCAGCCCACACTCTGTCTTCTTCATCCCCACCCAGCGGCCAGCGCGCGTGTCCTCCGGGGTCGGCGGGCGGGTGCAGGGGCGGCACCCGAGGCTGCGGTAGCCGCTGGACTCCAGGGGGTGCCGGGGAAGGTCATTGTCCTGGATGTATGCCGTGACCATCTCGTCACTCCACGACAGGATCGGGTGGTAGCGGAGCACGCCCTGCTTGGTCTCGCGCTCCTCTCCCATCGCCTGGCGCACTGGGCTCTGCCCGGCTCGGATGCCGTTGATCCAGACGTCGTGGGTCTTCAGGACTGGCTCTAGCGGCAGGATCTTGTTGATGTGGCAGCAGTAGTCGGGGTCTGAGGTGAACAGGAACCGGCCACCGACCCGCTGCTGGCTGCGGGGAAGGGTGGAGAAGAGGTCGAGGATGGACAGCCCCAGCCTCGCGGCGAGGTCGCGCTTGAAGGTGAGCGTCTCGGGGAAGTGGTAGCCGGTGTTGAGGAAGTAGACCGGGGTGTCTGGTGCGACCGTGCTGAGGATGTGCAGCAGCACGACGCTGTTGGTCTGGCACGAGGTCGTGGCGAAGATGCGCTTTCCATCAGCACGGTAGGCTGCGAGGTGAGCGCTGATTCGGCTGAGGTGCGCGGAGAAGTCGGTCATGACCGTGGGTATATCCTGCGTCCCGACCGGCAGTGCGCTTGGATCCCGACCCGCGAGACCGAGCGCACTGGAGCGGTCAGACCTTCCGAGTCAGCTTCTTGGAGGCGCTCCACATGCGGTCTGGATCCACAACATAGAGCTCTGTGTAGCCGCAGCTCCCGCAGATTCGAGCGGCGAGGGGAAAGCGCTGGGGCTTCTCTGGCTGCAGCATGCTGGCCTTCCGGTAGCCGATCATCACATCCAGTGAGGCCCGGCGATCGGCGGTGATGCGATCCTCTACCTTGGCATCGTCGATGATTCGGTCGCTACCGCAGCGACTACAGGTCAGGGTCTCTGTAGACATGTGTAGATTTCTCCTGCTGTATTCCCTACAGACCCAGCGGCGGCTTCATTGCATCTGCGGACTCTTCGCCGCCGTGGAGCAGCAGATCTCGGAGTCTGTCGAAGCTCTCTTGGTAGAAGCCGGTGATCCGGACTGCGAATCCCTGCGCCTCTCGCCGCACGACGGTCCCCTCCAGCCAGATGTTGATCGGATCTCCAGGCTCGTAGAGCACCACCTCCAGCCGGCAGGTCTCCCCCAAATCCTCGGCATATGGGGTGTTGATGAACAGCCCTCCGAGACTGATGTCTCGCAGTCGGGTGTCAAAGGCATCCTCGCCCTCTTCGTCGCAGAAGACCCGCACCGGCGTTTGCAGGCGAATCCGCGAATTCTGACGTCGCTCCTGGGGCATCATGCCTCCCGTTTGTTTCCTCATCGGTGCCTTGGTGCGAGGGCTGAAGCTGGTCTTGTCGAGAACATCGCGTCTGCTGCTACTTCTCGTGGGTACCGCACACGTGATGCTGAGCTGGTGGACGTCGTGATCCGTTCAGGGGTGGACGACGTACACTCAGACGAGGTGACCATGCTGCTTGTGCTGACTGTGATCGGATGCGCGAAGCCCCCAGAGAGCTGCGGAGACACCGTGGCTGATGCCCTCCCGGACACCGCACCATCCTCCGACACCGCGCCATCCTCCGACACGGCTCAGCCCGAGCAGGTCGAGGCGGTCGTGCTGCGGGGGGCGCTCCTGGCCGGTGCGGGACCGCTGTCTGGAGAGGTCGCTGACGTGCGGCTGGAGGATGGAGTGATCACGGCGCTGGGTTCCGTCTCGCTGGAGGGTGCCGAGGTGATCGACCTCGACGGGCGCTGGCTGGCTCCAGCGTTCATCGACTCCCACGTCCACCTCTCCTACCGCGCAGATGCTCCGGGCATGCTCGACGGCGGGGTCGCGGTCGCTGTGGACCTCGCTGCGCCGATGTCGTCTTTTGAGGAGGACCTCTTCCCGCTGACCTTGCTGCGTGCCGGGCCGATGGTCACCGCGATCGGCGGCTACCCCACCCAGTCCTGGGGCAGCAATGGCTACGGCGTCGAGTGCGCGGGAGCGGAAGACGCTGTCGCGGCAGTGGACGGCCTGCACAAGGCTGGAGCGGCGGTCATCAAGCTGCCGATCACCGGCTCAGCGGTGCTCTCGGAGGCTGCGCTGCTGGAGGCGGCTGCTGCGGCCCATGAGCGCGGCATGAAGGTCGCCAGCCACGCGATGTCGGATGCCGACGTCGCGCTCGCCGTTGCTGTCGGGGTGGATGTGCTCGCCCACACCCCCACCGCCAGCCTCTCCGACGCCACGGTCTCTTCGCTCTCCGATCGGGCCGTTGTTCCCACCCTCGCGGCCTTCGGCGGCAGCACCACAGCGGTCGACAACCTCCGCCGGCTGCACGAGGCCGGCGCGCGTGTCCTGTATGGAACCGACTTCGGCAACATCTCCACCGCCGGGATCCTCTCCTCCGAGCTTGCGCTGATGATCGAGGCGGGAATGTCAGGGGACGAGATCCTCGCTGCCGGAACCTCCGACCCGGCGGACTGGTGGGGGCTGACGGGCATGGGGCGGATCGACATCGGGAGCCCCGCCAGCCTGCTCGTGCTTGCCGAAGACCCCAGCGCTGAGCCGCTGACCCTCGCAGAGCCTGAGGCGGTGTGGATCGCAGGGGTTCAGCGTTAGTCACCAGGCATGTTCAGCCGCGAAGACATCCTGACCGCGATGGAAGCCTTTCCCCTCCACAAGCAGCTCGGCTTTCGAATCCACAGCGCCGCCGAGGGTGCCTGTGAGGCCCGCTGCACGATCGGGGCGGCGCACCTCAACTTCGGCGGCGTGGTCCACGGCGGGGTGATGTACCTGCTGCTCGACGTCACTGCTTACTGCGCCGCAGTGACCCTGCTGCCGGACAACACCAACGCCACCACCCACGACATCCACGTCTCCATGATGCGCCCGACCCCGCCGGGTGCGGAGCTTCACCTCCGCGCGGTGGTGAAGAAGGCTGGCCGCTCGCTGTACTTCATCGACGTCGAGGCCACCGTGGAGGGAAGGCCTGTCGCCAGTGCCCGGGTCACCAAGTCGCTGGTGTCGCTCAGCTGACGTCCTCTGGCTCACCCTCCAGGGCAAACAGCTGCACGTTCGCCACGACCACGACCTCCTCCGGCTCGGACTCTGCGACGATGGTCCGCAGGGCGTAGAAGTACCGAAGATGAGCCTCTCGGATCCGCTCAAAGTCGGCTCGCGAGACGCTGAACACGTTGTAAGAGAACTGCCCCGGCGCGCCCTGCTCGACCCGATCCGCCCCCACCCGCGACCAGTGGGCCTTCAGCCGTCGGTTGACCGCAGGGTTGCGGTTGGTGTCTACCGCCAGGGTCTGGATGCGGTAGCGGACCCCCTGCCAGTGGATCTGCCCGGTGTCTCGAAGGAACGACAGGCAGCGGGTCTCTTCTTCGTCAGAGATTCCCAGCCGACGGGCGATCCAGCCGGGCTCATGAGCCGGCAGCGCCAGGTAGTCCGCCAGCTCCAGCGCGCGGAGGATGGCCTGGGTCCATGGCAGCCGATCGGCGCCCTGACGGCGCGCCTCCAGTCGCTTCCAGATCGGGGCGATGGTTGGCATCGAGGTGGGCGTCGCCAGCAACGCGAGGAAGTCGATGAGTCGGACCGATGCAGCCTCGATCAGCCGCAGGAAGTCAGGGAGCCGCGGCTGCGTGTGGCCGGACAGCCAGCGAGAGATCGAGTAGCGGCTGATGCCCGAGATCGCAGCGAGGTCGTTGATCGGGGTGTTGCCGCGCAGGTCGTTGAGCAGTCGGGCGACGGCCTCTGGAGAGTCAACCGCCAGCTCTGCCAGCCAGGGCGGCTCGTGACCGTAGAACTGGGTGAGGGCCGCAGCGACATCCTGTCCGCTCCGCCCTGCGGCCCTCAGCAGCTCCGCAGCGGTCGGCCATCGGCGTCCTGATTCCCAGGAATAAGCGACGTTGCTCTTGTATCCAAGCCGTCGGGACCATGCGGTCTGAGACCGCCTTCCGCGCAGCGCGATGAGCAGCTCGCGAGCAATCTGCTCGAAGTTTAATTCATCCATGACCATGTCTTATTTTAGCAGAACTGCACACGTATGGGGACATCTGCCCGATGGTTTGTGCAATTCTGCATTGATGGCAGCCGAGGGATCGGTCAAGCTGGGTTCAAGGAGAAGCGCATGAGATCGTTACCACTGGCCCTGCTGCTTGGTTGCTTCGGGGATCCGGATCTCGGAGGACAGGAGGGCTCCGCCCACACGCCAGAGTCTGATGCCGACACCGACGCGGACACGTATGCCGACACCGACGCAGACACGGATGCCGACACCGACACCGACAGCGACACCGATACCGTCCTGCTGGGGGTTGAGCGCTTCCGCTTCTATGGGGGCAGCAAAGCGGACGCCGCTGCCCAGAAGCTCGACTGCGAGCTGTTCTTCGATCTGACCGGGAGCGGTGCCAGCGAAGACCTCTGCGAGGGCTGCACGCTCGGCTTCACCGTGACCTACGACCTCGACGAGACCGCCAGCACTCTCGGTGACGGCTCCTGCGAGTCGCTTGGCTACCTCGAAGGCTTCGGAGGGACGTACGCCTACAGTCCTGACTTTGAGGGCTACGGCCCATCCTGGGTCATGGCGTACTCCGGCAGCTGGTACTACGCCGCCGCTGCTGAGCTTGTCGAGAACACACTGACATACATCGTAACGGATGATGATCCGAGCACTGGTGCCTTCTCTGAGCGTCTCGGAAACGCCACCATCCAGTAGACCTCACCCTCTGAAGGAGCATGACCATGCGAATCCTGAACTTCACTGTCATCCTCAGCCTCTCTGGTTGCTTCTCCAGCGACAGCGAGAACCTCGACCTCACTGCGGCAGCCGAGGATCGGGACTCCTTCTACGGCGAGGGTGATGCCGACACCGACGCGGACACCGACGCGGACACCGACGCAGACTCCGACATGGACTCCGAGACGGAGAAGGAAGACGCCACCGTCGACACCGCAGAGCCCGACGACACCGCAGAGCCCGACGACTGCGACGACGTCACCCCGGTCCAGCTCTTCCTCTCTCCAGACGACTCCAACTCGATGTCCTCTCCGGTCCAGGCCCGGCTCGCGATCGAGTCTGGCTGGTCGAGCTACAGCAGCGTCCCGATTCGGACCTGGGAGTTCATGAACTACTACTCCTTCGAGTATCCGGTGCCAGACCAGGAGGGCGTCGCGCTGTCTGCGGCGCTCCTTCCCGATCCCGACAGCGCTGATGGCGACACCTGGCTGCTCCAGATCGCCGTCTCCAGTCCCGAGATCAGTCGCGCGGAACGACGCCCGATGAACCTCACCTTCGTCGTGGACACCTCTGGCTCAATGGGCGGCGATCCGATGGATCGCATGGTGGATGCCCTCAACGTCATCGCCGGACAGCTCAAGTCCGGTGACATCGTCTCGATGGTGGAGTGGTCCGAGACCCAGGCTGCGATCCTCAGCGATCACGCGGTCAGCGGCGCAGATGATCCCGTCCTCCTCTCGGCCATTTCCGGTCTCGAGTCTGGCGGCGGCACCGACCTCTCTGGCGGGCTCCAGGCGGGCTACGCGCTGGCAGCAAAGAACTACAGCACTGACCGGATCAATCGGATCGTGCTCATCTCGGATGGCGGCGCCAACATGGGCACCACCGACGCTACCCTCATTGGCCAGCACGCCGGCACTCAAGACGCCGACGGCATCTACATGGTCGGCATCGGAGTTGACAGCAGCGCCTCCTACAACGACCGGCTGATGGACGAGGTCACTGATCTGGGCAAGGGCGCCTCGCTGTTCATCGACTCGCTGGAGGAGGCAGAGCGGATGCTCGGTGACCGGTTCGTCTCGACAATGGATGTGTGGGCGCGGGATGTCTCGGTGGTGCTCGACCTGCCGCCGGGCTTCGAGATCGTGAAGTTCTCCGGCGAGGAGTACAGCGCCGACCCTGCCGAGATCGAGCCGCAGCACCTCGCCCCCAGCGACGCGATGGTCTTCTACCAGACGATCCGCAGCTGCGCGCCCGAGGATGTGACGGACGAGACCGAGCTGAGCGTGTCGGTCTTGTACAAAAACGGGCTGACGTTCGAGAGCGGCTCTGAGAGCCTGACCGCTACGTTCGGAGCGCTGTCTGACGGTGACACAGCGCAGCTGTACAAGGGCGCGGCGATCTATGCATATGCTGAGGGACTGAAGGCGCTCCGGCGCTACGAGGACCGCGAGGTGGTGCTCGCTGGAATGGAGGCTGCGCTGGATCGGGCAGCAGCGGAGAACAAGGGAGATCCAGAGCTGGCCGCTATCCGGGCGCTGGTCGAGGCGCTGTAGGATGTGCGTGCCCTCCTGTCGGCCCCAGCGAACGGCGGAAGTGCGCTTAAAGTGACCTGCTCTCACCGGGCATCCTGACCATCACATGGGCAGCGGAACGGTCCGCTGATCCGTTCGGATATTTTCGGGCTATTCTCCAGCCATGCTCATCCTCCTCACCGCATGCCAGATCGAGACCGGCCTCAACGAGGAGCTGCCCGACAACGACGCTGCTGGAACCATCACGGTCACTCCGCCGACCCTCACCCTCTCCGCAGCCCTCGGCGAGACCGTCGCTGGCTCCGTCTGGGTCGAGAACACCGGCAACGCCGCCCTCACCCTGACCGCTGCGGAGATCATCGACTCCACCCGCTTCACCGTGGAGGGGGCTGGCGTCTCCCTCCAGCCCGGCGAGCAGACCGAGCTGACCGTTCGCTTTGAGTCTGTGGTCCTCGAAGACGCGGGCACCATGCGCCTCTACAGCACCGATCCGGATCGGCCGGAGGTCGATGTCCCTCTGCTCGGCGAGGCCCTCACCCCGCTGCTGACCATCGAGCCCGATCCGGTGGACTTCGGCGCGCGCACGACTGGCTGTGACTGGGAACTGCCGGTCGCACTCCACAACGACGGCACCGCAGACCTCACCATCGACGCGGCCCTGATCACCGGCACCAGCTACAGCCTCACCGGGGACTTCGTGACCGCGCTTGCTCCCGGCGAGTCGGTCGATGGCATCGTTCGGTTCTCTCCTACCGCACCGGGGGATGCCGAGGGGCTGGTCTCCGTCGCCAGCAGCGATCCCGCTGGCGACACCACCGCTCAGGTCACAGCCACCGGCGCGGATCCGGCCCTCAAGGAGCAGCTGTTCGTCCAGGGGGCAACCATCCTCGACACGGTCGACATCCTCTTCTACATCGACCAGTCTGGCTCGATGGCTGACGACAAGTCTCGTCTTGAGGATGCCGCTGCGCTGTTCATGGCCGAGCTCGATGCCTCCGCCGTGGACTACCAGGTCATGGTGGTCACCAGCGATCTGGGCTGCCACAACAACACCATCATCACCAGCTCCACCGTCGATCCGGTCGGTGCGTTCATTGCTGCGCTTGATGGTCAGCCGGGAGGCTTCACTGAGGCGGGGCTGTCCATTGTGGTCTCTGCGCTGGAGGAGTCTGGCTCCGGAGACTGCAACGCAGGCTTTCTTCGCTCGGACACGCCGCTGTCTGTGATCCTGGTCTCCGACGAGCCCGAGCAGTCGCCAGATGGCTGGGAGAAGACCCTCGCAGAGATCCAGTTCCTCGCCTCCGGTGCCGTCGTGTCCGCCATTGCTGGAGACTACCCCGATGGCTGTGAGACCGCTGAGCCGGGCGCTGGGTACTATGAGGCGGTCGAGGCGACTGGCGGGGTCTACCACTCCATCTGTGCAGAGGATTGGTCACCTCACCTGGAGTCGATCTCCGAGGTCTCCACGCAGATCGACGGAGAGATCACCGACACCTTCGCGCTGTCAGACTACCCAGACCCGTCGACTCTCTCAGTGACCGTCAACGGCGAGACGATCACCGCCTGGTCCTACGACGCGATCCACAACGCAGTGGTGCTCGCCTCGGTTCCCGCTGACGATGCGGACATCCTGGTGACGTTTACGACGGGGTGTGGGGCGTAAGTAGAGTGGTCCGATGACTTCTACTGGGCGGCGTCTTCTCCGCTCGTTCTCCTCACTGGTTCCGGTGGTCCTGTTCTTCAGTCGGCTCACTCAGACGCTCAAGGGCGCAGAGCGGATCGGGCTGCTGCCCCTCTTCTCTGTGGAGAGTGCTGGGCAGTCAGCCGAGGCTGCGCTGGGATGACCTTGTCTTGGAGAGCTGCCCTCGGCCGCTGAGCCGTCAACGGTCTGCGCGCATCACTGGACTCTGCCCAGAGTGAGGACGGGCACGCTGTGGCGCTCTTGCTGCCCTCCACCAGCCACACAGGGGCGGTCTCTTCGCTGGACACCCTGTGAGGGGAGTCCTCAGTGCCGGCACCTGAGGCGGAGCAGACGGTGCCAGATGCCGTCTCAGAGGCCCTGGAGCAGCGGGGATTGTTCCCGAGCGGTCGGTATGAGCGAGCTGTTGATCAAGTTTTTGAATGGTGGCAGATAGCGAAAAGGTACACCGCTCCCTTATTCCGCTGATCCTCCTGATCGGTGTGTGGAGGAAACGCAGCCAGAGTGCCTTGACGGGGGAATGAGGTCGCCATAAATGCTGTGGGCTGCGGGGGGAAACCTCAGCCGCACTGAGAGACTTCAAAAGAGTCCCTTGACAGCTACCGGCACAACACATAAATGTCGGCGGCGAATCAGTTGAATGAGCTGCAGTGAGCACCTCAATAACTCAACCGATTCAGCAAGAACTCCTTAGAAAAGTTCTTGACACCATCCCGGTAGTAACATAAATACCGGGGGCTAAAATCGGAACCGAGCCGCGATTGCGGTAAAGTACC
>JAQXDW010000075.1 GCA_029251165.1 Myxococcota bacterium
AACGGATGGCGGTATTGGTACTTCGCCTGGGAGTTTCCAAACACCTACTACGCAAAGCTCGGCGCCGGGAAGACCTTCAGACCCTTCGGCTGGACCATCAAGGGCTGGAAGTACATCAAGGGCTACCTGCTCACCCACGGCGTCGTGTTCGCGCTGCCGGTCTTGTTCTTCGCGCTGGGCGGGCTCAAGGGGCGCCTCAAGCGGGTGCTGTGGCCGGTGCTCATCGTTGGGATGACGGCGCTGCTGTTCTACCCCGGCGGCGGCAAGGACGAGCCGGAGATCTGGGTTCAAGCCAGGGTGTGGAGCATCCTCGGCCTCGCGGCGCTGCTGGGTCTGGTCACCCTGAGCCGTCCAGGCTGGCGGGCCCGGGGCACGCTGTGGGCGTACTGCGCCTCGGGCGTGTTCTTCGCCCTGTATGCCGGCGGGGACTGGATGGATGAGTGGCGGTGGTTCAACATCGTCTCCGTCAGCCTGTTTCCCCTCCTTGCTGTCGGACTCACAGAGCTGCTCGACGCTGCGCTGCCCGACCATGACCGCCGCATCGCGCTGCCCGATCGCTTCTCCCGGTGGGGCACGAGCGCGCCGCTGCGCAGGGTCATCCTGGCCGGCGTGATGGTCTCGTTTGGCATCAACGAGGTCGTCCGCATCGTCAACTTCGCAGTCTTCGCTGAGACCTCCGCCCGAGACATCCACCGACGGGTCCGGTACATGACCCAGGTTCAGCAGACGCTCGATCTCGACGAGGTCGTCCTGCTCGACGTCGACATGGGCGCCCACATGTACCACTCCGGCTGGGACATCGTCGACATCGCCGGCCTCGTCGACGTCCCGATGGCCCGGCACTCCGACTTCGCCAAGCGATTCGTTCGAGAGTATGTCTTCGAGGAGCGCCGCCCACACTTCGCCCACGTCCACGACTACTGGGGAAAGACCAGCAAGATCCCGACCCACAGAGAGTGGAAGAAGGGCTACATCGAGATCGCGCCCTACCCCTACATGGGCGGCGGCCTGCACCCGGGCAACTTCATCCGCAAGGACATCTTCATCGCGCCCTACACCGGCGCGCCCCCTGAGCAGCGGTTCGAGGGCGGCATCTCGCTGATGTCCACCGACCTCCCCTCCCCCCAGGTCGCCCCCGGCGGCGCGCTGTTCTTCCAGTCAACGTGGCGGGCGGTGTCGCGAGATGCTGGCTTCACTGCCCTGGTGTGGCTCGACGATGGAGCTGGCCACCGCACCGTGACGGCCATCTCACCGGGCTACGGCTGGTACGATCCCGCAGACTGGTTCGGACGAGAGCTCGTCGAGGGACGGTTCTGGATCACCATCCCAGAAGACCTCCCGACTGGCACCTACCAAGTCGGTGTGGTGGTCATCGACGACGCCACGGGCACCGTGCTGCCGGCCATCGGCTCCGCATCCGAGCGCTACATGCCCGGCGAGGCTGTGCTGTCGCAGACCGCAGAGGTGGTCTCCCCAGAGGCCGCTCGTCAGCACGCCGAGGACGACCGGTCCGCGGCCCTGGCCCTGGCGGATGCCGGCGACTGCGAGGCGGTCTGGCCGCAGTGGAAGGATGCCACCCGACACCTGAGCCGAGGCTGGCGCACCGAGCACGAGCCCGCCCTGAAGACCGCACTGGCCCGCTGCCACGCCTCCAGCGCCCTCGCCGCGACGGAGCGTCAAGATCGCATCGACAGCCTCGTCGCCGCCCGCAAGCAAGACCACCATCTCGACGGCCTCACCGCGCTGACCCGCCCCCTCGCCGCCGAGCTGGATGCCGAGGGCGATGTGCTGTTCGCTGCGGAGGACTGGGAGGGGGCCTACCGGGTGTGGTCCGATGCCCTCGCGCTGGATCCCCGGCTGTCCTGGAGCCGCCGAAAGGCCGAGGAGGCACGGGACCGCCGCCTGAGGCTCACCCGTCCCGGCGCCAAGCCGCGCCCGCACACGCCCCCGAAGCGGTAGCAGACGCTGCGCCTACGGGACCACAACCTCGACGCAGTCTCCCCGACAGCTCAAGCTCCAGGTCCCTGGCGGCACCCCGCTGAGCGGGTACTGGAGGTCTCAGGTGCGACCTACAGCATCCGCCCCGGCCTCGCTGCCGAAGGCGAACGGCACCAGCTCAGCGGCATCGGCTTCAGCCGCAGACTGGCAGAAGCCGCGGCAGAATTCATCGGGCACCCCGGCATAGTGGACCGACACCAAGCCTGGTCCTGGCGAGGTCGCCTCCAGCGATGAAGAGCTGGCTGTGTCGGTGGACTCAACCGGCTCCGGGATGCTGCGCTCCACCTCCGCCCACCCCGCCGCATCGAAGACGCTCGGCTGGCAGCCGATAGCTCCGCACCGCCGGTCCAGGTGTCGGTGGTGTCCAGGACGGTCTCGCGGCTGCCATCGTTCTCCACAGACTCTCCAGAAGTCGAGCAGGCCGACCGCAGGCAGAGACCGGTCATGACCGGTCTCTGCAGAGAGCATGCCCGATCACCCCTCCGCCAGCACCACTCCTCCCAGCGCCCGAGGCGCTGCCGCCGAGGTGCTCGATGAAGACATCGACGAACGGGGCTCTCGTGACGCTTGCCCTACAGGTCGCCGGAGCTCGTCTCCAGAGTCTGGAGATGGAGAGGTCAGGGTCGATCAGGCGACGCCCCCCACGATGCTTCTGCTGGACGAAGCGCACAGGGGTCAGCGGCTCTGACAGGCAGACAACCACCGGGTCCGCAGGATGAGACACGGGCAGCGCTCAAAAAAACGTCTGGCACTTCCTGAAGTGAGGCCCTGTGTCGCCCGTTCTTTAGATATGCTCCCGCCATGAAGTACATACCCCTTGTCCTTGCCCTCTTCGCTTGTAGCGACAAGTCCGCAGACACGACCGCTGAGGAAGCAGACGCAGACGC
>JAQXDW010000078.1 GCA_029251165.1 Myxococcota bacterium
GGCGGGGTTGAGTGTGTGAGGTCGTGTTTGTGGGTGTTGTGGAGGCGGTATTCCGCCCCTTGCAGTCGAGCGGTGCGGCGCCGGGCTTTCGCGAGGCGGTCACATTCCTACCAATAGTCAAGCTCAAAATACAAGTATCCACCCGCGCGGTCTTCGAGCAGTGATGTCCCTCCTGCGAGTGCGCTCCAGAGTCGCTTCCATGCGGGGCCGCCCTCAGGCCGAGGCGCTCAGGGAGCCAACAGGGACTCCGGGGGCGCTCGGGCGAGGTCAAGAGAAGCGATCCTGAGGGCAGCCTCGCTGTACCGGCATGACCATCACGCCCGCTGTGGAGCAGCAGCTCAAGTGAAGTCCAAATCCCTGAGGACTCTCGGTGAATGTCGCAACACTCGGGCCGTGGCCGACGCTGGAAACGAACGACGACACCCGCCATCCCCATTCCTTGACAGCCCCACGCGCCAACGCCCCTTGTCACAAGTCAATACGGTGGAACGGTTCCTGCTTTGTATCCAGGCATGACACCATCCAACACCAGTCCCTTCGATGTCGCACCACAGCGTCCGCTCTGGTTGTCGATTCCCATCTTCGTAGTGATGCTGCCCCTCAGCCTGCTGTGCCTGAGCGTGGTGATCCTCCTGTGCCTGCTGCTCCTGCCGACCTACAAGCAGACCACCCCGAAAAGGCGTGACCGACGGGCAGCTTGGATCACGTACTGGATGCTTGCAACGGTCCGGTTTCGCATCCGAGTGACTGATCACAACGCCTCGAGTGCTGTGCATTCGCGTCTCTACGTGGCTTCCCATGTCTCGATGATGGAGTCCATCATGCTCTTCAATGTCGTCGGACACCTCCGCACCATCGCCGCGGAGTTCACGCGGGATCACCCGGTGATCGGCGTGCTGGCCAGGATCACCGACTCCATCTTCGTGCCGCCACGCAGGCAGGGCGGCCCCTCTGTCGTCGACCGGATGCGCGAGAGCCTGGACACCACGGACGAGCGACTCAGCATCTTCCCCGAGGGCACCTTCAGCAACGCAACCGCGCTGCTGAAGTTCAAGACCGGTGCGTTTGTGCTCGGGAAGCCGGTCACCCCCATCGTCTTCAAGTACACGGCATACGTCCCGTTCTGGAACCGAAACGAGTCCAGCTTCGCCACCCAGCTCTTTCGGCTGATGGCCCGTGTCTCCACCCCTGTCGAGGTCATCGTGCTGCCCACCTGGCACCCCACCGCGATCGAGCAGGAGGACCCCAGGCAGTATGCCGAGAATGTCCGCCGACTCATGGCACAACACCTCGAGCTTCCGCTGTCAGAGAAGGGCAAGCTCGACTCCCCCAACGTCAAGAGAGACCAGCGCCCAGCCACCCAGGCAGCCAGCTGACAGGATCCCCCATGAGCGCAGACGAATTCCTCCGCCCGCTGGCGGGCTGACACCCCCTTTCCCCTGCTCATCACGCTGATGGCCTCCCTCGACGAGTCCACCCTCTCGGCCTGCCGAAAGACCACCGGAGGCCGCCCGCGCGATGCCATCGTTCAGGCCGAGGGATGGCAACACACTGCGGACAACCGAACCGCAGCCATCCGACCCGCGCTCACCATCAACGCTCCCTCCGGAAAGTCCCCGCCAGTCTAAGCCGCCTCCTTGGCGCTGCTGCTGGTCGCGCTCGAGCACTGGATGGCCGAACGGACCGTCGGCGTTCCAGATCTGGCCCGCCACCTCCACCGGTGCAGCCCGTTCAAGGAGCTCTCCGCTCTGGCTGCCAGCGACAACGTGGACCGCTGAGGAGAGCCCAGGCAGACATTGGGCGACTGCGTCGCTGGCAGACCTTGGCTTGGTGGCGCAGGCCGCTCGCCTCGCAGCGACGGGGGGGGCTCTCTGCAGCCACATGATGGTGCTTGCAGACCCGCCTCGGCAGCAGGGATGCCGAACCTCGGCGGGCCGCAGTGGCCGGGCAAGGGACGCACCCCTCAGCCGGCCCGGTCCTCCATCCATTCGACCCAGCAGTCGAGGGTCCCTGCGGCCTTGGTGACTTCGATGATCGTGCCACCTGAGGTGATCAGGTCCCGCCAGGGCGTCTCGATGAGCAGCTGGAGCGTGAGGCGCTGATCGATCCGGTTGGCGACCTTGTGTGCCTCGCCGACCAAGACGATGGTCTGGTCATCTGGCATGAGCAGACGCAGCCAGACGCAGCCCTTCTGGAGGCGGACAGGCTTCGGTCGGGCAGGACGGGGAGCGGGCATGGCGGTTGGTCTCCGTGCGGTCAGGCGTGTAGCACGAGCCACGTCGGACCTGCGCTGGGAGAAGAGGTCCCAGAGACACCGCTCCGGCCTGGGTAGGATGAGAGAGGGTGCTGCCGGCGAGGCTCGTGGGTAGGCCGAATAAGCCGGGTTTTTCGGCTCTTGGCCTCGTCCGAAGTCGTGGTTGTGGGCAGTCTCGGGTAGCAGAATGTCGGCCCGCTCTGCAAGGTCAGCTCGCGCTTCTCAAGCCGGTCTAATATTATCCATATTAGTTCCTCAAAAGTGAGTTATTGCAATCCTCAACTATCAACCACAGTGAGGAACGACGACGGACCACCCCTAACTTGGCGACAGTTCGCTTTCGAGATTGGGAACGGGCCGAAATTTATCCACTTCACGAAAAACGAGAAGGGCGACCGCTCAACCGCGGGGACGAAAAAACGCTTCCACAGCCCCCACAAACACGACACCTCACCACATCCGCTCCAACAAGACACCCCTTGTTTGTCCTGTCCGCCCACCCACCACCATCACAACCAGGGTCAGGGTCAGGATCGCGGTCAGCACACCAACAGCGCAGCCTGGGGGAGCTCCCTTATTGACAATTCCCGAGTGTGTTCGGTATCGTCACGCACCTTGAATGGTGAGCCATGTCAAAATTGAAAGTCGGAGACATCACCATTACCCCTGATGGGATTCGCTTCGACAACACATCTTCCAGCACCACAATACACGCCCAGCCCCCCCAGGCACAGCCACAGGTGGTGCCGCAGTCATCTGTGCTGGGTCAGGTCCTACAGAACCGTCCCTGGCTGATCGCCCCGATCTTCGCCCTCGGTCTCACCGGACTCTCCCTCGCCGTAGTGATCTCTGCGCTGGCGCTGTACTTCAGCCTGCCCTGGCTGCTGGTGCTGG
>JAQXDW010000027.1 GCA_029251165.1 Myxococcota bacterium
GCATCCTGGGGCTGGAGCAGGTCCCAAGGGTACGGCTGTTCGCCGTTTAAAGCGGTACGCGAGCTGGGTTCAGAACGTCGTGAGACAGTTCGGTCCCTATCTTCCGTGGGCGTTGGAGAGTTGAGAGGAGTTGCCCTTAGTACGAGAGGACCGGGTGTGAACAATCCTCTGGTGTTCCTGTTGTTGCGCCAGCAGCATCGCAGGGTAGCCACGATTGGAAGGGATAACCGCTGAAAGCATCTAAGTGGGAAGCCCCCCTCGAGATCAACTCTCCCCGAAGGACCCTTGAAGACCACGAGGTTGATAGGCTGGGTGTGTAAGTGCAGCAATGCATGTAGCTAACCAGTACTAATGGTCCGTTCGGTTTGTCCTTCGATTTGTGTGTGTGCTTTTTTTGTCGACTACAGCGTCAACCACCGTCTCTCATTCAGAATGAGAGTTCTGAGGCCAGCAGCTTGCTGCTTAAGCCTTTGCGAAACTGCCTTTTAGTTAAGGCTGGACCATTTCATCATCTTGGTCGGTGATGATAGCTGGGAGGTCCCACCCGTTCCCATCCCGAACACGGAAGTTAAGCTCCCGGGCGCCGATGGTACTGCCAGGGAAGCCTGGTGGGAGAGTAGGTTATCGCCGACCTGAGCCGGCTCGCTTTATGCGAGCCGGCTCTTTCTACTTCTGGCATACCCAGCGTGAGAGCTTGGGTGTCGTGCGCGGCTGAAGAACTACACCGTCGGTCCCCTGCTGGATTCAGGGGTTCACAGCTGGCCGGGGTGTCTCTGCACCGGCCACCCTACGGCTGGATGATGTCCTCAGTGGTGAACTCGTAGCCGCCGCTTCCGTTGGACTGAACGCCCCAGACCTCGATCGGGCTGGTGGTCTCGCCAGTGGTGCTGTCGTAGTCCAGCTCCCCAGAGGCACCGATGACATTGATGCTCACGCCGGCCTCGAAATTGGCGCGGACGCTGATCCAGGTGCTTGGCTTGATGTCGACATCCTCGCCGCTGCTGAGCTGACGGAGCCCCCGGCCGATGCCGGTTCCGGTGATCTCACCTTCCTGGTAGCCCGACCAGGCAGAGCCATACAGTAGCAGCCAGGCGGCGTCGTAGGCGTAGGCTGTGAAGCCGGCTTCGGATGGATCCTGACCACCGAATGCGCCGGCATAGGAAGCGGCGAAGGCGTCGTAGACGATGCCTGGGATCGTGGTCGGGCGGCTGCCTCGGACCTGATCAAACAAGACGCTTTGATCGGCGACATCCTCGAAGATGTCGATATAGTAGGCACCATCGGACAGAAAGATGCCGACCGGATCCTCCTCAGTGGTGAATGCTTCCAGCTGGCCTGCTGCGAAGAACAACGCGGTGAGGTCGTCTTTCTCGGAGCCGATGAACAGGAGCTGATCGAACCCACCGCCGCCAGCGGCTGCGATCGCTTCATCACGCTCGGAGGCGGAGTCAAAGGAGCGCTTGACCACCGTCCGTCCGATTCCCTCGAAGTTCTCGATGAACGCATCTGCCAGTCCCTCACCGTAGGGGCCGGTCTCGTAGACCACACTCACCACGCTCGCACCCAGCTCGTTGACCATGTACGAGGCGATGACCTCGCCCTGGAGCGAGTCTGGAGGTGCAGTGCGCCAGAACAGACCTGGATCGGTGTCGGTCGAGGAGAGTCCGTCGATGTCAGTCAGGGCTGGAGAGGTCGCGGAGGGAGAGATGAGCAGGGCATCGAGGGGCTCCGCGACCTGATAGGCAGCCTCGCTGCGGCCGCTCGTGGCTGGACCGATGATGCCGGGTACGCCGATGTTGTCTGCGAGCCACTCAGTGTTGAAGACGTTGGCCTCATCCTGGGTCAGCTCATCGTACCTTTCATCATCACGGTTATCGCATTCGATGAGAGCGAAGTCTCGGCCGTCCAGTCCGCCCTGTTCGTTGGCCTGGATGATCGCCAGCCGCATCGCGAGGACCTCATAGGCGAAGTCTGTGCGGTCGTAGTTCACGCCGAGGACGATGCTGTCGTCGTACTCCGTGGCGCTGGTCAGGAGGTCATCGGGCCATGTCTGAGCGCAGCGGGCGGGAACCTCAGTGGTCTCGCACAGCCCCTCTGCGCCACAGATCTGACCCCAGCCGAATGCATCGCGGCATGCTTCGTTGGAGGTGCAGGCATCGTACTCGAACCGACCCAGCGAGCAGCCCAAGAGCAGGAAGAGCATCTAAAACTGCCCCCGCAGCAGGATGCCGCCTGGAGTGAGGATGAGCGGCGCGGTCGAGAGGTCTCGACCGAGCAATACCGTAGCGACTGTGCCGCCGGCGAGCCCGAGGCCGCCGAGGAGGAATGCACCATCCGCCATCAGGGAGCGAGAGGCGTCTCGTGCCAGGTCGTCGGTCGCAGACTCCGGGCAGATCGTGGTGATGTCGCTCTGACACAGGCTGCTGGCGGCATCTCGGGATGCACGCGCCTGGAGTCCGAACACGGTGCCCGCGACCAGCCCGATGCCACCAACGCTGTAGGCGGTGATCGGAATCCAGGTGGTGTTGCGGACGGGATCGACCTGAGTGATCGGAATGACATCGGCGGGCTGGGTGACCACCGGAGCGGGAGCGGCGGGACCAGACAGGCTGCTGCCCTCTTCCTCCAGGCGTCGCTCCAGGTTGTTGATGCGACGATCAAGCTTGTCGCGCTCTTCAGGCTTCGCGAACGCCCGATACCGGTTGAGGGTCTCCAGCGCATCGCGCCAGAGGCCGAGGCGCTCCTGGGCATTTGCGATGTTGTACAGCAGCAGCGGACGCTCGGAGAGGTTCCAGGCTTCCTGCCAGGCGACGATGGCGTCTTCATAGCGCCCCTCGTCGTACAGGATGGCGCCGTTGTCATACAGCTGACGTGCGCGGAGATCGCTGTTCTCATCCGCCTGCGCGGTCAGGCTGCTCATGAGCAGCATCAGAGCCATCACCGGCACTCAATCCTCCCAGGGATCCTTGAGGTCATTGTCCTCGATCTGGAAGCCGTCTCCGCTGCCGTCAGGCCACGCGGAGGGCTGCGGCTCAGGCTCGCGAGGTGGAGGGGCCGGTGCCGTCGCGGTTTGCGGAGGAATCTCTGCGTGCGCTGCGCGGTGAGTTGCTGGCTCTGGCCCGGCCGACATGGCTGGGCTGGATGGCGCTTCTGGCGTCGGGTTGGGCTGCCGGCGGACCTCTGGCGTTGCCGTGACGGGAGCGGGATCGGATTGGACGGTGACCTCGGCAGGCTCGGGATCGACCGCCTTGATGACCTCCGGGACGGCGGGAGTGACGACCTCTGACGGAGGCTCTGCGGGCTGCTCCTGGGCTGCATGCTCTGGGGGGCTGTCAGGGGTGAGCGTCTGCTGGCGAGACATCACGATCATCAGGACAACTGCGAGGATGAGCGCCGGCAGCAAGGCCACCAGCGCAGCACCCCAGAGCACCATGTTCACCCACGCTGGGCGCTCCTCCGTGGCGAGTGCTTCGTTCGGCAGCGCCATCGCTGGCATCGCGATCGAGTCGGTGTCCGCGAGGAACGGGGTGAGGGCGGTGAGGAGGGTGTCGACATCCTGGAACCGCGCCTCGGGCTCCTTCGCGAGGCAGCGGCGGACCGTGCCCTCTAAGGTTGGATGCAGGGTGAGGTCGGGGTTGACGTCGCTGAAGGTCGGCACCTCCTGGGAGAGGTGCGCGGAGACGATCTCTCGGGAGGAGGAGCCGTTGAATGGGTATCGGCCGGCGAGTCCGCAGTACAGCAAGACTCCGACGGCGTAGATGTCGACCCGGTGGTCAATCTCTGAGCCCCGTGCCTGCTCGGGAGCCATGAAGTGTGGCGAGCCCATCACCACCCCGGTGAGGGTCAGAGAGGGGTCGTCTTCCATGAGCTTGGCGATGCCAAAGTCAACGACCTTGACCTGCTCGTGGCCGTGGTGGTCGACCCGGATGAGCACGTTGGAGTTCTTGATGTCCCGGTGGATCACCTTGCGCTGGTGAGCGTAGCTCAGGGCACCGCAGACCTGTCCGATGAGTCGGATCGTACGCTCTGGTGCCATCGCCCCTTCTCGCAGCAGCTCTGAGAACCGACGCCCCTCGACAAACTCCATGGCGATGTAGAAGTGCCCCGGCTCGATCTGTCCGTAGTCGTAGACGGTGACGATGTTGGGGTGATCGAGGGTGGCGAGAGTTCGGGCCTCGAGGAGGAAGCGCTCCTGGAAGGTGCGGACCTCTTCGTCATCCGAGCCTGGCGGCGGGGTGAGGATCTTGAGGGCGACCTTGCGGTCGAGGGGAACCTGCCGGGCGAGGTAGACCGACGCCTGTCCACCCCGAGCGATTCGACGCTCGATCTGGTAGCGGTTGGCGATCAGGGAGTTGGCCTGCATCGGGTGCAGTATATGATCTCGAATTCGTGGGGACCGGTTGTTTTGTTCGAGTCCTTGCCGATTTCCCCCTGACGATGTCGAAATTTGGATGACCCCGCCGACACGCATCAGCGGAGTCGAGTCCGACACGACCTGTCGGTGGGCCTGCTGCGGTTGTGATGTTGTGGGTGCTGCTGGGCTGTGCGGAGATGAGGCGAGCAGCGACGACTGTGGACGGCGTGCTGGAGCTGGGGCCTGGCTGTCGATGGCAGCGTAGCGCTGAGGGCGGTCACGGTGCCGAGCTGGAGATCCCCCGGCGATCGTGCAGCGGCGCATCGGTGGCTGCAGCGGCTACCGACAGCGACACCCCAGGGGCGAGTCGGATGACCGAGAAGCCCCCGTCGCTCGGCTCGAAGATCCCCAGGTCGGTGATCACCCGGTCCACGACGCCCACCGCAGTCAGCGGATAGCTGCAGTCGGTGCGCAGCTTGGAGACGCCGTCGCGCGCCATGTGGCGGGTGAGCACAACGACCCGCTTCGCTCCGGCGGCGAGGTCCATTGCTCCGCCGATGCCCATGGTCCGGCCGCCCGGTACGCTCCAGTTCGCCAGATCGCCCCCGGCGCTGACCTGGAGCGCCCCGAGCAGCGCGAGGTCGACGTGTCCGCCGCGGATCATCGCAAACGAGGTCACCGAGTCGAACAGCGATCCGCCGTCTCGCACGGTCACGGTCTGCTTGCCGGCGTTGATGAGCTGGGCATCTTCCGCGCCGGCCTTCGGGTATGGCCCCATGCCGAGGATGCCGTTCTCGCTCTGTAGCCAGACCGGGGCGTCTGCCGGAAGCAGGTCGCCGACGAGTGTGGGCAGCCCGATGCCGAGGTTGACCACGCTCCAGGGGATGATCTCGGAGAGGGCCTGACGGGCGATGTCTGTGCGGCTCCAGGTCATGTCGGCTCCCGCACGGTGCGCTTCTCGATGTGGTCGGTGTGCTGTGAGACGTGCAGGACGCGCTGGGTGAAGGCTCCCGGGAGGTGGACGTCACCGGGCGCGATGCCGCCGAGGGGAACCACCTGCTCAGCCTCGACGACAGCGATCGCGGCGGCCATCGCCATCGCCGGGGCGAAGTTGGCGGACGTGCCCCAGAATCGGACGTTGCCGAACGGGTCGGCCTTGAAGGCACGAATTAGGGCGAGATCGGCGTGCAAGGGTCGCTCCAGCAGGTAGCGTCGGCCCTCGAAGGTCCGCTCTTCCTTGCCGTGTGCCGCCACTGTCCCGACTCCGGTGGGGGTGTAGAAGCCGGCGATCCCGGCCCCGGCAGCCCGCAGCCGCTCGACGAAGGTGCCCTGCGGGATGAGGTCGACCGCGACGCTGCCGTCGTCCATCGCCCGCTGGAGGTCGAGGTTGCTGCCGACGTAGGTGCAGACCACCCGTGAGACGATGCCCGCCTGTAGCCATCGCGCCAGCCCCCGACCCATCGCTCCGGCGTTGTTGCTGATGAGGGTGAGGTCGGTGGCCCCGGTGTCGAGCACGCCTGCGATGAGGGCCTCGGGGTTGCTGGAGAGCCCGAAGCCGGAGACCGCCACCGTCATGCCGCTCTGCAGCCCGGCCAGCGCAGCGGCCATGTCTGCGACCACCTTGCCGCTCATCGGACCAGCACCCCGGTTTGCCACCCGGAGAACTGCCTGAGGTAGTCACCATCCCGGCTGTCATGGTCGATCATCCAGGGCATGACCTTGAGGGGGTAGGTGCTCTCGAATTGCAGCCAGATCGCCTCGTCGCTGCCCCGAGAGGGGACGCCGTCGGTTCGGTCCAGCTCCCCGGCGTGGCCACGGCTGCTGACGCCGTGTGGGGTGAGGTAGGGCGTCCAGGAGAACGCACCGGGCTGCCAGGGACCGGAGGTGGCGGGGCTGGAGATGACTGCGTTGAACTCGATGGCCGAGTTGCGGTGGAAGTAGGGCGGCCGGAAGGTGTGCTCAGTGGGATCCCAGCGGCCGATGAACACCCCGACGTCGACCGCGTTGCGGCCGTGGTCGTCCATCGGACAGGTGAGCACGGTGAGGATCGAGGGGTCGGGGTGATCGAAGCTGACCGAGCCCATGCTGTTGAAGTTGCGCAGATCGTACTTGAACGGTGCGTAGGTGCCCTGCCAGGCGACCACATCAAACGGGGAGTGGTCCGCAGTCTGCTCCCAGAGGAGCCCGCCCTGCTTGACGATGATGGTCCAGGGCGTCGTGATGTCCTCGTAGTCGGCGACCGGGGCGAGGAAGTGGCGCTCGTCGGCCATGCCGTTGGCTCCGATCGGGCCGCGCTCGGGGAGCTGGAAGTGGCCGTCGAACAGCTCGGAGACGAAGCCACGGGAGGGGCCATCGGGCAGCAGGACCTGGAACCGGATGCCTCGGGGGATGATGAGGATCTCGCCGGGTGCGACGTGCAGCCGGCCCAGCTCCGTGCGGACCAGCAGCGCGCCGTGCTGCGGAGCAACGAGGAGGTCGCCGTCGATGTTGGCGAAGGCGGCATCGGTCATGTCGGCGCTGGCGGCGTAGAGGTGGATCGCTGCGCCCCGGCGGGTGGATGGATCCCCGGCACCCGCGAAGGTGGTGAGGCCGGCGAGGAAGTCGGTGGGCGTCTCGGGCAGCGGGACGGGGCGGAACCGCATGACCTCAGGGCTGGGGATCCCGTTGTGGAACTGACCGACGAGCCTGCCTCCGTCGCGACGCCGCCAGCCGCGGTCGAGGATCTGGGGGCGCAGCCGGTACAGCCACACCCGCTGGTTCTCGGACCGTCGGACGGTGAAGCCGGTGCCGTTGAGCTGCTCGGTGAACAGGCCAAGCGCGGCGTGCTGTGGAGTGTTCTGCCGTCGGGGGAGGGTGTCGGGCTCGGCCTCGGAGGAGAGGGTGTTGCCGAAGCCGGAGAGGTAGCGGAGGGCGTCAGGCATGGTGAGGCTCCAGGAAGGTACCGTGGGGATGTCGGTCGTGCAGGGCATCCGCCAGAAGTTCAGTGAGACCGTCGGCAGCCCGCCGACGGGGAGTGACGTCGGGTTTCTTGAGGGCCTGCTCGGCACCCGAGCCGCGAACGATCCGGGTGCCGTCAGAGGCGGCGGTGATCAGCATCAAGCGGCCATGTCGAACAGGAGCGCCTCGACCGGGCCGTGTGCGGTCAGGTGCAGGGCGTCGAGGGCCTCAAACGACAGGCCGTCTCCAGCATGCAGGCCGGCCCCGCTGACCGTGAGGTCGCCGGAGATGACCTGCACCCAGCCCCGGCGACCCCGCAGCGCATGGGTGGCCTCGTCGTCGGTCAGTCGGATCCGGTACAGATCGAGGTCCTGTCCGACGGTGATTGAGTCGTCGCGGCCATCGGGAGAGACGAGGAGCACGACCCCGTCGTCATCGAAGCGCTTCTGGGCGTAGCGGGGGGGAGTGCTCATCGCAGCGGGCTGGATCCAGATCTGGAGGAAGTGGACGCCCGCCTCGGTCGAGGGGTTCATCTCGCTGTGGGTGACTCCGGTCCCGGCGCTCATGAGCTGGACCTCGTCGGGCTGGATGAGCGAGCCGTTGCCCATGCTGTCGCGGTGGGCGAGCTGTCCGGAGATGACGTAGGAGATGATCTCCATGTTGCGGTGGGGATGGCGGCCGAAGCCCCGCGCAGCCTCGACCCGATCCTCGTTGAGCACCCGCAGCGGACCGAAGCCCATGAACCGGGGATCGTAGTAGCTGGCGAAGGAGAAGGAGTGCCGGGAGCGCAGCCAGCCGTGGTCGGCATCGCCGCGCTGGCTTGAGGGGCGGATCAGCATGGAGTGCTCTCGTGAGGTGTCGGGGTTCACCATGGAGATAGTCAGGATCAGGCTGTTCACAAATGACGATGTGTGCCAACACCGCTTGCCGTTATGCAAGCGCTCATGAAGTGGGATGACGTTCCGATCTTCCTGGCCATCACCCGCTCCGGGAGCCTGTCCGGCGCGGCGTCGGCGCTGTCGGTGACGCACTCCACGGTCTACCGGCGGCTGGCAGCCCTGGAGGACGCGCTTGGGTGCCGGCTGTTTACCCGGAGCAGGGGTCGCTATCGCCTCTCTGCAGTGGGCGAGGAGGTGCTCGGACACGCCGAAGCTGCGGAGGCTGCGCTGCTGTCGATGGAGCGCTCGGTCCAGGCTGCCGCGACCCGCCCCTCCGGCAGCGTCACCCTGACCGCGCCCGAGCCGCTGCTGCCCTTGATCGCGCCGCACCTGGCGCCGTTTCGGACCGCTTACCCTGAGATCGCCCTGTCGGTTCGGTTCTCCGATCGGTTCTATGACCTGACCCGTGGAGAGGCCGACGTGGCGGTTCGACCGGTCCTGCGTCCGCCGGAGGGAGTGGTCGGTCGCCGGGTGGCAGGGGTGGCGTGGAGCAGCTACGGCCTCGCCGGAATGGATCCTGAGCAGTGCAGTCGAGTGCCGTGGGCGGACTATGGTGAGGAGCTGGCACGCTTGGAGGCGGCCCGCTGGCAAGCCGACCAGCCCGATGTCGGCCCGGTGATGCTGTCGGTCAACTCCGTCCCGGCGATGCAGGCGGTCATCGCGGAGGCTGGCTGCCGGGGGCTGCTGCCCTGCTTCGTGGGCGATCCCGATCCCCGGCTCCAGCGGCTATCTCCGCCGATTCCCGAGGCGGCCAGCGCCCTGTGGCTGCTGGTCCATCCTCAGCTGCGGCGCTCCCCGGCGATCCGGGCGCTGCTCGATCACCTGTGGGATGCCCTCCGCGATGAGGTCACGCTGCTCGAGGGGCGCGCTCAGGCCGTGGGGTAGTCGGTGTAGCCTTTCTCATCAGCGAGATCGGCCTCGGTGCGCACGGCGTCGTAGCCGCCGCTGAGGATGATCGTGCCGCCGGAACCGCTGCCGGATGGTGTCCACCACGCTCTGGGTGGGGGCTGGCGCGCCCATGGCGCTGTGATCGACGAGGTGAGCGTAGTCGGTGTCGAGCGCTCCAAGGGCTCCCGCGAGGTCCGCGCACTGCTCCTCGATGCCCTCGAACGGGATGAGGTCGTTGAACACGCCGTAGGGCGACAGGCGGATGCCGACCCGGCCGCTTCAGCGGTGGCGACGGGCGACCTCGATGACGAATCGGTTGTGGGCCTCGGCGCTGCCGCCCTGCGCGTCTGTGCGCAGGTTGAGGAGCTGATTGAGCAGGTCGCCGCTGGCGGCGTGCACCTCGATGCCGTCGAAGCCCGCCGTGATGGCGTTGCGGCTGGCGGTGACGTACTCCTCGATGGCCGGTCTCGAGGTCTGCGGCGGTCATCTCGCGGGGCATGGAGTGGGGCTGGGCGCGACGCCCTCGGTGACCAGAGGCCCGGCGTCTGCGCGCTGGGCGTAGTAGCGGGCCATCAGGTCATTGGGGATGTTGTCGATGGCCCGAGAGCGGGTCATCGGTGCCATCACGATCCGGTCGCGGAGGGGGGCGCTGAGGGTGGACTCAGGCATCCCAAGGACGCAGATCTCACCAGCCAGTCAGCAGCCTGAGACACACTGTTTTACCTCATCAACAGTCGCTCACTCCGGCGGAGATTCCGCGTCTTCTGCGGCTTCCTCGGGTGCCTCGTCCTCCAGGTACCCCAGGCTGCGGAGGGCGGCTTCTGTGGGGCCGGACATCTCGACGCTCCGATGGGCCGGTGAACTCGCGGTCCAGCCGTCGAGCAGAAACTCCAGGCGGGTCGCGAGCTCGGGGTTGGTCACCGGGGGCTGGCCGGGCGCCATGGCATAGAGGGCTGCGGCCTCTCCGGCGAGGGGATTCTTCACCAGCATTCCGCCACCGAAGATGATCGAGCGCTCGAACGGCAGGTTGTTCCAGGCGCTCGTCGCTTCACCGGGAATGGGCTTGGTGGCCTCGGTGAAGATTGGGGTCGGCGGGAGGTTCTGCCCGACCCACAGCGGGCCGAGGAATGTGCCGCGGCCGAGGGGGTCGGCGTCGGCTTCGAGCAGCTCAAGGAGGGTGGAGCCGACGTCCTGGAGTCGGACCGGACGCTCCACCACTGCTCCCCGAGTCAGGGCGAGGCTTCCGGTGCCGCGCAGAATGAGCGGCACCTGCACGTTCATCAGGTCGACATCGGGGCCGTGAGAGTACGGATAGCGCTCGTGCTCGTCGAGGCTCTCGCCGTGGTCGGAGAGCAGCACCACCAGGGCGTCGTCGGTGAGCCCACGCTCGGAGAGTCCCTTGATGAGCACCCCGGTCTGCTGATCAACCCAGGCGACCTGTGCGAGGTACATCGCTCGAGCCGCCAGCACGTCATCGATCAGCATCCGTCCGCTGCGTCTGGCCTCGGTGAGCGCGGCGATGCTCTGCATCGAGCCGTCGACGGCGCCGGAGTAGCCGGGCGGGAGAAACTGGCGGACCAGCTCGGGCGGGGCGGTGAACCAGGGCGTGTGCGGGTCGTAGTAGTGGACAAACAGGAACAGGTCAGCGTCGCGGTCGGTGCGGGCATCCACTGCCGCCAGCGCGCGCGCCGTGACATCCGAAGCGCTGCGCATGTACATGCCGCCCTCGGGCTGCGGACCGGGGTCGTCGTAGGTGGAGAACCCACGAGAGAGGCCCATCGCGGACTCCAGGGCGCTGGAGCCGACCACCGCGAGGGTCTGCCAGTCTCTGGCCTGGAGCTGCTCCGCCAGCAGCGGCACGTCGTCCGGGATCGGGTAGCCGTTGCGGACGACCCGGTGCCCGTACTGATCGAGGCCGGAGAAGAGGGTGGTGTGCGAGGAGAGCGTGGTCGGAGCGCTGGCGAAGGCCCACTGAAAACGAACACCTCCGGCGGCGAGCTGATCGGCGACCGGGGTGGCGGGGACTGGATGCAGGTGCGCGGGGACCTGCGCGCCCCAGTGGTTGGTGTCGCTGTAGCAGCTCAGGGCATCGGCGCGGGTGGTGTCCCAGGAGATCACCACCACGGTGCGTCGGGGCTGGGGCGGGGGCGGCGCGGGCTCGTCGCAGCCGGCGAAGATGGAGAAGAGCAGGGTCATCATGGCTGGGGCAGCATACCCCGCGACCTCCTCGGCAGCCGATGTCCGTGCTGTGAATCTGTCGCATCGCGGGGGGCGCCAATCCGCACAGCCCAGCTCCTTCCGCACCCCATGTGCCGACCGGTTCTTTCGAGCCGCCCGCCGCAGCCTGGACTGTCCAGTGGCGTCCTCTTGTCGTCCTTCAGGGAAGCGAGCCTCCGGCGCAGACTCCCGACTGATGCCGCTCAGCCGGGGCCTTCCAGGAGCACCTCCAGCAGTCCCTCGCAGGCCCGCTGGCAGATGTCGAGCACATCCTCGAAGCCGTGCTCGCCGCCGTAGTACGGGTCCGGGACGCTGGCACCGGGCGGGCTGTCTGGATCAAAGTCGCGCATCCTGTGGAGTCGGCGTCTGGCGGCATCGGTGGTGGCCATCCGGGAGAGGACGGCGTGGTTGTTGTCGTCCATGGCGATGACGAGGTCAAACCGCTCGAAGTCTGCGGCGGTAAAGGCTCGTGCTGCGCCGGTCAGTCGGATTCCGCGCTGCGCAGCCGCTGCGGTCGAGCGGGTGTCTGGAGGCTTGCCGACGTGCCAGGCTGCGGTGCCCGCGCTGTCGATCGCGAATTGTCCTGTCCGCCCGTGCTGCGCAACGAGGTGTCGGAAGATGCCCTCGGCGGTCGGAGAACGGCAGATGTTGCCGAGGCAGACAAAGCAGATTCGGGTCATGTTCCAACGCTCCAGCGCGCGTACTGTTGATTGGTCAAAAGGATGCTACCACCCTCACTGAGTCGGCCAATTCTTCTATGCTTCGAGTGACATGAACCATCGCCCTGCTGCCGTGATCGTCGTGATTTCTCTGCTGTGTGCTGTGGCCGTCATGGTCCGCAACACCTGGGTTGAGAGCACCGGTGCGTATGCCGTGGTGATGGAGCGGGTGGCCTCAGACCCGGACATCGGCACGCTCCTGGGCCGTCCAATCCGGCGCGGTTTCTGGGTTCGGACCGAGCGCGCTGACAGCCTCACCCTCCACGTCCCGCTGCGGGGGAACAAGGCGCGCGGCACGCTCTCTCTGGTCTCGGATGTCGACGGCCTGAGCATCGAGTCGATGGTCCTCACCTCCGATGAGCAGGCGCTCGATCTCTTCGAGCGCGATGCCGTGATGCACCAGCGCCGCTCTGGGCGTGCGGCCTGGGTCCGGGGGGCGACCTTCATCGAGCAGGGCCGACACGCAGAGGCGATCGTCGCGCTCTCTCAGGCCATTGAAATGGTGGACACCATGGCGCAGGCCTGGCTCCTTCGAGGGAAGGCGCGGCTGGTGCTGGGTTCGCTAGCGCTGGCGGAGGCTGACCTCCTCAAGGCCACGCGGCTCGACCCGTCCGAGCCCGAGCCGTACTTCCTGCTCGGCGCCCTCTACACGCAGCGCGGCCAGTATGCCGAGTGCGTGACGGTGTACACGACGGTGCTGGGGCTGGACTCGGAGAACGGAGAGGCCTGGTATCGGCGGGCGGTCTGCTACGACAAGCTGCGGGATCACCGGCGGGCGCTGGCCGGGGCCCGAGAGGCGTGCAGCATGGAGGTCGCGGAGGGGTGCCAGCTGGAGGCTCGGCTGAGGCGGTGAGCGGCTCCTAAAACAGCTCGTCGCCGATCCGGACGTTGCCGAACCACGTCCCCAGCGGACTGTGGATCTCCCAGACGACGGCTCCGCTCTCTGTGATCTCCCGGATGATCCCCTTGCCGCCGAGGTTGACCAGCACGTTGCCGTTCTCCAGACGGCGCGCCTGGCCGAGCATCGTCAGCCCGGACTCATCGGAGGCCTCTGACCAGATCTCCGACAGGCGCTCTTCCTCGGCGTCGAGGGCGTACTCGATGGCGACTGGAGCGACGTGATCGGTGTAGCTCATCATCATCAGGGTGCCGTCGGCCGTCCAGTGGGGATCGTGCTGGAAGGAGAACGGGGTGTGGCCCTTGGTGACCCAGTCGGAGTCGATGCGCTGCAGCGGAGCGCCTGTGGTGCGATCGATCTCGTAGATGGCGTCGACGTGGCCCAGCGAGAGGAGGTAGGCATCGCGCTCGGCGGAGTAGTGGACGCCGTTGGCATGGGTCCAGTCGAAGCCTTGCTCGTAGAACGCCGCGCTCCATTGGTCGTGGCGCTCGGGGTTCTCGTAGTCCCAGACTGTGAACAGCTCTCGGGTGGTGCCGTCAGGAGCGGACTCCATCAGGCGGTCACCGACGATGGTGATCGTCTCGTCACGCCGCTCGTCGTACCAGTCTCGGATGTCCACCGCCGGCCAGGCAATCGCGCCATCCGGGGTGGGCTCAAAGACGTGGTGAGCCCCCTCGGTGCGGAGGCTGGCGGTCTGGTTTCCGGCGAGATCCTGCCAGCGGATCTCTCCGGCATCCGTGGTGAATTCCGACTCGAAGACGTTGTGGAGGATGCTGCCATCTTGGATGTGAAGGTCGACCGCGATCAGGCCCTCCTCGACCTCGTGGTGCCACAGCCAGCGCCCCTCCCGGTCGATCGCGAACAGCAGCGAGGTTGCGCCGATGAGGGTGCCGACGAGCACGGTGTCCGGATCGAGGCGCGTGCGGTCGTTCTCGGTGATGGTGAGCTGCGGGAGACCGGACGGCAGGTTCCAGGTCATCGCGGCATCCTCGCAGACCAGCAGCCCGTCGGAGTCGAGCACCCGATAGGCGACCTCGGACAGCGGCGGCAGGCCAGTGAGGAGGGCAGCGCCGTCGGTGATTCCCGTGACCTGGCTGCGGCCGGCTGCGGTGTAGGACACCGTCTCACCGGAGACGCCGGAGAGGCTCAAGATGTGGGGCGATGCCTCATGAAGGATCTTGCCGCATGGGGCCTGACAGGCACTGAGGAGCGCGATGGCGGGCAGGAGTCGCACACCAGCATCATAGCCTACTGGAGCGTGATCTCCACGACTGCAGAGGCGGCTTCGGTGTGGGGAACCGTTGCCTGGAAGCGATGGGCACCCTCCGCCAGCGGCCAGCGGACGGTGTAGGGGTGACCGACCGTGGCGAACGGTGTGCCGTCGACCAGCCACAGCACCGTCTCCACCGGCGGATCGACTGCGACCTGGAGCGCGAGGGTCGCGCGACCACGCGGGGCTTCTGGATCACGGACCAGGCGAGCTCCGTGGACGGGAGCGCGGATCGAGAGCTGGGGGAGGGGAGCCTCGCCAGGAAGGGTGCTGGCGGACGCAGGGGGACGGCGGAGTCCCTGGCGGGCACCCCAGTCGGCATATCGAGCGGGCAGGTCTGCGAAGACTTCCTCGACGATGTAGCGGCGCGGTGTCGCTGCGGTGGCGAGGTCACCGGTGCGGGTGTCGAGCTGGAGACGGCGGTGGACCGGACAGGGATCGAGGGGAGCAGTGCCGGGCGGGAAGTGCTCGGTGAAGACGGTGTCGCAGCGGGGTGATGCTGCGGCCCCGGAGAGGGCGCAGATCGGCGCGGCTTCGTAGCCCTCGGGCGGCGGGAAGGTGTGGTCCGAGAGGCCATCGAGTCGGTCGGCGTGGAGGTGGTTCATCACCGTCTGGGTGAGGTTGGCGGCCACCCGGTAGCCGGAGAGGCCGGCCATCTCGCGGTAGTCGGGATGCCCGATCCACACCGCGACCAGCCACGCCTCTGACCAGGCGATGGTCAGGGCGTCCCGGTAGCCGCTTGAGGTGCCGGTCTTCACCGCGACCGGGAAGACGAACTCGGTGAACCCCATCCGGGGAAACGACGGGAGGCGGGCGAGGGGGTCGGAGAGGATGCGGGTGACGGTTCGGGCGGAGGCTGCCGAGAAGACCCGCTGCGGTGGGGGAGGCGTCTCCCCCTCCAGCCAGCGCAGGGTGTGCAGCCGTCCTCCGTCGACCAGCGCGGTCGCGGCAGTGGTCAGCGCCTCCAGGGTCACCGGGAAGCCGCCGATCGCCATCGAGAGTCCCCAGTGGTCTGCCGGATGCTCATCGTTGTGCAGGCCGAGCTGGCGGAGGAAGTCGTAGCCGGCGTCGAGTCCGATGCGCTGAAGAAGATGGACCGCCGGGATGTTTCGGGAGCCGGCCAGGGCCTGTCGGGGCAGCAGCGGGCCGAGGTAGCGGTGGTCGGCGTTGTCCAGCCCCTCTGGACCTCGCTGGAGGTCTTCGAGGACCGTGGCGGGGGTGATGTCTCCGCGATCCAGCGCCAGGGCGTAGAGGAACGGCTTGATGGTGCTCCCCGGATAGCGGGGGGTGGTGGTGTAGTCGATGGCACCAGCCCAGGCGTCGTCGTGCCAGTCCGCCGAGCCGACCGCTGCCCGGACCGCGAAGCCCTCGCCGGGTTCCTGCGGTACGGAGACGACCATCACCGCCCCGTTGCCGGCGCCTTTCTTCCGCCACTCCAGCAGACCCGCCCGCAGGCTCTCCTGGACCTCGCGCTGGAGGTCGAGGTCGAGGGTCGCGCGGGCCATGGTCGGCAGGGTGTCGGCGCTGGCCTCGATGCGAAGGATGGTGTGCATCGCGGCGGCTGGCCGGGCCGCTGGACGCGGTGCGGGAATGTTGGCGAGGTCGGAGCAGGCCTGATCGTGCTCGGTGCGTGAGAGGAGGCCGTCGTCGCGGAGCTGATCGAGGATCCGTCTGGCGCGCGTCTTGGCGCGGGCAGCTCCGGAGGCAGTGTAGGGGCTGGTGTGGCTGGGGGACTGCGGGATCGCGGCGAGGAAGGCGATCTCGGCCCAGGAGAGGTCCGCGATTGGCTTGTCGAGGTACCGTCGAGCGGCGTACTGGATGCCCCGGATGCGGTTGCCGTACGGGACGATGCGCAGGTAGTGGCGCAGGACTGCTTGCCGACCGTGTCGGGCCGTCAGCAGGAGCGCGGTGGTGGCCTCGATGAGCTTGCGGCTCCAGGTCCGGTCGCCGGGACTCTGCATGCGCGCGACCTGCATCGCGACCGTAGAGGCCCCCGAGATGCGACGGCCGCTGCGGAGGTTGTCCCGCAGCGCGCGCGCTATCGCGAGGGGGTCGACGCCGGGGTGGCTGGAGAACCGCCGATCCTCGATCGCCAATACGGCCGCAGCAATTCGCCAGGGCGTCTCGCCCTCGATCGGCCAGTAGCCCAGCGGGGCGTCCTGCGCGGTGCCGAGCTGGGCGAGGTGGCGTCCGTGGGTGTCCGCCAGCAGCGGAGTGGAGGGCGGGGCCTGGAGGTCGCTGCGGGGCAGGGCGATGAGCACCGGCAGCAGGAGCACGCAGAGCAGCGCAAGGGCGAGCCGCTTAGTCCAGCGCCGCATCCCAGGGTTCCTCCCAGACGCTCTGCCAGCCTCCGGCGGTCTGAATGCGCTCGCAGAGGTCGGCGATGTCCGAAGAGGTCGAGAGGGTGGCGGCATCTCCGACGCAGACCAGCAGCCGCTTCGCTCGGGTCACCGAGACGACCAGCCGCCGACGGTCGGACACGAAGCCGATGGTGCCGTCTTCGTTGCTGCGAACCAGCGAGCAGAGGATCGCCTCCTTCTCGCGGCCCTGGAAGGCATTGACCGTGGCGACCTCGACGTCAGGGATTGCGTCGCGTAGGCGGGCGACCTGGGCGGAGTACGGAGCGATGACGCCGATGTCTTCTCGAGGCAGGCCAGCCTGGATGAGCATCTGAACAGCCTGGGCGATCAGCTCGACCTCACCGTCGTTGTACAGCGACATCGTGGCCGGATCCCGGGCCTCCTCCATCCCGCCGCCGGCGGTGTCGATGAACAGCACCGGGGCGTCGGTGAGCGGGGTGGCGTCGACCCCGGCGAGGTCGGTGAGGCGGCGGGCGGCGACCGCTGGCGCAGGTCGGTATGCCGGCCCGTAGATGCCCGCGACGAGGTTCGTCAGCGCGGCGCTCATCCGGTAGCCCTGCTCCAGCATCGGCGCGGGCGTGCCCTGGGCGAGCAGTCGCTCGACGAGCGAGGTCTCCAGGATGTTGCCGGGCTCATGGACGACCGGGCCGAGCTGGTGGGGATCGCCGATGAGAATGAGGGTCTCGATGTGCGGGACGATGCTCCAGACCGCCGGCTCGATGGCCTGGGTGGCTTCGTCGATCAGGGCGATGTCGGCCTTCTCCAGGCGCCGCGCCTCGTTGACCATTGTTCCCAGGGTCGCCGCGATGACGTCGCACTCTTCAAAGATCTGGCGACGGATCCCGGCGAGCAGGTCGCGGCGCTCGGCCGCGAGCGTGCGGCGTGCCCGCCAGTCGGCCTTCGACATCTCCGCCTCCAGCCGGCGCAGCGCCGGGGCCTGTGGAGAGGCATCGATGCGGGCGGAGAGGGTGAGGTGAGCGGCGGCAGGACCGACCCGGTATGCGCGCCCCAGTCGCAGGACGGTGATCCCGTCGGCGTCGGCCTGTGCGGCGATGTGATCGACTGCAGCGTTGGAGTCGGCGAGCGCCCATGGTCGCCGGCCAGCGTCGAGCAGCTCGTGGAGGGCGGCGACGAGCACCCGGGTCTTTCCGGTGCCCGGAGGGCCGTGGACGATGCCGAGGGGCTCCGCAGCGAGGATGGCGGACACCGCCCGGCGCTGAGAATGGTTGAGCGCATCGGAGGGCACCATCTCGTCGGGCGGAGCGCTGGTCTCTCCGGTGAGCAGCGCGGTCTTCAGCGGAGAGTCGAGCCGCTGGGCAGCCTCGACAGCTTGCTGGTAGCGGCGCATGGAGCTGTCATCCAGCGCCCGGCTCACCGCGAGGTGTCCACCCTCCAGCCAGCCCGGCATCGGATCGGGCAGGTTCTCCAGCCGCGCCTCCGCGAAGCGACCCTCGACGTCGATGCAGCGGGCCTGGATGCCCTTGTCGGGTGTGGCGATGGGGGCGATGGTCAGCAGGTCACCCGGCGTGATGCCGTCGTGGAGAACGGCGCGTCCGGCGGTGGCCAGGCTCAGCGTTGCGCCGCGCCACTGACGACGAACGCCAGCGAGCTGCATCGAGGGCCAGGTCAGTCCCGCGGCGATTCGATCCGCCAGCGGCATGCGGCAGAGACGGGCATGCTCCGCAGCTTCCCACTCAAGCTCGCCGTCGATCGCCGCAGAGAGGGCGAGGAGATGGTCGTTGTCAGGCACCGCCGGAGGATAGCCGAATCCGACATCGTGGGCTGGACGGGATACAGAGTCACCTCCGGAGAAGCTGATGGCGGTCCCCCGCTCCCGCAATGACACCACGACCCAGTTTGTCGCAGAAACAAGCCTTCCCACCACTCGTGGTGGGTATCGGGTGCGTGCATACCGAAATCCGCAAGACAGCACGGAGCCGGTCGCGCTTGTCCAGGGAGATGTCTCCGGGCTCTCTGCGGTGCCGGTTCGGGTCCATGACGAGTGCTTCACCTCTGAGGTGCTCGGCTCGCTGAAGTGCGACTGCCGCGAGCAGCTCGACTACGCCCTGCGCTACATCCGAGACAACGCCCCTGGAGTGGTCATCTACCTCCGCCAGGAAGGCCGCGGGATCGGTCTCGCCAACAAGATCGCGGCCTACGCGCTCCAGGAGCAGGGCCACGACACCGTCGACGCCAACCGTCTCCTCGGCCTCCCCGACGACGCCCGCCGCTATGAGGCTGCGGCCGACATCCTCGCCGATCTGGGGGTCCAAAGCATCCGGCTGATGACGAACAATCCCCGGAAGATTGAGAAGCTGACAGAGCTTGGGGTGCGCATCGAGGGCCGCATTCCAGTGCGGGTTGAGGGCAACCCGCACAGCGCCGGATATCTCGCGGCGAAGGCTCAGCGCATGGGGCACGAGCTGTAGGGCCCCCCAGTGTGGCTCCAGGATGCCTCTCCGAGAACGCCGCGTGCCCACGGTGACGAGGGCAGCAGTCGCTGATCCACCGAGGGTGCGTCTGTCATGACAGCGCGCGCGACCTCAGCCAATGAAAGTCGCCGCTGCTGCGAGCTACGCCGCCTGCGGAAGGGGACGCATCCTCCATACGCGTCGGTCTGTCGCTGCATCGGCGGAGAAAATTTGAATCAACAGGGTCGGGCCTCCGTCACTCCGGTGTCACAACGACTGAATCAAGACCAGCGGCATAGCCTGGGATGATGCTGGTCGATGGAGGAGACCTCATGAGAGCTGCACCTGCGCTGTTTGCGCTGCTCGCCTTCGGCTGTCGTTCAGAAGATGACGCCGACTGCGATCCCTACGAGATGACGTCGGAGGCCGATGCGCCGACCTTCACCTTCACCCCGGACACTGCCTCTCCGGGAGACATCGTCATCACCTCCCTGGTCTCAGACTCTGATGAGATCGACTACAGCGCCATCACGGAGCTGGTCTTCTACGGCGACGTCGTGGACTGCACGACCTCCGCGAGAGACGACGAGCTGCTGGCGACCATTGCGCTGCCCGATGACGCCGCTGAGGGCGAGGTCGACATGGTCATCCTCTTTGAGGACGGCGAGACGATCTGGGTCGAGGGAGCCCTCAACATCGTCGCCGCTCCCTGAGCCCTTCAACCCTATCGCGCCCATCAGAACCCCTGGTGATGGCGCGCGGCGCGTGTCCGTGGCTCGCTGCGGGCACGCGCCCCTGCTTCTGAGGTGGTGGCTGTGAGGAACTCTCGGTGTGTCGAGGTCGGCCCTCTTGGCACGCCGAATTTTGTCGATACCCTAAACATAGTGGGCAGGAGATCAATTTAAGCAAGACAGCAGGAGCGGACATGAGCGACGTCAACATCGTCACCGGCACACTCTGGGACCTCACCCTCTCAGCACTCATTTGTGTTCTGCCGCTGCTCTTGCCGGAGGTCTTTTCCCTCTGGGTGGCGCTGTCAGTCATCCCGCTGCTCACCTGTCGAGTCGCGATCTCCTCTCTGGAGCCGGCACCGTGCGGCTGATGCCTCTTTCCGACAGGGGCTGATGCGCTTAAGCCTCCTGTTAGACAGGAGCGTCCCCGATGTCAGAGGCCGAAAAGACGATCATCTGGTTTGACCGGAAGCGTGAGCATTTCTACGCCGTTCCGGAGGGCACGGAGCTGGAGGAGGGCGAGCTGAAGCTGCACAACCTCCGGGGTCAGATGTGGCGGGTGAACCCCGATGACATCGCGACCTGGGCGCTGTCACGGGAGGCCGCGACGGAGCGGGTCGGTGCGCGCATCGACGCGGCCTGGGGCGATCTCCGCGGTGCCTGGAGCAAGCTGCTGGATGTTGGGCAGAAGACCGCTGGATCTGCCGGCGTGGACATCTCCGGTGAGGTTCGCCCGGAGCTCCCGGAGGATCTTGCCGGCGTCCTCGGCATGGCCCCGGGTGAGCTGCTCACCGAGCCGGGGCTGATCCGCAACAAGATCCGCAAGGCGATGTTCGGCGAGGCATTCGAGGACGGCACTGATCCGTTGGCAGCGGATGCGTCGTCAGCGGAAGCGTCGGATGCGTCCTCAGCGGAGGGTGCGGCGGATGCGGAGCCGCAAGCGGAGGCCAGCCTGGAGGACTTCGCGAAGAAGGCCGAGGAGACGATGCGTGGTGTCTTCAAGAGCCCGGAGTTCGGGGCTGCAATGGCGGGCTTTGGCACCATGCTTCGGCGCGCAGGGCAGAAGCTACAGGAGGCTGCTGAGGGGCTGGAGGAGTAGCCCTCAGTTGAGCAGTTCTGTGGCGAGCTGGACCGCTTCTTCCGGACTCTCCGCGCGACGGATGATGCTGTCGTGGCGGTGGTCGAGGGTCTGCCCGGCGAGCGTCTCTGACCAGCCGCCCACGCACAGCGCGATCACCGGGCGCTTGAGCTGCCAGGCCAGGGCGATCTCTGAGAGGGTGCCAGCACCACCTGCCACCGCCACCACGACCTGTCCTGCAGCGACGACCACGGTGTTGCGGGAGAAGCCGATGCCGGTGGGAATTGCGATGTCGACGAACGCGTTGGCGCTGGCCGGGTCGTAGTCCATCAGGACGCCGATGGTGTCTCCCTCTCGGTAATTGGCCGCCGATCGGGCGCCCCGACAGGCCGCAACCATCACTCCTCCTCGTCCGCCGCAGCAGATCCGAAACCCCGCCTCGACCGCTAGCTGTCCGAGCGCTGCTGCCGCCGCAGTCTGCTCAGGGGTGGTCGAGGCACTGCCGATGATCGAGAGGATGGGACGCATGGGGGAGGGATATCCGATCGCCGCGCTCCCTGGACTGGCACATCATTGTCGAGGGTGCAGGTGGTCCGATAGGACGTCCCATGCTTGTCTTCATTCTCTCCTGTACCGGCAGCGAGCCCGCTGAGACCGTCGCGGATGCCGACATGCCCTCTCTCCGACCCGATCTGCCCAACGTCGTGCTCGTCTCCATGGACACGCTGCGGGCCGACCGACTCAGCGCTGCCGGCTACCATCGAGACACCACGCCGTTCCTCGACGAGCGCGCCGCAGCCGGGATGATGTTCCGCCGGGCATACTCCCAGGCTCCCTCGACCCTCATCACCCACACCTCCATGTTCACCAGCCTGCTTCCCCAGGTCCACCAGGTGCGCGGGCACAACCGCAAGCTGGAGGAGAGCCGCCTGACCCTCGCTGAGCACCTCGCTGCGCAGGGCTATGCGACCTACATGTCGTTCTCGTCGCTTCGATTCATGCCCGAGATCGGGATTAACCAGGGCTTTGAGACGGTGAACCCGTTCTGGGACCGCCCGAAGAACAAGCGCGGGGTCAACGTCACCGACGCCTTCCACGCCTACGCCGCCGAGGCCAGCGAACGGCCCGTGTTTGCGTTCCTGCACTACTTCGAGGTTCACGCGCCCTACAACCCGCCGGAGCCGTACCTCACCCGCTACCACGCGCCTCGGCCTGACCTCCTCGACCCCCGACACAGCATCGAGTACCTCGACGCCAACCGACTCACCCCGATTCCCGTCGAGACGCTGAACTACCTGGAGGCGCTCTACGACGGCGGGGTCGCCTACCTCGACGCGGAGCTGCGGCGACTGCATGCGGGCACCGCCATCGCAAACGGCCGGCCGACGATCTGGATCTTCACCGCTGATCACGGAGAGGAGTTCAAGGAGCAGGGCTACCTTGGGCACTCAACCTGGATGCACGAGGAGCTGCTGCGGGTGCCGCTTGTCGTGACCGGCCCTGGCATCGTGACCGGGCAGACCGATGCCATCGCCCAGAGCGTCGACCTGTTTCCCACCCTCCTCGACCTCCTCCAGCTCCCGCACCCCGAGGGACTCCAGGGACGCTCTCTCGCCAGCCCGCTCACAGGCTCCGGGGCTCCGCTTGATCAGCCCTGGCCCGGCGTGTCTGACGTGGTTCCGTTCTATGAGAACACCAAGAACTGGGCGGTCGCTGGAACGATCGACGGTCAGCGGTTCAAGCTGGTCCAGCAGGAGGGGCGGGAGCTTGCGCTGCACCGGGTCGATGTGGATCCGGGCCGCGACGTGATGACGAAGCACCAGCCCCAGGCCGCTGCGCTGCACGCCATCGCCGAGCAGATCAAGATCTCCCGGAAGAAGCTGCGGGAGTCTGGTGCCCGGGATGCCAACATTGACGAGCTGGATATGCTTCGATCGATGGGGTATCTCGACGAGATTGAGGCTGCGGAGAGCCACGAGTAGGCGCGCTGTGGCTTGCGGCTCAGTCCGCGACCCGCACGTCGACCATTCCCCACCGGGCGCGGCGCTGGCTCTTGCCCTTTGTCTCGCCCACCGCGAACATGGCCGGCCCGACCGGCTCGGCGACCACCCAGGTCTGCCCGCTGTCTCGGAAGGTGAGGTCTCCCCGCGCAGGCTCGATGCCGAGGCCGGTGAAGGCGTGGCCGGGGATGTAGCCGACAGCGAGGGGGAGGTCGGGGTAGGCGCTGCGCATCAGGGCCAGGAACAGGGTGGACTTGGAGTCGCAGTCGCCCTTGTTGCGGGCCACCACCAGCAGCGGTCGTCGGTAGGTGTTGCTGACCTTTGCCCGGCTCTGGTAGGGAATCGACTGGACGTAGCCCAGGGCCGTCGCGGCGAATTCACGGGGATCGTCGGTGGGACCACCCAGCGCCGCGACGAGGGGCGCGACGTCGTCGGCGTACTCGCTGACGTGCCGGGCATGGTCGGCGACGATGGCGTCTCCCAGCCGGGTGTAGCCGTGCTCGACGAGGTAGGCGTCCATCGCCTCGTCGCGGATCTCGCCGGCCCGGGCGAGCACCTCCTTGGCGCGACTGCGCCGCTTCGCCTTCACCGAGATGGACAGCGCACCCCTGCCGCTGACCTTCGTCTTGACCTTCACGTTTGGAAGCGTGCTGCCGTACTGCCGCACCGCGCGGGCTGCCTGCTGGGCGGCGTCCTTCTTCTGAAAGCGCAGCGGGGTGTCGATGTCGGCCTGGATCGCGGCGGTCGGCAGGGCGAATTGTGCCCGCTGTCTCGCTCCGGTCTCGTCGGTCCACTTGACGTCAAAGGTCCACTCTCGACGCCCCTCGGTGGCGTCGAAGTCGCGCTGATCGGCAGCAGCAGTGAGGGAGAGCAGCAGGGCAAGCATTGAACAACCTCCGGCGAGGGCAGACGGGCGGGGAGCTGTGGCTATTCAACTACACTGACGGACTAGGAGGGGAATGTGATCGCGCTGCTCGCTGGCTGCCTGGGGCTGACAGAGCCGGCTGGACTGCTCGCGGACTGCGGGGCGGGGTGCGGGGAAGTGGTGGTCGCTGCGTGGCCCGATGATCCTGATGGTGTGACCGCAGCGATCGTGGAGCACCCTGTCGTTGAGGCTCGGATTGCGATGGTCAGCGCCCTGATCACGGCGTACCCGGGGCCGATCGGCGCAGACCCGGACGCCCCGCTGTGTGTGCTCCTTCCGCCTGGCCCCACCCGCGACCGCTGCGGCCAGCTCCACAGCCGCCCCCACCTCCAGCTCCGCATCCCGCCCGACAAGCCTGCGTCTCTCCGCGCTGGCGGCGGACCGTCCTCGAACAACATCCGACCGTCTCGCGCGATGCGCAGCCGGCTGTCGGACACCCCGCCGATGGATCACGACTGCGGGGCCGCTCCAGACGTCACCGGCTGCCTGATTGCAGCGGCGAGGGAGGTGACGGCACCGGCAGCGGTGGTCGGGCTGTGCAGGAACATTGCGGCGGAGAGCTGGCGGGGAGAGTGTCTGTTTCAGGCTGCTGAGGAGCGAGTGGGAGCGGAGCCGGGGGCGTACGTCGATGCCGCCTCGCTCTGCACCCTCGCCGAGCCGTTTGTTCAGGAGTGTCACCACCACCTCATCGTGGCGCTCGCCGGACAGAACGCCCTGTCGGCGATCGCGGCTTCTGCGGCACTGCTGGCGGAGACCTGGCAGGAGCGGGATCCGTACATGGCGCAGATCACGGTGGATCGCCTGTGGTCGGAGGTGGTCGGCAACCGGGTCGCGGTGAGCCTGGCAGGAGCGATCGCGGCGGACCTACCGCCCCACGCTCGGCGTCACCTGCGCGCCTCGGTGGTCGCGGCCCTCATGGCGTCGGAGGGGGCGGCAGCGCATGACCTCGCAGGCTGGGTCGCTCGGGCGCAGGCTGTCCTGGCGGGCGGTGCGGTGGTCGCTGCGGACGACGGGGCATTTGAGCGTGCGGTGGAGCGCTGGCCGCAGGATGGCCCTGACGAGGCGGTCCGCCCGGCGACCTTCTACCTCGGCACCGCTCGGCGCACGCACGCGACGGATGAGTCTGCTGACCTCGCGATCTGCGTGGTCGAGGCTGCGGCGCGGATGGCGGACGGGGCGGGTCTGGTCGCGCAGGGGCAGGGACACCCTGACGAGGCGGTGCGGTGGACGGCGCAGCGGCTGATTCGCGGGGGACCGTGAGGGCTACCCGGTGTTCCGCATCCCTGCCGCGATGCCGTTGATCGTGATCATCAGCGCCCGGACCAGTCGCGGATCTTCGCTCGCTCGCACCCGCGCCAGCAGGGAGGCCTGCATGAGGTTCAGCGGGTCCACGTAGGGGTTCCGCACTGCGATGGAGCGGGCCAGGACGGGGTGTTCGGCCAGCAGGACCCCCCGGCTCCGCAGCGCAAGGACGGCCTGTCGGGTCCGAACCAGACGCGTCCGCAGCTCCTCACCGATGGGCCGCAGCTCCTCGGAGACGAGTGCGTCGTCGTAGCGGGCGGCGACCTCTGGATCGGCCTTGGCGAGCACCATCTCGATGAGGTCGAGCGTGGTGGAGAAGAACGGCCACTCGGTGTCCATCTCCGAGAGCATCGCCGCGTCGTCTGACAGGCCCTCCTCCAGCGCTGCGCCGACCCCGAGCCACGCGGGGAGGTTGAGGCGCACCTGGGTCCAGGCGAACACCCACGGGATCGCCCGCAGCGTCTCGATCCCGCCGCCGCCGCCGCGTCGACGGGCTGGTCGGCTGCCGATGTTCAGCCGCCCCAGCTCGGGCTCCGGGGTGACTGCGCGGAAGTAGGGGACGAAGCGATCGTCGACGTGCAGGGTGCGGCGGTAGGCCTTCTTGGCGGTGTCCGCGAGCCGATCCATGGCCTCGCGCCACTGTGGCTTTGGGGGATGGGGCGGGTTGAGGGTCGCCTCCAAGACGGCGGTTGTGTAGAGGTCGAGGGTCCGCATCGCGATACCGGGCAGGCCGAACTTGGCCTGGATGACCTCGCCCTGCTCGGTGACCCGGAGGGAGCCCTCGACCGCGCCCGGCGGCAGAGAGCGAATCGCAGCATGGGTGGGTCCGCCGCCGCGTCCGACGGTGCCGCCGCGCCCGTGGAACAGCGTGAGCCGGACCCCGTGGCTGTGGCAGACCTTCACCAGCGCCTCTTGCCCCCGGTACAGCGCCCAGGATGCGGCGAGTCGGCCAGCATCCTTGGCGGAGTCGGAGTAGCCAATCATGACCTCCTGGTGGTTGTCGTGGACCTCTGAGATCCAGCGGCTGTACCAGGGATTGCTCAGCAACTGGTGCATCGCTGCGCCGGCGCTGTCGAGGTCGGCGAGGGTCTCGAACAGCGGCACGATCCGCACGGGATCGGCGGCGGCGCCGTAGCGGCGGCGGGCCTCGCGCTGGAGCAGGGCGACCGCGAGCACGTCGGCGGAGGTGGCGGCCATCGAGATGACGTAGGCGCCCAGGCTGCCCGGACCCTGCTTGGCGATCTCTGCGAAGGTGGCGAGCACGTCGTGGACCTCTGCGCTGACCAGCTCGCTGCCCTCCCAGAACACCCGGGGGATCAGCGGACGGCGGCCGCTCAGCTCGCGCACCAGGAAGCCGACTTTCTCGGCGGGTGACCAGGCCGCGTAGCTGCCCAGGCCGAGGTAGCGGGTGATCGCGTCGATGGCCTCGGTGTGCCGGGCGGCCTCCTGCCGGATGTCCAGGCGCACCAGGGTCAGCCCGAAGCAGGAGATGCGCCGCAGGATGTCCTGGAGGCGTCCATCGGCGATGACCCCATCGCCGCAGGCACGCAGTGAGCGGTCACACAGCAGGAGCGGCGCGGCGAGATCGAGGGGGTCGGTGTAGATCTCCGCCTCGGTCGGGGACTGACCGTTGATGAGGGCCTCGACGTGATCCCGGGTGGTGACCAGCCGCGCCTCGACCTGACGCAGCAGCGCCCGGTAGGGCTCCCAGGCTGCACCGACTTCCTCTCGCAGTTCATCCGAGCAGCGGTTGAGCGAGAGGTCATCCCGCAGCGTGCGGATCTCTCGGTGGTAGAGGTCTGCGGCCATCCAGCGGGCCAGCCGACAGACGGTGAGGGTGGTCTGCGGGGTGACGTTGGGGTTGCCGTCGCGGTCGCCGCCCATCCAGGAGCCAAACCGGACGGGCACGGCGTGAAGGGGGAGGCCGCGATCGGTGTGCCGCAGCAGTGCCCGATCGAGCTGACGCAGCCAGGCGGGAACGGCGTCCCACAGGACCTGCTCGAACCGGACGAGGCCGCCCTTTGCCTCGTCGAGCGGAGTGGGGCGCTCCCGGCGGATCTCGTCGGTCTGCCAGGCGGTGGTGATCTCGCGCTGGAGGCTCTCCAGAACGTCCCCCAGATCGTCAGGGGTCATGGCCTGTCGATCGATCGTCTCCAGCAGCCCAGCGATGGTGCGGTGCTTCCGCATCAGCGTCCGCCGGGTGACCTCGGTGGGGTGCGCGGTGAAGACCAGCTCGATCTGCAGGCCGATCACGGTGCTCCACAGGGCATCCGGCGCGATCCCGGTGGCGGTCAGGGTGGAGAAGCACTCCTCCAGAGAGCCTCGCTGCGGGGGCGCACCCGGCGTGGACAGCCACGCCCGACCCCGGCGGATCCGGTGATACTGCTCGGCGATGTTGGCCAGCGAGAGGAAGTGGGCGAAGGCGCGGGCGACGGTGATCGCCTGGTCTTCGGGGAGCGCCTCGAGCTGGGCTCGGAGGAGCGCGGCGGCCTCGATTCGTCCGGAGCGGGCGCCCTTGGAGAGCACCCGGATTTCCTCGACCTGCTCGAAGAGATCGTCGCCTTCCTGAGCCCTGAGGGCATCGCCGAGGAGCCGACCGAGGAGCTTGATGTCGCGACGGAGGGGAGCGTGGGGGTCGGTCATGGGGTGATTGTATTTGAAAGTGCCGGCGCACGTCTGGGCCAGCGTGGACTACGGCCCCGTGGCGAAGAAGGCGGCCAGCCCCTCGATCACCGCGCCATGAAACGCTGCGATCACCATGGGCTCTCGGAAGCGTGTGGCAGAGGCGGGATCCATGGCGTGGTGGGTCTCCAGGATGACCGAGGGCATGGTCGGTCGGCGGAGGAACATGATGCGCTTGCGGGGCTCGTGGCGGTCGACGAACACCCCCGGTATGTCATCGGGACCGTACAAGCCGACGTACTCACCGCCGTCATAGGGGTGGAATCCGGCGGCAGCCATCGCGGCAGACAGGGCTCGGGCGAGGGCCTGTCGCTGATCGCTCAGCGCGCCCTCGTCGGACCACAGGACGCTGAAGCCGGGGGTGTCGGTGCTCTGGTAGCAGGACTGCCCGGCGGCGGGGTGCCAGGGGGTGAGGGCGCCGCGAGAGTCGGAGTGCAGGCTGACGAACACCTCCGCGCCCCAGGCGGTCGCGTCGCGAAGCCGGCTTCGGTAGGACACCGACTCGCCGGGCTGGCGGGACTGTCGGACGGTGAAGTGCCCGGTGGCCTCCAGCGCCTCCGCCAGCGGACCGGCCAGCGCGACCATCACATCTGCCTCGGACTCGCAGTACGCCGAGGTGTTGCCGGTGTTGCGGCCGGAGCCGTGGCCGGCGTCGAGGTAGACCTTTCGGATCCCGAAGTCGACGGGAAAGTCGACCGGGGTGGCGGTCAGTCGGGCGTCGGGATCGGGCCACTGTGGGGAGGTGAGGGAGACCTCCAGCGCAGCGGAGACGGGGGAGAGGTCGACGTCGATCTCGGTCGGCGACTGACAGGCGAGCAGGAGGCTAATCAACGGCGGTTCCCAGCACGTCGTCGAGCAGGGTGACGTTGCCAAACCAGCTGCCCAGCCCCGCCTCCAGCTGCCATGCGATCTCGCCGTCGGGGGTGACCTCGCGCAGCAGGCCCTTGCCGCCGAAGCCGACGAGGGTGTTGCCGTTGTCCAGGCGGCGGGCCTGTCCGAGGAAGCCAGACAGCGGCCCGGCGACCGACCACACCTCCGTCAGGCCGTCGTCTCCGATGGCGTACTCGCGCGCGACGGTGGCGTCGGGCTCATGGCTGACGAGGAGGAGGGTGCCGTCGGGGGTGAGGTTGGCGTCGTGCTGGAAGTGCCATGGGGTGCCGTCGATGACATCGTCGGGGCGGTAGGTGGCAGCGACCGCCCCGGCCGCCGTGACGTCGTAGACCGCGTCGAGGTGGCCCAGAGAGAGCAGGAACCCGCCGTTGATGGCCTGGAGGGCGTTGGCGTGACTCCAGTCGTAGCCGAGCTCGTAGAAGCCCTGATCGGTGCCGGTGTCGAGCTCGGGCTCTGCGGCATCCCAGATCGAGAACACCTCACCGTCGGTGGTCAGGATTCGGTCGCCGACCACGTCGAGGGTCTCACCGGAGTCGGGGTCGCTCCAGGCGCGGATGTCCAGCGCCGGCCACGCCAGCCCGCCATCCGCCAGCGGCGCGAAGACGTGGTGTCCCCACTCCGTCCGGATCTCCTCGCCGGGCTCGCCGAGCAGCGTGGTCGCCGCGACCGCGCCGATGTCTTCGATGCGCTCCTGATCGTAGCGGTTGTACAGGATCGTGCCGGAGACGAGGTGGGCATCGGAGGTGAGGGCGTCGTCGTCGATGATCCGGTGCCACCGAAACCGCCCCTGCCGATCGATGATGAACACCGCTGAGGTCGCCCCCATCAGGGTGCCCAGCAGCAGCACGGCGTCGTCCATCGCCGCGTTGTCGGCACGGGTGACGGACAGCTCGGGGAGCTGCGGCGGGAGGTTGTCGGTGGTGAATGCCCCGACGCAGCGCCGGCCGCTGTCGGGGATGAGGCTGTAGCGGGCCTCGGAGAGCGGGGGGAGGCCGTTGAGGGTGATGGTGAGGTCGTCGCCGTCTCGGATCATCGCGTGGCTGCCGGCAGGTGCCCCGTCGAGGGTGAGATCGAGGGTTGCGCCTCCGGCGGGGTGGGGAATGCGGAGGGCGACCTGATGAAGGGTCGGACCAGGCGTGCGGGTGGCGTCGCAGTCTCCCTGGCAGCCCAGCGCGAGGAGCAGGAGCATGACTATGCCCGGTCGGACGGGCGCAGGACACCGAGCCGCTCGGTGCTGATCGGGCCTGATGTGCGGAGCGAGCGACCGGTGGGGGGAGGGAGCATCCCCCACAGAATAGCCGGTGTGTCTGCGCTGGCTACTGTGGCACGAAGGCATTCCCCGAGCACCTGTGGACGTCGCGCACGGTCTCGCAGCGGATGACCAGGAGTCTACGGTCATCCCGATGTGTCGTGCTCGGTTATCCTCTACCGAGGTCTGACCATGCTCCTCCTCTTCTCGATTGCAGCCGCCGCAGACTCGCTGGTCCCGGACACCCTCCCGGCCAGCGGTGCCCACCACGCAGACATCACTGTCGATGCCTTCGGCCGCTACAGCCTGATCGCCCAGAGCACCGAGGGGGTCGCCCTTCAGCTCGTCGATCGCATGGCGGGTCCTGGTGTGCGCAGCGGGCTCGCGGGGGTCCGGGATGGTCGCATCGATGCCTTCCTCAGCCGCGGCGAGTACCGGATCCTCACGGACGGTGCGCCGGCTGCAGACAGCGCGGTTCACCTCATCCTGCGCCGGTTCGAGGAGCTCAACCCGGATCCGCTCTCCCTGACCGATGCCCGCACGGTCTCCTCGACCATGGGGGACTTTCAGCAGCGTTCCTACTGGATGCAGATCGACGACCGTCAGCAGGTCGACCTTGAGGCTGCTGGCCGCCACCTCGAAGATCTGAGGCTGTGGCGAGAGGGCGCCTGGCTCGTCGATGCGGATCCCCGCTGCGAGACGGTCCGCCCCCGGGTCGGCCAGCCGATGACCGACTGCACCCTCTCGCTGGCCCTGGAGCCGGGCCTGTATCGGGTGACGGCATACGGCGGTCCGGGGCTGCCGTGGGCACAGGACGACGGCAGCGCTCCCCTGATCGTGCGCCGTGGAATTCCGCACCTCGGCGCGGTCGGACAGCTCCAGACGGAGCTCAGCGCGCTGGGTATCGATCGCTGGCGAGTGAGGGCATCCTGGGTGCAGCTTGCCCTGCCCGAGCCGGAGGCTGCCCAGCTCGCGGTCCGCAGCGCCAGCGGCGATCCCTACCGCTCCGGCGGGACCACCCGGGAGATCACCCTGCGGTCGGAGCGGCCGGTCGCCTCCGCGCGTCTTCGGGGCAGCGGGGAGCAGATCGTCACCGTCCGGGGCACTGCTGGTCAGCCCTACCGCCTCCAGCACTTCACCCCGGTCACCTCGCCCGCGACCCTCACCCCCGCCGACGCGCCGGTCTGGGTCTCCACCATCCACAGCGGCATCCCTGGCGACAACATCGACGCAACCGGCCTCGTCCTGCGGCAGCACCGCGACGACGGGGTCACGGTCGCGGCGCTTGGCGCGGTCGCCTTGTCCGGCGCAGCCCGGTACGAGCGCCGCTTCAACCTCGCCGGCACCGCCAGCCTGCTGCTGGAGGTTCGGGAGGTCGGATCGTGGGGCTTCAGCACGCGCGGGCTGGACACCGAGCTGCGGCTGGTTCCGGTCATCCTCGACGGCAGCGGCGACACGCCAGAGCCGCTCACGCTGGCGTCCGGGGATGCTGTTGCGCTCAACCCGGGCTTCTACCGGCTCACCCTCAGCCCCCGAGCACGCGGGATCCTCGACCTCTCGATTCGACCAGAAGCCAGCACTGGTCCGGTCCTGCCGATCATCCCGAGCCTCCAATTCCCGTCGGTGAGCCTCGACAAGGCGGGGCGCCACACCGTCCGGTTTGAGTCGCAGCCGGGCGTGTCGGTCGGGGTCATTCAGCGGGCGCTGCCCCTGGACCTCACCGAGCCGCTGCCCCTGAGCCTCGCGCCAGGCCAGTCCATCACCCTGTCGGCCGCATTCACCGAAGCTGGAACCCTCTCAGCCCGCAGCGAGGAGCCGCTGACGATGTGGCTGGATGGCTGGGAAGCCGACGCCGCCGGAGCCTCGGTCACGCCGGGAGAGAAGCAGGTGCGGGTGGTCAACAACGGCGCCGGGGTCGCGCTGATCACCCTTCGGCACACTCCGCTCTCCACTGTCGGTGGTCTTCCTCGGATGTCGCTGTCGGAGATGCCCGAGCTTCCCCAGCTGGCTGCGGGGCGGCCGCTGGCCTTCGATCTGTCTGCCGGTCAGCGCGTGACCGCGTCTGTGACCGTCGATGTGCCGGGGCTGTATGTGCTGGAGTCCACCGGGCTGCTGGCGCTGTCCGGCACCCTCCGCACCCAGACCCAGCCGCGCCTCGACAGCGCCACGGCAAACGGCGCGGGTCGGAATTTCCGCATCGAGCAGTACCTCCGTGAGGGGGAGTACCAGGTCACCACGACCACCCAGGGGCGCTCCGCAGGGCACCTCGGCATGGCGCTGACCGCAGCGACGATGCACGACGGCGGCACCATCGCTCCAGGCATCGATGGGCGCATCCGGCTTGAGGCGGGCGAGGGGGTGGTCTACCAGCTGCGCATCGCCGAGGCCGGCACCTATCACGTCGCCGCCTCCCGAGAGGGGCAGACCCCGCGCTGTCGGCTGGAGTCTGCGGACGGCTGGCCCCTGCGCACGCCGGGCATCGCGGCACGCTTCTCTCAGCACTTCGAGCCCGGGGAGTATCGGCTGACCGTGCTGCCTGGCGCCGTCGAGGGGCGGCTGGTGACCACCGTCACGGCCCCGACCACCGCCACCCACCGGGTCGGACACGGACCCCACCCCCTGTCCCTGGACGCCGCCATCACCGCCACCTGGCTGGAGCCACGGGTCGAGGATGGGCAGACCCCGGCGCGCACACCGGATCGCTGGACCTTCTCCCTCACCGCGCCGGTCGAGGCCACCATCTCGCTGAGCGCGGGCATGTCCGGGACCCTGTGGGCTGGCGAGCAGGCGGTCCTGGCGACCGAGCCGGACCGACGCTGGAGCGGCACCCTCCCTGCTGGGGACTACCACCTGGATGTGCGCAGCGCCCGGCGCAACCACGGCATCTCCTACACCCTCGCGGTGCGCGCGGTGGAGCTGACCGCCGGTCGCAGTCGGTCCTGCACGGCCCCCTGCAGCATCCCGCTCTCGGTGGGCGGCTCCGGTCTGGTCGAGCTCTCCTCTGTCGGCCACGCGGATGTGCGCGCCCGACTCTACGACGCCGATGGTGTGCTGCTCGCTCGGGGAGACGACCGGCCCGGTGGCTGGAACTTCCAGCTCCTCACCCGCCTCTCCCCGGGAACATACCGCCTCCAGATCGATCCGGTCGGCGCGGCATCGGCGCCGGTCTCCGTGACCTTTCGCCAACCCGATGAGCCCGCTGAGCCGGTCCTGGTTGCGCCGGGGCAGACCACCGTGCTCCCCGGCATCGATGCGGTGATCGTTCCGCTCGATGTGCCGACCGACGGCGTGGTGGTGGCTGGCGCGGCCGCAGCGGAGAGCGTCGGGGTGGCGGTGGAGCGGCTGGCAGACGGGATCTGGCAGGTGCTCGGAGAGTCGGTCGGCGCGGATCCAACGGTCGCCGTTCCAGCGGTGCCCGGCTCGGAGCACCGCCTGCGGATCTGGACTCCTGACCACCGCGGAGAGTCGGTGAGCGTGAAGGTCGACGCCGCCCGTCCGGGCCGAGACGCCGAGGGGCGGCTGGATCGCGGTGTGGTGCTCACGGATCTCGGCGGAGTCGGGGTCGCGGCGGTGAAGCTGCGGCAGCCCGGTGTGTTTGTGTTCGTCGAGCCGGTCACCATCTGCGCGCAGCCCGGCGCTCCCTGCGCGGTCGAGGCGGGCACGGTGGTGCTGCCAGCCGGCATCCTCACCCTGATCGGGGCGCCTGGTCAGGTGGTCACTGCTCCGCGTGCGGCGCTGTCTGGCGATGCCTGGCGACGCATCGTCGTTCACGACACTCCTGCGCGCTGGCCGCTTCCCCGTGGCAGCGGCGCGACCCTGGTCATCGCCCGGGCCAACGCCGGTCAGCCCGGGCTCTCCCTCGATGGAGCCGCCGCTGCGGTCAGTCCCCAGGCCACGGCTGCCGTCAGCCTCGATGCCGCCGCGCCGGTCCTCACGGTCTGGTCCGGCGATGGCGACGGCGTCATCGCCCGCCTTCGATCGTGGCGGTTTGACCTTCCCCGCGCAGCGATGCTGCCTTGGGGTGCCTCAGACCTGTCTGTCGCTGCTGGTGCGGCTGCCCGCTACGCCCTGCCTGGTGAGCCCGGCGCGCTGCGGCTGTCGCTGGAGGCCGGTGTGGTGGCTGCGATCCGCGATGCCAGCGGCACAGTCCACGTCCGCCACGCCGACGGCGCGGCCCTGGAGACCCTCCTGTGGGGGGCAATCTCCGAGGTCGTCCTGCTCAACCCCACCGACGGTGCGCTCGCCGGCCGCCTGGAGCTGCTCGCCAGCCGCCACACTGACCCCGTCCTCACCACCGCCAGCCCCCTGGAGCGTCAGGACAGCCGGGCGGGACACCTCCAGGTCACGGTGCCGGAGGCGGACGGCATCGTGATGCTTCGCGGCGCGATCCGTGCCGCCACCTGGATCGGCAACGACGGCACCATCGCGCCGATCTCTGGCAGTCAGCGAGCCATCTCTGGCGGGGGCATCCTCGACCTCCACACCGCGCCGGGCACTGTTGTCGCCTGGCTGACCGGTCCAGACGGTGATGGGCTGTGGGGGCTCGGTCAGGCGGTCTCTGCGACGCCGCTGCCGCTGCCGGCGTCGGTCCCGCTGTCCGGCGCCTTCCAGGGCTACACCATGCAGGTCGACGCCGCCGGCCTCCTCCGCCTCAGCCTCGACATTCCCGCAGTCCTCGCCCTGCACCCGGAGCGTGGTCCGTCGCAGACCTGGCTGCTGGCCGAGGGCGGCGCGGCGACGACCTGGTCCGGTCCCGGTGCAGTGACTGTCCTGGTCCGCCCACTCGGAGCGGGAGCGCTGTCTGGCAACCTCACGGCTCGGCTCGATTCTCCGGTGCCGGTCGGCGAGGGGCTCGGTCCTGCGGTGGTGCTCTCGGCGGGTGAGGAGCGGTGGTTCTCGTTTACGGTGCCGACCGACCGCGCGGTCGGGGCTGGGGTCCGCTCGGACTCTGACCGGGTCAGCGCCCGGCTCCTCGACGCCGACGGGGAGCAGGTTGATGCCGGCACGGTGATGCTCTCCGAGCTGCCCGCTGGCGACTATCTGCTCGCCCTCTCTCTGCCCCCTGACGCTGCTCCGGCCCGTGCCCGACCGGTGCTCGCGGGTCTGATCCTACCAGACACCGGTCCCCCCGATGAGGTCGTCCGGCGCTACATGGAGGCGCCATGAGCCGCCGCATCTGGCCCCTGCTCCTCCTCCTCCTGATCGGCGCGGCAGCCGTGGCGGACCCGGAGACCTTCCGCATTCCGTTCCGGCCCGCTCAGGTCCGCGGTGTGGTGATCGTGCCGGATGCCCACCTCCGCAGGTGGGATCCGGTGACCGTCTTCTTTCCCCGCTCCGTCGGTCCGCTCGGCGGTGGTCCCGAGGACAACCCGAGCCGCCACCTCTCGGACTTTCCCGATCACCCCGGCGCCTTCACCTGGCTCGATGGCAAGACCCTCCAATTCCGGCCCGCCGAGCCCTGGCCGCCGCTGAGTCGGCTGACCTGGGCTGCGGGGGGGGAGAGCGTCCGGCTGAACACCCTGATGGCCCCGCCGATTCAGACCGTGCCGGCAGACGGTGCCGATGGCCTGGAGCCGGTCGAGTCGATCACCCTGACCTTCACCGATCCCCTGGATGTCGGGGTCCTGGAGCGCATGCTGCGCATTGAGCTGCGCGACCTGCCAGGCGTCGACGCCGCCTCTGCCCGCTGGCTCGATGCCGACGACTTCACCGTCAAGCCGCTGCCTCGGGCATCCGCCGATGCCCCCGCTCGCTACGAACTCGCGCTGGAGCAGGCCATCGGCGCTGGCGTCCGCGCCCGGGTCCACTTCTCGCTGTCCGTCGACGCCACCGGAGAGCCTGGCGAGACCTTCGCCGATCTCCTGTTCTCCACCGCTCCTGGCTTCCGACCGGTCGGCCTCGGCTGCGGTGCCCGGCGCTACCCGCTGACGCCCCAGGGCTCGGTCTATGCTGCGGAGCAGGCCATCGACTGTGGCGACACCGCGCCGATGGTCGTTGTCGAGCTGTCTGCGGAGCCCGCAGAGCTGTCTGTGGTCGATGCGCGCAACCTCCTCCGGTTCTCTCCGCCGCTCGACGACCTCGCTGTGGCGGTTCGCGGTCGCCGGGTAGAGGTCACCGGTGACTTCGCCCGAGACACCCTCTACCGGGTCCGGCTCGTCCCCGCCGCGCTCAGTGATGCTCGCGGACGGCCCCTACAGGTCGACGGCGAGAGCGCCCTGTCGATCTTCTTTCCGCAGCTCATTGGCTACCTCAAGCTGACCACCGGAGCGGGCATCTCCGAGCGCGGTGGTCCCCAGCGAATCCCCCTGGAGGGCCGCGGGGTCTCCCAGGTCGATCTTCGCATCCACCGCATCGACCCCCTCGATCGAGGACTCTGGCCGTTTCCATCGGGCGGACCCGTCTCCGTTGAGGAAGACACCCGTCCCGCCGGTCCCGGCGAGCGCCCCCCCAGGGAGCCTGCGGTCGAGCGCCTCCCGAGCGTCTCCGAGCTGGCTGCGTCCATCCAGACCCTCGGGGCTCCGCTCATCTCTGAGGTCGTCTCCCTGCCCGACGCCGATCGCGGCAGCAGTGCCGCCTTTGGGCTCGACATCGAAGATCATCTCAGCCGCATCGCTGGCACGAACAAGCCCGGCACGTACCTCGTCGGGGTCCGCAGCCTGGACACGGGCTCCAGCCGCTCCTGGATGCGCCTGCAGGTCACCGACCTCTCCCTCACCACCCTGGAAGCCGCTGAGGAGGTCAACCTCGTCGTCTCCTCGCTCTCTCGCGGCACTCCGGTCTCCGGCGCCACCGTTCGCATCGAGGGCACGGTGCGCGAGCCCGGCGAAGAGACGACCTGGGCGGTGCTGTTCGAGGGGCGCACAGACGGAAGCGGTGTCCTCCCCTGGAGCCCACCGGGGGTCGACGACATCCGCCGCCGCACGGTCCGACGGATCGTGGTCACCCGAGGCGAGGACACCCTCGTCCTCAACCCCCTCCGGCCGCCGCAGGTGTACCAGAGCGGTCAGTGGCGCTCGGCCTCATCGAGCTGGCTACAGTGGGGCTTCGGGCCCCTGGAGCGGCGCGGCGAGAAGCCGGTCACCCTCTGTCATGTCTTCTCAGAGCGCCCGGTCTATCGGCCCGATCAGCCTGTTCACCTCAAGGGATACATGCGAACCCGGGACAAGGGACAGCTGACGCGGGTGACCGGGCAGGCTGCGCTGGTTGTCGATGGCCCCGGCGATCTCTCCTGGCGCTACCCTGGCGTGCTCTCGGACGTCGGCGGCTTGTATGAGCGGTTCGCTGAGGACAAGCGGCCCACTGGTACCTACTTTGCGTGGCTGGAGACCCCGGACGGCGACCGCTGCGGACGCACCGAATTCTCGCTGGAGGACTACGTCGTGCCTCGGTTCGAGGTGTTGCTGCATGGTCCCGACGAGGCGCCGCTGGATGTGCCCTTTGAGGTCACGCTGACGGCCAGCTACTACGCGGGCGGGCGGGCGGCTGGGCGACCGATTCGGTGGCGGGTCAGCCAGCTCCCGTACACCTGGCAGCCCCCGAACAGCCGGGAGGGTTTCCTGTACTCCTCCGATGGCCGGTTCTCCCGTGGGATGTCCGGTGTCTCTGCGCCGGAATTTTCCCTCTCCGCGACCACCGATGAGCAGGGCAGCGCGGTCTTGCCCATCGATCCCACTGCGGAGCTGACCGCCGAGCCGCGTACCTGGCTCGTCGAGGCCACGGTCACTGGTGAGGACGACCAGACCGTCACCACCACCCACCGCATCGACGCCCTGCCGCCGTTCGTGCTGGGCCTCAAGGTGCCCCGCTACCAGGAACGCTCCGACGCCATCCCCGCTGAGGTCCTGGTCGCTGCGGCAGACGGCACCCTCATCGCCGACCAGTCGGTGACCCTCCGTCTCCTCCAGCGGCAGTGGCACTCTCACCTTCAGGTCGGCGACGGTGCGGCAGACTTCACCGACGGTGCCGCCCGCTACATCACCGACAGTGTCGACGTTCTCCTCTCAGAGCAGCAACTCACCAGCGCCAGTGCGCCCGTCAAGCTTCGGCTGCCGATTGCGGAGGCTGGGGTGTACATCGTGCAGCTGGAGAGTCACGACCGCATGGGTCGGGCGAGCACCGTCTCGGTCGATCTGTTCGCGGGGGGAGACGGCGCGGTGAGCTGGGAGAAGCCCGAGGCGGGGGTGTTCTCCCTGCAGACCGACGCCGGCGACTATGCGCCGGGCAAGACCGCCACGGTTGTCCTCAAGAGCCCATTTCAGTCCGCCCGTGCCCTCGCGGTCATCGAGACCCCGCGCGGCAACCGCTACCAGTGGCTTACCGTCCGCGGCGGTCAGGCGACCCTCCGGCTGCGTGTCGAGGAGGACTGGGTTCCCCAGGTGCCAGTCCACGTCGTGCTGATGCGCGGTCGCATCCCGGGTGATGTCGTCGGCGGTGAGGATCTGGGTCGGCCGACGACCGTCGCCGCCTCGACCACCATCAACGTCCAGCCCGCTCACCACCGCCTCGACCTCACCCTCACCCATCCCGAGCGCGCGCTGCCTGGTGCGCGTGTTCCGGTGACGATCGGCCTCAAGGACCACCGGGGCCGACCGACCGCTGGTGAGGTCACCCTGTGGATGGTCGATGCTGCGGTCCTGGCGCTGGGCCGGGAGTCAGTCCTTGATCCGGTGCCGTCCTTCATCCGCAGTCCGCGCTCCTGGCTGTCGGTTCGAGACACCCGCAACCTCGTGCTCGGTCTCTTGCCCTGGTCGGTCAACCCCGGTGGAGACGAGGCCGAAGAGCTGCCCGATGACCTGTTCGAGCGGGCCACTGTGCGTCGGAACTTCGACCCGGTGCCTTACTACAACGCCGCCATCGCCGTGCCCCGGTCCGGGACGATCACCGTCCCCGTCGAGCTGTCTGACAGCCTGACCACCTTCCGGGTCCGGGCCAAGGCGGCCGCTGGAGACCAGCAATTCGGTCACGCCACCGGCAACATCGCCGTGCGACTGCCCGTCGTCGTCCAGCCAGACCTCCCCCGGTTTGTTCGCCCCGGCGATCGGTTCGATGCCGGGGCGATCGGTCGAGTGGTCGAGGGAGCGGAGGGGGCAGGGCGCGCGCAGCTGAGCAGCACCGGGCTGTCGGTTGCCGGCGGGGCGCAGCAGTCTCTCGACCTCTCTCGGGGAGAGGGCAGCGCGATCGTCTTCCCGGTGACGGTCCACGACGACGTCTCACAGGTCCAGATTGCGGTCGCGCTGGAGCGTGCTTCCGATGGCGCCTCAGATGCCTTCTCGGTCACCCTGCCCGTCCGACCGGATCAGCGCGAGGTGGTCCGCCGCACCCGTCAGACCGTCGCTGCTGGAGCCTCCGCAGACCTCCCGATGCGCTCAGGGGATGCACGGGGCGTGGAGCGCCGTGTCCTGGTCACCACCCGCGCGGAGCTGCTTGAGGTTGCCTCGGGAGCGGGGGCGCTGCTCGACGACCCCCACGGAAGCACCGCCAGCCGGCTGGCGAAGGCCCGCGCCTGGCTGGCCACAGCGACCCTCGCCGATGCCCTCAGCCTCCCCGCCCCAGACGACGCCGTGCGCGCGACCCTCGACTGGCTGCCCCAGGTCATCGACAGCAACGGCCTGGTCGCGTTCTGGCCGGGCGGATCTGGAACGGTGTCGCTGACCGCATGGACGGTCCACTTTCTTGTAGAAGCCGAGGCGGCTGGTCACACCGTCGATCCCGCCCTCATGCGCAGCCTGACCACCACCCTGACCGCCAGCCTCCGGTCGGACTATGCCCGCTTTGTGCAGGGGGAGTCCTGGTCGGAGCGAACCTGGGCGCTCTCTGCGCTCGCCGCCGCCGGACGATCCGTCGATGCCTACTTCTCCGAGGCTGCCCGGAGCGCTCAGTTCCTCGGCGCAGAGGGCATCGCTGAGGTCTTGCTCGCCGGAGCCGCTGGTGGACAGGTCAACACTGCCCAGACCCGAGAGCTGGTCGAGACGCTGATGGGTCGGATCCGGTTTCGGCTGGAGCGCGGCGAGTCGGTCTACGACGGCCTAAGCGGCCCACAGTCCGCCAGCGGGCTGCTCCTTCCCAGCGAAGTCCGTGCGCTGTCTGAGGTCATCCGTGCCCTGCTCGCGCAGCAGCCCGATCACCCTGCGCTGCCCGCCCTCACCGATGCCCTGCTCGCCCGTGCTTCGACGGATGGCTGGGGAAGTGCCAGCACCGACTCCGCCGCGCTGCGTGCCGTGGCGGACATCCTGCGGGCCGATCGTCAGGCCACTCCGGAGCTGACCGCCTCGCTGTCTACTGGGGGGCGCACGGTTCCCCTCATCGTCGGCTTCGGCACCCCCGCGGTCCAGCACTCGGAGGCGACTGGTGGGCCGGCTCAGATCACGGTGTCGGCAGGAGAGGGGGCGCTGCTGGTGCAGACCGAGCTGCGCTACACCCCCACCACCTCCGGCGCACAGGTCGCGCCTCGCGCCGATGGCTTCGTGGTGTCCAGGACCCTCTCCATCCTTCAGCCTGCCCCGTCTCCCCCGGAGCGGCGTGTCTTGGAGGATGCCGGGCAGATCATCTCCCTGGCCCGTGGCAGCATCGTCGAGGAGCATGTCCAGCTCGTCAGCCCCGCTGATCACCACCACGTCGCCCTGATAATCCCGCTGGCGGCAGGCATGGAGCCGCTCAATCCACGGCTTGCCACGGCTCCCCCCGAGGCGTCTCCGACCGGTCAGACCACGGCTTCTCCAGACTTTGTCGACTGGCGGGACGACCACGTCGCCCTCTACTTCGATGCCCTCCCTGCGGGAACCTGGGACGTCTACTTCCGCACACGGGCCGCGATTCCGGGCACTTTCACCCAGCCACCGGCCTCCGCCGAATTGCTCTTTGAGCGCGATGTGAGCGGTAATTCTGCTGGCGCGAGCATGATAATTTCGAAGTGATTGTGCAGGATGGCTTGCATGCAAGGCCCCATCAATGTCAGGCTTCTGCGCAGAAGTATAGACCTCCTGAGGTGATGTGATGAGGATGCTGATTACCCTCTTTCTGATTGGCTGCGGTGGACAAGAAGGCTCCGAGCCCGGTGACTGCTCAGATGGCGCAGACAACGACGGCGACGGTCTGTTCGACTGCTCCGATGACGGCTGCACTGGCGCGCCGGACTGCGCAGAAGAGGAAGCCGACGCGGACACCGACGCCGACTCGGACGCCGACTCGGATGCCGATGCCGATGCGGACACCGACACCGACGCCGACGCCGACGCCGATGCCGACGCCGACGCCGACGCCGACGCCGACAACTGCGACAGCGTCTCCTTCTCTGGCGAGGTCAACGGCAACTCTTACTTCTTCGACTCGTTTGCCTGGGAGCAGACCGGCTACGGCGCCAACTTCATCGGCATCGAGTCCTCTGGCGTCACCGCCTGCGATGTGGTGCTGGATGACGGCATCGACGGGCTGACCTATGTGCAGATCAAGATGGAGGGCGTGACCTCTGGCACCACCAGCTTTGTCACCATCGACGGCAGCAACCCTGGTGACGAGCGGGTGCTGGGCAGTCTCTCGGCAGCCAAGTTCGCGACGGGTGCCTCCGGCGGCTCGATCAGCATCGATGCCCTCAGCGAGAACGACGACGCACAGCTGAGCAATGTCACCATGAGCTTTGAGAACATGGACGGCGACTCCCTGGGCTCCATCGAGGGAGACATCACCGCCTGCTACTGCAACGGTCTGGACCAGGCGACCATCCCTGGCGGCGGCAAGGGCGGCGGTGGCAAGGGCGGCGGCGGTAAGTAGTCCGATTTGTCACCGGAATTCTGCTCGCCTGGATGAGGCAGCGCGGTCTGGTGTTAGAATCAGGTATGCGCTACCTCTACCTGCTGCTCATCTCGACCCTCATCGCCTGTGCTCCTCCAGAGGCACCGGAAGATCTTCAGCTCCTCGCGGCCTACATCTTCACCCACGCAGACGATGAAGATGACGTCGAGCTGAAGGCCGGCCTGGACAACCTCTACGCCTGGATGGGCCAAGAGCACGAAGAGGACATCGAGGAGGGCTACCAGATCAACCTCCTCGGTGACGAGGCGGTCTCCGACCTCGAGGGTGTGGACTTCGACCTCACCGAAGACCTCATCGGCGCGGCGGTGGCCCATGAGTCGGCTCACAACGCCGACGACTTCGCCCAGGTCATGATCGCCGAGGACTGGTCGACGGTCATCGTCGATCAGTACGAGTACTACGACAAGACCTACACCGAGGGCGAGGACTGCATGGTCGAGCGGGACTGCATGGTCGCCAAGGCAAACTCGGAGTCCGAGCTGGTCCAGCTGACCATCAGCGTCATCTCCAAGAACCGCATCCAGTACCGCTGGGTCGAGACCGACCAGGGCTGGGCGTTCGTTCACCGCTCCTGGCTGACCGAGCCGCCCATCGTCAGCTCTGACATCGTCGAGCCCAAGTCTCAGTTCTTCCTGTCCGTCGTCCTCCCACGGGATCCCGTTGTTCGCATCCAGGCCACCTGGATCGACACCAAGATCCTCGGGGTCAGCGTGCCCAAGAACCAGGTCGTCAAGACCATGCGGGACCAGGGCGACAGCGTCGAAGTCTTCATGAACGAGAACTACTGACGCAGGGCCGCGCGCTCACCCGACCGCCGACCACAGCGCCACCGCTGCACGCTTCCCGCCAGCGTGCAGGCGAGGGGGCCGCAGGTTCATCGCTCGGGGTGCCTCAGCGGCGGGGTCTGACCCGGTCTCACGACCCCCGGGCATCAGGCTCCGTCAGCCTCGCCCCTCTCCAGACCGCACACGGCCAGCAATGAACACCCCCTTCCTCCGCGATGGTCCTGCCGACAGTCCGCTCACCGTTGTGCTCGCCCACGGTGCCGGTGCGCCGATGGACAGTGACTTCATGAACCACATCGCCGCTGGGCTCGCAGCGCAGGTCGCGGTGGTGCGGTTCGAGTTTCCCTACATGCATCGCCGCCGGACCACCGGCAAGCGCGCTGGACCGGGCAGTGCCCTGAAGCTGCTCGACGTCTACCGCGATGTCCTCTCCGCTCTCGGCGATCCCTCTCGGCTCATCATCGGCGGCAAGTCGATGGGCGGGCGCATCGCCAGCATGATCGCCGATGACTGCGGCGTCGCCGGACTCCTCTGCCTCGGCTACCCGTTCCACCCAGCCAGAAAGCCTGACCGGCTGCGGACTGCTCACCTCGCCGACCTCGCCGTCCCCACCCTCATCCTCCAGGGAGAGCGGGATCCGATGGGCTGCCGCGAGGAGGTGGCGGGCTACACCCTCAGTCCCGCGATCACCGTCTCCTGGCTGCCCGACGGCGACCACTCCTTCAAGCCCCGAAGAGCATCAGGACACACCGAGGCGGGCAGCCGTGACCGCGCCGTGGCCGCAGCGCTTCAATTCGTTTCTTCTATCACCTGATGTCGAGCGGGCCTGTGCGGCATGCCGGGGGTGGAGCCTGCGGACGTGTCGGTGCCGGATCGCGCGAGGCGAGTCCGACGACCTCTGGCTCATGAACCCCATTCAGCAAGGCTGACTGGCTGAATCTTCTGAGCCGACTGCGGGGAGCAACGGGGAAAGCGGATTCGCTGATTGGACCCGAAAACAAGAGCACGCCACAGACGGGCGGCGGGGGTGGTACATTCTCCCCTGAGATGGAGGACGAGGATGATTCGCCTGACTTCAATGGCTGCACTGCTCAGCATTACCGTACTCATCGGGTGTGACGAAAAAGACACCGCAGCTGAAGACGAAGAGATCGTCGACAATGACGGTGATGGCAGCCCGGAGTCTGAGGACTGCGACGACTGGAGCGCGGTCATCAATCCCTCTGCTCCCGAGGTCTGCGACGGCGTCGACAACGACTGCGACGGCGAGATCGATGAGGACGTAGTCCGGACCTACTACGTCGACAGCGACGGCGACGGCTACGGCGTCGAGGACCAGACCATCGGAGCCTGCGATCCCCCCAGCGGCTACGCCGATGTCTTCGGAGACTGCGACGACAGCAGCGATACCGTCAGCCCGGGCTTCACCATCGACAGCTGCGATGGCATCGACAACGACTGCGACGATGAGGTCGATGAGGACGTCATCTACAGCGACTACTACGTCGACAGCGACGGCGATGGCTACGGTGCGATGGACGGCAAGGACGTCATCAACGACTGCGCAGCCCCCGACGGCTACTCCGTGACCAACGACGACTGCGACGACGGCTACGATCAGTCCTACCCCGACGCCCCCGAGCGCTGCGACAACCAGGACAACAACTGCGACGGTCAGGTGGACTACCAGTACGTCGACGAGTGGTACCTCGACTCCGACGGCGACGGCTACGGCGACGAGTCCACGGAGACCGAGGACTGCGATCCGCCGACCAACTACGTGCCCGACAGCAGCGACATCCTCTTCGACTGCAACGACACCGACGCTGGCACCAGCCCGGAGGGCGTCGAGCTGTGCGACAGCATCGACAATGACTGCGACGATGAGGTCGATGAGGAGATGTGCTTCACCTCCTGGAGCGGCGAGCATGTCTACGAGCAGGGTGTCTTCAGCGTCGCGACCCAGCGAGACTGCGAGTTCTACTACGCGTCGTCTTCAGACACCCGGGTGAGCACCGCAGGCTGTCCAGACTGTGACTTTGCCTTCGAGGTCACGCTGACCTACGACGCCGCGGCCTCATCAGACAACGGCAGCTGCGTGGACGTGATGCACTGGACCGGCGACCCCATGGCGGGCTCCACCACGTACACCTATGGCTACACCACGGACTACTACGACTACTATGGTCCGTCGTGGATGGTCAGTCTGGATGGCTACTGGTACCCGCTGTCCATCATCAGCCCGCAGGTGGGCGTCGTCGAGCTCGACGAGTCAACCGGGTACTTCCGGTACACCTATGGCTACAAGGACTTCGAGTACGGCGGCACCTACTACACGTACTACCAGCACGGCGAAGCCTACGTAAAGTAGCGGAGATTCCTTCATGATCGTCTTCCTGCACGGGCTGGAGAGCACCGTCGATGAGGCCCTGCTGCCCATCGGCCGCAAGGTCCGGTGGCTGCGTCCCCGCTATCCCTCCTTCGCCGCCCCTGGCCTCGACACCCGCGCTGCGGTCGCGCTGAAGGCGCACTGTCGCGACACAGGCACGAGCTGGCTCGACGATCCCGAGCGCCTCGCTGCGGCCTTCGCGCTCCCCATGGCGAACGCCCGCGCCGCGATCACCGCTGAGACCCGCCTCGTCATCGGCTCCTCGTTCGGCGGCGCGGTCCTGCTCAAGCTGCTCCATGAGGGCGGCTGGTCGGGGCCGTCTCTCTTTCTGGCCGGTGCTGGTGTCAAGCTCACTCCTCACCGCACCCTGCCCGCTGACACCCGCGCGCTGTTCATCCACGGCCGCCACGATGACGTCGTCTTGCCCGCCGACTCTCGCCACCTCGCCGCGATCTCTGGCGCTCCGCTGTGGGAGGTCGAGGACAACCACTCGCTGGCTGGGATCCTGACGGACGGGACGCTCGCGGCGGCGATCGGGTACCTGCAAGCAGAGCGGTGAGCGCACCCTGAGGTTGGGCTGACGTGCGCGCTGTGCTCGCCACCGTCCAGCGAACCCGGCGTCCAGCGAACCCGGCGTGTGGTCGCGCTCGTCGCTATGCTCTGGGCCGTGTGCTGGTCACTCCACCCACCGCGCCCACCCCTCGACCCCATCCCGCTGCCGGTTAAGATCCGCTAAGAACGAAGAGTCTCGTCTTGGGTGAAGCCCGGCGAAGGACTCCATCGACATCTCCACGACCTCTCCCACCCGCAGCCTCTCGGGTTCCTTCTCGAGGACCATCGGGTCGACTTCTTCTGCAAACGACTCAATCGTCGTGACCACCGCAGCCTCAACCTCGGGCCAGTCCTCCGCCGACCCCACGCCCACCATTCGATACACGGTCTCCCCGTGACGCACGGCGGCCACCAGCCCGTCGACCGACCGCACGGCACCCGCCGTCGTCATTGACAGCCGAAAGGCCTGTCCGACACCGGCCCCCTCTCGTTCCGAGATCTCTCTGGGCTCCATAAACGCGGCGACCGCAGCTTCGGGCGTCTCCTCGGGTGCCAGAGACAGCGCGAAGGTCGCTGTGCCGGTCTCGGAGACGCTGCTGACCGCTGTGTGCTGGTTGCTGTGCGTCCAGCCTGCGGGGAAGTCCAGGCGGAAGGCCAGCTGAGGGTGGTGGAACCGGTCGCCTTCGAAGTAGCCCTGCCGGGGGTCGGCGCCGAAGACCATGCCGTCGATGCGGGTCAGGTAGTCTCCCACCACCCGCTCTCCCGCTGCGGTGACCGTTCCCAGGCGGGTCTTCCGATCGGCGGGTGCGGGGTGGGTGAGCAGCCAGGTCGGCAGCCGATCGCCCTCGGCCTTGTCGACCGTCTCCAGCACCGTGAACACATCGAGCATCGCGCTGGGGTCGTAGCCCGCCCGCCGCAGGTAGCGCAGCCCCAGGTCATCGGCCTGTCGCTCGTCTTCCCGGCTGTGCCCCAGCCGCGCCAGCCCCACCCCCGCTCCGGTCACGGCGCCGATGTGCTCCATGCGGGGATCCAGCGCACCGACCAGCCCGATCAGCGGCGCGGTCAGGATGGTCCGGGAGAGGGTGTTGGCGGAGTGACGGGCGGTGACGTGGCCGATCTCGTGACCGATCACCGCCGCCAGCTCGTCCTCACTGCCCAGCCACGTCATCAGGCCGCGGGTGATGAACAGGTTCCCCCCAGGCAGGGCGAAAGCGTTGACCGCAGCCTCGTCGAGGACCGTGATCGTCCACGGGAGCTCGGGACGCTCGGACAGCGCCGCGAGCTTGCGGGTGATGTCCGAGACGTAGTTGCCCAGCGCAGCATCTTGAACAGCCGGCATCGTCGCGGTGGTCTCTGCGGCGAGCTGCTCGCCCAGCTCGATCTCGGTGTTGTCCCCGATGAGGTTGAGCTGGAGGCGACCGGTCGCAGGGTTGGTCAGGCATGCCGTCAGGAAGAACAGGATCATGATCGGAGTCTATCGCCATCGCGCCACCAGAGTGCCGGCAGTCCCAGCAGGACCGTCGGCAGGCTGCCGAGCAGCCAGAAGCCTGCCGCGTACGCCAGCGCACCGGTCTCGGTGATCCCCAGCGGCGCCAGCAGCACGACGCTCACCGCCGCTGGGCCCGCGCCAAACCCCGGCGGCAGAACCACGCCCGCCACGGAGGCTCCGGCCATCATCCCGGCTGCGGCCAGGCCCGGCAGGGGCACGGGCAGGCGGAGCATCGGAAACAGCGCGGCCGCTGCGGCGAGCATCAGGGCGACCTGTGCAGCGGTCATCGCCAGGTGAGCACCCAGCCAGCGCGCGGTCGACAGTGCGGAGGCTGCGGCGGAGAGCCCCTCTCGGAGCAGGGTGACCGGTCCGGGCGCGGCGGCTTGCGGGGTGCTCTTCAGTCGGCGGGCCAGCGCGACGATCACCACCGCCCCCGCTGCGGCAGCCAGCGTGCCCAGGGTGGTCAGCTTCAGCGCCCGCGCGTGGGCTGCGGCCCCCAGCAGCAGCTCCCATCGGCCCGCGCCGATCACCAGCGCACCCAGGAGGAAGACCGCGAACACGGCCATCTCCAGAAACGCCACCAGCCCCACCGCAGCCCCAGCGGTGCCCACCGACACGCCGCAGTCTCGGCGCAGCAGGGCGAGGGCGGACAGGTCGCCTGCCCGTGCTGGCAGGGCGAGGTTCAGGGTTCCTGCGATCAGTCCGATGCGAATGACCGCAAGGAGCGACGGACGGGGAGCGGGGAGGGCGTGCCAGAGCCGGACCTCATGCAGCACGATCGAGGCAGCCTTTAGCAGGAGCGCGCCGACCAGCCAGGCCGGCATGCCCTGGGTCAGCATCTCCCACACCCGGTCAGTGTCAGCGCTCTGCGCCAGCGTGACGAGCACCGCGATGCTGGCGAGCAGCTGCAGCGCACGCACACTCCAGGCGCGTCGGGTGGAGGAGTCCATGAGGATGCTGTATCCCCCTCGCGCGTCCAGCCCTGCAGGCCTCAGGGCATCTGACGGTCCGTCGAGCGGGCTTCACGCCGCGCGACGACGCGGCTCAGTTCGAGACCGTCGTCGAGAAGGTCACCCGGCGGGAGTAGTCCCAGACGTAGAGCAGTCCGTCCAGCGGGTTGTAGGAGATGTGGGACGTGTAGCCATAGGTCGAGGGAAGGCTGATGTTCTCGACCCAGTCCTTGCTGGTGTTGGTGTCGTAGGCGTAGTTGATGCTCGCACCGGAGGAGTAGTAGCTGTTGGTGACATACAGGACACCGCAGATCATGAACGCGTTGCCGGTGCTCGTCTTGGAGGTCGAGCTGGTGTTCCAGGTGTTCAGGATCGCCATCTTGTCTGGGTCGAGGCTGCTGACCACGATCCGACCGCCGTTGGCAGAGGTGGAGTAGATCGCCCACAGGCCGTTCTCATCGACCGCGAGGTCGATGTCCGAGTAGCCGCCCCACTGGTAGTGGTAGGAGTTGTGGTAGCCGGCGTCGGTCAGCGTCATGCTGTCGACCTCTTTCTGGAGGTCGAGGTCGTACTTGATGATCGTGTTGGAGTTGTACTCTGGGTAGTACATGTACCCGTCGAGCACGACCCCGCCGGTGCCCTCATACTGGCTGGACAGCGAGAGCGAGGTGCCGTTGGTGCGCGCGGTGAGGTCTGCGGCGGTCGGGTACTCGGTGATCGCGCTGCCGTAGTACGAGTCCATCTCCCAGTGCAGGCCGCTGCCCAGTGCCTCCTCCGGGTCGGACATCCACGCGCCGTAGGTCGAGCCGGCGGAGACGAGGGTGGTCGCGGAGCCCACGCTGTCGAGGTAGCAGATGCACTGCTCGTCGGTGGGGTCGGCGTCGTCGCAGTCGTCGTCGTTGTCGACGTAGCCAGAGGGCTGGGTGCAGTCGCTGATCGACTTGTCGTCGTTGCCGCGGCCGTCGCCGTCGTCGTCGATGTACCAGGTCGGCACATCCACCGCGTTCTCATCGACCGTGCCGTCGCAGTTGTCATCTTCCCCGTTGCAGTACTCGTCTGCGCCGGGAAGCTGGCTGTCGTCGCTGTCGTCGCAGTCGCTGCCGGCGACGGTGGTGCCGGTGGCGGAGGCATCCCCGTAGCCGTCCCCGTCGCTGTCTTTCATGCAGTCGGTCTTGGAGTCGTTGGGGGCTGCTCCGGGGTAGGCGCTGGCGGAGGTGTCGTCGCAGTCGCTGCCGTCGGAGATCCAGTCACCGCCGGGATCGCTGCAGGTGACGAGCTTGGAGGCGGTGCCGCCGTAGCCGTCGTTGTCGTTGTCGAGGTACCACCCGCTGGCGCCGGTCACGTCGCCGCCGTCGGTGTCTCCGTCGCAGTTGTTGTCGAGGCCGTCGCAGATCTCATCGGCGTCGGGGTTGATGTCGTCTCGCCCGTCGTTGCAGTCGCCGCCATCGGCGATGTAGGAGGCGGGTGCTTCACATGCGACCAGCACGATGGATTCGTCACCGAAGCCGTCGCTGTCGTTGTCGGGGAACCACACCCCTGCATCTGTGGCGGCGGCTTCGTCGGTCTGCCCGTCGCAATTGTTGTCGAGACCATCGCAGATCTCTGCGGCGTCTGGATTGACGCTGGCGTCGTTGTCATCGCAGTCATCATTGATGTACCCATCGCCATCAGCGTCTGCGGTTTCTTTGTCGTCGCAACCAGCCAGCGGGACCGTGGCGAGGGTAAGTGCAAGCAGTCGGGTCATGGGAGCATCCTGATCTTCGGAGAGGACTACACTATAAACGCTTTGCTTCTCTTGCTAAAGACGCATTACTTGACGGGGCCGGCTCTTGCTATCCACTCTCGTCGTCAGACCGTCTCGGCGGATCCTGAGCGTTCGCGGACAATACATGGTGTCGAGCACTGGCGCGGTCTGGTGGGAGAACGCGCACTCGCAGACTCGCTCTTCTGATTCGCTGGCTGGAGACACAGCAGCACCCACGCGATGGAGAGCCTGCTACGTCGCCAGCCTGACCCCCGAGCAGGACGACGTGAGCATGCTCGAGTGTGGCGGGCTGCATAGAGGGGGGCATGTCAGTCTGTACTGAAGACATCTCCGGCGTCCCCGTGACCACCGTGCGCGTCCTCGTCTCCGATCCCGACGCGCTGATCCTCATCATCCCTGGCAATCCGGGCATCGCCACCCTCTACGCCCCGCTCGCTCGGCAGATCGTTGCGCAGTGTGGGGGGCGGGTGAGCGCTGCGGTGGCCGGCCACGCTGGGCATGTCCCTGGCCATCCCGCGCCCGGTGGCTTCTTCACCCTTGCCGATCAGCTCGCCCACCACCGGGCATTTCTCGCGACCCTTCCACCAGCCCCGGTGATCCATGTCGTCGGGCACTCCATCGGAGCCTGGCTGGCTTTGTCGGTGCTCGACGGGCTCCCTGCGGCTGCTCGGGGGCGGGGCTTCCTGCTGTTCCCGACCATCGAGCGCATGGCGGTGACCCCGGCAGGGCTGCGGATGTCACCGATGTTTGGGCTGCTGCGTCACCCTGCGGTGATGCTGTCACGGCTGATCCGCCGACTGCCGGGAAGAGATCGGCTGCTCACCCGAGCGCTGCTCTCTGCGGTGCCCGATGCAGAGCGTGCCGACTTCCTGCACGGCATCCTCCAGCTCCACCCCGCGAGTCTGCACAACGTCCTGAGGCTCGCAGGAGAGGAGCTTGCGACCGTCATCGATCGGCCTGATGCGCTGCTGAGTCGGCATGCAAAGCGGCTGACCCTGTACTACGGCCAGCCTGATGCCTGGAACCTGCCGGACATGGCTGCCGGAGCGGCATCCTGCCATCCCGACGCGGAGGTCATCCGCTGCAGCGACGGCATCCCACATGCCTTCATGCTCGGCGGGAGCACTGCGATGGCCGCGCTCATCTCTGGGCGGATACACTCTGAAGATGCCGACTGCTCAACTTGATGGAATCTCGCTAAACTATGAAGTCCACGGAACCGGCGAGCCGGTCCTGATGATCATGGGGCTGGCGGTCGGTCTCGTCGGCTGGCGCCTCCAGGTCGAGGACCTCGCGGGAGAAGACTGGCAGCTGTGCGTCTTTGACAACCGCGGGGTCGGCCTGTCTTCTGTGCCCCGCCCGCCCTACTCCATGGACCGGCTCGCCGCAGATGCCCTCGCCCTGATGGACCACCTCGGCTGGCAGCGGGCGCACGTGGTCGGGGTCTCGATGGGCGGCATGATCGCCCAGCACGTCGCGCTCACCGCGCCGCACCGGGTCCGCAGCCTTGCCCTGCTCGCCACCCATGCTGGCGGGTGGGGAGGGCGCCCCACCCGAACTGCCGTCAGCGGGGTCTTCAGCTCTCACTTCTCTGGCTCCACTCGGCTGCGCCGCCATGCCTTGCTCGCCATGCTCCACTCGCCTCAGTACATCGCAGAGGTCGGTCGAGAGGCCGTCGAGGCCCGGCTCCGAGAGACGATCCTCCACAACCGCCCCCCGCGCCTCGGCATGCTCGGGCAGCTCAGCGCGATCTTCCGCCACCGCACCCTCCGCCGCCTCTCAGCGCTGGCCGCGCTGCCCACCCTGGTCATCACTGGCACCTCCGATGCCATGGTCCGTCCAGAGAACAGCGCGACCATCGCTCAGCTGATTGATGCGGAGCTGCTCCTCTTTGAAGGCTCTGGGCACGCAATCCATGTCGAGCATCGCGAGGCCGTGAGCGCGGCACTCCACCGGCTCTTTTCGGGGGTGGCTCGGGAAGCGACGGGCTGAGGCCGCCGGCAGCCTCACTCCTCCGCTGCCGCCGCGCTCAGCCGGTATCCGCCGGCAACCCAGGCAACCTCGGCGCTGTTGTAGCCCTCAACGGGATCCCGGAGAGACTCTCCGCCCCCGAGCCAGTCTCCGCTGATCGCATCGAGCGCGTCCGTCCAGTGTGTCGTCAGCGTTGTCGTGGTCGTTCGCCAGTCCAGCCTGTAGCGCGCCGCGCGATCGACCTCGACCACGCCAGCTGGAGCAGCGGCATCGGTGCGGGTGAGGCCCTCCGCGAGGAGTGTGGTCTCTCCAGCCGCAGCGTCTGGGTCGGTCAGGTGCAGGGTGAGGCTTCGGGTGCCGCCGGAGAAGGTGATCCGAAGGGTCGTCTCAGCGCGGGCCTGTGCGCACATGCTGCCGATGGACTGTGCGTCATTCAGGGCATCGGAGAGCAGGGTGGTGGCGTCGATGATGGTCGCGCCGGTCAGCGCAGCGCCGGTGAGCGTCGTGCTGCCGGAGAGTGTCGCCTGCCGGGCCACCCGTGGCTTGATTCCCGGTGTCGAGCGGGTGGCGTCGAGGAGGAGAACTCCGCTGCGGGTGAGGTCGTACTCGCCGTGCTCCGAGGCCACGCCGAGCGCACCGAAGCCCACGTCTGCTGCCGGATGCCAGTCTGGAACCGGCAGCGGCGCCTCGCCTGTCGAGACCTGACCGCCGGCCCCATCGCGCACCCCAGCGGCCAGACCAATGCTCCCGGCGAGGTGCTCCTGGAGGTGACCGCTTCCGTCGAGGATGGCCTCGCCGCTGAGCGCTGCGGAGGTGGTGATGGTGACCTGCGGACCGTCAGCCTTCAGCGCGGCGCAGTGGATTGACCAGCCCGCCCGCAGCTGCCAGTCACAGCTCAGGGGCAGCGTAGAGGTCGCACCTGGTGAGAGCAAGGGCGGTCGAAAGTGAACGTCGCTTCCTCGGTACTGGAGGCGCGCGGGGCTTCCCCAGGAGGACTCGGCTCGGGCGCGCGCGCCGTGCAGCGACAGTCCGGCCGGTCGATAGCTCAGCTCCGTCGTCAGTGCCTGCGTGCGCCCCTGCCAGCGGTTGTTTTCCCCGGGCTCGGCGAGCTGGAAGTGCCGCCGATGCCGGCAGGGGTTGGGCAGGGCGTGGCGGAGGTGAACCAGGTAGACCTGCTCCAGGTCGGTGCCCTCCAGCAGCGCCGCGAGCAGCGCCGGCTCGTCGGGGCAGGCGGGGGTATGGAAGGTGTGGCTGGCCTGCTCCAGCAGCACCGGATCGGCCTCGGGGAGGGTCTGGGCGAGCCGGTCGGCCAGCGGTCCGAAGCCCTCTTCTTCCTCTGCGGGCTCAGAGCGTACGCTGCCGCCGCTCCGAAGCAGGGTGAGGTGATGTCGGCGGTCGGTCGGGTCGAACAGCGACACCACCACATCCCACGCCCAGTCGGTCTCAGGCTCCACCTCAGGCTCCACCTCAGGCTCCGCCTCCGTTTCGGGCTCTGTCTTGGGCATCGGTCCGGGCGCTCCGGTCGGCATGCCGGTCATCGCGGCCAGAAATTCTGAGATGAGCGTGGTGAGGTCCACGGTGCTCAGCGCATCCGCGAGGCGCTGGAGGGCCTCGTCGGTCAGCCCGGTCTCAGAGAGGTTGCCCACCGGTCCCTTTGAGACGGCCTCCAGACCGGCCGCACCCAGCGGGGTGAGTCCGGCGCGGTGCAGCACCTCATCGAGCAGGGCTGCCCGCTCCTCGATGGTCATACTGAGCCCAATGAGGAGGTTGTATGAGTGCTGTGCGCGCGCCAGCTTCGCGGGGTTGGCCATCGGTCACTCCTGGCATCAGATGGATCGGTGTCCTCGACCTGATGGAGGAGGGTATCACCTCCGCGCTCGGTCTCGGTAGGACAGGAGCCTTAGAATACGCCCAGTCTTGCGACAAGGGCAGCGCCGGCGGACGGTCGGACCGCTCCAGTGGTCTGATGCGGGGCATCACTGCGGACTGCATGCGCAGAAACCCTCTCCACGGAATAAGCCCACCGCATGTCTCAGCGCTTCAAAGACCGCGTCATCTGGATCACCGGTGCCTCTTCCGGTATCGGTGAGTCCCTCGCCCGGGTCCTCTCTGACCAGGGTGCCGCTCTCATCCTCTCGGCCCGTCGCCGCGAGCGCCTAGAGTCCCTCGCCGCTGCGCTCCCCGGCCCTGCTCTCGTCATCCCCCTCGACCTCACCGACACCCCCTCCCTTCCGGCGGCGGTCGCGGAGGCGAAGGCCTGGCGGGGGCGCATCGACATCCTCGTCAACAATGCGGGCATCAGCCAGCGCGCGCGTGTCGAGGAGACGGAGGTAGCGACGGTCCGTCGGGTGATGGAGATCAACTTCTTCGCCATCGTCGATCTCACCGGTCAGGTCCTCCCGATCATGCTCGACCAGGGCAGCGGGCACATCGTCAACATGAGCTCCGTCGCGGGCTACGTTGCGACCCCGATGCGCTCGGCCTACTCCGCCTCGAAGCACGCCCTGCGCGCCTGGTCTGACAGCCTCCGAGCCGAGGTCTCTGGCCGCGGTCTCTCCGTCACCACCATCTGCCCGGGCTACATCCGAACGGAGATCTCCCGGTCAGCCCTCCGCGGAGACGGCACCGCCAAGGGCACGGACGACGGACTCATCGCCAACGGCATGGACGCCACTGTCGCCGCCACGAAGATGGCCGCCGCCATCCATCGCCGTCGTCGCGAGTTCTTTGTCGGCGGCAAGGAAATCTACGCCGTCTACCTCAAGCGCTGGCTTCCAGGCCTCGTTGCCTGGGCCGCTCCGAGAGCATCACCAGAGTAGGGGCAGATCAACCACCTGAACCCCGCTATAGTCTCTCAAGATGCTCCTCTTCCTCGCTGTGGCCTTCGCAGCAACCTACGACCAGATCCAGGCACGGCTGACCGAGGTCGAGCCGCTGCGAGAGAGCCGCCTGGAGCGCGGCGCGCCGCGTTCTTCTGAGGATGACATCCGCAAGGCTGCGCAGGGCACAGTCTCAGTCCACGTCAGCGGCCACAAGGCATGGGCGACCACAGTCATCAACCTGCCGATCGGAAAATTCTGGGCGGGGCTCAACGATGAGACCCGCCACCCCGGCTACACCGCCGTCGCCTACTCTGAGCTGCTCAAGGGGAGCCCCTGCCAGAGCGGCCGCGCGGTGCTTCAGTACCTTCCGGTTCCGATGGTCTCCGACCGCTGGTGGATCGGCCACATCCGCTCCAACAACAGCATCGCGCGCGAGTCCAGCAATTCGGTCCGCGAGATGGTCTGGCGCGGCAGCATCGATCCGTCTGAGGTCAACACGGAGTCGGGGCGCAAGATCATCGACAAGGCCGAGCCGATCGGAAGCACTCGCGGTGGCTGGTTCCTGGTTGCCCTCGACCAGTTCTCTACCTACGTCGAATATTACTCCAAGACCAACCCTGGCGAGGGCATCCCTTCGAGCATCTCCTCGCGGTTGGCAGCACAGGGTGTGAGGGACAACATCGCAGCCATGAAGAAGTTCGCCACCACAGGCAGGCCGGTATGCAGGGTCTTTTAATCTCGCTGTTGCTGACGGGCCGCGCGGCACACGCCGACGAGGATCCGTACGCCTGGACGATGCCGCCCGCTGAGCAGCAGCTCGCCGCGGACGAGAGCGTCATCCCCATCGGAAAGGGGGCGGTGTTCATCCCCAGCATTACCGGTGCGGAGTACGAGCCACCCGCGAGGCTGGTCACCGAGGATGACATCGTCTCCGTCTCTGTTGGCCAGCGGTTCATCGCAGATCCTGGCCCCTACGTTGTCATCGTCAGCTCCGGAACGCCCGCCCAGGGCGTGAGCGTGGCGATCGAGGTCGTCGAGGGCGAGACCACTGTGGTTCCAGTGAGCTGGGGTGCGCTGCGCATCGAGGTCACCGACGACCACCGCATCCCCCACCGTGGAACCTACGAGCTGATCCGGGCATCCACCCTCCAGCCGGTCGGCACCGGGTTTGGTGTGGACACCCTGCAGGGAGAGATCCTCCAGACCTGGGTGCTGCCGCCGGGTGTCTACCGCATCGTGCGGCCTGGCCGGAGCTCTCGTGCCCTGCGTGACTTCGCGACCGTGATCGTTCCAGAGTCCGGCTTTGTGCGCTATCGGCTGGTCATGGACCCTGACTCTGGTGAGTTCCTCGGCTCCGGCATTCTGCTGCCCAGCGAGTTCGCCACCGACGGTCCCCGGTCTCGGCGCTGGTTCCGATCCATCGTGGCTGGCTTTGACGGCTCAGCGGTCACCAGCGAGAACGTCGTCGGTGCCTTCAACCAGACCCAGTACAACGCTGCGGCCTTCTTCGATGCCCAGCTCAAGCTCAATGCCGATCCCCACCGGCTCTCGTTTCTCCTCCAGATCGACGAGGGCTTCTCCCAGGTTCGCCCTCAGGATGCCGAGCCCCAGCCCCGGATTAAGTCCATCGATCGGGTCCGTGCCGATGCGCTGTACACCTTCACCCGTCAGGGGTCCACTGGTCCCTATGTTCGGTTCAGCGCGGACTCTCAGGCATTTGCTACGGAGGTCCTCGTCACTGAAGACACCACCTTCGCCACCACCGGCCTCGACGGCACCGTCACCAACCAGACCATCTCCGCCAACGAGGCCTTCCGCCTCTCCAGTCCCGGCACTCCGACCCTGATGCGAGAGGGAATGGGGGTGAACACCTCGTGGCTGGAGAAGAACCGCAGCATGAATTTCAACTGGCGCGCGGGCTTCGGCACCCGCCAGAACATCTACGCGGGAACCCTGGTTCTCGAAGATGACCCCACCACCAATGAGATCGAGTATCGGGCGATCGACTCGTTCTACCAGGCGGGCCTGGAGTCCACGATGACGGGCTCTGCCCGGATCCCAGGCTGGGGGCTGTACTCCAGCGATCTGGAGCTGTTCCTGCCGTTTGGCAGCATGCGCATGCCCGCGGCATCCTGGCGCAACACCGTCAGCCTGCGGGTCACCCGGAACCTCTCGTTCAATGTCTTCGCCAACCTCGACCTGGAGCCCCAGGTCATCGATGAACTTCAGACCCAGACCAGCGTGTTCTTTCGCGCGTCCTGGACGCTGCTCTAAGGAGGCGATGTGCTCGTAGTCTTGCTGCTCTCCTGTGTGACCAAGGGTGCCCACGAGCTGGTCGAGATCCAGCTCGACGCCACCCGGACCTCCCTGTCTGCCCGAAATGCAACCTGCTACAACGAGATCCAGGATCGGGATGCTCGCCTCATTGAGCTGGAGCTGGCCATCAACGGCCTCCAGCACGAGAACAGCACCCTCACCGAGCACGATGCACAGCAGGGTGAGGAGCTGACGCGCATCCGGGCCGAGCTGGCTGCGGAGATCTCACCGCAGACGGTGGAGCGGGTGCAGTCTGCCCTGGCGGTGCTCGCGCAGCAGGAGCAGTTCACCGCACAAGGCGCCGCACACCTCACCGCCTGGCAGGAGCGCCTGGGCGCGCTGGAGTCTGAGGGGCGGCTCAGCGTGCTCGCTGAGGGGGGTGACGTCCTGGTCCGAATTCCCACGGCTCAGGTGTTCAACGAGGGTCGGGTGAGCGTCTCTCCACGTGGGGAGGTCCTGCTCGCTGCGCTGGCCGATGCCATGACCGGTACCCGACGAGATCGGCTCCTGGTCACCGCCCACACCGACAGCGCGCCGTACCACTCCGCTGCCCATGCCTCCAGCTGGGAGCTCGGCTTTGCCCAGGCGATGACCATGGTTCGCTCTCTCCAGACGGAGGACGACGCGGGGTACATCGTCGCGGCCTCTGCCGCTGGCACCATGCCCCTTGTTGCCGGTGACGACACTGAGGCCCGCAAGGCCAACCGGCGACTGGAGATTCGAATCCGGCCCTGAGCGCCGTCAGGCTGTTGGTCGGCGCGTCTTGACCAGGCCGCGCATGAAGCGTCGCAGGAGCTGGTTTCCGCAGGGGCGGAAGTGCCGGTGGTTGGGCTTGCGGAACAGCGCCGCCAGCTCGGATCGGGACAGCTTCTGACCGCCCACCTCGGCGATCTTCAGCATCTGTTCCTCACGCAGCTCCAGCGCAATTCGGACCTTCTTGAGGATCTCGTTGTTGTTCAGCGGCACGGGTGCGGGGGGCCGACGGCTGGGATCCGGCGGACCGCGTCGGTCGCGAATCAGTCCGTCTAGGAATGCACCCAGGACCGCGCTGGAGCAGGGCACCATCCCCGGCTCGCCCTCTCGGGTCAGCCGAGGCTGCACGTCCTCGGCGCGCAGCGACTTCCCGCCGAGACCCACCAGGCGGGCGATCTCGTCGTCGCTGAGCTCGAGGGAGAAGCGGAGGCTTCGGAGGACGTCGTTGTTGTTCATGGCGGGCTCCCGGGCGAGACCCCTATCCCCCTGCGGCCTCTTCCGAGTGGTCGCCATCGACTGGCCGGGCCTCGAAGGCTGCCGTGAACCCACGCTGGCATCCCCGGACGCTCCCGGTGCGGCATAGGTCGGCGCGGTCATGCCGCCCTCCGCTTCTCTGGGCGCTGGCTGCGAGGGGTGCTGCTGTGGACGCACCGCGACCCTCCTGTGGTGCGTCGGCACGTGGTCTTGCAGGGCATCTCACCGCGCGATCCTGTTTACCGCGCGCGTGGTGGCCTCATCACCGCCACGTCTTGAGTCGAGCGCCCGTGCAAGGCACTGAAATTTGTATCGGTCTTCTCCGGGACTACATACAATTATCAAGTGATGGGAGTCAGCATGGCACGTGTTCTCTTTGCATCCATGAGCGTTGCGACGGTCGCCTCTGCCGTTGAACTCAATGCCTCTCTCCTCTGGTTCTTGAGCGTCTCTGGACTGGCCGTTGTGCTGGGCGGGACGCTCCTGTCCTGTCGGATGATGTCGCTGCCGGTGACCACCCTGCTGCTCCCCATGTCCGCGCGCAATGTCCACAGTCGGACACCGCTCCGAGCATCGATTGTCGATGGGCTCCGGCTCCAGGAAGCGGTGCGCTATCTGGGCGGATTCCTCGCCCTGATGTGCGGCATCGGCATCTTCAGGGAGCTCAATGACCCCAGTCAGATCGGTCCCTTCATGGCGATCGGCTTGCTGGGGCTGCTGTACAGCCAGATCATCTCCGAGGGCCTGCTCGGGACTCGCGCGACCGCTCTCCAGGCACGCCTTGCGCCCGCTCCGCTGCCCCAGACGCGGTCTCGAGCCAGCGCGGTTCCGGTGGGGATTGGCCTGCTCCTGGTGCTGCTCGGTGTGGCCCACAGCGCCTCCCTCTTCTCAGCCCTGGTCAGCGCCCCCTTCCTGCTCTACGTCCTGCTGCTGGGAAGTACCCTGAGCCTGTCGAGGCACACGGGCGGCGAGATCCATGCGGCCCTGAAGGCTGCGGTTCATCGCGACATCACAGTGCCGGCTTACAGCGCCCGGCACATCGCGGTGCTCAGCACGGTGCGGACCGCATTTGCCCTGGCGGGCTCGTCGGGGATGCTGATTGGCTACGTCTCGCTCCTCGGTGACCTCAGCGCTCCCCACACGCTGGCCCCGTCGATCGGAGCCACCGTGCTGGCCTGGGGCTATGGGTTCTTCTTCTCGGAGGTCCTCTGTCGACTGCTGGTGATGCGCCTGGCGGGCACCCGCGATGCGCAGCTTCCCTCCAGCATGGCTCCGATGGTGGTGTCCCTCTTGTTCGTGGGCTTCACCACGATGGTTCTCTTCGGCTTGTTTTCGGGGAGCGTGGGCTAAGCGGAGGGCAGCGGAGGCGCTCCCGAGCGGTCCAGCAGCCACAGGTTGCCGGTGCGGTCGCCGACCGCCACCTGACCCTGGTGGGCTGCGACGGCATCCAGGGCTCGGCCCAGCGGCGCGGACTGCTCCAGCACACCGGTCTGGGCACACCACTGCTTCAGCCAGCCATCCTGACCGACGCTGAGGATGGAGGATGCCCCCAGCATGGCAACCCCGGCGCAGGGTGCGGTGTGTGCCGCGACGCACTGAAGCAGCGCGCCAGAGGAGAGGTCCCAGATGCACAGGGTCTGATCCAGGGAGACAGACACCGCGCGAGTGCCGTCTGGGGAGAGGGCGCAGTCGATGACGGGGCCGGTGTGGTGCTCGAAGACGACGCGCGTGACCTGGGCGTCTACATCCCACAGCCGGAGGGTGCCGTCGTAGCTTCCCGTCAGCAGCCCCGCCGCCCCGAGCGCACAGCAGCGCACCCAGTGGGTGTGTCCGGACAGGACAAAGCGCAGCGCTCCGTGCTCGACATCCCAGCCGCGCACGCAGTGGTCGCGTCCGCCGCTGATCACACACGACTCGCTGACAAAGGTGCAGCACGTCAGGGGCTCGGCATGCTCGCGGAGGATGACGGGGGGGCGAGACCCGTCCGTGCGCCACAGCCGCAGCGTCTTGTCTGTGGCGACCGAGGCGAGCCATGCGCCTGATGGCGAGAAGGCGACGTCGTACACCGCGCCGGTGTGTCCTGAGAGGTGGTGTCGGAGCTGCCCGGTCTCGGGGCACCACAGCCGAACCGCACCATCACGCGCCCCCGATGCCAGCAGCGTCCGGTCGGGCGAGAAGGTGCAGGCGCGGACGCTGCTGGCGTGAAGCAGGGCTCCACCCGGCGTGCGCAGATCGATGCTCGACCAGGCGCGCACCGACTGATCGGAGCCGCCGCTCCAGATCCGCTCGCCCCAGGTCAGGGCCGCTGCGGGGCGCTGATGTCCCCAGAAGACCCCCAGGTGCGACTGGTCCTCCAGGCTCCACAGGTCGATCCCGTTGTCGGCGCGTCCGGTGACCAGCCGCGTGCCGTCGGGAGACAGCGCACCGGACAGCAGCGGGGCGTCGACGGGTGAGGCGGACCATCGGAGCACCGGGGGCTCGGTCGAGAGCAGCGCCACGCCGGCTGCACCGACCACCACCAGCTGATCGGGGGCCTGCGGCAGGCCCGCGCAGAAGTGCATCGGCCCGCCGAGGGTGCAGACCTCCTGAGCCGCACCGGTCTGGAGGTTCCAGGTCACCACCTGACCGGTCCGGGTGACCGCCCAGGCCTGGTGCGCAGCCACAGCACAGCCGACGATGGGGCCGGAGAGTCCAGAGAGCGCGTGCTGGGCCCCGGCGGCCCGATCCAGCGCGTGCAGGGTGCCGTGGTCGCTGCCGACCACCAGCCACTCCGCGCTCGCGGCGCAGCTGCTGGCGCCAGGGAGGGAGAGGGACAGCGCCGTCTCGCCCTCCGGCACCGTCCAGCCGAGCACGGTGCCGTCGCGGTGTGCTGCAAAGATGTGCTGACCGTCGGGGGACCAGGCCAGCGCGCGAGCGAGGGAAGGCTGCGCCGCCAGGGTGAGCATGGGGTCTGCATCCGGCGCGTCGGCATGCCAGATGCGGGTTCCCGACGTGCGGGTCGACACCGCAACGGACTGACCATCCGGCGCGGATGCCAGGGCGAGCACTGCGCTGCGGATGTGCGGGGTCAGGATGCGTCGGTCGGCCAGGGCCACCGGAAACCGAAGGCGGAGCGGGGGCAGGGGAACGGTGTCATAGAACGCGGCGAGCTGTGGCGGGCGGAGGCCTGCGGCGCGGAGGTGGGGGTAGACCACCACCGGCAGCCACTCGGGGGATGCGTCCAGCAGGGAGGCGTGGGCGCGGAGGGCATCGCGGAGGGCATCCAGCAGGGCCTGGGTGTCCAGGGGCATCGGCCGGGCCTGGTGGCGGCGAAGCCATTGCTGGGCACCGGGGAGCCCGTCCGTGTTCAGGGCAGCATCGAGGTCGGGCAGCGTGGGTACCATCCCCCTCATTGAGCCACACTCTGCGCGGAACCGACAGCCGGATGGTCTGGAGGAGCGCACGCGCGGTACCTGGAGCGCGCGCTGAGGCGGGCTGGGCGAGCGGTCGGGGCATCGTCGGTCATCGTGGCGGTTCACTGTGGGGCTGAGAGCACATAGACTCAGCAGGTGACTGATCGGCTCCTCATTCTCGCCCTCATGCTCCTCCGCGCAGCCTGGAGCATCGAGACGCTCCTCGCCAATCCGTACCGCTTCCGCAACCACGAGGAGGCCTACAACGCCACCGTCGGCTGGCTCGTCTGGCACGGCGGCCTCTGGGGCGATCTCCTCCGCCTCCAGTACCGAACCTTCTGCGGTGGCTGCACCGTCGTCTCTGTTGCGGCCGCGCCGCTCCTGGGCATCCTCGGGGATCGCTTCTTCGTCTGGAAGGGGCTGGCGATTGCATGGGGAATGGTGACGGTCGGGGTGGCATTTGTGGCAGGGGCACGGCTGTGGGGCCGGCCCGCTGGCATCGCCCTGGCGCTCCTGCTGGCGCTGCCGCCGCGCGGGCTCTCGGAGTCGGCGCTGATGCTGTGGGGGAACCACCAAGAGACGGCGCTGTTCCTGGTGGTGTGCCTCGCGCTGCTGCCGCGTGGCGGGCTTGCGCTGGGCGTGATGCTGGGGGCGAGCCTGTGGTTCTGCCGGACGAGCGGCTACTTCGTGGCGGTGCTGCTGCCGCTGGCGCTGCTTCGTCCAGGCCGCCGGCGGCTGCTGGCAGGGCTGGCGGTGGGGCTGACGCCGCTGCTGCTGGAGGCCGGGGCGGGCGCGTCTGGTCAGGTCTCGATGCGGCCGACGGACCACCTGCTTCCGGAGGGGCTGTCGGGGGCGTGGCGGCGGCTGACCCTGCTGCTGAGTCCGACAGCGCTGGCGCCCCGGCTCCTGCTGTCCCGAGATGCTGCGGTGGCGGCTGGTCTGGTCCTGTGTAACGCAGCTGTTTCGGTGGTCGTGCTCGCTCGACAGCGCCGCTGGCTTCCCCTGCTGCTGGCGGCATCGTTTGTCGCGGCGTTTGTCCTCAGCGGCTTCAACGTCCCGCTGCCCGGTCGGGTGCTTCCGGTGGTCAACATGCGCTACCACACCCCGTGGATGCTGCTGCTCCTCCTCCTTCCCGCCGCCGCAGTGGTCTCGCGGCGAGGCGCTGCGCTGCTGGTGGTTCCGCTTCTGGTCGCGCTGTCGGGGCCGCTGAGCCGCACCGGATCGTCTCCAGAGGGCATCCCCTGGCAGGCTCCCGCGACCAACCGGTGGCACATGCTGAGCGCCGGAGCGGTGCGACTGAGCCCGGACGCCCTCACGGGAAGCCGAGACCCGACTGCAGATGAATACATCTCGTTACTCCGTGGGTTTCGATCGGGTGAGCCCGAGGACTCGGAGGCGGTCATGGCTGGGGTTGCGCTCGGTGGAGGGGAGGGGTCTGCAGCAGCGCTGTCGGTGGTCCGGGCGCTGCGTGGAGCGGTGCCTGGGCATGACCTTGGCGAGGGCTTTCGCCTCACCGCACGCTGCCAGCGACCAGAACCGGCGGCGTTCTGTGCGTGCGTGCAGGCAGACGCGCCCAGCCCGGAGGTCCTTCAAGGGGTCGGTGCTGCGACCGCCGATCCCTGGCGCAGTCCGGCAGACATCGCAGCGATTGAGGACTGCCTCGGACCAGCGTTCAGCGAGGGGCTCCAGCATCCCTTGTCGGGCCTGGCGACCTGGGGCGGCCAGCACTGAGCCGCTTCCTTATCGGTTAATTCTGGTGTTGTACAAGTGTAACGTTCTCTTTAGCCTGGAAGGATGACCAGCGGCGCGATCACATCCCGCTCGGCGGTGCTTATCCGGATCTCCCAGCGAATTCGGCGGGTCGGCAGCAGCAGAGAGGCGGTGATGTCTGGAGGGATTGCCACCGCTGCTTGTCGGGCGTCCGGCTCGCCGCGCAGGGGAATCTGACCCTCGCAGACGATTCGTGCCTCGACCGTCCAGCGGTAGATCGTGCGCCGACCGGAGCGGTGATTCTCGACGACCTCCCGCCGGGCGGCCTCCTCGATGCGAACAAGCCGCCATGCGTAGGCCAATACCTGATCGTCGCAGGACAGCTGCACGGTCTCGCCGGGGCTGGTTGTTGTGTTGCTGAGCCGCAGCGGCTGCTTCGTGAGCATCGTCCAGGCCCGGTCGAACCACGAGACGCCGTAGTGCTTCTTCCACGCCTTTGACCATGCCGCCGACAGCCCTTCCCGATCGGTCAGGGGGCCAGGGGTGAGGGTGAGCGGCACTCGGGCGATGGTGTCTGGTTGGTCTGCGGACCACTGGATGCGGGCGGTCAGCGCCCACTGAACCGAGACGAGGTGTCCCTCGTGGCTGAGCGGGTGGAGCGGGAGCTGGATTGAGAAATTGTAGGTTACGCCTTCAGAAAGGGTACCATGGTCCAGCTTCTGCTCGGTGGCGACCACCACCTCATCGGTGTCCCGCTCAGGCCCCCGGGCGGCCCACCACAGCCGGAGAAGCAGCGCCTCGCAGGAGCCCGCGGTCTCGTCGAGATGAAGGGTGCCGGTGACCAATGCTCCTGGAGGGAAGCGATCTGTCTGCAGCACCAGCCTCATGTCGTCGCAGCATCCACAGCGTCCGTCCCCCAGCGCCCGCGCAGGAAGTCCACCATGCCCTCCAGGGCCTCGACCGCCTTCGGTCCTCCACGCGGTGCGAGGATGCGCGCCTCTCGGATCAGCACTCCGGCTCCGGTGATGTCGTCTGCCGCGACCCGATCCTTCAGCAGCGCGATGAGCGCCGGGGCGTACAGCAGCCAGTCGTTCGTGTTACGGCCGGTGTTACGGGCGGCAGTGAGGTTGGCGCGCGCATCTTCCATGCGACCTGTGCGGGCTTCCTGCCGGCCAATGTACAGCCGCGCCCGTCCATACTCTGCGGGGAAAGCGGTCTCGCAGTCGGGCTGCTTGAGCAGCTCGCGCCATGCACGCCGGGCCTCTCCGTGCTCGCCGAGCTTCTCCAGGGTCTGTCCGGCGCTGAGGCGGACCCGAGCAGACAGGGCTGGATGCCCCGCAGCGCGCGCCAGGGCTCCTCGCAGTCGCATCAGGGCGTCGTCTCGCCGCTCGTGGACTCCAGCGAGGATCAAGGCTTCTTCCAAGAGGGCGAGGACCTCGGCACGCCGGTCTCCCAACGCACGCGCGAGGGTGGCGATGTCGGCTGCGGCGGTCGCGGCTGGGAGCGGCTGACGACGTGAGAGGGCGCGGAGCTGGAGGCGCTGAGCGGCCTGCTGGGCGATCGGCAGGGCCTGGTGACGCAGGGCGAGGTCGAGGGCTGCGCGCCACCGGGCCTGGAGGATGCGCGGGGGCTGATCTCCCGCAGCATCCCACAGCGCAGCCTCAGCGACCGCGATCTCCGCAGCGACCGGATGCTGGCGGGCCGCTGCCAGGCGCCGCAGCCGATCGAGCATCGACATCGCGCTCGGGAGGAGCTCTGCGGAGGTCTCCAGAGTGGTCAGGGTGTCGGTGAGGCGCTGGATGCGATCCTGGATGGCCGCTGAGGTGCGCGCAGCCTGCTCTGGATCTCGGCGCGCCTGAGAGATCGCTGCGGCGAGGTCGTCGCTCAGCGCGCTTCCCTCAGCGATGGCCTCACGCATCATCTCCGCGAGGTCGGTGCCGCCGGAGAGCTGCAGCGCCTCGGTGAGGATGGCGGCGAGGTCTGGATCGTCGAGGTCATCGGGCAGCGCATCTGGGAGCGTGAGGTTGTCCAGCGGCGCACCGAGCGTCTCCAGCAGCGTCTTGAGCCCGGAGAGCTGCCCCTGGAGGCCCTCCTCGGCGCTGCCGAGCTGCTCACCGAGCCCCTTTGGGTCTGCTGCCAGCGCATCGAGCAGCCCCGCCAGCGCAGCCTCTGGATCCGGAGCGGCCAGCGCCGCGGCCAGCCTGACGAGGTGCCCGCTCAGCGGCGGCGGGGCTGCCTGTGCGGCGGCCTGAAGCTCCGCCGGGGACAGCCCCCGGAGGGCGCTCAGGATCGTGGCGATTCGACGATCGGTCTCGGCACTGCTCATGTGGTCCTCACCTGTCGGCCCGTCTGCTCATGGGGGCGCGCTGCCGCGCTCAGCTGCCGGTCTCGCCGGTCAGCGCCTCTCGGCGGGTCCGATAGTCACTTGCCCACGATGTCGCCTCTGTAAAGCCGGAGTTGAACACACCTGCATGCGACTCCACCTCTGCCCGTGCCGTCGCGCGATCCGCCAGCGCCTGCGCCTTGTGTTGCTGGATCTCGGTCTGGATTGTCAGCTCTTCTGTGTGCTTGGCGTTGAGGCTGTCGATGTTCTGGCTGACGCTCTGCTCTTGTGCGGCTCGGACCATGATCGCTTGATCGAGGACCTGTCGCTGCTCCTGAGAAGCCGTATTGGCGGTGGCGGTCTGGGCGGTCGCCTCACTGGAGGCGGTGTCCTGAGATGTCGTCAGCGCGCCCGCAGTGTTTGCATCTCCGCCGTTTGGCTGGTCGTCGAACCGGTCGGCATACTGAGCGAGCTTCAGGATGAGCCCGGTGATGATGCTGCCACCCTCGGGATCGCTGCCGGGGACTTCTGTTTGGCCTCCAGCGAGAGACGCCGCGCGGGCGTCTTCCTGGGCGACGGACTGCTGAAGCGGGGCGCTCATGCCCTGTGCGAATGCCCGCATCGGCTGACCGGACTCTGCCATCTGGAGGGTCTCTCCGGCGAGCTGACCGACGGACTGCTCGGCGATGTAGCACTGGTAGGCCCACTCGTGGGCGTCGTTGTATCGATCGGCGGCATCCATGGCGGCCTGGCGCTCGGTGTGGAGCTCGTCGAGATCGGTGGTGAGAGAGAGCGACATCAGGCGCTCCAGCATCGCCTGACGCTGGCCGATGGCGACGACATCTTCCTGCCGGTCCGAGGCAAGCCCGCTCCACTCTCGCAGGCGCTCTCCGTAGGTGCCGGGTGTGGGGTTGGGCTGCTCGCCGCCGGTGTTGGGCTGGGCTGCGGCAGGCTTGAGGAAGCCGAGGCCGAGGCCGATGTTGGTGAGCGCGCCGGTGATGGACTCGGAGATGGACTCGCTCTGGGCAGCCGGGTCGAGGGTGACCTCCTGGCGGCCGCTCAGCGCGCTGAGGTCGCGGTAGGCCGAGCCGACACCACCGGTGGCGTTGCCGGAGGAGGCCGTGAGCATGCGGTCATCAGAGATGTAGTCCTGGAGGTGCTGCATGCCCTCGGCTTGATTCAGCCGAGTGCGCTCGGTGGCGATCTCGGTGAGCCGGCTCTGGTGCTGCTGCGTCTGGGCGCGCAGCCGCTCGACGGTGCTGGTGTGGGTGGAGGCTTGGTCACGGGCGTTGTCGCGGTTGCGGGTGTACATGCTGGCGAACCGCTGATGGGTCGCGAGATCGACGGCGCCGGAGTGTGTGTAGGTGGACTGCTCTCTGGCCACCTGGATCTGACTGGTCAGTGCATCCGCCTCGGATTGCTTGGCATCGGCCTGCTGTCGGAGCGCACTGGGCTCGGTGCCGTCGGGGCTGAGGCGACTGGCCTCTGCGCGCAGTCGGGTGAGCTCGGCGCTGCCCTCGGTCGCCAGGCGGTTCTGCTCGGAGAACGCATCTGCGGCCCGGCGCACCGTCTGGTTGGCGATCTGATCAAACGGGATGCGCATCGTCGGCCCAGCGGTGTACTGGCCGCGCTTGTTCTTGCGACCGTGGCCGTTGGTGATCTCGATGCCGTCGTCGTGGATGGCGCGCACAGTGCGCTGCACGACCGCGCCGTCGATGGTGACCCGTAGGCTCTTACCGACCCGGGCCTCCAGCTGGGTGCGCCGCTGGCGTGCGGTGTCTTGAGCTGTGGAGACCTCGCTGTCGAGCTGCTCGGCGCGCGAGCGATGGGTGAGGGCGGTCTCGGCGTTCTCGATCTGGTTGCGAAGCTGCCTGGACTCATCCCTGAGCGCGCGCTGCTGATCAGAGAGGTTGCCGGCCTTGCTGGCGTTGTCTCTGGCCAGCGCGATGCCCTGGAGGTGAGCATTTTCCTGATCCAGGCTGCGCTGCGCATCCTCCTGAGCTGATCTCTGCCGCTCGGCCTGCGTCTCGGCCTCGCGGAGCTGGGTATCCGCGTCGCTGAGGTTGCGCTGAGTGGTGGCTTCCTCTGTGCTGAGGTCTCGGAGGGTCTGCTTGCTGGCGCTCTCCTCCTCGCGCAGCTGCCTGCGCCTCGCCTCGTTGGAATTGGCCTCGTTGCGCTCGACATCACCGCGCGCAGCGCGCTGGCCATCGGCGTTGGCGCTCTCGACACGCCCCAACATCCGCGTCAGGGGGGTGTTGCCCTCGAAGTCGTTCCGGCCACGGGTCTGGTCGATGAACGACTCCGTGCTGGCGGTTCGTGCGGTGGCCTGATCAAGGCTGGCCTGAGCATCGGTCAGGTTCGTCTGAGCATCGGTGAGCGTCGCTCGGATGAGGGCCGCGTCGGGGGAGGTGGGATCGAGGCCGGTCAGATCTCGGTTGAGCCGGGCCACGTCTCGGGTGATGCCATCGACGGCATCCTTCGCCTGCCGCTGACGACGCTGGACATCTGCCATCTGGGCACGGCGCATGGGCTGGAGCGCCTCTCCTGCAGCCTGGTGGCCGTTGCGGAGGTGGCCCAACTCACTGATGGCATTTTTGGCCTCACTGATGGCATTTTTGGCCTCCCGGATGGGAGCGGCCAGCACGGAGAGCATCGAGCCGCCGATGCGACGAGCGAGCGAGGGCTCGATGTCGTTGCGCTGCTGGGTGGCATCGTCAGACTCGGGGGCCTGGGTGCGACGGGTCTCGTCGGCGATGTCACTGAGGCGGCGGCTCTCGGCCTCTGCGGCGTTGTTCGTGGCCTCGTTGGCTTCTCGGACCTGCTGGCCCTGGGCCTCACCAGCGGGCTGTCCGCCCTCATCGGCCCCCCCAGCCCGTGCGCGCCGGGTCTCCATGTGGTTGTTGACGCTATCCTTGATGCCGGAGGCTGCGGTATCGGCGACCTTGTTGCCGGCCGCGGTGCCGAAGTCTCCGGCGGCGTCTCCGACCCCCTGGAGCTGCTGGGCATACATCTCGGCGGGCACCAGGAACGCTGCGGCGGCTCTGAAGCCAGCCGTGAACGCCGACAGGGCGAGGACGACCGCGCCGAGCGCGGTGACGATGCGACCGAGGATGCCCCCTGCGCGGATGAGCCAGCCGCCAGCGGTGATCAGCGGCGCGCCGATGCCAGGCAGCCAGATCAGGGCGAGGCCGACCGCGAGGAGAATCCCGCCAGCGACGTAGGCGACCGCAGAGAGGATGCCGACGATGCTCTGGAGGCTGCTGAGGATGTCGTGGAGGCCCCCGAACAGGTCGGCGATCGCAGCAAATAAGATGCCGACCCGGTCTGTGTCGGACAGGCCCTCGCCGCCATGCCGCAGGGTGTCCCAGGAGTGTGCGAGCGACTGTCCACCGTCGCCCATCTTGGTGAGGATGCCGCCCTCACCGGTCCAGGACTCCGCGCTCCAGGGCTTGTCCTTGATGAGGCCGATGAGCGGGCCGACGAAGGGGGCACGGAAGGCTCCCTTGGAGATGGCCGTAAGCCCTTTGTCGCCCAGGTTTCCGAGGGTGTCGAGCACCATGGTGTCGATGAACTGGTCGGCGCCATTCTGGACAAAGGCACCGAAGAAGTTGTCGCTGAACTGCCCCCAGATCTGTTCGCCCCGGCTGGCCCCGACCTCGCCGCTGGCGATGGAGTTGCCGAGGCCGATCTGGTGGTTGCGCTCGAAGAGCACCCGAGAGAAGTCGCCGTCAGTGACCTGGCTGAGCTGGTCGAAGGCGGGGATCGCGGGAGCCTCGACCGCGACGCTCTGGCCCATGAGCGCCTGGAGCTGCGTGTCGAGCCCGCTCAGCTCTGGGGTGGTGGTGTCGCCGCCCTCGCTGCCGAGCTGGTCCGCTTCCTGAGACGCTTCTTGGGACTCTTCCTGTACGCCCCCTTCAGCGACCTCGCTCTCCAGGCGCTCGGCCTCGGCGGCCTCCGCTCGGCGCTGTGCGGAGGCCTTGGCATCGGCCTCTACGATGTCGAAGGCCTCCTCGGTGCTGCCCCAGAAGCCACGGTTGTTGAACTCGTTGTTGAAGATCTGCTGCATCTGCCCGCTGTCTTGACCCCCATCCTGCGCGCCCTGCCACATCTCTGAGAGCTGCCTGAACGGCCCGCTGGCCCGTATCTGAGCGCGGGGACTGGCGGTGTCTTCCCCATCGGAGACCGCATCGCAGAGCTGATCGAAGGACGTGAGATCGCCGATGACGTCTGCGATGCCGTCCACGCCGTCTTCGTACTGATCGACCTTCTTGCCGTGGTTCTCGGTTCCGTTGGCGTTGCCTTCTGCAAGGTCTGCCTGCTCTGGGGGGTTCAGCCCGCCGGCGCGCTCTTCGTTGAGTGTTCGGTACTGGGTGAGCAGGGTCTGGAGATCGGCACCGGTGATGTCGCCCTCGGCGGCGACGTGTCCGCCGGGAAGGCCGACGGAGAGGTCGGAGATGCCGCCGCCGCTGGCGAAGGTCTCGGCGAAGGTCTGTGCCTCCAGCTCTGCGAGGCCGCCGGGGTCGGTGATCGTCTCGGTGGTCTCTGCCGCAGAGAGGCCCTCCTGGGCAACGTGGGCGACCTCGTGGGCGATGAGTCCGCGCCCGGAGGTGGTCTCTGGGTTGTAGCGGGCAGCGTCGATGGCGATCTCGCCGTCGCCGGTCATCAGGCCGCGGGTGTGCTGGCTGCGGGCCTCAGCGGCCGCAGCATCGTCGGTGCGAACGGTGACGGCGTCCGAGGACAGCCCGAGCCCGGAGGTGAGGCGGCCGACCAGGGCGTCGGTCTTCGCGACCCGTGCCTGCGCGCGGGTGTCGACGTCGGCCTCGGTGGTGCCGAAGGTGTCCTGGAGGCGGCTGACGATGCCGGGGCTGGGGAGCCCGCCGGCCAGTCGGTCGATGGCCGCGGCGGGATCGGCCTGCCCGGTGAGCAGCTCTGCGGCACCGGTCGCGAACCGGTCGGCCTGTCGCTCGTGGGCATCCCCGGGCTGGGAGATGCCGGGACCGCCGCCGCCGATCACGGCGTGGTGGAGCTCCTCGGCGAGCAGCGCGAGGCCCTCAGCGGAGGTGGTGTCGAACCGCCCCTGGTTGAAGTAGATGTGCCCGCTGTGGGCGACCGCATCGGCGCGGAGGGCCTCGGTGTACTGTGCGGCAGCGCCGTCGGTGTGCAGACGAACCTGGCCGACCGCGCCGCCGAGCATCGGGGCGAACCGGTCGGCAACAGCAGCGGGCAGTGGCCGGCCGCTGTCACCAGGACGGGGAGCGGAGGCGCTGCGGCTGATCGCACCTCGGGCGTGGCGGCTGGCAGGGCCAGAGTCGGTGGTGACCGGGTTCAGTCCTGTCCCGAGCGCGGTCACCAGCACCGCGACCAGCTCGTCACAGCGCCGGAGCCCGTCAGTGAATAGCTCGTATACGGACGTTAGGCCTGCAAATCCATCGAGGTGGGTCAGCGTGCTGAGGGCGTTGTAGAGCCCCTGCATCCCGTTGACGGTGTCCTGGGCCGAGGCGCTGTTGTTGATGAGGTTGCTGAGGGTGATCAGCAAGAAGTCGATCTTCTCGCTCTTGTTCTTGAGCCGCTCGTCGTTCTTGACCAGGCTGTCGAGCCGATCCTGGAGGTTGCGCAGGAGCCTGTCGTCTGCAACGACGCTCTCATACAGCTCCTTGGCCTGCCGGACATTGACCCGCAGCCGATCCTGGGCGTAGTCGACGAACTCATCCTCTGCGAAGCCCGTCTCGTCGTCTTCGTTCTCTTTCTCAGCGCGAGACAGCGGACCCGCAGACAGCGCGCCAGCGGCTGCAGCCTCACTGACACCGACACCGGAGCCGGTGCTGAGGTCCGTGCTGAGCTCGGCAGAGAAGCCCTCCTCAGCGGAGCCGAGCGGCCCGGCTTCGCTCAGCAGACCCATCGCGGCGCTGGCAGCGCCGACGGCCTCGACCTCGTGGGCATCGAACGGACTGGAGACGTCGAGGTCGCCCTCGCCGCCGGCAGACGGCAGGCGACCCTCCATGTGCTGTCGGACGTGGGTCAGCTCGTGAGCGAGCAGCTCTGCACCCTCAGAGGAGTCGGGGTTGTAGGCGCCGCGGTTGAAGTGGATGTGGGTGCCGACGGTGAAGGCGTGGGCATGGATGGCCTGGGCCGCCTCGATCGCTGCGGCGTCGGTGTGGATGCGCACACTGGAGAAGTCCACGCCGCCCAGCGCGCTGCCCATGCGCTGCGCCACCGCTGCCGGCAGGGCGGCACCGCCTCGACTGACCGCAGTGTTGACCTGACGGACCGCGCGCTCGCCCCAGACCCCGTCGTCTGGAT
>JAQXDW010000037.1 GCA_029251165.1 Myxococcota bacterium
ATCCAGAACGCTCCAGCAGGCACCTCAACCATTGGCAGTCCAACAGGAATGTTCTCCTGTCGAACCTGACGACCGAAGCCAAGGAAGCCTTTACTGATCACACTCTCGAAGCTTACTGTCCCCAGAGAGAAGTTCGTGACCTCTCCTGGCTGTGGCTGCGCACGTTGTCGCGTCTGGGCTGAGGGGCGACGAACAGCCGCTGACTGCTGTAGAGCGTCTTGTGCTTCCACCCTCCGTCGAGCTGCTTCTTCCGCCCGCTGCTTGACCTGCCGTTCCTTTTCCTGCCGACGGTCTTCTTCCTCTCTCCGCCGGCGTTCTTCCGCCCTCCGTTCCTTTTTCTGCCGTGCTGCTTCTTCCGCCCTGCGCTTCTCTTCTTCGCGTGCAGCGGCCCCATCCACTGGAGCCTGCTTCAGTGCGTGAGCAAATGCCTGGGCGGAGTCAAACCGGTCGCTCGGTGCGGTCGCGAGCGCGCGGTCGATGACGGCAGCGAGTGCGGCGTGCTGGTCTGGGAGGATGGTGCTGGGGCGAGTGTACTTGCCGCTGACGATGTTCATCTGGATGTGAAAGTCAGTGTCTCCATCAAAGGTGACCAGCCCGGTGACCAGCTCGTAGAGGACTGCCCCCAGCGAGAACAGGTCCGAGCGGGCATCGACGGACTTCGGCGACTGGATCTGCTCGGGGGACATGTAGTGGAGGGTGCCCATCGTCATGGCGGTGCGGGTCAGCGTGGAGTCCGCCAGGCGCGCAATCCCGAAGTCCATCACCCGCACCACCTCCCGACCACCGGGCTGCGTCTCTAAGAACAGGTTCGCGGGCTTGAGATCGCGGTGAACGATGCCCTGCTCGTGGACAAAGGCGAGTGCATCGAGCACCTGATGGATCCAGGAGGTGGCGTCCTCGACCGCAGCCGCCCCCTGTCGTGCCAGTCGATCCCCGAGGTCTTCTCCGTGGAGGAAGGGCATGACAATGCCCGCCACCCCAGGCTCGGAGATGACATCGGTGACGGGGGTGATGTGTGGGTGCCTCAGTCCGGCCTGGATGCGGGCTTCAGAGAGAAAGCGCTGCCGAATCTCCTCGCTGCGGGCGAGCTTCTCGTCGAGGACCTTGATGGCGTGAGCGCTGTGGAGGACGCGGTGCTTTGCCCGGTACACCACCGCCATCCCCCCGGAGCCATGCTCAGACTCGATCTCGTAGCTCCCGATGTGCTGACCGGGCTTGAGCCCCATGCCCCTCTCCTCCGTGTGCTCCACACTCTATACGTGGGAGGAGCGTCCATCGACTCTGACTCACCGAATTGGGCGAGGCAGCGTGAGCCATGAGATGGCCATCGCCGAGGGGCGACTTGGCAGGGCGGATGACAGGGGAGGGGCTAACCCTCGACGCCAACCCCAACCGGGCAGGAAACCCCGGTGCCACCGAGGCCACAGTAGCCTCCCGGGTTCTTTGCGAGGTACTGCTGGTGGCCGCTTGTTTGGGTCAAGTTGTCGATGGTGAATGGCGTGAAGTGTGCAAGGGTTCGGGCGAAGTGGACAACGCCATGTGGAGTGGCAGATGACCGGCATCCAGGGTGCGGGCTTGTGCTCACCGAGGAGCGAAGCTCAGCGCCGATGTGCCATGCCTGCCCAGGAGTCGGTGGGCCTCTGGCGAGCAGCAACCGCGAAGATGACACCACCACCTCTCCGTGGTGACAATTGTCAGGTCGAAGTGTCAGATCAGGCCCACAACGTGACAATTGTCAGCTCAGAATGACAAACGGGCTCCGCAAACTGACAATTGTCACATGGCCGCGATCGCGCTGCGCGCGATAT
>JAQXDW010000040.1 GCA_029251165.1 Myxococcota bacterium
CCCCTGCACCTGGTCAAGATCGGGCGCCTGGGCCTGGTCGCCATTCCCTGCGAGGCAAAGACCATCGCTGGACGACGGATTCGGCAGACCGCAGCGGCAGCCCTGGAGGTCGAGACGGCGATGCGCTGACGGCTCGACGTCAACACCGCACAGGGATGGACTCCGAAGAGGAGAGGGTCGTGTCTTGCGCTGTGCAGCCATCGAAGAAGATGCGGCTGGCGATGCGCTCATTGCGGCCGGCCACGCGGCCCCTCCCCCACCCAGGAGCGTTGAGGTGTCGCGTCCTCTCGATCAGTGGAGGGCGCAGAGGGCGTGCTGCCGCTCGAGCGAACATCCGGCGCATGGGTTGAGGTGGTGTGGGGTGCGGCGACTCATGCAGCCCCCCACTTGCTCATAGACTGAGCGCTTCCACAGGATAGAGTTGGGGTTCGCTCCCAAGGAGATCGAATGAGGTGGACAACGATCACGCTGCTGATGGTCGGCTGCAGCGAGCCGGACGCCGTCACGGGCGCACCCGAGCAGCCGCCCGGCAGCAGAGACACGGGTCTGGATGGCGACAGCGTAGACGACACCGGTGACACCGACGACACCGACGACACCGACGACACCGACGACACCGACGACACCGACGACACCCCGCCGGAAGACTGTCCCGATGGTGTGATCTGCATCGAGGACTTTCCCAGCAGCCACTCCTCGACCACCACCGGGGCTGCGTCCGACCGCTTCGACAGCTACAGCTGCTCGCCGGGCACCGACGAGTCCGGCCCTGAGGTGCTCTACCGGGTGACCCTCCCCGAGGCGGGCTTTCTCGCGCTGGAGCTGGACGAGGGAATGAGCACCGGGGTGGATGTAGACATCCACCTCCTGGACAGCCGCGACGCCGATGACTGCATCAGCCGCGGACACTGGCGGGCTGGCAGCCTCTTAGAGGCCGGAACATACTGGGTCGTCGCCGACACCTGGGTCGACAGCAGCGGCGGGGCTCAGGACGGCGCCTACACCCTGCGGCTGGGGCTGACAACAGCATCCACGCTGGAGGATGAAGGCATGGACGCATCTGTCGCCGAGGATGCCCTGTATGCCTACGACGTGGCCTGGCAGAACGGCGACGCCGAGCACTTCGGCTACGCCATCACCGACTTCAGCTTGTATGCCGGTGAGCGTCGGCAGTGGGTCGTCACGATGGACACCGGCACGGTGCTCTGGAACCTGTACGTACCCCACGGAGAGGGCTCAGCAAGTAGCGGAGACCCCGGCTACGCCGACACCTTCAGCGACACCAACAACAGCCACCAGTCCAGCCTGGGGATGATGCGTGCGTCGGAGACCTACAGCGGAACCTATGGCTACTCGATGCGCCTGGATGGCCTGGAGAGCGGCTACAACGGCAGCGTGCGCAGCCGCGCCATCGTGGTCCACCCCTGGGAGGGCTCGCGCAGCACGTACGTCCAGAGCTGGGGCTATGCGGCCAACACCTGGGGCTGTCCGGCCATTGATGACCAGATCAGCAGCGACATCATTGACGTCCTCGCCGACGGCGGGCTGCTGTTCTTTCACTACCCCGACGGGGACTGGTCACGAAATTCCAGCTACCTGCCCTGAGCGATGCCCGCAGTTCATGACCTCTCTCGCGCCCTTGTCACCGCGTGAAAGAGTCGAACAGCGCTGGGATCGGTCACCTCAGTGCCGATCACCATCAACCTGACCACGCTCTTGTTGACGTCCGATGAGCTCACACTCATCCGCCCCTCATGATCCTGCTTCAGGGCCGTGTCCACCTGCTTTGTGGAGGGTCTCGTGATCGGCGCCCTCGAGCAGTCGGTGGTCCGCAGCGCTCGACGTCGCAGACTCCGTCATCGGACGCACCGAAGACCGCCAGGGCGGCCAGCATCGGAGGAGGACGCGTGCGCTCCAGGCCGACGAGGAGGTGAGCAACGCGGTGTGGATCGGCGGGTCTCAGCGGGTGAAGCGTGCATGGCTGGCAGCGGTCTCGCCCACCTCAAGATCGCTGACGGCGGGCTCGTCAAAGTCAGCCGACTCAGTAGGCCTCGACGATCTCCACGCGATCGCCCGTCGCGCGAATCTGAATCTGTACTGTCGCGGGAAACCGCTGCGCGAACCACTGATTCCCGACACTGAAGACCTCATCAAATCCGAGGTTTTCGATGAACACATCCGTGCTCATTCCCGCATCGATCATCAAATTGTAGGGACCATATGCCGGCAGCGCAAGGTAGAGGTCTCCGCTGGTATTCAGGATGATGGTTGCATCTTCATACGGCCAGAGCTCAAGATCGATTCCGCCCCCGCCGACCGAAGCGCTCACCGCTCCACGGAGAACGGACGACCGCAGTCGGTTGACGTCCAGCCTGTGGGTGCCTTCCACGTCATAGACGGACAGCACGCTGTTGTCCGCTGTGATGTCGAGATCGAGAACCAGCGGCGCATCGATCTCCAGCTCCACACCTGCTCGTATGAACTCGGACTCCGCAGTCACCGTGGCGATGCCGTCAGCCTCTCCGAATTCTACCGATGTTCCGCTCAGCCGCTCCTCGGCTTTCTCACTGCTTGATGCCCGCCCATAGCGGCTGGCCTCAACATAGACGGTCTCGCGATCAGCCCGACCATCGACCTCGATGGCCCCGCGTTCAGACAAGACGACGAGCCTGGTCGCCTCGACAGTGGACTCCCATGCCTCAGTGGACAGGGACTCCGCGCACCCTGTAGACACCATTGCCAGGATAAAAACCAGGGTACGCTCCAGCATGTAGGCCTCACAACTTCGATGATGGACACCAATATACAGTGACCTTCATGGTTGCCCGTTAGCAGAGGCCCCCCACGAGGGCCGACCTTGGCTCTCGATAGGCAGCATTCCGATGCGGAGTGCGTCTCGCAGGTGGTTGGACGCGATCAAGACAGCGGCCATCGCCCCGACGGCCAGCAAGCTCTCTGGCCCCCACCCATGGCGGAAGGATGCGCAGGCACCCGCAGCTGAATTCCAGCCACAGCGCCGCTGTTCACCACCATCACCTGCACACGCTCCAGCGCGCCCAGGGCATCGAGCGGCGCAAGGGCCATGGCGCTGCCGAGCAGCAGCCTGCGCAACCGCGCCAGGACAGGATCCGGCCCTTGAAAGAGAATAGCGCGCTTGCTTCCATGGGTGCGCCTCCAGCCGACCGGGATAAATCCCCGCAATGCAGATCGCCCTCACCCGCACCGACATCACCCCCGACCTCAATGATGCTGCGGGGGTCGGCATGCTGGGGTGGGCGATCCCCACGAACGTGGTTCGAGGCATCGCCACCCCACTGCACGCGCGCTGCCTGCTTGTGCACGATCCGTCCTCAAGTACACCCGTGCTCGCCCTGGTCTCGCTCGAGATCTGCTACGTCACGACGCTGCTCCGACAGCAGGTTCTTGAGCGCCTCGCGGCAGCGCATGCTGACATACCCGTGGACGATGCCGCGCTGCTGCTGACGACGACCCATACGCACAGCGCTCCCGGCGGCTTCAGCACCCGCCGCTTTGACAACGCCAGCATCCCCGGCTTTCAGCCTGCGGTGCTGGAGGCTTATGTGGCGGGCACGGTCCGGGCGATCGCACAGGCCTGGAAGACCCAGCAGCCCGGCCGCCTGCGGCTGGCAGCAGATCGCTTTCCCGACACCGTCCCAGTGGCCTTCAACCGGGCCCTCCGTGCACACCATCGCAACCCCGAAGTGACCCGTCGCTACGGGCACGACGAGCGACATCTGGCCATCGATCGGGAGATGACGGTGGTTCGTGCAGAGAACGAGGCTGGCGCGCCCCTGGGACTCATCGCCTGGTTCAGCGTACACAACACCTGTGTACACAGCGACAACCTGCTGATCTCAGCCGACGCCAAAGGCTACGCCAGCACGCACTGCGAGCAGGACCAGGCAGAACAGGGAGCGCCAGACTTCGTCGCCATGATGTGCCAGGGCGCCAGCGGAGACGTCACCCCCAATCATCGGCGCTGGCCGGGCAAGAAATTCCCCGGCGGGGTGTCTCCAGACGACCACGAGAGCGCCCGTGAGAACGGTCGCATGCAAGGAGAGCTGGCGCTGGCGTTGCTGGACGCCGCTGCCACGACCCCGCCCTTAGAGGGCCCCCTGCAGGTCGCGATCTCCTGGCGGAACATGCCAGGCCTTGCAGTGGATCCAGATCTGGTGGGCGGCCGCACCGGCGTACACGCCGCATTGGGCGCCGTGGGTGCCCGGATGTTGCGCGGCACATGGGAAGGCCCAGGCACCCCCTGGCCCATCGGCATGGCGCTGCACCTGGCAACGCGCGTGTGGCAGTGCTGGACTCGCGCGACCCCCTTCCTGCGCCAGGACACGCACCGCCGCTTCCTTGAGCTGCACGGAAACAAGGCTCCGCTGCTGGCGGTCGGTGAAGGAACGGTGCTCGGCAAGGGCTGGTTCGTGAACCTTATCCCCCCCCGCATCGACGCCATCGTGGACCATCTCGCGCAGCAGGAGCGCGCGGTGGGCACCGAGCCGTGGCTGCCGCAGGTGCTCCCCCTGCACCTGGTCAAGATCGGGCGCCTGGGCCTG
>JAQXDW010000041.1 GCA_029251165.1 Myxococcota bacterium
CCCCTGCACCTGGTCAAGATCGGGCGCCTGGGCCTGGTCGCCATTCCCTGCGAGGCAAAGACCATCGCTGGACGACGGATTCGGCAGACCGCAGCGGCAGCCCTGGAGGTCGAGACGGCACTGCTCACCGGCTACAGCGACGACTACTCCGGCTATGTAACGACCCCCGAGGAGTACGAGCGCCAGGGCTACGAAGGCGCCTTCACGCAGTTCGGACAGTGGACCCTGCCGGCCTGGCAGACCCGGGTGCGGAAGCTCGCGCGGCTCATGGCTGACGCCCCCCGACACGGCGATGCTCCTTCCGTTCCAGCCAACCTGCAGGCCCGTCGACACACGCGACGGCGATGGCTGCGCTGAGCGAACCTGCGGCTCATCGTGCCGTCCGTCACCGCCTCAACGCACAAACCACACCGGACGTCTGCTGAGGCCCTCTGCCAGGGATTGGGTGCCATGCTTCGAACACAACGGTCCTCTTTGCTGAGCAGTGCGTTCTGAGTCATTACCGTCGAGCATCACGAATTATCAAGTCATAATTCACTAAGACCAAGCTTCTTCCTGCAAATCAACGCCACCCCAGGGTGGCATATATTCTGACGAGCCGCAAGCATTGATAGATTGATGAAGGGTGACACCTATCGAAGATTGCGTAATGTACCAGTGCGCGACTCGATACATACACCAACCCAAAGGATACAGCTGATGTTTAGTCAACAGAACTTGATTCGTTCGCTCTCACTAATTGGGCTCTCGATGAGCCTCGGAAGTGCTGTGGCACTGGCCGCCGATGACCAGATCGAGCTGAACATCAGCCCAAAAGACAAGGAGAGCGAGACGGTGCAGCTGACCGATTCACGCTCAGAAGTCTTCAACCAGTCTGGTTGGATCTGCAGCGCCTTCAAGGCGCGCTCGAATGCTGGGATTGCCATCTGCAACAACGGGCCCGCGGAAGTCGCGCTGACCGTGGACTGCAGCAAGCCGATGATGAGCTTTCAGTCTGTGGTGTTGGCAGCCTCTGAGGGACACCAGCGTGTGGCCACTCTGGTACTCTCCTGCACTGGCTCCTCAGGTGAGTAATCCTGGTCGGGACGCTCTCAGGGCGAAGCTGTAGGCAGAAGCGTGGTGTGGGTTCATGACCATGTGCGCACCCGGTATTCAGCCCCCGTATACAGGCTCCCTTGTGTCTTGTTTTAAGCTGGACACAAGGAACCTGGTGGGAAGGTCCCACGTGGCAGGACAGATGCTCAGCCCTCGTGGCTAAAACTTAACGGGTGCTTGCAGACGCGGTCCAGTGTGTGGGTTGGTGTCGGTGATGTCCACGTCCGCTCGCGGATCCGCGCTGCGCTGACGGGCTTCTCCGACGAGCGCCTCGAGCCGGGCTGCTCACTCTCGTCTGCAGCGCTCAGAAACCGCGCCGTCGTCCCCTGCTGGTCGGTGCATCCACACGGTCGCCCAGCCTACCGGAGTCGGTCTGCGATCCTGCCCGGCACCGAGACGCCGATGTCGTCGCTCACATGGAGAACGGGTCGGCGCTTGATGACGTCCTGAGTGTGTGTCTGACGACCGTCGCGGTTGATCGCACCGAGCTGAGGCAGCGTCATGTTCAGACCAGAGTGAACCTCCGCGTGGTTCCCTGTGGTGCCATTGCTCGGCCGCCCGGCTCCCTGCCGCTCCGACAGGCAACCTGAATTCTCAACACCACGGGACTCTCTCAAGCGTTCTCCACTGACGGGGTCTTGGCGTGGACCTGCACCTGTCGAGACGACACCGATGAGTCCACCCCAGACGGCAGCACCTCCGCTGACCAGATGTGCCCCCCACCATCGTGCCTCCTCTTCGACATGTCCGACCAGTGCGAGGTATTCGAGAGCAGCGACGGACACTGGTGGGGCCCGGATGAGCAGCGATCGCGGCCGCCCTGCTGGACCTTGTCTCCACAGCACACCTGGCGGGCTCAGCGGTCTCCATTCGAGCCCCCGGCGCATGCCCTGCTTGAATCTCAGCGCCGATGCGTGTCTGGATAGAGCATGCTCTACGTCGCCTTGAGCCTGCTGTCGTGTGCCGAGCTCGCGACGACACCAGCGAACATCACCGACTGCTCAGACCGCGACTGCCGGGCGCGCTGGATTGATCAGCACTGGGCGGAGACGCCTGAAGCGGTCCATGCTGCGGTGGGAGCGCTGCCCGATCCCATCGAGCGGGTCGCCGTGGTGATCCAGCTGACCGAGGCCCACCCCGGACAGACCCGGGCGCTGTGTGCGGTCTTGCCACCGGGTCCAGATCGGGGCCGCTGCGTCCAGCTGAACAGTCGACCGCACCTGTTCACAGCGCGCCGTGCCCCCCAAGCAGAGGCCGCCCGTCCCAGCAGAGGCCCCGCAGGCCCCTCTCGGCTTCCCCCTCGCCCCTGGCCCTCAGCGCTGGTCGATGTGCCGGCCAGTCAGACGGTGTGCACTGTGCCCTCGGTGAGCGCCTGCCAGAGCCACGAGGCCGCCGAGGCGATCCTGTCGCGGGATGCTTCGGCGGCCGCAGCACACTGCCAGGCCATTCCAGAGCCGCTGTGGCGAGAGGAGTGCTTGTTCATGACCGCCCAGAAGCTGGTGGCGCTTCACAACGCAGCGTCCTACCGCAGCGCGGTCGACCTCTGCGCGCTGGCCGGAGACTTCATCGGCGACTGCCTCGCCCACCTCTCCAACACCCTGCGCCCAGGCGGAGAAACCCACGACTGGAGCACTGCAGTCCAGGCCGCCGACACCATCACCGCGACCTGGGCGGAGCACGATCCCGACTTCGGCGCCATCCTGGTCGACCACTTCTGGGCTGCGGCGGTGTGGCGACGGTATGGGCAGCAGGGCGTGGTCCTTGGTGCCCCGCAGGAGACGCCGACGGCGATGCTTCCCCATGTCCGAACCGTCTCGGCGATCAACCTCCTGCGCCTGGAAGACCCTGAGCAGCGCCAGTCCCTGACGGCGCTCACCGAGGCGCTGGTCACGGTGATGCTCCAGTCTCGACCGCACACCCGTCGCTTGGAGACACTCCGCAGCACCGTCGCCTTCACCGGAGACCGATGGCTGGAGGATGCCGACGAGACCGAGGCCATGATCCCCGCGCTGGTCCTCCCAGGAGGCGCCCGGCGTCCCACGGATCGCGACCCCGAGGTCGACGCAATCCTCGCCCTCCTCGAGGCGGCGGCCTACCACCAGCCGCCGCGGCTGGATCTGCTCGCACAGGGCAGAGCAGACCCGCGTGCGGTGGTGCGCTGGTCTGCGACCCGGCTGGAGACCTATCCAGAGAACAGCACGCCCTGAGGTGTCCCCTGGCGGGAGCAGCAGCGCCGAGGAACCACAGCGCGCGTGCGGCGGCGCCCCATGTCCTCCGGTGGTCAGTGGGCTCCGGTCCAGGGCACGAGCCCACAGGTGACTGCCGCGAGCTGGTCCATCAACCACCGCAGCCCGGGCTCCTCGCCGAAGCGACGATGCCAGAGCATGGCAATGCCATGGGTCGGCAGCGGTACAGGAGGCTCCCGGTCGACGATGCCCAGGGGGCGGGTCAACCGGGCCAGGCTGGCGGGAGCCGTGAGCACCAGATCGCTGTTCGCCACGATGCCGGGCGCCACGCCGAAGCCCTGGACCTGCAGGGCCACGGAGCGACGTCTCCCCTGCTGCTCGAGCACGCGGTCCACCACTCCATGGGAGCGCCCCGTCGGGCTCACCAGCAGGTGATCGGCGGCGAGCCATCCGTCCAGCCCCCAGTCCGAATTGACCGGGTGATCAGCGCGAAAGAAGCAACGAAACCCGTCGCGGAACAGGGTGCGGCGCATGAACTCGCTTCCATCGAGCTGAGAGCCGCCTGACAGGATGGGAAGCAGGGCGAGGTCGAGGTCGCCCTGGGCCAGTGCCCCCTGGAGGGATGGCAGGCCATAGGACGTCACCTGGACAGACAGACGCGTCCCAGCCGCGCGTATCCGTCGGATCAGCGTGGGCAGGACCAGCAAGTCGAACAGGTCCGGCGAGGCGATGCGGAAGGTGCGCGCTTCTGCCGCAGGGTCGAAGGGACCGGCTCGCTCCAGCGCACGCTGCAGCGCCACGAGTGCAGCCCGCAGGCCCGGACGCAGCTGCTCTGCGAATGGTGTGGGGGCCATACCGCCGCCCACCCGAACCAGAAGCGGATCGTCAAAGCGGACCCGCAGCCTGCGCAGCGCGTGGCTCATGGCCGACTGCGTCAGCCCCATCGCATCGGCCGCCCGGCTCACGCTACGCAGGCGCAGCATGGCGTCCAGGTAGACCAGTTGGTCCAGGTCGAGTCCACGGAGTCGGGAGAGAGAGTCATGCATAGAGAACATGATTGCATGAACTTCATGACCATGGCCACATAACAGGGAGCGACCTACGCTCTCGGTACCTGATGAAACACTCAACCCATAGCTATCGATGCCTGCTTCCTCCTTCCATTTTGCCTTGCTCTGTGCCGCTGGTGGCACTGGTGGCCTCGTCCTCCAGCAGGCCTTCGACGCGGGGCATCGCGTGACGGCTCTGGTGCGCACCCCCAGCAAGCTTGCGCGGTCCCGCCCCCACCTCGACGTCGTACAGGGATCGGCGCTGGACCGCGAGTGCGCCGACCAGACAATACGAGGTGTCGATGCCGTGATCTGCACCCTGGGCGCCCCCCTCGCAGCACGGAGCGCCTGCGGGAGCGCGGCACCCAGGTGGTCGTCGACGCCATGCAGGCCGAGGGCGTCCGTCGTCTGGTGGTGCAGTCATCCCACGGCATCGGCGAGACCAGCCACGAGCTGCGCTGGCTCATCGTGCCGCTCTACCTCAAGGCGGTGTTCCTGGACCACGAGCGCCAAGAAGCGGTGGTCCGGGCATCGGGCCTGGACTGGACGCTGGTGCGTTCTCCCCACCTGTCCAATGGCAAGCCGGCTGCCGCGCTGACCGTTGGGTCGGCCTACGACCCGAAGCAGATGACGATGACCATCGCGCGCGCCGACGTCGCCCGGTTTCTGCTGGAGCAGGGCTCCACGCGCGCGCACATCCACGAGACCGTCGTGGTGTCGACTGCCACAGCCCAAGCCGCCGCGAGGTGCGTCCAGCTGAGGCAGCAGGCCACGGACTCAGCGCACCCACTCCGTGCGGTAGCCAGCCCACAGGCCCGGGCTCATCTCCTGGGTCACGGTCAAGGCATACCAGCTGCCCTGCTGGCAGAGCGGATCGTCGTCGCTGGCCGACTCGAGCGCCGCAGCAAGGGCGGCATCGTTGCCGGCCTTAGCAAGCAGCACCCCTGCGCGGGCGTCGTGAAGACGGGCAGTGATCCGAACCGGGCGGCTGCGGTCCAGTCGGCCTTCGCCAGGCCCCCGCATGAACGCGTCCAGGTGAAGCATCGCAGCTTCATCGATGCGGGTGTAGTCCGCTGGCGAGACCATGACGGAGAGGACCACCGTGCGTCCCTCGCGGGCAGCGGACGCCTCGACTGGCTGAATCGGACCACCGGCTTCGGTGAGCAGGACAAAGGAAGAGAGAGGAGCAGTCATTAGAAGGTGACCTCACCGTAGAGGATGCGGCGGGTCTTCTCTAAGGAGAGGTAGAATGTGTCCCGCTCTCCCTCACCGATCTCAAACTGGGTGTTGTTGGCCAGCTCGAACGAGAGCACGCACTTGCCCGAGGCATTGAGATTGAGCTTGATCTCCAGTGACTGACCCATCTTGAAGCTGGGGTTCTTGGCGGCGAGGGCCTGGAGGTTCTGCGCCGCAGCAACCACAGCGTTCTCCGAGAGGTTGTAGGTCTGTGAAGAGGCGACCTGGAGGATCTCGCCAAGGGTCCGGCCACCGAGCTTCTCGTTCAGCCCGCTCTGCTTCTTGACCACCCCCTGCACCAGCCCGACCGCGTTGCCGATCCAGTATGCCATCTGCTCGTTGACCGCTGCGGGGCTGAACTGACTGGAGAAGTCCATCAGGTTCACCTCGCGCTTCAAGGTGACGCCGACGTCGATCTCCGAGAAGATGTCATCGACCCACTTCGGCACAACCTTCAGCTCGCCTTCGCCCCAGCCGTCCACCGACGCCTTGCCAGCAACCTCCCACTGCACGTTGTTGGTCTTCTTGTCGCGGGTGAGCTGCGTTCCAGACTGGCGGCGGACCTTCCCCTCGACGCTACCGGAATTCTCGTTCTTATCGGTGGGGTCGATTTTTCCGATGGAGAGCCCCGCGCTGGCCTCGACACCCCAGCCGTACTCGATGTAGTCGTCGTCGTCCATGCCGCCGCGGACTTCCTCGAAGTAGCCGTCGCCGAACACGTAGCTGGCGGCATCCGGACTGACGGCGCGGACGGCCTCCTCGATGGAGGCAAAGATCAGCCGCATCACCGCCGTGCCGCTGTTCGCAGCGACCTCCAGGTAGCCGAACACACCCGCCTGGACGAACGCCTCGACGATCCATGCATCGACCGACGCCGAGAACTGCCCCTTCAGCTCGCCGCGCACCTTGAGGTTGCCGCCGCGCTCCCCCTCCGCAGTGAAGACGAGCCCGAGCTTGCCGCCGATGGCGGGGATTAGCGCGTTTCCAGCGACCACCAGCTTCCGCTTGTCGCCTTCGCGGGGCAGGAGCGTGTCGAGCAGACCACCGGTGACGGAGGTGAATCCGTGAATTCCGTCGACGTTGCCGAGCTCCTTCTGTGCCTCGATGAGGGCGTCTTCCTGCGCCTTGAGCTTCTTGTAGCCGTCGCTGTCACCTTCGCCGCTGTAGCGCTTGACGGTGTCCGGTCCGAGCTTTCCGTCGATCTTGACGCGAAGCTCGCCGTGCTCATCCGCCCGGCGGTTCATCTCCATCTGAGCCGCGCGAACGAGGTAGACAAAATCGACGCCGATCTCACCAGACTTGTTCGCGTTCATGGCGAGGTTCTGATCGCCGGAGATCTTGTACAGGTCCGCGATCAGCGACTTCTTGAAGGTGTGCTTCCCGCGGTTGTATTGTATGGCAGCGGCGATGTCTGGCGGCAGGCGCGCGAGGTCCTCACCGGAGCCGCTGTCTGAGCGCTCGAGGTCGACGTCCCCAATGTTGGAGAGCAGATCCTCCAGCCGGGACATGGACGGCGTCTTCCGCCAGCGCTGGAAGATGGCGAAGCGATCGATCGTCCCGTCCCCGAGCATGCCGTCGACCTTGACGGGTGTGGGGCAGACGGACTTGGGGATCTTGTTGAGCTTCCGCTGCACGTCCGCAGCGAGGTACACAAACCCAGCACCGATGCCTTTCTCTGCGAGGAGCATCTCGGCATACGCGGTCATTACGAGGCTCTGGTTGCCAGAGACTGACAGCATCTTCTGGAGGAGGCCGGAGGTGCTGGTGTGCTTCTTCCGGTTGAATTTGATTGCTTTGCTGACCCAGTCCGGCAGCTCAGTCTGGATGAAGCCGTGGTAGTCGGTGTCGTTGGGGGCGATCCGAACGTGGTAGCCAAGCGCCTTGTCACCAGAGCCGCGCTCAGGGGGGCGCACGCTGATGGTCATGCCCACCCCATCCTCAAGCTGAGCGGTGTAGGCTTCGGCGAGCCGGTCAGCGAAGGTCAGCTTCCGCTCGTAGACCTCCTGGGCCGTCGTGCCGCCCTGGGGCTTCTCCAGCAGCGTGCTTACCTCCATCGCCATCCGCTTGTGCCAGCCCTCGACATCCTTCAGGGCATCGCTCTCCGGCATGTCGTTCTGTGTGACCACGCCGCCCGAGAGGCTGCTGCTCGTCTGGAGCGGGTCTGAGAGCGGATCGATGAGCGAATCGTCCGTCTCGATCTGAGCGGTGTCTTCGGCTGGAGAGACATCCACTTCTTTAGCGACTTCTGACATCTCACATCTCCGTAGACATCTTCAGAATTTGTTGAAGTTCTAACTAAATCCATCGTGTATCGGATGTCAAAGAGGCTCTCCTGTCTTGCGGTTCCCTACTCTCCAAGCCCATACGGAGGGTTTTCAGGATATCGTCGGGAGAACATTGAATCTCGATCAGCACGATGGCCCCACGAGACGCTGACTGGAGAGAATCAAGCGGACAAAAAAATCAGCGCCGGGGCCTCCATGCTGGATTCGGTGAGGTCGGTGATCCGTTTCTCTATGTTTCTCTTGTGCCCTGCGGTTGATGCCGCGCACACGCGCGGCAAGGCTTGCAAGACAGAGCGCCTCGCTGCTGAATCGCCGAGCAATAAGTTCTCAAACTATACACCTCAAAAGTGGATTAACTAACTTTAGTTGACGATGGAAATTTATCCCCTCAACTGTTACTGATGGCTTGATCGTGCTCAATAAAGACACATCATCAATTCACAATAATAAGGTCGTTATGATTATACTTATGGCGTCACTTGCTGTCGCGGGTGACGAGTGTCCAGAGGACGAGATCTCCAATGCGGGCACTTGGAACGATCTCGCGCAGGACCTCAATTGCAACGGCATCGAGGCGATGGATGAGGAAGCGGTCGATCTTGCCGATCCGCTCTGCCTCTCCCAGGTGAATGCAGAGGGAGTCCCTTGGCCCAACGCGGACTACTACATCGGCTACATGTCGTTTGGCTGCCTGTATCCTGTCGCCGAATACGACGTCGATGGGGACGGTCTGGTCACCGCTGAGATCTTCACCGACAGCGAGCTTCTCTTCTCCCTGACATGTGACAACTGCCTTGGGGTTGCCAACAACGATCAGCTTGACTCGGACTCGGACGGCATCGGCGATGTCTGCGACAACTGCATCGAGCTCATCAACAACGATCAGCTTGACTCGGACTCGGACGGCATCGGCGATGTCTGCGACAACAGCGTCTATATTTGGAACCCGTTCCAGACCGACCAGGACTGCGATGGTGAGGGTGATGTCAGCGACAATTGCCCCAGCGTCGAGAACGCAGATCAGTCCGACTCGGACCTGGACCACGTGGGCGATGCCTGCGACACGTGTCCGTTCACAGACGACCCGAACCAGCTCGACTCGGACTCGGACGGCATCGGCGATGTCTGCGACAACTGCATCGAGCTGATCAACCTCGACCAGGCCGACAGCGACTCCGATGACATCGGCGATGCGTGCGACAATTGTGTCACCGATAAGAACTTCTATCAGACCGACGCCGACACCGATGGCCTGGGCGATGACTGCGATCTCTGTCCCGCCGGATACGATCCGGATCAGGAAGACAACGACGGCGACGGGATCGGAGACGCCTGCGACACCTGCCCAGCAGTCTACGACCCAACCCAGGACGACAGCGACTTCGACGGCATTGGAGATGCCTGCGACGTCTGCTCGATGGTGACCGACCCAGCCCAGTTTGATCGCGACGGCGACGGCCTTGGCGATGCCTGCGACAACTGCCCCGCAGCGTTCAATCCCGCCCAGAAAGACAGCAATCTCGACGGCAACGGCGATGCCTGTGAGTCCGGCCGCATGATACGCGGTGCCGGCAGCCGCTGCTCCGCAGTCTCCGCGTCAGGCTCTCTCTGGCTGCTGGGGGCGATCCTGGTCGGCTGGCGTCGGCGCTGAGCGCTCGTCGCCTACGACATCGCCACCTACAGCACCTTCGCTGACAGTGAACCCGGTGTTGCTCTGGGGTCAGCGTATTCAGAGAAGGGCACATCCCCGTGCTCATGGGGGAACCTGCTATAAAATATAGTACTAAAACAGCAATACACGGACAAAACCCACTCTAAATATCCAAGTTACCTCCTGTTTTCAGGTATCATCTGGTGTCCGACTGGCCACCAGCCCCCAACGAACCGTCACGACGAACAGCGCCAGCACACCAAACAGCAAGGCGTAGAGTCGGCGCATCAGGGCAGAAAGTCATGGGGGCAGCGATGAGACAACTGCCAGCGTAGCCGACGATCACCACCCCTGCGCCAGCCACATCCACCGCGCCCAGGAGCCACGGATACCCGTGGGCTTCCGTCCTGGTCAATTTCAGTACGTTGATACAACAACGGTCACAATCAACCACCCTCCCCTCCTCGGGTGCGAGTCAACCCGCTGCTGTGGACAGGAAATTTAAGCGGTGTCTGGCGGTGTTTTTCAAGCCGTGGTGTCTTGCTCTACAACGGGTGTTGTGGCTGTTGTGGAGGAGGTTCTCCGCCCGCCCCGGAGGACGGCGCTGCTCATGCTCAGGTGGTGTACACCCGACAGCATCGGAATCGTGCTGGTATAGGCTCTCGTGGGAGGCGTGGACATGACAGGCTGGCTGGGGCTGGTGGGCGCCGTGCTGGCGCGACCGACGCTGTACACGGGTGGCTCCATCCACACCGTGGATGCTGCAGACCATGTGGTCGAGGCGATGCTCATCGAGGACGCGCGCGTGGTGGCGGTCGGCACAGCAGAAGAGCTCCGGGAGCAAGCTCCCAGAGCCCGCATCGTCGATCTCGACGGCCAAGTCATCGTGCCCGGCTTCATCGATGCCCACGGCCACTTCCCTGGCGAGGGTGCCGGGGCGGTCTTCGCCGATCTCAGCAGCCCGCCGGTCGGCACGATCCGCACCATGGACGAGCTGCTGGCTGGTCTCCGAGACGAGGCCGCACAGCACCGACGGGGTCGCTGGGTGGTTGGATATGGCTACGACGACACCCTGCTGGCAGAGGGACGGCACCCCACCCGACACGACCTCGACCATGTCTCCGACCGGCATCCGGTCGCCGCGATCCACATCTCCGGCCACGTCACCGCCGTCAACACCGCCGGGCTCGCTGTGCTGGGCCTCACCGCTGCCACCCCCGACCCAGACGGTGGACACATCCTCCGAGAGCCCGATGGACACACGCCGAGCGGGGTCCTCGAGGAGATGGCCTCCGAGCACGCCCAGCGGGTGCTGCTCCCGGGAGCCTGGGACGGTCTGCGCATCCTCCGCGCAGCCGAGCACCGCTACCTCGCTGCCGGCGTCACGACTGCTCAGAGCGGCCTGACTCCCCCCTCTCTGGTGCGCAGCCTGGCCTGGCTGGGCCGCCTGCGAGGGCTGACGCTGCGCCTGGTCATCTGGCCCGACGAGCACAGCGCAGATGCACTGCTGGAAGGCACCCTCCGGCTGCCGCGCCTCGATCCAACCTGGGTGAGCCTGGGTGCGGTCAAGCTGATGGCAGACGGCTCCATCCAGAGCCACACCGCCCACCTTCGCGAGCCCTACCACGACCGCGAGGACGGACACCGCGGTCAGCCGCGCGGTGCGCCAGAGGCGCTGGCAGAGAAGGCCGCGCGCTACCATGCCGCCGGCCTGCAGCTCGCCATCCACGGCAATGGCGATGCCGCGATCGACACCATCCTCGACACCATCGAGGCCGCCCAGCGCGCCCACCCCCGCGACGACGCGCGCCACATCCTCATCCACGCCCAGCTCGCCGATGCCGGGCAGCTCGAGCGGATGCAGACACTCGCGATCACCCCGAGCTTCTTTGTTCAGCACATCCGCTACTGGGGAGATCGACACCGGATGATCTTCCTCGGAGAAGAACGAGCCGCGCGGCTCGATCCGATCCAGAGCGCCTGGCAGCGAGGGCTGCGGCCGACCCTGCATGCCGACTCTCCAGTGGTTCCGATCCGCCCGCTGGAGATGATCGAGGTGGCGGTGTCGCGGACGACCCGAGCCGGTGTGGTGCTGGGCGCCGACGAGCGCCTCTCCCCCACCCAAGCGCTGCGCTCGCTGACCATCGAGCCCGCCTGGCAGCAGCACCTCGACGAGAGCCGGGGCTCGCTGGAGCCAGGCAAGCTGGCCGACTTTGTCGTGCTCTCGGCCTCCCCGCTCCAGCCGGGGGCCACCGTGCAGCAGACCATCATCGGTGGGCGCGTGGTCTACCACACGGAGCACGACCCAGCGGATCGACAACGGCGCTGATGGGTGCCCTGAGTGACATGGCTGGCGGGCGCATCATGTCAGCGGGCACACCTTCGGGCAGGTCGGGCAGCGCTGACAGGGAATTCAAGCGGCCGTGTTCGCTCTCCCGCCCCAGCATCGGCACGCCTGATCAGCCCTGAACTCACTCTGGAGCTCCCCCGGCTCAGTGGAGGGGTGATGGCCGAAGACGTGCGAGAGCAAGCCCGCGCTGTCTGTGACGTACCAGCCCTCCAAAGCTGAGGGCTTGGCCTACCGCGCGGTGACTGACAAGGGGCCCATGGTAGTGGCTCGGGTGTCAGGCAGGATGGTGGGCGGTGGGCGGTGGGCGGTGGACGATTGTCACCCTGCCAGCATCGGGCCGGCGTGACCACGAGTCTCAGCCACATGGACAAGGCACGATGGAGGGCATCTCGCTGAGGTCGCTTTGCGCGTCTGCCCAGATGGCACCCTGAGTATCGGGGGAGGAACTCGGCGGGGTTCTTCCGCTCTGAGCAGTCCTTGCAGACCCGCTTCTGCTCCTCGCTCAACCAAGCCTTGCGCGCCTGCTCAATGGAGCTGAACTTCATGCGCTGAAGATCACGAACACAGGCGCCGTTGCGTTATTCTTGCCTCTTGCCGCCTCGCGGCTGCCGCCTCGGGACTGTTCTGGAGCTTGGCCACGGTCATGTCACGGAAGTCCTCGAAGAGGTGATGGGCGCAGCCCTCCGTCTTCTGGCGCTCCACCTCCTGCAGCAGCAGGCACCACTCGATGCTCTGACCGTTCTTCATCCGAAGCTCAAAGACGATGATCCGCCACCCCCAAGTCCCTGGGCTTGAGCCGCGTCGAGGTATCGACCTTGACCAAGCCGGTGCTATGCGACCCTCGTGGGGCTGGCGTATGCTGAGCTTCAATGAAGAGGCGCTGTCGTGGAGGGCAGGGATGTTCCATTTGATGAGCTGGACCGACTACTCTGATGTGTTTCAAGGTCTGGTCCTTTTGGATGACGACAATTGGCACGCCTGGAGAGAGCGAATGGCCCTGTCGATGACCGTCATGGGACAGGTGAAGACCGACGAGGCCGCCGACTGGTCTGCCCCCCAGGCCATCCCAGGCTTTCAGCTCACGTCGGAGGAGAGCCGCCGCTTTGCGTCGCCCCCAAGCACATCGGTCGATGACCTCCTCGACGGCGAGGACAGCGAGACGCCGAGCGTCGACCTCCAGCGTCACTACGACGCACTGAGCCGCGACGAAGTCACCTTCTACGATGCACACCTGCTGACCGATGCTCCGACCGTAGCGCTCCTCACCCTGCTCGCTCGGATCGAGGACGTGGTGCCGTCGGTCCTGTTCGTTGAGGCCTGGCAGGCGGCGATGTTTCACCGCCACGACGCACTGCCCGGGCTCGAGAGCCCGCTGGCGAACGTTTCGACGCTGTCGACCATTCGCGGAATGGGCTCAAAAAAGAACATGGAGACGCACTGCGAGCACCTGGAAGAGCGAGGGGCTGTGGCCCTCCTCAGGATGGTGGGATGCCTATCGAAAGGAAAGCGCGTCCCGGGCTGGGCAGAGGACTTTCTTTTAGAGGAGGACCTCCTCTCGATGTCGGCATTTGAAGAAATCAAGTACGTCCTGGCGAACTGAGTCACCCGCAGGCCCGCTGTGGCGAGTCCGTCGAGCGCTCTTAGCCCTGGGCATCGACCACTCTCCAATGCAGACTGAGGTTGAGGAGTCTGCTGGCCCCTCGGACATCTCACGAGCGGGGGCTGTGGACCGACTGCGCACCACGTAACGGCAATCGACCCTCAGCCACCGCCGACGAACCCTCCTCGATCCCGAAGCTGATGACGATGGGCTGCTGACAGGCAATTCAAGTGGCCTTTCCCCTTCCCCACCCACAGCAGCGTCGGGCCTCAGCAGCGGGTCAGGGGCGTTGCTTGGATGCACGGACGGCCGCTTCTGCTCGCGCTACGCCTGGGTGATCACGACCGGGCTCGACTGTCGCAGCTCCTGAAGACGCTGCGGGATCTCCGCCGGTTGGTCTGGGTTCTGTCCCCGCGCACAGAGTCCCTGACGGTGGCGGGTGGCATGCTGCACGATGACCTCCCCCAGGGTCTCCATGACTCGCGTGCTGCGATGCTGGGCAATGGGGACCGCACCCTGTGGCGTGTGGGCGATGAGGGTGACACGGAGCCACTCTTTTTCGATGGAGACAGACTGGATGGTGTCCAGACCCAGCCGGTCTCGCTCAGTGATCACCAGATGCTGGTTGATCGTTACCGTCTCTCTGCGCGCTCTCATCGGCCGGTAGCGGTCGACCAGCCGCTCGCTCAGGCGCCCGATGGTGTCCCCAGCGGCCAGGAGAGCGACCGAAACCATGGTTAAGCTGGCGAAGATCATGACCAGAAACTGATTGGCGGTCATGGTCTCTGACAAGCCCAGGACGGACGGGGAGCTGAGCGCCACAATGAGCAGCATCAGCGCAGAGAGCAGCCCTGCAGCGGTGAGCAGGCCTCCGCGCCCACGGATGATGGGGCGGTCGATGGGCAGCCAGAGCTGAAGCTGATCCAGCCGGGGCTCGACCTCAATGTGGGCTGCTGCGAGGAGGCTTGCATCTTTGGAATGACGGCTGGAGATGTTCGCTCCGTGAGATGGGGTGGCAGCCTTCGACACGACGGGTTCTGTGGCTTTATTTCACAGCGAGTGACGATGACCATCGCGCACCCGCTCTCGCGAGACCTCGCGCTGAACACAACCGAGTGCTCAGAGCGAGTGCGCTGACTGGAGCTTCCGGAAGCCTTTTCCCGCTCCAGCCACAGCAGCGGGATGCCCCAGCAGCCATGACCTCACTCCCCTGGCCTCTCCTGCAGGGGTTTGCCCCTTTAGAGAAGGGCCGGTCCTTCACCGCCCCGGGCGTTCTTGCGGGTCAAGAAGAAC
>JAQXDW010000085.1 GCA_029251165.1 Myxococcota bacterium
AACGGATGGCGGTATTGGTACTTCGCCTGGGAGTTTCCAAACACCTACTACGCAAAGCTCGGCGCCGGGAAGACCTTCAGACCCTTCGGCTGGACCATCAAGGGCTGGAAGTACATCAACAACTACCTGCTCACCCACGGCATTGCCTATGTGCTGCCGCTGCTGTTCTTCGCGCTGGGCGGGCTGAAGAACAGCCGACGGCGGCGGCTGTCGGTGGTTCTCATCGCCTTGCTGGCCTTTATGGTCTTCTATGACGGCAAGTTTATCGGACAGCCTGAGTGGCTGCCGGAGGCGATCAACTGGCCGAACAAGCCATCCTGGTGGCGCAGCCTGTCGTCGAATTGGGTCACGGCGCGGGTGTGGACGATCCTTGGCATGGCGTCCCTGATGGGGCTGATCACCTTGAGCCGCTCTGGCTGGCGGACGCGCGGCATGCTGTGGGCGTACTGCGCCTCAGGGGTGTTTTTTGCGCTGTATGCCGGCGGAGACTGGATGGACGAGTGGCGGTGGTTCAACATCATCTCCGTCAGCCTGTTCCCCCTCCTCGCCGTTGGCCTCGGAGAGCTGCTTGACTTCATGATTCCCGCCGACATCAAGCGGCGGCTCATCCCCGCGCCGCTGTCCCGCTGGGGGCAGGAGGTGTCGCTGCGGGTGATCGTGATCGCGGCGGTGATGATCCCGTTCGCCATCAACGAGATCAACCGGGCGACCCGCTTCTCGGTCAACCCGGAGACCTCAGTGCGGGACATCCACCGACGGGTCCGGTACATGACCTGGGTCCAGAATCGCCTGGACGTCGACGACATCGTGCTCCTCGACGTCGACATGGGCGCCCACATGTACTACTCCGGCTGGGACATCGTCGACATCGCCGGCCTCGTCGATGTCTCGATGGCTCGGCACTCCGACTTCAACAAGAAGTTCATCGGTGAGTACCTGTTCGAGGAGCGTCTTCCGGACTTCGCTCACGTGCACGCGGGCTGGGCTCGATCCAGCAAGATTCCCCGTCAGAAGTCCTGGAAGAAGGACTATATCGAGATCCCTGGCTACCCCATCGGTGGGCGAAAGCTGCATGTCGGCAACCACATCCGCAAGGATCTGTTCATCGAGCGGCACACCGGCGAGGAGCCGGCGCATCGGTTTGAGGGGGGCATCGAGCTGCTGTCTTACCGCCTGCCGTCTCCGGAGGTCGCTCCGGGCGGACAGGTCCACCTGAGGACGTGGTGGCGCACGGTGTCTCGCGAGGAAGGCTTCCGCACACTGGTCTGGCTGGACGACGGCGAAGGGAACCGCAGCGTGACTGCGCTGGAGCCGGGCTATGGCTGGTATGCCCCAGAGGAATGGAGCAGTCGGGAGAAGGTCGCTGGGCGGTTCTGGATTCAGGTCCCCGGCACGCTTCCGCCGGGGACGTATCAGGTCGGCATCGTCCTCCTCGACGACACCACCGGTGAGGTCCTCCCGCTGGTCACTGCCGGGAGCGATGAGCCGGTCTTCTTGGCGGGTGAGGTGATCTTGGCACAGACCGTTCAGGTCGTTCCCCAGGAGAGCGCTCGCCAGCATGCGGAAGAGGATCGCGCAGCGGCTGGCGCGCTGGCTGTGGGGGGAGACTGTGAGGCGGTCTGGCCGAAGTGGAAGGACGCCACCCGTCACCTGTCTCGCAACACCACCTGGCGGGCGCGGCACGAGGACACCATCCGCACTACGCTGGCGGGCTGCTGGCTGGCTCGAGCCGAGGCCTCCGAAGATCGCGCCGAGCGCATCGCACACCTCAAGGAAGTCCGGCGCTGGGACCACCACCTCGATGGCCTCAGCGATCTCACCGAGCCCCTGTCAGCGGCACTGGACACAGAGGGCGACGCCCTGTTTGCTCAGGAAGACTGGGAGGAGAGCTATCGCGCGTGGTCCGATGCCCTTGCCCTGAACCCCAGCCTCTCCTGGACCCGTCGCAAGGCCGAGGAGGCACGGGACAAGCGCCTCGTGATCTCTCGCCCGGGCGAGCTGCTGCCGGCAGAGGGCGCTGAGTTTACGCCGCAGCCTCCTGGAGAAGCCGGCAAGCGAGAGCTCCGTCCCGGTGCGTCCCGGGAGCCGCGTCCGATGGAAGCTCCCTCGGATGAGGCGGCCCCTGCGGATGAGGCGGTGCCGGACAAGAACGATGCAATGCCAGAGCTGCCCATGCCCCAGCCAAAGCCTCTGCCCGGCAACGACGCGATCTGAGCGTCTGCTGCTTCAGTCCACCCGCAGCGCCTCAGCCGGCGTTCTCGTTGGGGACTGTTGTGAGGCGCGCATGGGAGATCGAGCGGGCACTGGTGCGGTAGTCCTGGCCTCTGGTCTGCACGAACATCGACATCTGCTTGAGGCGAGAGAACACCCGCCATCCGACCCGATCACCGAGGGTCTGCCGCTCGAATTCGGGCTTGGCGAGGTTTGGTGGGGGGGCCCCGGTGGGATCTGCTGGGCGGTAGTTGGTGCTGCCGAGCAGGGTGCCCATGGCGTTGTACCGACGGCTGACGACCTCGTCGATGATCGTCAGCTCCCACTCTGAGAGGCGTCCCTTGCCGAGCTCATCGACGCCGAGGACTGGGATGGTCGACAGCTCCGTGAGGAGAGAGGTGTCGGAGCGGCCGGTGGAGTAGCCTTCCTTGAGGGTCGAGAGCAGTCGGCTGAACTCGACAAAGCGGACCTGGACACCATGGGTGAACACCAAAGAGCGAAGGGTCGCGACGAGGAGGTGGGTCTTTCCGCGACCGACCATTCCCCAGAAGATCATGCCCTTGTTCTCTTCGCCCGGAGTGTACTCCGAGACCCACTTCTGAGCCTCTCCGAATGCTCGGATGACGGAGGCATCGCTGATCTCGAAGTTGACGAAGCTGCTTCGAGCATGCCTCGCGGGGATGCGTGCGGTGTTGAAGATCCGGATCCGGTCTGGAAGCTTCTGGCACCGACAGCGCCCGATCTGGCGTGAGCCGTCGCGCTCGATCACCATTCGGCCGCTGCCGCCGCAGCGGGTGCATTCTGGCACACAGGCGCAGATCTCCGCCTGGGCGAACTCTCCGCGTGGTCTGACGATGTACCCCATCTCTCTGCAGCTGGAGCAGTTGGTTGCTGCTGGTGGGTAGAACCGGGGGAACATCAGAAGAGCGCATCCGGGTGAGACAGGATGGATCATACCAGCCAGGAGAACAGCCAGCGCAGTGAGTGGAACACAGCAGCGCGGACCAGCAGGCAGGTAACCGAGATCGACTCCGAGCGGGTGGTCAGATCACGCGGTTCTTTATGCGGCGGCCTGTTGGCTGAGACGTTCCCAAACCTCCTGCGCAGAGATCAGGGGGAAGCGCGCGCGGATGCGATCCCGCGCGACCTCTTCGACGGCGGCCTGCCAGGCGTTCTCTTTGAGAACGCTGCGGAGGGCATCGAGCTCTGCAGTGGCGTCGGCGAGCATGGCGGTGTGCTGGTCGGTCAGCGCGAACCAGACGCCTTCATGGAATTTCCGACAGGCCCGAATCGCCAGCCGTGCGCGATCCTCGAGGGGAGTACCGTCGGCTTCGCTGATCGCAGTAAGCGCCTTAATTAAGATGTGCCGTAGGTTGCTCAGCCCGGGAGCGATGGTCATTGCAGAGATTTCACCAGCCAGCGACAAGAGCCCAATGTGGGTCTCAGCAGCGGGTGCAGAGGGGCGGCTGCCCATGAGGCGACGGACCTCTCCCCGGCAGGAATTGAGGCTCATTCGGCTGCGCACCCGACGCTTTCTTCGGCGCACCGCGACCTTGTCCATAGAGGCCATAATGACCGCTACCGGGACACCATCGGTGAGCCAGCCATCGAGGAGCTGGCTGTCTGCACCGGAGAGAAATGGCGCGCCTCCCCGGAGGTTGACGAGGTAGGCGCGCACTTCCTCGGCACTCTCTGCGAGAAGCTCAAGGTCATCGCCTCCGGCCTCATCCTTGATGGTCCCACATTGGTTCACACGGGCTTTCCTTGCGCGGGCTGGAGCCGGAATTTACTATCCCTGCTCTGCCACAGCAGTATATCTCAGCAGGGGTATATCTCTGCGAGGGTGGATCTCTTGAGATCGTATATCAAGGAGTCACTGATGAGTTTTTACATCCGCGCTTCTCTCCTCGCCGTGGCGCTCATCGCGTCCGCTCCAGCCTTCGCTCAGGACGACGACGACTGGCTGTTCGAAGAGGAAGAAGAAGAAACCCCCAGCGAGCGTCCGAGCGACGACGAGGGTGATCTCGAAGACGAGCCTGACGAGAACGACGAGTCCTGGATGAACGAGTTCGAAGGGGAGGGCGAGGAGCTCGACTTTGGTGAGGACGAGTTCGAGGAGGACCGCGACGTCTCTGTTCGAGGGGAGGGCGAGGACAACGCTCAGATCTACCGCGACCAGATGGATCGGGTCGAGAACCTGCTCCCTGATGAGGAGGCGCTCTCCTGGGAGCGCTACATGAAGAAATACCCCAACTCTGTGTTCAAGGCGCGCATCGATGCGCGCCTGACAGACCTTGAGGGAGAGATGTACGGCGAGCGGATCGCGAGCCCCGGCGGCAGCGCTGAGGATGCAGGAAAGGTCGAGATGTACTTCGCCCAGCCGCTGCTGCTGGAGAACATCGATCCGATCACCAAGCTGCGGGTCGGCTTTGAGTGGGGCTTTCCCGAGTACATCAACCTCATCACCGACTACGAGCACCAGATCTTCCGTGAGCTGTCGGTTCACGTCGGCGCGCGCAACCGGTACTCCAGCTGGAGCATCGAGACGGGCGCCCGCTACAGCCTCATCAAGTCTGCTCGGACCCGGACCTGGCTGACTGCCATTGGTGATGTGCGCATCAGCACCAACCCGATCTACCCGGCTATCCGCCCTCAGCTCGCCTTCGGCCAGCGCCTCGACCTCGGCAGCACCGGCTGGCTCGACATCCAGCTTCAGGGCGGCTCGGATCTGGCCTTCGTCAAGGATGCCAACACTGGCGACAGCCTGTTTGACCCACGGGTCGTCGGCGGCGCCAACATCACCTTCGTGCCCGCTCCCACCGTGCGCATCTACATGGAGACCTCCACCACCATGAAGGCGCTCGCCTGGGATGGCGGTAATTCGTTCCGGTTCAACGTCCTGACGTTCGGGCTCAAGATCATCGGCCGCCAGAAGTCGGGTGACCCTCAGTACGAGATCGGTGCTGGAGCCACTGCGCCTTACAGCACGAATTACTGGGGCTACCACGTTGGATCGATCACTGGTGACCTGAACTACTACCTGTAGTTCTGGCAGCATACAAATCTCTCACCGACAGACGTTGGTGAGGGTGAGTTAGGCCATGGAGACCTTTTCTGGAGGTTCTCTATGGCTGACTCCATGTGGGCGCTGACCTTCGATCGGTCGCGCGAAGATTGGAAGAGCTCTACTGGGCTCGTGCGCGAGCGGGTCCCGATCCCGACCCTTGATGAGGCGGACGGTGTTGACCGCTCCAACGTCATCATCAAGGTCAAATATGCGGGCTTCTGTGGCTCGGACCGAGGAATCTGGTGGCGCAAGTCGTTCGGCGACATGATCCTCAGCAGTCTTGATGAAGAAGGTCAGGATCGCCGTATTGTTGGCCACGAGCTGCTCGGCGAGATCGTCGCAGCGGGCACCCGGGTCGAGCCGAAGTACGGCTACAGGGTCGGTCAGGTGGTCTCGACGGAGAGCCACATCGTCTGTGGCGTCTGCCATCAGTGCCGGGTCGGCGACAGCCACGTCTGTGCTGACGACAAGATCATCGGCATCTCGCGAGACGGCTGCTTTGCGGAGTACGTCAAGCTGCCTGCCAAGGCCCTCTGGCCGACCGACCTCGACAAGATCCGTCCCGAGGTCGCGGCTGTTCAGGAGCCGTTCGGCAATGCCATGCATGCCTGCCAGTCCGCAGAGCTGCGCGGCAAGACCGTGGCGATCATCGGCTGCGGCACCATCGGGCTGTTCGCGGTCCTCATTGCCCGTGGGATGGGCGCGAGCCGCATCATCGGCATCGAGCCGGATGCACGGCATGCAGAGATGGCCCGCAAGCTCGGCTGCGAGGTCGTGCTCACCCCTTCCCGGGCCTCTACGGAGGCTCCCCACGCCTCAGATCCGGAGCTGGTGGCTGCCGTCCATGAGCTGACCGATGGTGTCGGCGCGGATGTGGTCATGGAGATGGCTGGCTTCAACTCTGCGTTGAACAACGCCATCCGAATTACCCGCCGAGGGGGGCACGTGGTGCTGTTCGGGGTGCGGAACGGGGATGCGCTCATTGAGGACTTTCACCGAATCATCATGAACGGCCTCCAACTCCACGCAGTGGTCGGACGTCGCATCTTCGCGACCTGGGAGATGACCCAGAGCCTTCTGGAGAACCACCACAACGGGATCCAGGCGGCAGTCTTTGAGACCATCTTGAACGGTGGTGAGGGGACGATGGTTGGGATCGAGGACTGGGAAGCCGGCGCGTTTGAGGAGATGATCAAGTCTCACCCGAAGGTGCTCATTCGGTTCGCGGGCTGACAGCGTCCGCTCGGTGCTCGGTGCTCGGTGCTCTTTGGTCCTCTCTGGAGGGCCTCACGGCGCTCTCGGGGGACGCTGCGACCTCTCTGGTCAGAGCACACACCCTGCCGCCGCCGTGATGGGGGAGTGTGTCTCCACGCAGTGCCTCAACACAAATGCCTCAACACAAATGCTTCAACACAATTAAAGAGAGCCTCCTGCTTTCACAGGAGGGTCTCAGCACACCCAAAGGGATTCGAACCCCTGACCTTCTGGTCCGTAGCCAGACGCTCTATCCAGCTGAGCTATGGGTGCACAAGAGGTGGCGGAGATGGAGGGATTCGAACCCTCGGTAGGCTTTTGGACCCACACTCGATTAGCAATCGAGCACCTTCGGCCACTCGGTCACATCTCCACATTTAAAGAACACTGGCCCATCTGGCAAGCACATTGTCGAAGATAAATCAGGGAAGATTTCTGCGAAAATGTGAGATGTGACCATGTAGAGGAGGCGGTGGGATTCGAACCCACGAGCCCTCTCGGACTGACGGCTTTCAAGGCCGTTGCCTTAAACCACTCGGCCACGCCTCCTGACGGGCCCACAGTGTTTATTTCAGCGCGGCGATGCGGTCAAGACCCATATACGGTCTCAATGCATCTGGAACGACAACAGAACCATCGGCCTGCTGATAGTTCTCTAAGATCGCTAATAATGTGCGGCCTACTGCCAGACCCGATCCGTTGAGGGTGTGGCAGAATTTTGGCTTTCCGCCTCCCTCGGGCCGGTAGCGAAGCTTCAGACGGCGTGCCTGGAAGTCTCCGCAGTTCGAGCAGCTGGAGATCTCACGGTAGGTGCTCTGCCCCGGGAGCCACACCTCAAGGTCGTAGCAGAGCTGCGCACCAAAGCCGATGTCGCCACCACACAGCAGCATGCGCCGGTAGGGAAGCTCCAAGAGCTCGAGGAGAGTCTCTGCGTGGCGGACGAGCCGCTCATGCTCTCCCTCGGACTGCTCGGCAGTGGTGAGGTGAACCAGCTCGACCTTGTGGAACTGATGCTGCCGGATGAGCCCGCGGGTGTCGCGGCCGTAGCTGCCGGCCTCGGCTCGAAAGCAGGGCGTGAACGCAGCGTAGCGCAGCGGCAGCTCCTCAGCGGTCAGGATCTCGCCCTGATGCAGCGCAGTGACTGGAACCTCTGCCGTCGGGATGAGGAAGGCATCGCTGCCGTTGACCTGGCCTGCGATGCGGAACAGATCATCCTCGAACTTCGGGAGCTGGCCGGTGCCTGTGATCGACTCGCGGTTGACCAGGTAGGGGACCATCAGCTCCTGATACCCGGCCTCGACCGCCTTATCGACGAACAGGTTGATCAGCGCCCGCTCCAGGCGAGCTGCTGGCCCACGCAGCACTGAGAAGCGCGAGCCGGCGAGCTTTGCGGCACGGCTGAAGTCGATGATTCCCAGGCTGACGCCGACGTCGTGGTGGTCCTTTGCCTCGAAGTCCATCTCGCGCGGGGTGCCCCAGCGGTGGATCTCGACATTCTCTTCGTCGCCCTTTCCGTCGGGCACCCGGTCGTCGATGGTGTTGGGCAGGCCGAGGGTGAGCTCGGCTTCTTGCTCCACGAGCATCTTCAGCTCGCCCTCTAAGATGTCGAGGCGCTCGCCGAAGCGACCGGCTTCCTCGCGACGGGCGTTGGCCTCCTCGCGCTTGCCGTTGCGGAACAGCAGGCCGATCTCCTTGGAGGCGCGGTTGCGCTCACCGCGGAGGTTGTCGGTCTCGGTCTGGAGCTCGCGCCGTCGCTCGATCATCGCAGTGAGACGGTCGAGGTCGGAGAGAGACTGCTCGGAGGCATGACGGCGGATCAGCGAGGCGCGGACGACTTCGGGCTGGCTGGCGATCAGGCGTGGATCGAGCATGCTCTATCTCCTGTATTGAGAGCCCATGCGCAGTATCCCAGCCGCCTCAACCCGGCGATGTCCAAGTCATCCACCAGTCGGTGATTGCCTTGCTGGCTTCTTCTGCCAGCACTGACAGCGGTGGCGGCGCGGAGGTGTGATCGACCATGCGGGTGACCAGGGTGCTGTCCATCCCGCAGGGATTGATGCGCTGGAAGTACCCAAGATCGACGTCGCGGTTGAGTGCAAAGCCATGCCAGGTCACCCACCGTCGGGCGGCGATACCGATGGCTGCGATCTTGCGCCCCTCAACCCAGACGCCGGTGTTGCGGTCATCGCGCTGCCCGGTGATGCCGTGGCTGGACAGCAGGGTGATGATCGACTCCTCCAGTCCCCTCAGGTAGCCGTGCAGATCATGGCGATGCTCAGGGAGGCCGAAGATCGGATAGCCGATGAGCTGGCCGGGGCCATGGAAGGTGACGTCTCCGCCGCGCTCGACGTTGATGATCGGGACGCCTCGGGGATCGAGTACGTTGCCGGCAGCGCCCCGAGATCGCCCGAGGGTGTAGACCGGATCATGCTCACAGAGCAGCAGGGTGTCTGGGATGTCTCCAGCGATCCGCTCGGCGAGGGTCTGCTTCATCAGGGCGTGGGCGTCGGTGTACGCGACCCGTCCGAGCCATCGGGTCTGTACGCTCATGTTGCGGCTGCTGCGGTCACTGCGGAGATGACGCGCGCGTGGATGTCCTGGACAGATCCGCTGGCGTCCAGACGCACGACCGCCTCGTCACGCGCAGCACAGTAGGAGAGGACCGTCTCGTAGGCGGCCTCGATGGCCCGCAGTCGGTCGATGACCTCGAACCGCTCCAGGGCACCACCGCGCGCAAGAATGCGCTCCAGGCAAGCCTCAGCGGGCAGCTCAAGGAAGACGGTGAGATCTGGGGCGCGGAAGCCGGCGTTGAGCTGTGCGACCGTGTCGAAGCCGACCGTCAGCGATTGGTACGCCAGGGAGGAGTGGTAGTACCGGTCGGTGATCACCGCACCACCCTGTGCGACAACGGGGAGGATCTCGCGGTCGAGGTGGTGCTGACGGTCGGCGGCAAACAGGTAGGGAAAGACGTTGTCCCCGAGGGCTTCCGCGTTCTCCAGCTTCAGATTCTCTCGAATGAACTTCCCGATGGGGCCTCCGGAGGGCTCCCAGGTGCGGTGGACGCTCGTCCAGCGCCCCTGATCCTCCATCCACTGCCTGAGCAGCTTGGACTGGGTGGTGCCGCCGGAGCCGTCGAGCCCCTCGATTGCGATGAAAATTCCGGACATGTCGGGCAGCTAACCCGGAGCGAAATCACCTGCCTTTTACGGCAAGCGCGCTGGTGTTGGACTATCCTCAGCACCCCGGAGGCCACCCATGTCGATGATGATGCTCACCATTTCACTGAGTTCGGCGTACGCCTCTCCCTCTCGCGATGTCTTGTGGGAGCGGTTTGAAGCACACTTTGACGACGACGGCATTCCGCTCGCTGGTGCGGGCCACGAGTCGGGCTGTCTGACCGGTGTGCTCCGCGAGCTCCGCGAGAACCTTGACCTGCTGGAGGGCTGGCAGCGCGACCAGGCCCTGCTTGCCCTTGAGCCCTGGCGTCGCAACCTCGCGCCGGGCGAGGTCCCTCCGCCGGAGTCCTGCTTTGGCCGGGTCGGAGAGAACTACGTCGAGGGTGAGCACTTCTCCGTCGAGTGGGACGGCAACACCATCTCCCGTGCCACCGCCGAGGACTTCCTGGAGGCCCTGGAGCTGTCCTGGGGCGTCGAGGTCGACGAGCTGGGCTGGTATGCCCCCTCCGGTGCGAACCAGACTCCGATCCTTGCCTACGTCTCATCGGGCAACTACGCCGGCGCCTACACCACCGTCGACGGCTGCAGCCAGGGTGGGGTCAGCGGCATGCCCTACATCGTCGCCTACTCCGGCTCGTTCTACGCCGGGAACTGGTACAAGACGATGGCCGCTCACGAGTTCCACCACGCCACACAGTTCTACTATGGCTACGGCCATGAGTTCTATTGGTGGGAGGCCTCCGCGACGTGGATGGAAGAGTACGTCTACCCCACCCTCAACGACTGGGCGTCTCCGATCTACACCGGCTACTCCCAGCAGCCGCACATCGCGATGAATGCCTCTGACCAGAACGACGACTCGGTCTTCTGGCACATGTATGCGATGGCCATCTGGGCGTTCTACCTCGACGAGAAGGTCGGCGGTCACGATCTGGTTCAGCAGATCTGGGAGCTTGGGTGGAACTACAACAGCACCTACTACGGTCTCTGGATGCCCGATCTCATCGAGGAAGCGGGCTACAGCTTCGATGAGCTGTATCCAGAGTTCATGGCGACCGTTGCCGTCGCAGACTTCGCCGATACTGTCCACTTCACCCAGCCGGTGATGCGCGCGACGATCGATGAGCTGCCGTCCTCTGGAGATGCCCCCAGCTCCGACGCTCCCCAGAGCCTCGGTCAGAACTTCATCAAGTTCGACGCCGATCTCGGCGAAGACGGAAAGGCACTTGAGGTCTCCTTCGATGGTCAGGACGGGGTCGAGTGGTACGCGGTCCTCGTCCGTGGGCAGGAGAATGTCCTGTCCGACTACATCTCCATTGAGCTAGACGGCGATGGTGTCGGCACCGGCCAGATCAACTTCCCGGCTGGGAGCGAGGACATCTACCTCGTCGTCTCGCCCAAGGACGACAACGCGGTCGGCTCTGACTACGACTGGGCACGGGCTGAAGACTTCGAGTATGAGTGGACTGCGGCCTTCGTTGAGGCGGAGCCCGAGGAGGAGACTCCGGGCGATGGCAGCGGCAACGGCGGCGAGAGCGGCAACGCTGCCTGTGGGTGCTCTGCGGGCGGCGGCGCGCTGTCGCTGTCCTGGATCGTCGGCCTGCTTGCCTTCGTCCGTCGGCGTCGCTGACCGTGTCGGTCTCAGTGGTGCGCGTGCTTCGCTGAGACCAGAAGCAGAGAGACCGGCCCTGACGAGACGTCAGGGCCGGTCTGCTTCTGGAGAGAACCTCAGCGGTTGAGGATGTGAACCGCCTGACCCAGCGCAGCCTTGGCGGCCTCCATCATGCCCTCGCCCAGGGTGGGGTGGGGGTGGATGGTGAGGCCCATGTCGAGCGCCTCGGCGTCCATCTCGATGGCCAGCGCGGCCTCGGAGATGAGGTCAGAGGCTGCCGGACCGAGCACGGTGATGCCGAGGATGCGGTCGTCTGCTGCATCGAGGATGACCTTGATGAAGCCCTCTGCGGCGTTGGCGGTGAGGGCGCGTCCGATGGCTGCAAACGGCACCTTGCCGACCTTGATCTCGTAGCCCTTGTCCTTTGCCTCGTTCTCCATGAGGCCCGCGACGGCGATCTCGGGATCGGTGAAGACCACAGCGGGCACCGTGCGGGCGTCGTTGAACGCAGCGTGTCCGGCGATGACCTCCGCGCAGATCTCGCCTTCGTGGGTTGCCTTGTGGGCAAGCATGACGCCGGTCGCGACATCGCCGACGGCGTAGACACCGGGGACGTTGGTCTTCTGCTGCTTGTCGACGATGATGTGGCCGCGGCGGTCCATCTCCAGGCCGAGGGCCTCGAGTCCCTTGGAGTTGGGCAGGCGTCCGACGGTGACCAGGACGCGGTCTGCGGCGATCTCCTTGATGCCGTCAGCGGTCTTGATCTTGACCACTGCGCCGTCCTCGCCTTCTTCCCAGCCCTGCGCGAGGCTGTTGAGGTGGACCGTCACCTTGAGCTTCTTGAGCTTGCGCTTGAAGAACTTGATGACCTCCGGATCGAAGCCGGGCAGGATCTGATCCTGAGCCTCGACGATGATGACCTCGCTGCCGACCTTCTGGAGCATCATTCCCAGCTCCATTCCAATGTAGCCGCCGCCGATAACGACGGTCCGCTTTGGGATGTGGTCGAGGTCCAGCGCCTTGGTGGAGTCCATGATCCGCTCGTCGGCGTAGGAGAAGCCGGGGATCTGGATCGGTCGGGAGCCGGTGGCGATGATGAGGTGCTCGCACTCCACACGGACGGTGCCTTCGGCAGTGTCGACCTCGATGACGCCGGGGCTGATGAACCGGGCGTTGCCGAACATGCGGTCAGAGCCGTTCTTGTCGAGGAGGGTGCGGATGCCGCCGGTCAGCTTGCCGACGACCTTGCTCTTCCAGGCCTGGAGCTTCTCGACGTTGAGGTTGGCATCCGTGTTGATCTCGATGCCCATCTCAGCGAGCTTGTCCAGCTCTTTGTACTTCTTGGCCGCAGTGATCAGGGCCTTGGAGGGGATGCAGCCAACGTTGAGGCAGACACCGCCCCAGTACTCTTTCTCGATGCAGAGGGTCTTGACCCCGAGCTGTGCGAGACGGATGGCGCAGGGGTAGCCGCCGGGGCCGGCCCCGACGACGACAGCCGTGTATTTACGGGTTTCGATGCTCATAGCTACTCCAGGATGGCTTCGATGAGTGTGGGGACGCCGGCAGCCGCAGCAGCGGAGACGGCCTCTGCTACGGCCTCGGCACTGGCTGCAACCTGTGCGGTCTGCAGTCCATGTGCAGCCGCGAGCGCAGCCGGAGAGGCTGCGAGCTGTCTGCCGACCGGGGCGTCGTCAGGGATGGGGAGGGTGGTGAGCAGGAAGATCACCGGTGCGCCAGTCAAGACGGCGGTGTTGAGGGCCTCGTGGAGCGCACCGCTGGCTGCGGATGCGAGCCCGAGGAAGCAGAGGACGGGCTGGCTGGTGCCCAGCGCGAGACCGACGGCGTGCAGGGCGCGGTTGCCCGGCGCGCTGCTGACTGGTGCGAGCTTGTAAGGACGGGCCCCGGCGGCGGGATCGACCAGCCGCTCGACGGGACAGCCACGGAGAACGGCACCGATGCGCTCTCGGGGGCCTGCGACCACCCAGCTGCGCTTGCCGATTCCAGTGAAGCCGCCCTCGACCACACCGGCGAGGCGGCCCAGGGGCAGCGGGAACGGGCGAGGGTTGAGCGCCGCGAGGGCGATCTCGGCTTCGGCGAGGTTCATCGCAGCTCCAGCAGCAGCGAGGTCGGGTTCTCCAGGATGGCCTTCAGGGCGCTCACGAATCGTGCCGCCACAGCGCCGTCGATGACCCGATGGTCGAACGAGGGCGAGAGGTACATCATCTTCCGAGCGACGACCTCACCGTTGATCACCATCGGGCGATCGTGGATCTGGTTGACCCCGAGGATGGCGACCTCGGGGTGGTTGATGATCGGGGTGGCGAACCGCCCGCCGATGTTGCCCACGGAGGTGACCGTGAAGGTTCCGCCCTTGAGGTCGGAGAGCTGCGGACGGCCAGCGCGGGTGCGACCGGTGACGTCTGCGATCTCAGCAGCCAGCTCCAGGATGCTCTTGCTCTCGACGTTCTTGATGACGGGAACGTAGAGGCCCTGTGGGGAGTCTGTGGCGATGCCGATGTTGACCTCGCCCCGAGCCGTCAGAGTAAACGACTCCTCATCGATCAGAGCGTTGATGGTCGGGAACTCTGTGAACGCCAGGACCAGCGCCTTCATGATGAACGGCAGGTAGGTCAGCTTCACACCCCGCGCAGCAGCGGCAGCCTTCAGAGAACTCCGCAGCGCGACCAACTCTGTGGCATCGACCTCATCGACGTAGGTGAAGTGCGGCGCGGTCCGGTAGGACTTCACCATCTGCTCAGCGATCTTCCGGCGCAGCCCGATGATCTTGATGTGCTGGTCGGCCCGCACGGCGAGCGGCGAGACTGCTGGTGCCGGCAGGGCGGTGGGAGCCTTGAGGTGCGGTGTCGTGTCTGCCGGAGCGGACGGAGCCGCGTGGGCCGCAGCATCGATGTCCGAGCGGGTGACCCGTCCCGCTTTTCCGCTGCCGGCAATCGCCTCGATGTCGACGCCCATGCTGCGTGCGTGAGAGCGAATGGCTGGTGTCGCCAGGGTCTTGCCGGACCGTGGCACGGCGGGGGCAGGGGTGACCACCGGAGCTGGTGCGGCTGCCACAGGGGCGGCGACCGGTGCGGCTGCCACAGGGGCGGCGGCGACCGGTGCGGGGGCCTTTGCGGGCGCTGCACCAGCACCAGACTCGTTGATGTCTGCCAGCGGAGTGTGGACGGCGATGACGTCGCCCTCCTCGCCGTGCAGCTTCTGGACGAGGCCGCCGCGAGGTGTGGAGATCTCGACAGTGGCTTTGTCGGTCATCACCTCACACAGCGGCTGATCAGGGGTGATGACATCCCCTTCCTTGACCAGCCAGCGGACGATCTCGCCCTCAACGACGCCTTCGCCGATCTCAGGAAGCTCGAAGGTAAACATGACAGGGTACTCCTCGGAACCGAAAACTAGTAAGAGACAGACGCCCGGACGGCGCGCGTGATGTCAGCAGCCTCTGCTGAGGCAATTTCTGGGGGGCTCTCCAGGCGCAGGAACGCGGCGCGCACTGCAGCGGAGAGCACAGACTCTGGACAGCCGGCGAGCACGGGGCGGCCGGTCTTGTTGACGCTGGCAGCGATGGTGTCGGTGTCCAGCGGCGTGACGCAGCGCAGGTCGATGACCTCCGCCTCGATGCCGTCCTCCGACAGCGCCTCCGCAGCCGACAGCGCCGCAGCGACACCGCGGCCCCAGGCAAGCACGGTGGCATGGGTGCCGGTGCGGACGACCTGCGCCTGATCGAGGCGGACCTCGGGAATTGCGGCGATGCCCTCGCGGAGTCGCGCGCGGGGCTCCAGGATGACCACTGCTCCCCGAGCCTTCAGCGCTGCGGCGAGCACACCGGCAGCCTCTGCGGCAGAGGAGGGGGCTGCGAGGGTAACGCCAGGCAGGGCCGCGAGGGCCGAGACTGGAGCGGTCTCGCCGGGAGCGAGGGGAACTCGGATGACCAGCGCGCCCGAGAACTCGCCGCTCAGCAGCGCAGCCTCCTGGCCGAGCTGCTGGAGAATTCCCCAGAGTGCATCGGGACCGGACAGCTCCAGCACCGGACGGGCACCGGACATCGCGAGCCCGATCGCGACGCCGATGAGGGAGGCATCTGCTGCCGGCAGCAGGTGGACCCGATCCGGTGCCTGCGCGAGCAGACCAGAGGTGGCCGGTGACAGCTCCAGGGCTTCGCCGAGGATGTGGACATCACCGGACTTCAAGGCGTTGGAGAGAAGGCCATGGATGGCCTGGGTGGCGTTCACGGATGGGCCTCCAGGGCGTCTTCTGTCGACCGCTTATTGCGGAGGTACTGAGAGATAAAGAACTCGCCGGCCTTGTAGCTGCTGCGGACCAGCGGGCCAGAGGCGACGTAGGCGAAGCCGAGCTGCTCTCCGATCTGCTGGTAGCGGGCGAAGGTCTCGGGCGTGATGAATTCGGCGACCGCGAGGTGCTTGCCGGTGGGCCGAAGGTACTGACCGATGGTCAGGAAGTTGCAGCCGACTGCGCGGAGGTCGCCCATGGTGGCGATGACCTCTTCCTCGGTCTCGCCGACCCCGACCATGATGCTCGACTTGGTGAGTCGATCCGCGCCCATCGTCTTGAGGTCTGCGAGGACCTTGAGGCTCTGGTCGTAGCCGGCGCGAGGGTCGCGGACGGTTGGGGTCAGCCGGCGGACGCACTCAATGTTGTGTGCGATGACGTCGGGGCGTGCGTCGAAGACCGTCTGAAGCAGATCGGTCCGTCCACGGAAGTCCGGAATGAGGACCTCGACCAGCGTCTTCGGTGCTGCTGCGCGAATCTCGCGGATACAGGAGGCGAAGTGGCCGGAGCCTTGATCGGGGAGGTCATCGCGATCCACGCTGGTGACGACCACGTAGTCCAGCTCCAGCTCCGCGATGCCGCTCGCGACGTTTGCCGGCTCGTCTGGATCCAGGGGCATTCCAGTTCGGCGAGTGGTGACCGCGCAGAAGCGACATCCGCGTGTGCAGATGCCGCCCATGACCATGAAGGTCGCGGTTCCGCCACCCCAGCACTCTCCGACGTTGGGACAGTGCGCCTCTTCGCAGACGGTGTGCAGCTTCAGCTGGCGCGCGCGGGCCTTGATCTTGGTGTAGCGCTCACCACCGGGCGCGCGAACCTTCAGCCAGTTTGGCTTCCGCTCAGCCATGTGCCCTCCAGTTGGGACTCTGAGCTAACCCACCTGAACCCATGGGGCTCACGGGTCGGGCTCTGCTGAAGCGACGGCGTGGTTGATGGACCAGTCGTAGGAGAAGAAGGTCAGCGTGCAGGGCGCCTGCTGAGAGAGCCACACCGAGACCGCTCCCTCGGTGTAGTCCGCCATGTAGCTGCACAGATCAGTGGCATCAGACCAGTCAACGAAGTGGTCGGCGTACCAGCTCATCAGCTCGGTGACCGCGTAGCCGTCCTCGACCGGACGGATTCCCTGATCGCTGCTGAGGAAGTCTCGCATGGACTGCTCCAGCTGCTCCTCGACCTGACCCTTGCGGCTGCCGGTGTAGTAGCGAAGCGGCGGGCAGCCCGTCGAGGCACAATTGAGGCCGGCGTGGATCAGCGGCTCCTCAAAGTCGCTGAGGAGGTACTGGTGCTCCAGGTGGTACAGGGTGACCCACTCGCCATCGGCCCGGAAGGTCTGCCCGAGAAAGAAGCCCGCGCCGCCAGCGGGAAACAGCCCAGCGGAGACGTCCATCACGCTGGCGGCCTCGCGGTTCTTCAGCACCCCTGCGACCACTGCGGCGTTGTAGGCATTGATGAGGAAGGCGATCTTCTTGCCGGACTGAGATCCGCGCATGTTGTCCTGCTCTGGACCATGCTCGCCCATCCACAGGAGGTAATTGTCGAGAATGCCCCGTCGGCTGGCGATGAGATCGTAGTCGGTACCGCCGCCAGCAGTTGCCCGCGCGATGAGGCGCTTCCAGGCACTCGATGGCGCGCGATGCTCGGGGGCAGGCTCCGGATGGACCCGCTCTGAGCAGCCCATCATCGCCAGCATCAGCAGGGTGAGACACATGATGACCCCTCTATCCAGGTGCGGCGGGATATCCTACGTTGCGATGAACAACCTCCTGTTCAGCCTTCTGTATGCCGCCTGCCTCACGCTCTGCGTCGGGGCGGTTGAGGCGCTCCAGTACTCCTGGCCGGAGCCCCCGCCTGAGCCGGAGCCCCAGTCCGTCGAGGAGATCATCGCGGTGCCGCCGCGTCCTGAGGGGGTGCGCAAGGTTCACGGCGAGGGAGACGAGGGCTATCGCTACACAGAGCCGGGCTGCCGGGAGCACGACGGTCAGTACCGCGACATCTGCTTTCACCAGCTCGCCCGTCAGCGCGCGACCACGGACCTTCCCGGTGGCCTCGCGGCCTGTCAGCTCGTTGAGGAGCGCGACAGCCGCCAGGAGTGCACCGCCGACGTCGCAGAGCTGTACGCCCCCACCGACAAGCTGGCCTCTCTGGAGGTGTGCCCCACCATTCCCCGCAAGAAGTGGCGGGACCAGTGCGTGTTCGGCATCGCCCTTGCGCTGTCGACCATCGAGTCGCGGTGGGCTTTTGAGACCTGCAGCGATGCTGGAAAGTGGCGCGACTTCTGCCGCCACGACGTCAACGGCGAGATCGCAGTGGTCAACGTCGACCTCGCCCTGGAGCACTGCGCAGCCGAGACCGGTGATCTCTTGACACGCAAGAGCTGCTGGCATGGCATCGGCAAGTACATCTCACGGGTCGATCCCTCCGCTGCGTTTGATGCCTGCACCAAAGTCCCGAGCGGTCCCGACGATCTGTACGTCGAGAATTGCTACCATGGCGTCGGCTGGGGGGCCTCAGAGGCTGCGGGGGCTGCGTTTGCCTCAGACTGTGCGCGCGCCGGAGAGAAGAAGGACTCCTGCTTGCTCGGCATCGCCTACAACCTGCGCCGGTTTGATGTGGACGCCGGGATGGGCATCTGCGGGATGGTGGTCCGCTCAGACCTGAAGACCCAGTGTGAGGCGTTCGTCCTGGATGGCACGATCCAGTAGCGGCGGCGCTACAGGCTTGCGCGACTCACTGCCACCAGCTCGACGTTCTCAAAGCCAGCCTGCTGTGCCGTAAACAGCACCTTCCCCACCAGCTCCCAGGGCGCATCCTGGTGTGCGCGGATGGTGACCCGGTTGCCGCCAACGGTCTGCAGGGCCTCATAGACCTCGCGAATGAGGATGTCGTCGCTGGTGATCCAGTACGCCGCCGCGCCTGCACGCCAGCCCTCCACATACAGTCCCTCGACGCCGACATCGACGGTCACCCCGCGGTTGAGGGGGGTCTCCTGGGCGGAAAGGGGCAGGGAGAAGTTGGCCTCGGGGATCTCGACGGGCGGATCGGTGCTCCAGGTCCTCAGCACTGCGACGACGAGGATGGTCAGCATGTCGACCATCGGGGCCAGCGAGGCGGTGGAGAGCTTCGCGGAGGCAGAGCTGCTGCCGCTGCGGGAGAACATCCGTCGTCTCATGGTGCGTCTCCTTCAGCAGAGGGGAGCTCGGCGGGGCGGGCGATCGGAGCGGAGACTGCGGTCTCTAAGATGACCCGAGGGAACAACTCGCCCTCTGGTCCCCGCCGGACAGCATCCATCCAGCGCACCACCTCTTCAGTGGGGGTGTCCGCACTTGGGACGAGGGTGATGCGCTCGCGCTTGCTGTCGAGCCCCTTGAACACCGCGAGCTGGATCTGTAGATCGGTGAGGCTGGAGACCAGCAGCTCTTTGCGCTCGGTGTCGCCGACGCTGGCGAGGACATCGGTGGAGCGGACCTCGGCAGAGATGAGGTAGCCAGCGGGCTGGCGGCTCACAGAGAGTCGCTCGATCGCACCAGTGGGCTCCGGTGGGAGCTGCTCAGAGGGGCCAGGCACCGAGAGGCCCAGCCCGGTCAGCTTCTGAGCGGAGGTCGCCATGAGCAGCGCGGGGAGCAGGAGCACCATCATCGCCGCGACCGACATCATCGCCGGACGGATGTCGGGTTGCTCTGTCGGTGTGGAGAACAGCCGCCCGGCGGGCACTCAGCTTCTCTTTGAGAGCGCGACAGCTGCCGCAATGGACTCACAGCGTGCGAGCAGGCGGGCAGCCTTGCTGTCGAGGAGGGCATGGGCAGCCAGCGCCGGGATGCCGACGATGAGGCCCCAAGCGGTGGTGACCATCGCCGCACCGATCCCTTCGGAGAGGCGCGCGGTGCGCTCGACTGCGGAGGCGGCGTCGAGTCCCGAGAAGGCGAAGATGAGCCCGTAGACGGTGCCGAGCAGGCCGAGCATGGTCGCCACGTTTCCGACCATCGCCAGATAGGTGACACGAGCACGGATGGTCGTCTCGACCAGTGCCGCCTCGGTGCCCATGGCGTCCCAGGCGCCATCTGAGGACCCGGCAACGGAGCCGGCTCGGATGAGGCGGGCAGAGGGGTGTGCGCCGGCAGCTCCCTCGGCGGCGTCGTAGTCGCCCTCCGAGATGCGCCCGGAGATGGCAGCGGCGTCGATGCGCCAGCGCAGCCAATACAGCCACGCGCGCTCCAGAACCACAGCGAGGCCCAGCGCGAGCACCGCAGTGATGACATACATAAAGGCAGCGCCTGGACCTGAGAAGCCCTTGATCAGCTCGTCGAGCACCGGTTGACTCCATGGGTAAGGACAGCGTGCTCAGGGTATCAGAACGTCCTGTGACACGCTAAACTCCGAGACATCTTCAGACCCGGAGACGCAATGGTCCTGATCAGCTTTCTCTTCGCCTGCAACACCTCATCGTGGGACTCTCCAGAGGACTGCGAGGCACTCTCCGCTGGAGAACGCCGAGACGACTGCTGGTCTGTTCATGCAGTCGAGCTCTTTAAAACAAACCCAGATCGTGGTGAATCGCTCGTTGAAGAGCAGGTCTCTGATCAGCAGATCCGCGACTTTATCTGGCTACAGGTCACTCGCGAGGTCAATCCCGGCTCCTATCGGTACTGCGAAAAGATCCAGGAGAGCGTGCTCCAGGAGCGCTGCAAGACCTTGGTCAGTCGACCTCACCTCCACCGGGAGCTTCTCCAGGGAGAGCAGTCTCCAGGAGGGCAGGGCGGGGCTCCGGGTGGTGGTCCACCGGGCGGTGGTCCACCTCAAGGGGGATCTCCAGGCGGTGGTCCACCGGGTGGTGGTTCCCCTCCGGGTGGGCAGGGTGGTCCGCCTCCCGGTCAGCAGTAGCCCGCCTCCCGGTCAGCAGTAGTCTGCAGGCCAGAAGAGATAAAGGCGACCGGTTTCGGTCGCCTTTTCGATTGGGTGAGTGAGAGCCCCCCCCGCTTTAACCTCACCGCATTAGATGGAGGAGACGCTGAGACGTTGCAAAGTGGGGTCGGCGAGGGAGGCTAACTCACGCCCGAGAAACGATGTCCTCGGTTTCACGTAAAAGTATAAAGACCGAACTACCGGGTGGCAAGTATTTTTTCACGACGTGTCCGTGGAACACTTCGTTAAGTGAGGTGCTGGCTGGACCGACTGGCCAGTACACCAAAACAGAGGCCAACTCTGAGGCGGTCAGGGGCTGTAGGCCGCTCTCTGGGTGCGTGAATTTTCACAGGGACTGCCAGGTGCGTGTGCGGCCTGGATGAGCTTGTGGAGCTTTCTCAGCGAGAACGGCTTGGGCACGATCTGAACCCGAGCCTCGGCAGCGGCGATGTGTCGGAGGCGCTGGCTTATCTGACCGGTGGTCGCAATGATCTGGGTGTTCGGGCTGGTCGCGAGCAGCTCGAGGATGACGTCTCGGCCTGTGATGCCCGGGAGACGCCAGTCAATAATCGCGACATCATAGCAATGACTACGAATATGCTCGATGGCCTCACGCCCAGTGCCGAGTACATCAATGCTGTACCCAAAGGAGCTCAGGAACTCTGAGAGTACGGCTTGAACCGCGACTTCATCTTCTACGATAAGGATGTGCATTGGGGACTTGCTGTGGGGAATGCATTGGAACTAGCGTACCACAGTCCTGCATTTGGCTCAGCAAGATGCCTCACCGGTACAGCACAGCATCCAGGTTGCTCTCCCAGTGAGAATCGTGCGCACGGTCCATCAGCTCGACGACGGCAGCGGTCAGATAGTCCTCTCCATGGGCCGCAGCGCTGCGGGGCAGCATCGGAAGGTCCGCACCGACCCCGATGTCAATGTTGGCATCGAGATCGGGAAAGTCTTCTCCAGACCTTGAGATCAGCGTCGTATAGGCGCTGTCGGGGTGGAGCCGACTCCAGCGGATGCCGGCCGCACGCATCGCGGTAACCATTCCGGTGACGTGTGGGTGCTCTACGGCTCCGGTCAGCACATGGTCCTGCTCGGAGCCGACCGAGACTCCGGCAATGTCTGGAAAGCGCGCGACTGCGGCTGCAAGCTGGCGCGGTGCCTCTCGCTCCGCCCAGAAGACGTCGGTGTTTTCTGGAGAGGCGCGGTTCGTGAGGGTGAGCCCTTGCGCGATGGCGGCCTGACGGGCTGGAAGAGAGTGGTGCCAGCGGCCATCGTGCATCACTGCACCGAGCCGGAACTCTTCTCCGCTGAACGTCCCGTCGCCGGCCTCATCGATGAACAGCACGCCGTCGTCCTCGGCATCTGCATCGAATGCCAGGGCAGAGTAGTCGTAGTCGCAGCGGATTCCGTCCGGCAGCGTGCAGGCTCCCTCGATGTAGACCGGGCTGGGATTCTCCAGGGTGCCGGGCTCCACGACGACAAATTGATCCGCTGCCGGCGTCTCATAGGTCGCCACCCCGATCACCTCGGGAAGATCGAGGTCGGGATCTGCGAGGGTGGCCCAGGCGAGGTTGCCGCCGTTGGAGTAGCCAGCGAGGGCGAGCTGTCCGGAGAGCGGAGAGTCGATTCGGTCCGAGAGGCGGCAGCCGTCCGTGTCGAACTCGGTGTTGGCGGCATATCGAAGCGCTGCTGCGAGCGCAGCCCGAGCAGACTCCCCGCGCTTGTCTTCTCTGCCCTCGGAGTCGTAGCCCTCGCCAAGCGTTCCGCCGGGGAGGTTGAGGTACAGCTGGACCAGCCCGAGGCCCGGGTTGATGTGGCTGAGGTTCTCGTCGATGGGCACGAAGTTGGTGCGCCAGCCTCCATGGACGTAGACCACCACCGGAGCGCCGTCCGGATAGCGGCCCAGACCGGTTGGTGCGAAGATCTGGCTGACGATGCCGCCGACATCCGCGTCGATGGTCAGCATCCCGGTGCGCTCGCTGCCGGCCTCCTCCATGGCCTCCTGGCAGGGAGGAGTCGGGGTGCAGGCGCACAGCATGACGCTCAGGAGGCCCCCTACTGTGCGCATTCCTGAGCCTGAAGGTAGTTGATTTCGATGCGGCTGCCAGTGTCTGGGGCGCTGTCTTTGGGAAAGACCACGGCACCCATGCTCTCACTCCAGGTCCAGCTCTCCCAGGTCAGGCCGTCGACCTTGACTGAGATGGTCTCGGGAACCGGTGTGTGGTCGAGGATGGCGCTCAGTGCTCCTTCTGCACGCGCACCGGACCGCATGGCGATGCTCTCGAAGCTCGACGCCCAGGAGTCGGAGCAGAGATCGCCGATCTCACCAGAGGTGGACACCGCAGCGTCTGTGTAGCCCTCGCCATAGTCTGCTCCCAGGCAGCCATCTTCTTCCGTCGCGACGATGGCGCTGACCATGACGTCGAGTGCGCTGGGAACCTCAGCCCACAGCGCGTCGAGCTGAGCATCGATGGAGGCTGGGCTGCTGTCGGCCCGACCAGAGATGACCATGACATGCAGCAGCGCGCCCTCTCGAAGAAACCCGCTGAGGCAGCCGGAGTCGGCTCGTGCCAGCGCATCGCTGGCGAGGACGAGGAGCTGATCGCTGCCGCTGCCGCTGCTGCCGCCGAGTCCATCGAGCAGCATCGACTCCACGACACCGACACTGTCCTGGGCGGTGGTGAAGGTCGGCGTGGTGTACGGACAGCTCTGACCGCCCGTGATGATTGCGGTGTTGAGGTCGACGTTGGCGCTGACCATGGTGTTGAGCAGGACGGAGAAGTCCTCTTCAGCTTTCTGGAGGTGGGCGTTGGTGACGCCGGTGTTGTCGACTGCGATGAGCAGGTCAACTTCTAGCCCGGGGTAGTAGACCAGCTCGCTCTCGGCGAAGCTCTCCTGAGCGACGATGTCGAAGATGATGCGCTCGTGTGAGGTGAACGGGTCGTTGCTGGCCACGACCAGCTCCAGCTCTCGCTGGGGATCGAGCTCGATGTCGAGGGGGTAGCTCGGATCGAAGAGCACCTCGATGGCTCCATCGTCTCCCGGATCGACGGCTGCGGGCGCGGAGAGGAGGGTGTAGTCATCGGAGTTGGAGAGCTGAATTTCCTGAAGGAGGAGGGGCTCGTCTCCGGTGTTGGAGATGACGATCGGCACGACCTCTGAGCAGCCAACCGGTACCGCCTGGGGCTCCTCCACGGACAGCGAGATGACGGGAGCATTGCCGTGACCGGAGAGCTGAACGAACAGCTCTGGCTCGTTGTTGATGTGGAGCTCGGCATACTGCTCGCCGAAGGTCACGGGAGAGAACGTGACCGGGATGGTCGTACTCTCGCCGGGCTTTAGGCTGAACAGCGGCTCAGCATCGACCTCAAACAGGACCTGGAGAAGATCCTCACTGAGCACGTTGGTGTGGTTGTAGACCGTGCGGTCCTCATCACCGACGTTGGTGACCGTGAAGGCAAGGGACTCTCTCTCTCCCGTGACCCGTACATCCCCGAAGTCCAGGACTGTCGGCTGAATGAACAGTCCGCTCTGGGTGGTGGTGTCTTCCTCTGGACGCTCTGGTGGAATCGTCCCCAGCGGATCGCAAGCCGTCAGCGATAGCCAGGTCAGAAGCAAGAGGCGCCCTCGATGGATACAGTTTAGCGTCTGCTCAGCCCAACCGCGATGCCGTGGTGCCACAGCTGTGTCCAGCTGCCGTCATATTGGAACGGGCTCACCCTGCTATCATAGCGTAGGGATACCTCAGCATCACCGATGGGCTTCAGGTAAAGGGCGCGGAGCCCGACAGCACCGGTGTAGTCGGCCTGTTGATAGGTGCCTCCTTCGAATGTGTAGGTCCGCCACGGCATCATCGCCTCAACCACCGGCCCCACGCTCAGCGTCGTAGAGAGCGCGACTCCCATCCCAAAGCCTGCGGAGAGCGCACCGGCGTTGATGGTCTCGGCGGGCTCTCCGCTGACCGCGCCGCGCATTCCGCTGAGCCGGACATGCACCTCTGGACGCATCCAGGCTGGAGCGGGGAACGGGTCGATCCGGGTCAGCTCCAGCTCAGCAGCAATGGGGTGGAAGTAGTCCTGAGCGGCACCGGTGAGGGCGGTCGCCCCGGAGGAGAGCATCCAGCGCGGAGTGTCCTGCTGCAGGAGATCTTCGAGCGGAGTCGTGGTGCCAGCGGCGACTCGGACCCGCTCGCTGACGAGGGTCTGCCCGTCTGCAGACTGCAGCTCGATCTGGTGACTGCCAGGCGCGACGGCGTGCACACCAACCACTGGACCTCGGGGTACTCCGTCGACGAACAGGTGGGCGGTGCGGAGGATCTGGTTGTAGGCGGACAGCAGGGCGTGCTCTGCGGTGCTGCGATCGGTGGGGTTGCCGCTGAGGTAGATCTTCTCCCGACCCGTGATTCGGTACTCCGCGCGGGGCATCTGGGCTCCGCCGGTGTGTCGGAAGGTTGCATCCATCGCGAAGTCGTGGGCCTCGACAACATCGACCAGACCGTCGGCGTCGAGATCCGCGCTGCGGCGGCTGTCGGTCAACGCGTTGATGAGGAAGTGTGTGTAGACCCCGTTCTCCAGGTTCGGATCTTCCATCGCTGGCTGGTGATACTCCGCGGCGTACAGGCGGGCTTCGCTCTCGGAGATCTCCAGGATGTCCCGAGGGGCTGGAGCCTCTCCGCGGAGGGTCAGCAGGGTCGAGGAGGTGTCTGTGGACAGCGCGGAGCGGGCACGGCCGTTGTGGCAGGTGTCCAGAATGAGGACGCGTCGACGAGCCGGAAGTGCGTTGACCACTTCTTCAAGCCATGCGACGGGGACGCCGGTAGACTCGGGCGAGTCGAGGTCACCATCGGAGGGGAGCAGGTAGAGGTTGCTGCCGCCGAGGGGGTCGATGGTCAGGGTTCCGTGACCAGAGATGTAGAGGAGGAAGGTGTCGTCGCGCTGGAGGTCTGCGGTGGCCGAGACGATCGCTTGCTGGATGGCGGCTGCGGTGGTTCGGTACTGACCCTCGACGACATGGACCTGATCGAAGCCGCCCAGCGTGGGATCGGAGAGGACATCGCCAAGATCCCTGGCATCCTTGGCGGCATAGCGCAGCCCCTGGAGCTGGGGATCCTTGTACTCTTGCACACCAAGCAGCAGCGCGACCCGTCGGGGGGCGTAGACCGCGTCGAGATCGGCCGCTGGGGGATCGGTGACGCCGGCTGAAGCGATGCCCAGCGTCATAAAGAGCGAGATCATGGGGCCTCCTCGCGGAGTCCGACAAACACCGACTCGCAGCTCAGGCCAAGGTCCGCGGCCTGCTCGCAGGGGGGCTCTGGCCAGGTCTCAGACAGGGCCGACTCGAGGCGCGCGGATTCGACCGGCTCGCTGCTGGCCAGCAGGGCAAAGATGGCGTCTCCTTCTCCGGTCTCCAGGGTCCAGGACAGCGGCAGGTCCAATTCTCCGGCGTCGAGCTGTTCCTGGTGAATCACAGCAGCTCCCGCAGCATCGATGCGGACGAGCAGGACCTCGGACGCGCGATCGGTGCTGGAGCGAAAGTAGAGAACATCTCCGGGATCATAGCGCCGATCCACCCGCAGCCGCGCGGTAGAGCTGCCGGACTGGACCGCGACGCCGAGGGCGACATCCGTATGGGCGCTGCCGAACCCCTTCTCGATGAGGGTGTCGGGGTCGGCCGGAGTGGTCTCTGGCGGAATGACGAGCAGCAGGACTGCGGCCGCAGCTGCGAGTCCTGCCCAGACCCGACCTCGACGCCAAAGGGGAACGACATTGTCCGGGCGCGGCTGTGCTCCGGCAGCCGCTGCGGACACTGCGGCTCGTGTGGTGGCGAGGAGGTCTGCGGGAACCGGGGGAGGAGAGAGGGCGTCGAGCGCAGCCTCCAGGCGGATCTCTGCAGCCATCGCAGCTCGTGTGGCGGCGAGGAGATCTGCTGGGACACGCGGCAGCGGTAGCACCTGCGCGGCGACATCGATCTGCTCCAGCTGAGCGGCGAGCGCAGTGCAGTCGTCGCAGCCGGTGAGATGGTCGGTGGTGTCGACCAGGGGGGCTTCTCCCTGGAGGACCGCTTGGGTGTGCTCACAGCCCATCAGAGACGCTTTCGCAGCCACGCGCGCGAGCGGCTGATGCGGGCACGGGCGTTGTCTGGGGAGATGTCGAGCTGGGCTGCGACCTCACGGTGGTCAAAGCCCTCGACCACCCCAAGGAGGAATGCATCACGGAGGGTGTCTGGCATCCCTGCGATGGCCTCCTCGAGGTGAAGCCGGGTGTCTGGACGGGGGTGGTCCGGACGCATGTAGGCTTCCTTGAAGGGCTCCTCCGTTGCGCGTGCCGCACGACGGGCGGCATCTCGGGACAGGTTGGCTGCGATGGTGTACAGCCAAGGCCGGAAGGGTCGATCTCGCTTCCAGGTGTGCCGTGCGCGGTAGACCGACAGGAAGGTCTCTTGAAACTGATCCGCAGCGCGCTGCGGATCTCGAGTCCGACGAAGCAAGAAGCCATAGATGCGCGGATGGTGGCGCTCGAACAGCGTGTCATAGGCTGCTGAATCACCATCCTGCACACGCTCCATGAGTTCTTCGTCAGACAAGGAGGACAGGTCCACCTCCATCGCTCAGTACGTTCAAAAGTGCGAGGGTGTGACAGCTTTTTTTCGGACTGCGTTGCCTCACGGATCGTACCGGCCAGGAGCGGCGATATCTGAGCGCGCGGTGGCTGAGTGGGCCGAGGGACTTCGTGGTGCTCACGTGCGGGACGGCGTGGCACGCATGCGTGCGGTCACGACACCGATCAGGCTGCCGAGGATGCACAGCCAGGAGAACAGCCAGCCGCCGCGTGCGTAGAGCGTCTCGATTCGGCCCATGCGCAGCTCCTCAGCCTTGACGACCTCGACGAACGGCTCGGTCTCGTAGAGAATCTGGCCGTGTGGCTCGACGATCATGCTGATCCCGGTGAAGGCGACCCGCAGCAGCGGACGACCGTGCTCGATGGCCTGGACTGCGGCGAGCATGCTGTGCTGGTGGGGGGCTGCGGTGTCGCCGAACCAGGCGTCGTTGGTGATGTTGACGAAGAGGTCCGTGTCGCGCATCTTCCACATCTGCCGGGTCAGGATCGCCTCGTAGCAGATCGGGCTGGTGAAGACGTAGGGGTCACCATCAGGCAGGCTGCCCTGGAAGAAGGTGACCTCCTCGCCGGCCTTGAAGTCTCCCGGGCCCTGGATGAGCTCACGCAGAATCGGGAAGACGTCGGCCAGGGGCAGGTACTCGCCGAACGGCAGCGGGACCATCTTGTTGTAGCGGCCACCCAGCTCTCCCGCCCGGTCGAACATGTAGCAAGAGTTGTAGGCGGTGAACCGCTGACGACCGTCGCTTGTGGTGCCGTCATGAAGCTCGATGGTGCCGCCGCCGATGAGGAAGTCGTAGTCTCCGCGTGAGACCATCCGGCTGAAGAACTCGCGCGGGGAGATTCCGCCGAGCGCCCGGTAGTCTTTCTCATCATCTGGGTTGATGATGATCGAGCCCTCTGGCCAGACCACCAGATCCGGCTCAAGCTCCTCGAGCTGTCGGGTGAGGACGACCCAGGACTGCAGCGCCTGCCACGCGCTCTTCGTCAGCCAGTCCTCCATGCTGCCAGCCTGCTGGAGGATCGCAGCACGGATGACCGGTGCCTCGGAGAGCTCCGCCTCGACCGCGTCATAGCGGGCGCTGCCCCATGCGAGCACACCGGCGATGACTGCAGCGAGGGCCGCATAGACCCCGAGGGGGGGGCGGCGCTTCTCGTGGAGTCGGTACAGTCCCTCCGCCAGCGCGCAGTTGGTGAACACGATGAGGTAGGAGATTCCTGCGACACCGGTGACGCTGGCGAGCTGCCACAGCGCCCCGCTGCGGTACTGGACCGAGCCGAGGTAGTACGGGAAGAGAGAGGGCCAGAGGGCCTCGTTGGCGACCTGCAGGGCGGGGACGATGACGATCCACGACAGCCCCAGCCGCGCCCGTAGCCACCGCGCTGAGCCAAACACCATGGCGTATGGAATCGCCCAGACGGTCGCGAAGAGCACGACCACGCCGATGCTGAGTGCGTAGGGAAGGGAGGAGAAGATGACGACGGTGTCGGCCAACCAGAAGAAGTTGGAGAACAGCATCGTCCAGCCAAACCAGTAGCCCAGCTTTGCATTGGTCCGATCCGGACCGTCTCTCAAGGCCCACAGCAGGGGGACATAGGCGAACCACTGCAGCCAGGTCAGGCCAATGGGCGGGCAGATCAGCACCATCACCAGCCCGGAGATGGCCGCCGCGACTGCGCGAGGACCGATGGCGATCAGTCGCTCCACTCTGCTCATTCCGCTCTCCTGAGAGGAAAGGGCTTAACGCATCCCACAATTAAGAGCGCCCGGCGAGGTGCCGGGCGCTGGATGGGTTCGGGGGAACCGGGGCTACATCATGCCGCCCATGCCGCCCATACCGCCCATGCCGCCCATGCCGCCCATGCCGCCCATGCCGCCGCCGCCGCCGCCGCCGCCGCCGCCAGCACCAGCCTTCTCAGGCTTGCTTGCGATGACGGCCTCGGTGGTCAGGAGCAGACCGGAGACGGATGCTGCGTTCTGAAGCGCGGTGCGCACGACCTTGGTGGGGTCGAGGACGCCCATCTCGATCATGTCGCCGTACTCCTCAGAGGCTGCGTTGAAGCCGAAGGCTCCCTCGCCCTGCTTGACCTTGTGGAGGACCAGGCTGCCGTCGATGCCGGCGTTGCTGGCGATGGCGCGAAGGGGCTCGAGGATGGCGTTGGCGATGACGCTCACGCCGAAGCCTTCGTCACCCTCGATCTCGAGAGCACTGACGGCCTCCCATGCGCGGACGAGCGCGACGCCGCCCCCAGGAACAACTCCTTCCTCGGTGGCTGCGCGGGTTGCGTTGAGGGCATCCTCGACGCGCGCCTTCTTCTCCTTCATCTCCACCTCGGTAGCGGCACCGACGTGGATGACGGCGACACCGCCGATCAGCTTGGCGAGACGCTCCTGGAGCTTCTCGCGGTCGTAGTCGGAGGAGGTGTCCTTGACCTGACGACGGATCTGCTTGACCCGAGCCTTCACTGCGGAGCGCTCACCCTCGCCATCGACGACGGTGGTGTGGTCCTTGGTGATGACCACGCGGCGTGCGCTGCCGAGGTCTGCGACGGTGATGGCGTCGAGCTTGATGCCGAGGTCATCCATGATCGCCTTGCCGCCGGTGAGGACAGCGAGGTCCTCCAGCATCGCCTTGCGGCGGTCGCCGAAGCCGGGAGCCTTGATGGCGCAGACGTTCATGTTGCCGCGGAGCTTGTTGACCACGAGGGTGGCCAGGGCGTCGCCGTCGACGTCCTCTGCGATGATCAGCAGGGGCTTGCCGGCCTCGTGGACCTTCTCCAGCACGGGGAGGAGATCGTTCATGGAGGAGATCTTCTTCTCGTGGATGAGGATCACGGCGTCCTCGAGGACAGCCTCCATGGAGTCAGGGTTGGTGACGAAGTACGGCGAGAGGTAGCCGCGATCGAACTGCATGCCCTCGACGATCTCGAGCTGGGTCTCCAGTCCGTTGGCTTCCTCGATGGTGATGATGCCGTCCATGCCGATCTTGGACATGGCGCGCGCGAGGATGTCACCGACTTCCTGGTCACCGTTGGCGGAGATGGCGCCGACGCGGGCGATCTCATCGGTTCCGTCCATCGGGCGGGAGAGGCCCTGCAGCGCAGCGACGGCGACCTTGACAGCCTGGTCGATGCCGCGCTTGAGGTCCATCGGGTTGGCCCCGGCGGTGACCAGCTTGGCGCCGTGCTTGAAGATGGCCTCGGCCAGAACGGTGGCGGTGGTGGTGCCATCGCCGGCGACGTCGTTGGTCTTGGAGGCGACCTCCTTGACCATCTGCGCGCCGATGTTCTGGAACTTGTTGCTCAGCTCGATCTCTTTGGCGACGGTGACGCCGTCCTTGGTGACCACGGGAGCGCCGAAGCTCTTGTTGATGACGACGTTACGACCCTTGGGGCCGAGGGTGACCTTGACGGTCTTGGCGAGGGTGGTGACGCCGATGATGACGTCGTCCCAGGCGGTGTCCCGGAAGTGAATGTCCTTGGCAGCCATGTGATGACTCTCCTGGATGCAGTTCTAAAGGTGACTTACGAGTTGTCGAGGATGGCGAGAATGTCGGACTCGCGAAGGATGATGTGCTCCTCGCCGTCCAGCTTGATCTCGTCGCCGGTGTACTTGCCGAACAGGACGCGGTCGCCAACAGCGACGGTCAGCGCGCGGGTGGTGCCGTCGTCAGAGACGCGGCCCTGGCCGACAGCGATGACGTCAGCCTCCAGGGGCTTCTCTTTGGCGCTGTCGGGGATGATCAGGCCACCGCTGGTCTTCTGCTCAGCGGCGACGCGCTTGACGAGGACGCGGTCGTAAAGGGGACGGAACTTCATCCTGGCCTCCGGTGGGGGATTCAGGGTTGATTGAGAATCGGCCAGCCGACAGTGGCTTCTGCTCTGCTGGCTTCGGTGGCAGGGGTAGACACTTCACGGTGAGCGTCAATGGGTAGGGGAAATTTTTGGCCTGCTTTTTCCGCACCCATGCAGCCCGTTGAGCGTGCTGCTTCGCCAATAAAGAGGGCCAGCGCACATCGCGACAGAAAAATGCCCGTCTCCAGAACAGCGAAGAGCCCGGTGATGCGACATGCATCACCAGGCTCAGTTCCCTCGTCCACCGTATTTGGTCAGGTCAGGGCACGGACATTTAGGTTTTGGGTTTGTTGAAGAAGGTGTCCGGGGGAACGGTCTCAATCAAAGCAAGCTCTGTGCCATGAAGGTGATGTAAGTATTTTCAATGACTTACGGTTAATTTGTGATTTCGTGCCAGCCAATTCCGCGACATCCCCGTCGCTATTGAGTAGAAAAGCCCCCCTGTAGAGGGCTTGTCGCCTGAAACACTGCGATTACCTTCACTTCGAGCCCGCCGAGTCCGGTCGTTGACCAGGACAATTTGGCGGTATGAAACACAATAATAAACTGTAGCGAGCGACACTGAGGCTCGCAAGAGGAGTACCATGGGCAAGATCATCGGGATCGATCTGGGCACCACCAACTCGGTTGTCGCCATCATGGAAGGCGACAAGCCGACGGTCATCGTCAACGAAGAGGGTGGTCGCACCACTCCCTCTGTTGTCGGCTTCAGCAAGGACGGCGAGCGGCTCGTCGGTGCGGTCGCCAAGCGGCAGGCCATCACCAACCCCACCCGCACGGTCGCTTCCATCAAGCGGTTCATGGGCCGTCGCTATGACGAGTGCAGCACCGAGCTGGGCCGTGTGGCCTACGACGTCGTGCGCGGCGCTGACGGTCAGCCCCGGGTCAAGATCGACGACAAGAAGTTCAGCGCACCGGAGATCTCAGCGATCGTCCTCCAGAAGCTGAAGCGTGAGGCTGAGCGCTACCTGGGCAGTGAGGTCACCGAGGCGGTCATCACCGTCCCGGCATACTTCAACGACGCCCAGCGTCAGGCCACCAAGGATGCCGGTCGCATCGCAGGTCTCGAGGTCAAGCGCATCATCAACGAGCCCACCGCTGCGGCGCTCGCCTACGGCATGGACAAGAAGGAAGACCAGATCATCGCAGTCTATGACTTCGGTGGTGGTACCTTCGATGTCTCCATCCTCGAGGTCGGTGACTCGGTGGTCGAGGTCAAGTCCACCAACGGTGACACCCACCTCGGCGGCGACGACGTCGACCAGGTCCTCATCGACTGGATGACCTCCTCCTTCAAGGCCACCCACGGCCTCGACATCTCCAAGGACAAGATGGTCCTTCAGCGCCTCAAGGACGCTGCGGAGAAGGCGAAGATCGAGCTGTCCACGGCGCAGAGCACCGAGGTCAACCTCCCGTTCCTCACCGCAGACGCCTCCGGCCCCAAGCACTTCCAGGAGTCTCTGAACCGCGGGAAGTTCGAGCGCATGATCGACGCGGTCATCGAGCGCACCCTTGAGCCGTGCCGCAAGGCCATCAAGGACGCCAACGTCCGCGCCAGCGAGATCGACGAGATCATCCTGGTCGGCGGCTCCACCCGCATCCCGCTGGTGCAGCAGAAGGTCAAGGAGCTGTTCGGCAAGTCCGCCAGCCACGCCGTCAACCCTGACGAGTGCGTGGCGATGGGTGCTGCCATTCAGGGCGGCGTCCTCTCCGGAGACGTCACCGACGTCCTGCTCCTCGACGTCACCCCGCTGTCCCTCGGCATCGAGACGCTCGGTGGTGTCAACACTGTGCTCATCCAGCGCAACACCACCATCCCGACCAAGAAGTCCGAGATCTTCTCGACGGCAGCGGACAACCAGTCGGCAGTGGACATCCACATCTACCAGGGCGAGCGTCCCATGGCGAAGGACAACCGACTGCTCGGTACCTTCCGCCTCGACTCCATCCCCCCGGCTCCCCGCGGTGTCCCGCAGGTCGAGGTGACCTTCGACATCGACGCCAACGGCATCCTGAACGTCACCGCCAAGGACAAGGCGACCGGCAAGGAGCAGCACATCACGATCACGTCTTCCTCGGGTCTCTCCGCTGAAGACGTCGAGCAGCTGGTCAAGGAGGCTGCGGACAACGAGGCTGCGGACGGCTCCCGCCGCGAGCTCATCGAGGCCCGCAACAACCTCGACAACCTCGTCTACCAGACCGAGAAGGTCCTCAGCGAGCACCGCGAGAAGCTGCCAGAGGCCGAGGTCTCCACCATCGAGGGAGAGATCTCCTGTGCCAAGGAAGCACTGGACACCGACGATCTTGACCAGCTCAAGGCCGCCTTCGAGTCGCTCCAGACCGCCAGCCACCAGCTCGCTCAGACGGCCTACAGTGCCGGCGGCGAGGACGGCGGTGCTGGTCCGATGCCCGGCAGCGAGGCACCGAGCGGTGGAAGCGACGACGACGGCGTGATCGACGCAGACTTCGAAGAGGCATAGGCCTCACCACATCACCATGGGCGCTGGCGGTTCTGCTGCCAGCGTCCTGCTGACGCTGCTGTCTCTCCAGACGGCGGCGTTTCTCGCGATATCAGCGACGGCGAACCGAATCGGTATAAGAGGCAGTCCTCAGGAGGCCACGGATGGACAATCCCCGCGATTACTACGAAGTGCTCGGCGTTGCGAAGGATGCAGACGCCAGCACGATCAAGAAGTCTTATCGAAAGCTCGCGATGAAGTTCCATCCGGACCGCAACCCGGACAACCCGGAGGCCGAGGCGAAGTTCAAGGAGGCCTCCGAGGCCTACTCGGTCCTCTCGGATGACCAGAAGCGCGCCACCTACGACCGGTTCGGTCACGCTGGCCTGCGAGGCGCGGGTCACAGCCCGGGCTTCCAGAACTCTGACGAGATCTTCAGCCACTTCTCCGATCTCTTCGGAGACCTGTTCGGGTTTGGCGGCGGCGGCGGCGGTCGCCGGGGTCGCGGCGGGGGCGGCGCACGAGGCGGTGCCGATCTCCAGTTTCGGGTCCAGATCGACTTCCTGGAGGCCATCCACGGCGTCTCCAAGGAGATCGAGGTTCCCCGCGCGGTCCTCTGTGAGCCCTGCAACGGAGGCGGCGCGGAGCCCGGCAGCAAGCCTGCCACCTGCACCACCTGCGGCGGCGTGGGCGAGGTCATCCAGAGCCAGATGTTCCTGCGCATCCGGACCACCTGCCCGACCTGCCGTGGGCGCGGCACCGTCATCAAGACCCCTTGCAAGATCTGCAGCGGTCAGGGGCGGACCCGCGAGTCCTCTCAGCTCATGGTCAACATTCCCGCTGGCGTCAGCACCGGCCTGCAGCTTCGGCTGACCGGCAAGGGCGACCAGGGCGATCGCGGAGCGCCTCCCGGAGACCTCTACGTCCTGCTCGATGTCCAGGAGCATGACTTCTTCAAGCGCGACGGCGACGACATCTTCTGCACCGTTCCGGTCAGCTACCCTCAGGCCTGCCTCGGCGCGAAGATCAAGGTCCCCACCGTCGATGGCGAGGAAGAACTCGATGTCGGACGCGGGACCCCTTCGGGCAAGGTCATCACCCTCCGTGGCAAGGGCGCGCCCCGTCTCGGCGGTCGGCGTGGCAAGGGCGATCACCACATCCAGGTGGTCGTCGCGGTCCCGGAGAAGCTTGCCCCTGAGGAGGAAGAGCTGATCCGCAAGCTCGCCGGCATGCAGGACCAGTCCGTCGTCAAGAAGGGATTCCTTCGTGAATTCTGGGACTCGATCACCAGTTGATGGGTTGACGCTGCGCGCAGCGGTGCCCACCCCTAAAGCAAACATGAGGACGATTGTCGGCGATGAGTGAGCTGAGCATCCACGATATCGAAGCCCGTATCTCTGAAGTTCACCCCGAGATCACCGCCGTTCGGCAAGAGGTGGGTCGGGTTGTGGTCGGCCAGCAGGTCATGATCGACCGGCTGCTGACCGGACTTCTGTGTGAAGGGCATGTACTTCTGGAGGGCGTGCCGGGTCTCGCCAAGACCCTGGCGGTCCGATGCCTCGCCTCGGCGATGGCGATGGACTTCCGCCGCATCCAGTTCACCCCGGATCTGCTGCCTGCCGACATCGTGGGAACTGAGATCTACAGCCCCCGAGACGGCACCTTCACCACACGTCGCGGGCCGGTGTTCACCAACATCCTGCTCGCAGACGAGATCAACCGGGCGCCGGCCAAGGTTCAGTCTGCGCTGCTCGAGGCGATGGCTGAGCGGCAGGTCACCCTCGGCGACGACACCTGGAAGCTGCCCCGGCCGTTCCTTGTCCTCGCCACCCAGAATCCCCTGGAGCAAGAAGGCACCTACCCGCTGCCGGAGGCTCAGGCCGACCGGTTCATGCTCAAGGTCAAGGTCGGCTATCCGACGAAAGCCGAGGAGCGGGAGATCCTGCTCCGCTCCACTCAGCCGGTCCCCGATATCCACGCGGTGTTCACCCCCGAGCTGCTCGCGAAGAGCCGCGAGGTGATGGCGCTGCTGCGCATGGAGCCAGTGATCGCCGACTACATCGTCGAGGTCATCCACGCGACCCGCTCCCCAGAGGATGCGGGTCTCGACCTCGCTCGGTTCGTCGAGTTTGGCGCCAGCCCTCGAGCGACCATTGCCCTGGCTGCCACCGCCCGTGCCCACGCCTTCCTGCAGGGCCGCGGCTACGTCACCCCCGACGACGTCAAGGCAATGGGCCCCGACGTCCTCCGCCACCGCCTCCTGCTCACCTACGAAGCTGAAGCTGAGGGCCTGAGCGTCGATCAGGTCATCGAGCAGGTCTTTCAGAGAGTCAAGACCCCCTAAGAACCGATGCTCACCCCTGAGGAACTCAAACAGATCCGCCGCCTTCACGTGCAGCTCGCTCGGAGAGTCGACAGCCCGCTGGCTGGCGAGTACCGCAGCGCGTTTCGAGGGCAGGGCATGGAATTTGAGGAGGTACGCCCGTACCTCCCTGGCGACGACGTTCGGCACATCGACTGGAACGTCACCGCCCGAGCCAATGCCCCATTCATTAAGACCTTCCGGGAGGAGCGAGAGCTCACCCTGGTCCTGGTCATCGATGTCTCCGGCTCGATGATGTTCGGCAGCGGCGGAAAGGATGGCCGCACCGACAAGCGACTCCAGGTTGCCCGGCTGTCTGGTGCCCTGGCGTTCGCGGCGATCCGGAACCGGGACCGGGTCGGCCTGCTGTCGTTCTCCGATGGTGTCGAGCGGTACCTGCCGCCTCGCAAGAGCCGGGGACATGCCTGGGCGGTCATTCAGGCCGCGTTCGAGGAAGTCGGTGGGAATCAGACTGGACTCTCCGAGGCCCTCGACCAGCTCTCCCGGACCCTCAAGCGCCGGGCGGTCATCTGCGTCTTGTCGGACTTCATCGCTCCTGACGGCTACCAGCGTCAGCTCGGGCTGCTCGGGCGCAGGCACAACCTCAATTGTCTGCTGCTGACCGATCCGCTGGAGGAGCGCCTGCCCCGGGTCGGGCTCATCGAGCTTCAGGACGCCGAGACCGGGCGTCGTCGGCTGGTGGATGCCTCCGCGGTCCGCCCGGCGATGCCTGCTGCTGAGCGCCTCTCCACCCTGCGGCGCGCCGGAGCCCGAGCGAGCCTCATCCGCACGGATCGCGATCCCATCGTCGAGCTGCATCGGCACTTCCGGTCTGCGGAGCGCCGATGATGTGGCTCTTGATCGGCTGCGGTGCCGAGGTTCTTCCGCCCCTGTCAGCACCTCCGGTGGATCTGATCGCCGCTGTGGAGGCGGCGAAGGTCGGCGAGGACGAGCCGATCAGCCTCACGCTGTCCCTGTACGCCGCGCAGGAGTGGACACTCCAGCTCCAGGAGCCCGCTGCCGAGGGACTCACCGTCACGCAGACCGGCACCGAGGGCCCCACCCGCGCCGGAGACCGGCAGCGCACCCAGCTCACCTACGCCCTCACCGGTCCCGTCGGCAGCTACGTCATCCAGCCCGGCGCCGCGCTCGCCCATGGTCCCAATGATCAAGAGCGCGAGCTGGTCCCGCCGCCGATCTTTGTCGACATCGGGGTGGATGGGCCGTCGGGCGGAGAGCTGGCTGGGGCGATGGAGCCCCCACCACCGCCGGAGCCCCCATGGGCGCTGATCGCTGCTGGTGTGCTGGGCGTGGTCGCGCTGCTGGGCGCGGGGGCGTGGTGGCTGCTGCGTCCGAAGCCGGTGCCGCCGCCCGAGCCGGATGATGTCCGCGCGAAGCGGCTGTGGCAGGAAGCCCGGTCGGCTGAATTGTCGGACCACGACCTCGCCATCACCCTGTCTGGGGTGATGCGGGAGTACCTGGAGCGCCGCTACGGCTGGCCCGCGACGTCCCGCTCCTCCGGCGAGATCCTCGACTTCCTCATGCCGCACACTGCCGCAGCGCTGCGCCTGAAGCTGACCGCAGTCCTGGAGGCCAATGATCGCCTCAAGTACGCCCGTGAGGGCGGCGGCGGAGCGTTCTTCGATGAGCTGGAGGCTCGCTTCCTCGACATCCTCGCCGCCACCCGTCCCCCGACGGATGAGGAGGCATCGTGATCGAGTGGGCTGCGCCATGGTGGTTCCTTGCCCTTCCGCTTGCCCTGGCTGCGCCGTGGCTCTCCGGGCGTCCGGCGGTGGCGTTCTCAGCGCTCAGTCTGCTTGCTCCCCGGCGGACCTTCCGGCTGATGATCGCCTGGCTTCCCGCCCTCCTCTCCAGCATCGGGCTCGCGCTCTTGGTCGCGGCCCTGGCCCGCCCTCAGCTGGTCGATCGGGAGCGGGTCATCGAGACGGAGGGACTGGACATCTTCCTGGTGCTCGACACCTCGGGCTCCATGGACATCGCGGACTACACCTTCAGCGGCTCCCGGGTCAGCCGGCTGTACGTCGCGCGTGAGGTCATCGCCGACTTTGTGGAAGGGCGACCGGATGATCGGGTCGGCCTCGTGGTGTTTGGCGAGGAGGCCCTCGCGGCGATGCCGCTGACGCTCGACCACAGCGGCATGTCTGCCTACGTTCGGCAGATCCCCCTTGGCATGGCTGGCCAGCGAGCAACCGTGGTGGGAGATGCCATCGCCATCGCCTCGCAGAACCTCGTGGAGCTGGAGGCGGAGAGCCGGCTGATGATCCTGGTGACCGACGGCCGCAGCAACGCCGGCCAGATCGATCCGCTGGAGGCCGCCTCTGCTGCGGCCGCGCTGGGCATCCGCATCTACACCATCGGCATCGGAGCATCTGGGGAGCAGGGCGGACTGTTCGGCATGTTCTCCAGCCGTGGCTCCGATCTCGACGAAGAGTCCCTCAGCCAGATCGCATCGATGACCGGCGGACAGTACTTCCGAGCAGAGACCACACGGGCGCTGCGGCAGGTCTACGAGACCATCGATGACCTGGAGAAGACCACCGCAGAGTCCGTGGTCTACGTACACACCGAGGAGCGCTTTGCGCCCTGGCTGGTCGGCGGGCTGGTCCTGCTGCTGCTCTCGACGCTGCTGGGCGAGACCTGGCTGAGGAGGCTTCCATGACCTGGGCCTCCGGAGAGGTGCTGTTCTGGCTGTGGGGGCTGCCCCTCCTGGCGGTGCTGCTGTGGCTGTCGCTGCGTGCGCGGCACCGAGCCATGGCCCGTCTCGGCGCGCTCCTTTCGGTCCGAAGGAGCATCCACACCGCAAAGATTCACCGCTACCGGGCGGTGCTTCTGGTGGCTGCGGTCGGGCTGTGCGTGGCGGCCCTGGCGCAGCCCCGGTGGGGATACCGGTGGCAGGAGCAGCGCTCAGAGGGCGTCAGCATGGTGGTTATCCTCGACGTCTCTCGGTCGATGGACGCTGAGGATGTCTCTCCCAGTCGCATGGAGCGTGCCCGTCGAGAGGTTCGCGACCTCGCGGGAATGATGGCCGGAGACCGGGTGGCGCTGGTGCTCGCAGCGGGCGGTGCACACCCGCAGATGTTCCTCACCCTCGACTACGACACCTTCGAGCGCATGGCCCGGCAGGCGTCCACCACGACCCTGCGCGCTCAGGGCTCCGACCTCGGGGCTGCGATCGACAAGGCTGTGGAGCTGCTGTCCGGCAGCGAGGGGGATCGCGCCGTCCTGCTCATCTCTGACGGTGAGGATCAGATCGGCGAGGCCGAGGCTGCCGCGACCCGTGCTGCGGAGGCTGACATCCGCCTGTTCAGTCTCGGCGTCGGCACACCAGAGGGCGCCCCGATACCGCTGGCCGGCGGCGGCTTCCAGAAGGATGGCGGAGAGGTCGTCATCACCCGCCTCGACGAGGACACCCTCCGCGACATCGCAGAAGCGGGTGCCGGTGCGTATGTTCGCTCTGTGGCGGGCGCGAGCGACATCCGCGCGATCTACCTCGACGAGATCCGCGGCAAGATGTCGGGCGCAGAGCAGGGGGTTCGTCGAGAGAAGATCTGGACGGAGCGGTATCAGTGGTTCCTCGCAGCGGCGTTCTTCCTGCTGCTTGTTGGCCACGCCCTGCGCCCCGGTGCGCTTCGGCTTCGAGGGACGGGACTGGCGCTGCTCCTGCTGACGCTGCCTGGCGCAGCGCGGGCCGACAGCACCGAGACCGACGCGCTCATCCAGCAGCAGATCAGTCGCCCAGATGACCTCGCCCTCGCCGAGCGCCTCGGCGCTGCGCTGCTGAAGGAGGGGCGCTTCGATGAGGCCTCCGACGTCCTCGACGGCATCGCCGATCGCAGCCTCGATCCCGAGCAGCGAGGCCGTGCGCGCTACAACGCTGGGCTGGCTGAGTACGGTGCGGGTCGGCTGACTGCGGCGGTCGAGGACTGGCAGCGGGTGCTCACGGACGCGCCCGAGCATGCAGCCGCCAAGCAGAACGCCGAGGCGGTTCAGGCCGAGATCAGCGCACGAATGCAGGAGGAGCCGCCGGAGGACAGTCAGGACGGCGAGTCCCAGGACGGCGAGTCCCAGGACGGCGAGTCCCAGGACGGCGAGTCCCAGGACGGCGAGTCTCAGGACGGTGAGTCCCAGGACGGCGAGTCTCAGGACGGCGAGCCGAGCACCCCGCCCGACTCCGACGGCACCACCGCTCCGGATGATGGGCAAGAGGCTCCAGCTGAAGATACCGGCCAGCCCGCTGAGCCTGCTGAGCCCGCAGCGGCTGGCGAGCCTGGTGAACCGCAAGACGGTGAGGGGACAGCTGCTCAGGCTGGCGAGGCTGAAGCGGGTGAAGTCTCTGAGGATGCTGCCATGCGTCTGCTGAACAGCGTAGAAGAGGGAGAGCCTCGGGTGGAGATCACCCCAGAGAGTCGTGGAGGAAAGGACTGGTGACGCTGCTCCTGCTCATCGCAGCCGCTCTGGCCGCAAGCCTGCGCATCGAGGTTCCAGCAACGGAGCTGATGGTCGGGCGGACCATCAGCATCGAGGTCCAGCTCTCCGGTGCTGCGACCAACGACCAGCCCGTGCTCTCCGTCGATGAGGGGCTCCGGCTTCAGTTCGCCGGGACCAGCCGCTCGGTCTCTCAGGTCAACATGCGGCGGACTGAGGTCCTCCGCTACCAGTACAGCCTCGTGGCCGTCGCAGAGGGGGAGTGGACTGTCGGACCGGCGAGCCTGGAGGTCGGCGGGCAGGTCCTCGTTGCGCCGCCGGTCACCGTCACGGTGGTGCCGCGCGCATCTGGAGAGCAGGCAGCGGATGTCATCGGTACCTACTCAGATCGCAGCCCATATGTCGGTGAGGTCGGGGTGTTTCAGTTTGAGTATCGTCGACGGGGCCAGGTCTTGGAGGCCCGCTGGACTCCGCCAGCGTTTCCGGGCTTCGCGGAGTCTCGTGAGGCCGAGACCCAGCAGCGGGAGTATGCGGTGCTCGAAGACGGCGTCCGGGTGAGCGTCCAGGAGGTCTATGTGCCCCTCATTGCCATGCAGCCCGGCCCACAGACCATCGGTCCCGCGCTGCTGACGGTTCAGCTCCCGGATCCCGACTCCCGCCGACGCCGACAGTCCATCTTCGGGTTCTCCGGTGGAACCATCCAGGAGACCTACGCCACCCAGCCCATCGATGTTGCCATCCGGCCGCTCCCGACAGAGGGGCGTCCAGAGGGGTTCTCGGGGCTGGTCGGAGCCATGAAGCTGTCGGTGCGCGTCTCTGAGGAGCGGATTCGGATGGGGGAGTCGGTGACCCTGGAGGTCCGGATCGCCAGCACGGGTGCGCTGGCTGGGATGACCCTGCCGATGCCTGAGCAGGACGGCTTCCGTGTCTACGACGACGCTGCGGAGTTCTCTGCCAACGTCAGCGAGGGGCGCTACCGGTCTGTCGCGGTGTTCCGGCGGGCGCTGGTTCCGGAGCAGGCCGGGGCGCTGGTGGTTCCGCCAGTCGAGCTGACGGTCTTCAACCCCGACGAGGAGCGCTACGTCACCCTCCGCTCTGATCCAATCGCCCTCGATGTCCTCGATGGTGAGTCTGGGATGGGAGAGATCACCAGCTTCTCTGAGGGCGACGGAAGCCGACCGATCGCGGAGCTGTCCGCGGACATCCTCCCGCCGTCAGGCTCGGTTACCGTCCGTGATCACCGGCTCTACGCGGTGCTTCCATTGCTGCTCAGTGCTCCTGGGGCTGCGCTGCTGGGGCTCGTCGGGCTGTGGGGATACCGGCGCCGGCCGAGGGAGGCACCGGGGGCCACCCTCACCGAGCAGCTCTCTGCGCTGCCGACAGCACCAACCGCGCGGCTCGCAGCGGTCGAGGACATCTTCCGTCAGGCTGCTGCCCAGCGCCTCAGCACGGATGCTCCTGGGCTGACCCGTGAGGACGTGGCCGCGCTGGGGGCAGCTGCCGAGGCGCTCTACACCGACCTCTCCCGTGCACGGTACGGTGGCGACATTGACGCTGCCCTGGAGGCGCGGGTGCGTCGGTTTGTCGAGGGGGCGGAGGCATGATGCTGCTGATGCTCTCCACAGCCTTCGCCCAGCAGGTGGAATTCGATGCCGGGATCACTGCGCTTCGGCAGGGCGACTACCCTGCCGCTGCCGACAGCCTCGCCGCGGCGCTGTCGGCGGGAGGGGTTGATCCGGCGGTCTATCATGCCCTCGGCAATGCCCTCTACCGCCAGGAGCAGAGCGGCGCGGCCATTGCGGCCTGGCGCCGAGGACTGGTCCTGGATCCCGGAGACGGTGACCTCGATGCCAACCTCGAGCGCGCTCGGGGCCAGACCACCGATCGGCTCTCACCACCCGAGCCATCCTATGGGCCGTTCTTCTGGCAGGGCTGGATCTCCCAGCGCGGCAGCGCGGCGCTCTCCAGTCTCGGCTTCACCCTCGCCCTGCTCCTGCTCGGCGCAGGTCGGCGCCGACCTGCGCTCCTCACAGCAGCCTTCGGGGGGCTCCTGCTGGCCTCGACCCTGAGTGCCCGAGCGGTTGGAGCCGGCGCCGTGGTGATCAGCGAGGCTGTCTCGGTTCGCAGCGCGCTGGGACCAGACGGCGTCGAGCTGTTTGTCCTCCACGAGGGGGCAGAGGTCGCCGTCGAGGAGAATACAGAGTCTCACATCCTCATCGTCCTCCCCGATCTGCGCAAGGGCTGGGTCCCTGCCGCATCGCTCATCTCCACCGATCCGGAAGACCCCTTTCCCCTCGACGCTTTATAGAGCGGCTCTGGCGCGATACTGGTGCCGGACTGTGGACAGGAGCATGAGCAATGCACGTACTGATGCTGGCGATTTTGACAGGCTGTTGGGAGAAGAAGGTCAAGAACCTCTCCAACGTCGAGTTCGATCACTACTACGCGCTGCGGGTCTATATGGACGACGACCAGCGCAAGACCTACCTCAAGATGAAGACCGAGGAAGAGCGGAATGCTTACCTCCAGGAGCTCGGACTCTGGGAGCGGTTCTACGACTATGAGGATCGCATCCGTGAGCTGATCATTGCCGGAGAGGTCCAGCCTGGCTGGACCAAGGACATGCTCTACATGGCCTGGGGCAGCCCTTTTGATCGCACCCGGCTCGTCGGTCGCAAGGCGGTCCGCTCTGAGATGCTGACCTACCGCTTCGAGGTCCAGGAGGATGGCACCGTGCTCCTCTGGGAGCCCGGAAGCAAGACGGAGTACAAGGCGGTCCGGCTGTTCATTCGCGAGGTCATCTTGGATGACGACAACATCATCGAGATCCGTGAACAGACCGCCTCTTGGTAGTCCTGTTCGCGTTGAGAGAATTCCGAAGACAGGGAGAGTAGGGTTGCAGAAGTCTGTGGCTCGGGTATTCTGACAGACTGGTATGGGGTCCTGCATCACGCTACAGAACCTCAGGTGAGACAGACTCGGAAAGCCCGGAGCTTAGATGAAAGTAACCCTCGTCAGTCCTTACCCGGACATTACCAATTACGGTATTAGAACCTTGTCAATGGTTCTTCGGGATGCTGGGCATCAGACCCAGGTCATCTGCATGCCAGACTTCGCAGGTGACGGCGAGAGCCATCACGTCAAGATGTCTGAGGAGCGCTACCCGCCCCAGGTCATCAACCAGATGCTGGAGCTGATGGCCGATTCCGACATGGTCGGAATCACCTTGATGACCCACTACTTTGACTCTGCAAAGCAGATCACAAAGGCGGTCAAGGAGAACCTGGGCATTCCGGTCATCTGGGGAGGCTTCCACCCCTCTGTTCGGCCTGATGAGTGCATCTCCAACGCAGACTATGTTGCCATCGGTGACTCTGAAGACCTCATCCTTCAGCTCTGCGAGCGCCTGGAGAATGGTCACAAGAACAAGCTGCACGACATCAAGTCGCTGATCTGGCGCAACGGCTCCGAGATCGTGCGCAACCCGGTCGGGAGCCTCGAGCAGGACCTCGATCGCTACCCGGCACCAGACTTCACCCGCGAAGATCACTGGATCCTCTTTGAAGGCCAGCTGATGGCGGTCACCAAGGACCTCCTCCGCCGCTACCTGCACAACGGGACCGTGTCTCGGATGTTTGGTCGCACCGGCTACCAGACCATGACTGGTCGCGGCTGTCCGCATGCGTGTACGTACTGCGGCAACTCCTTCTATCGAGACCTCTACAAGCGCCAGCGGTATGTCCGCTACCGCTCCGTCGAGCACGTCATGGAGGAGCTCGAGACGGTGAAGCGGGAGTACCCGTTCATCAACTTCATCTGGTTCTCCGACGACTCCTTCTTCGGGCGCCCGCTGCCGGACCTCCTCAACTTCGCCACCCAGTACAAGGCTCGCATCGGCGATCCCTTCTACCTGCTGGGCTCCCCCGGTACGATCACCGAGGAGAAGTACGAGGCAATGGTCGATGCTGGGCTGCACTGCATCCAGATGGGTGTCGAGCACGGCTCGCCGCGCATCCAGAAGATGTTCAAGCGCTCCACGATGGGCAACGACAAGATCATCAAGAGCGCCGAGGTCATCACCCAGTTCACTGACCGCACTGCTCCCCCGCAGTACGACGTCATCTACGACTTGGCCTACGAGACCACCGAGGATCAGCTCAACACCCTGCGGCTGATCTCTGACCTGCCCAAGCCCTACCGGCTCCAGGTCTTCTCGGTCATCTACTACCCCGGCACCTCGCTGCACACGATCGCTGCCCGTGACGGTCTCGTCAACGACGAGAAGGCCGAGATCTACGACCGGATGTTCTTCGAACGGCACGACAGCTACACCAACACCCTGCTGTTCCTGGCCCGCTCCGGAAAGATGCCGCACGGTCTGTTGAAGTTCATGATCGATGAGCGCGTCGTCGAGTTCATGACGTCGGACTACATGGAGCCGGCAGGCGAGATCGCCAAGCAGGCGTTCACCTTCCTCCGAAAGGCCATGCGCAACCCGGCCATCGAGCGTGCCAAGGCGCTCGGTACGATGAACAACCTCAAGAACTTCGAGGCTCGCCTGGAAGGCATGACCGGTGCAAACGCCGGTGCTGCTGCGCCTCCCTCGACCATTCAGACGTTCTAATCTCAGACTCCGTGTAGACAAGGCCCGCCCCTCTGGCGGGTCTTTTTCTTGAGGTACCATGAGCACTCGGATCACCCATGCCACACTCTCCGATGCTCCAGAGCTGCTCACGCTTCACCGAACCATTCTGGAGGAAGGGCGGTACTTCATCACGTCAGTGACGGAGTTCCACAACAGCCTGGAGCGTCAGCGGGGCCTCATGCGTCAGCTCCTGAACCAGGAGAACTCCTGCCAGCTCCTCGCCCGACAGGACGGACGGCTGGTTGGAATGGCCCTCATCCGGGGTGGCTTCCTGCTGCGCATGGCGCACATCGGAAAGCTGGAGATCTTTCTGCACGCCGACTGTCGGGGGAAGGGCATCGGGCGTGTCCTGATGGAGCAGATCCTGGACTGGGCACGGGAGCATGCCATGCTCTCGAAGATCGGCCTGACGGTCTTTGAGGACAACACCCGCGCGGTCGGCCTGTATCGGTCGATGGGCTTTCAGATCGAGGGCCGCCGCATGGGAGAGTACCGCGAGCACGACGGGACCCTCCGCAACGACCTGCTGATGTGGATCGCGGTCTGAGCCTACCCGGCGCTGATCTCGCGCTCCAGGTTCTTCAGGATGGCCGCCAGCCGCTCCTCAAGCGCAGCCCGGAGCCCGGCAGAGTCGAGCAGCTGACCCAGCAGCGCGCCGGGGCTGTAGTCCATGTGCAGGGTGACCAGGGTGTTGGTCGAGGGCTTCATGGTTCGCAGGCTGTAGTGCAGCTTGCCCTTGGTGCGCTTGCCAGTGGTCGTGACGAGGATCCGACGCCCGCTGTGTGAGCTGTCCTTGGACTCAAACCGGTACCCCATCACCCGGCTCTTCGGCGCGGCCTTGAAGTGCAGCTCGAGGGTGCCGCCGCCTTTGTCGTCGACCTTATCGAAGGCACCGCTGAGCAGGCGGGGGTGGTTGGCTGGATCGCCCAGCCAGTCGAACACGGACTCCCGACGGAAGCCCTTGAGGAGAATGTCTGTGGTGATGACGGCCATGGAGCAGTCTTAACCGACGTCAGCCTCTGCGGCTGTCTTCCCGGCGCTCACCTGCTGATGCTCCTCGATGCTGATGACGGTGCGGGAGGCTGTGGAGGGCGATGGTGACGAGCGGAGCCGGTGCGTAGCACAGCACCAGAGACCGTCCAGGTGTGTGAATCTTCTGGCTGAAGCGTGGGCGAAGATCCGACGCGCAGGGAGTCGTTCCTGCCACTTCATCGCAGGAGCGCATCGAGTCCGGGTTATCGGGGATGGCAGATCTGAGGTTGTCCATGCTCGCGCTGATTCCGTACTTCACCATTCCCATCGTGGAGTTTGGTCCGATCGTCCTGGACTCCTGGGCGATCCTGGTCAGCCTGGGGTTCATCTTCGGTCTCGAAGTGGGCCGCGCCCGTGGGATTCGGCTCGGTCAAGACGTCCGCGACGTCGTCGACAGCGCGCTGTTCATCGTCGGCATGGGCTTCGTGGTCGGCCACTTCGTCCACGTCCTCGCCTACAACCCCCACCAGCTCGAAGAGCAGGGCATCATGGCGCTGCTGAAGATCTGGGCGGGCTTCTCCAGCTATGGCGGCTTCCTCGGGGCCCTCATTGGCGCGGTGCTGTTCTTTAAGGTCATCCGCCCCCGTCCATTCTGGGCACACGCCGACACCGTGATGTTCGGCTTTCCGTTCGGCTGGGTGCTCGGACGTCTCGGCTGCTTCACTGCCCATGATCACATCGGCAGCCTCTCAGAATTTGCCCTCGCCGTTGACTTCCCTAGCGGTGCCCGACACGACCTCGGGCTGTACGAGGCGCTGTGGACGATGGTCATCGCTGCGGTGTTCTGGGGACTGCGCAAGAAGGACGTCAAGCCCGGCTTCTTCGTCGCCCTGTGGTGCGCGATGTATGCACCGATCCGGTTCACCCTCGACTTCTTTCGAAACACCGATCTCGGCGGCGCGGATGTCCGCTGGCTGGGCCTGACGCCGGCCCAGTACGGCTCGCTGGCGATGTTCCTGGCTGGACTGGCCATGGTGGCCTGGCTGCGCACGGGCGGCGGAGAGTATGTCCAGCCGGACGCGCCTGCGGAGGAGTAGCGCAGCCTTCACGGCGCGCTATTCATCTCGCCACTCCGCCTCGCGGCGGTAGATGGTCCGAGCCGTGATGCCGAGGAGGCGTGCGGCCAGGGTCTTGTCACCATCGACCTGCGCGAGGGTGGTCTCGATCATGCGTCGCTCGACGAGCTTGAGCGGGGTGCCGACGGTGAAGGTGAGGCTGTCGGGGGCTGCGCGGTGAGAGCGGATGGCTGGGGGGAGGTCCGTCAGGGAGATGATCTCCTCCCGAGACAGCACCACCGCCCGCTCGGTGGCGTTCTCCAGCTCGCGGACGTTGCCCGGCCAGCTCCAGCCCACCAGGGCCTCCAGCGCCTCGGGACTGATCCCCTTGACGTTGCGGCTGTTGCGCTCGGCGTGCCGGGCGATGAAGTGCTGGGCGAGCAGCGGGATGTCCTCGAGACGCTGCCGGAGCGGGGGGAGCTGAACCCGGATGACGTTGAGGCGGTAGTAGAGGTCTGCGCGGAGGGTGCCGTCCGTGATGGCCTGCTCTGGGTCGCGGTTGGTGGCGGCGATGATGCGGACGTCGGTCTTCAGGGTCTTCGTGCCGCCGACCCGCTCATACTCACCGTCCTGGAGCACCCGCAGGAGCTTGACCTGGACCGTGGGGCTCATCTCGGTGACCTCGTCGAGGAACAGGGTGCCGCCCCGAGCAATGTCGAACCGGCCTTCTTTCTTTCCTACTGCGCCCGTGAACGCCCCGAGCTCGTGCCCGAACAGCTCGCTCTCCAGGAGGTTCTCGGGCAGGGCCGCGCAGTTGACCGTGATGAGTCGCTGCTTGCGGCGGGGAGAGGCCCGGTGGATCCAGCGCGCGAGCAGGCCCTTGCCAGTCCCGCTCTCTCCCGTGATGAGGACGCTGGCCCGTGAGTCTGCAACCTGTCGGGCCTCTTCGATAATTCGCCGCATCGGAGCGGAGCGGCAGATCATCTCGTCGGGTACGGCGCGGGCCAGCGCACTGCGGAGCTGGCGGTTCTCCATGACCAGGGAGTGCTTCTCCATCGCACCACGGACCTTGCGCACGATGACGCTGCGGCGGAGCGGCTTGGTCACGAAGTCCCAGGCACCTTCTTTCATGGCCTCTACGGCAGCCTCGACCGTGCCGTAGGCGGTGAGCACGATGACCTCCAGGTCTGGGTTGGTCGCCCGAGAGGCTTTGAGCAGCTCCAGACCGGACATGCCCGGCATCTTCAGATCCGTGAGCATGACCGCTGGAGGGTTCTCGCGGAGCTGCACGAGGGCGGAGGGACCATCCTCTGCGTGGATGACGGCGTAGCCCTCACGGACCAGGATGCGCTCCAGGGCAGTGCGGTTGGCGGCTTCATCATCGACGACGAGTACAAGGGGCTGCATTGTGACGTCCTGTCAGTGGGGTGACAGTATTTCTGTCACATGATTCATTGTCATTGATGTGACAGTTTGTCTTTTTTGGGCTGCTTGGCATGCCCCCGAAGACCTGTGGCGGTCGCGTGTGCTGTCTCGGATCGCTCTCCGCTGAGGGGGCGCTCCGCGTTCTGTGGCGGTGACTGGTTGCCCGTCGCGGCCTCACCGCTTCAGGGGGCTGACCAGCCAGAACCGGGTTCCCTCTCCTGGCATCGACTCACACTCCAGCCGCCCCCCGACCTCCTCCAGCTCCTGCCGGCTGATCGCCAGCCCCAGCCCGGTTCCCTGGGCCTTGGTCGTGAAGAACGGCTCGAACGCCTGTCGGGTCTGCTTTGCGCTCATCCCTGGGCCGTTGTCCGCCACCGCGATGACCACCTCACGCGCTCCTCGGCTCACTGACACACTCAGCGCAGTCGCTCCGGCCTCCACCGCGTTCAGCAGCACGTTGCGCAGCGCCCTTCTCATTGCGTCCCCGTCCAGATCGACCAGCGTGCCGGCCTCTCCGGTGACCGTCACGGTCACCTCAGACCGCCGCATCGCCTCCTCCTCCAGCCGCAGGACCTCGCGGACCATCGCGACAGGATCCTCAGTGGTCGTCTCCGAGATGCGGCGGCGAGAGAGGGTGAGGTAGCGGCCGGTGAGGTTCTCCAGGCGCCGGATCTCGTCCGTGATTGTCTGCAGCATCTCTTGGCCGTCTTTGGTCTCGATCTCCTCGGAGAGCAGCTCGGCGTTGAGGCTCATCGCGTTGAGGGGGTTGCGCACCTCGTGTGTGATCTGGGCGAGCATCTGGCCGACCACCGCGAGGCGCTCTGCGCGAGCGAGGCGCTCCCGAACTTCCAGGCGCTGGGTGACATCCTCGCCGACAATGAGCAGGCCTCGGGCGCCGAACCGGACGACCTCGATGTCGTACTGCCGGTCGCTGCGCGGGAGGGACTCGTGGCGGCCGGGCGAGAGGGCGGCCATCCAGTCGGGGAGGGGGGCAGAGGCGGACACGCCCCAGGTGGAGACCGCGGCGGGGTTGGCGACTTCGATGCTGCCGTCCTCGATCACGACGAGTCCAGCGTGGATGGTGTCGAGGATCTGACGCAGCCGGAGAGAGAGGGTGTCCAGCGCGGCGGCACGCTCAGAGAGGCGGCGATCTCGCTCGGCAACTGCAGCAGCCATCGCGCTGAACTCCCGTGCCAGCACCGCGACCTCCTCGCCGGCTCCGCGAAGATCGGGGAGCGGCGTCTGGTCGGTGTAGTCACCAGCACCGAGTCGCTGGACCTGCTTGATGAGGGAGTTGATCGGTCGGAGTGTGAACAAGGCGACCGCAGCGAGGACCGCTGCGAACAGCACCGCGAGCCCTGCGAGGGCACCGCTGACGGCATAGGCCCGGTCTCGGGCGCGGCGGGTCTGGTCGGAGACGGTGTCGATGCGGCCGTCGATCCGGGCCGCGAGCAGGTCGATGTGTCGGGTCATCTCGGCGCGCTTCTTGCGGAGCCCGGCGAGTGCCGCAGCAGAGTCACCGTCGGCAGACAGCCAAACCTCCATCGCCTCGTCGTGTGCGGTCAGTCCAACGTCGATGGCGTTGATGTGGGTGAGCAGGTCTTCTCGAGCGGTGCGATCTTCGGGGCGGGTGAGGCGCAGGCAGGCGCTGCCGACCACGTCGCGGCTCCGCTCGATGGCCGCCTGCATCCACTCGCTGTGCAGCTCTGCGTTGACTCGGTGTCCTGCGAGGGGGCGGAGGCTCTCGCGATCAAACCGCTCTCCATCCCGCGCCATGTATGGCACGACACCCTCGACCTCCGCGCTGATCCTGGCCATCGGCAGGTAGCAGCGGTCCAGCGCCTCCAGCCCATCACCGATGGTTCGCAGCTGGGAGAGGCCGTACCCCATGGCCCCGGCGAACGCGAGCACGGAGAGCAGGAACAGCGCCAGGATGCGAGCCCGGATGGAGCGGAGAAACACCACGCGCGCTCAGCTGCCTGGCTGCCAGGCTCCGGGGCGTCCGAAGACCTCCAGCATTTGCCCCTCAGAGACCTGTAGGTTGAGGTCATCACCGGGCTGCAGGTGGAGGGTGCCACGGAGCCAGATCACCAGCAGATCCGATGAGCGAAGCTCCAGGGTGTGCTCGCCTGACGGGATCCCGTTGAGGCTCATCGGGGTCTCGGCGCTCAGGGTGCCGAGACGGCGTCCGTCAACAATGACGATAAATTCTTGTCCGTCTGCGCTGCGGAGAGACACCTCCGGCGCGGGACCGTCTACTGGACGGCTGACCTGGTCGGCCTCCAGGAGACTCTCACCGACTCGGATCCGGATGATGCCGTCGTCTGGGACCTCCACCTCGATGGGGGCTCCGTCTCCGGCCCGGTAGATCACAAACACCTGCTTCCCCGCCGGGATGTCCGAGAGCAGCGAAGTCGCAGGTCCGTAGGTGCGGAGGATCTCCACCCCGTCGAGGTGGATCTCCGCTGCGGTTGTGGTCTGGACCTCTACGGTCCCGCCGAGGGCGATGGGGATGAATGCAAGCATGGGCCGATGGTTCAGGATACCCAGCCGCGGTGCAGCGTCAAACCATCACCCGTCAGACCTTGGACAGCGGCCTCCAGGTCGCAGTGCGCTCGGTTCCGTCTACACCCGCTGTCGGAATCGCCCTGTACTACGACGTCGGCAGCAAGGATGAGGTTCGCGGACGCTCTGGATTCGCGCACCTGTTCGAGCACTTGATGTTCCAGGGCTCCGCCCGCGCGGCCAAGGGCGAGCACATGCGGCTCATCCAGTCCTGGGGCGGCGAGATGAACGGCTCGACCTCCCAGGACCGCACCAATTTCTATGCCGCGCTTCCTGCCAGCCAGCTCGCGCTCGGTCTGTGGCTGGAAGCGGACCGCATGCAGGCCCTCGACCTGACGCCGGCGAACTTCGAGAACCAGCGGCAGACCGTCATGGAGGAGCGCAAGCAGGTCATCGACGATCAGCCCTACGGCCTCGCCGGTCTGCGGCTGTCGGAGCTTTCGCACACCTCCTGGGCCTACGCTCACCCGGTGATCGGAACCTTCGAGGATCTCAAGGCGGCCCAGTACGAAGAGGCGGTCGCGTTCCACCGCACCTGGTACCGACCGGACAACGCCACTCTTGGCATTGCTGGAGACATCGATCCCGACGAGGCGATGGCCCTGGCTGCGGAGTTCTTCGGCGACATTGCGGCTCCACCGTCGGCTCCCCGTCGCCGAAGTGACCTCACCGAGGCGGTCCGCACAGCACCAAAGATCGAGACCGTCCGCGACCCCCTCGCGCAGCTCCCTGCGGTGTTCATCAACCACCTCGTTCCGCCCTGCACCCACCCGGACTTCTTCGTCTACGAGCTGATCGAGACGATCCTGTTCCGGGGACCCTCCAGCCGGCTGCACCGCCGGATGGTGATCGAGGATCCCGTCGCGCTCCAGATCGGCGGCGGCCATGACCCCCGACGCGGACCGGGCTTGTTCTCGCTCTCTGCAGTCTCCACGACCGGCCTCGAGCCGATCGTCGCGGCTTACTTTGAAGAGCTGGAGCGTCTGGTGCGCGAGCCGCCGAGCGTCGCGGAGCTGACCCGGGCCCACAACCAGCTGCGCGCGGCGTGGCTGTTTGCCCAGGAGAGCCCGCTGGCGATGGCGATGTCGCTGGGTCGGGCGATGGTGTTCTACGGTGACCCAGACTGGGACGAGCGATACCTGCCCGCGATCATGTCGGTCACCGCAGAAGACGTCCAGCGCGTCGTCACCACCGCAATGACCCCGGAGAGCCGCGTCGAGCTGCGTGTGCTGCCGGGCAAGGAGGGGTAGTGCCGCTTCCTGAGCTTCCTCCTCAGGGTGGACCGCCCGGGCCCTGGAAGGTTCCCTCCATGGTCTCGCGGACCCTCCCGTCTGGTCTGCAGATCGTGGTCGCCCGGCTGCCGTGGCTCCCCGTGGTCCACATTCGCTGGGCGCTGCGCGGTGGTCGCCTCTTAGAGGCTCCTGGCAAGACCGGCTCCGCGGGCCTGCTCGGCTCGGTCGCCCGGCACGGAACCGCCCGGTATGACTCCGCCGGGCTCGCCTCCGCCCTGGACTACCTCGGCGCGAGCCTGCGGATCTCGGTGGGCCTCGACAGCGCCTCCGCAGGCATCTCCGGCCTCTCTGAGCACACCGATGTCCTGCTCGACCTCGTCGATGAGGCACTGCTGCGGCCGACGTTTCCCGAGGCACACTTCATCCGGGAGCGAGACAACGCGCTCCAGGTTCACCGACACCAGCGCGCGCAGCCTTCGGTCATCGCGGGCGGCTGGCTGGCCCGCTCCCTGTACGGCAACCATCCCTACGGGCACCCGGCAGTGGTCAGCGAGGAGCTCGCGGGCCTGACCGCCGGAGATCTTCGAGCGCTGCACAGCCGCATCCTCGCTCCCCAGCGGGGACTCGTCTTGGTGGTCGGCGATGTCGACGCTGAGGCCACTGCGGATGCCCTCTCTGAGCGGTACGCCGACTTTCCTGTCGGTGCTCCGCTGCCCAAGCCCCCGCCGGCGACCCTCTCCCGGCGCCTCATCGCCATCGAGCGCGCAGCCGCCGAGCAGGTCGTCATTCTCCTGGGCCTGCCCCTGTTCTCCTGGGGGGCTCCCGACCACCTGCCGATGGAGATCGTCAACCAGGCGCTCGGCGGCGGTGCGGGCTCTCGGCTGTTCAACGAGCTGCGGGAGCGTGACGGGCTGACCTACTCGGCATGGACTGCGCTGGACCTCGGCATCCACGGCGGCGACTTCTCCGCCGGCCTGTCCTGCTCGCCCGACAAGGCGCCTGCTGCAATTGCAGCGCTGATGGATGCGCTCAAGCGTCCGCTGACGGCCGACGAGATCTCCGGCGCCCGTCGCTACATCATCGGTGCCTTTCCCCAGCGCGCCAGCGGCGTCGGTGGCGTGGCCGCGCTGCTGTACACCGCCTGGCTCTATGGCCGTCCGGTCTCTGCCTGGGCTGACTACCTCCCCGATATTGCCAGCCTCTCCGACGACACCATCCGCAGCGTCGCCGCCCGCCTGATTCGACCAGAGCAAGCCTCGATCGTTGCCGTCGGACCAGCCGCTGCTGCCGCTGGTGTGCTGTCGGGGCTGGGGGATGTCGAGGAGCGTGCGCAGGACGACCGTGGGTTCGAGGCGAGTGTCTGACAAGCCACCTGGGGCGTGCAGGACCGCAAGATTCCGATTACACCGGAGCGACAGGTCCGACTCGGCTACACCCTCGCCGGATGTTCCCTGGCTTTAGGAGTGAGTAGACATGCAGAAGATGACGCTGTTAGCGCTGGTTCTCAGCAGCGCGCTCGTCGCCTGTGACGGCGGTTCTTCCAACGGTGACAAGGTCACCAACGCCAAGCCTGGTGCCGGTGAGCCCGCCGAGATCGGCGAGGTCCTCGCCACCGTCAATGGCACTCAGATCGGCAGCATTGACTTCGAGCAGGCAGCTGCCCGCAAGTCTCCTGAAGAGGGCGACACCCTCTCTGCTGAAGAGAAGCGCGATGTCCTCGACCGCCTCGTCGACGAGGAACTCCTCTATCAAGAGGCGCTGACCCAGGGGCTCGACAAGGATCCGAAGGTCAAGAAGGTGATGGTCAACACCCTCCTTCGCCAGGAAGTCTACGGCAGCGTCCGCAATTCCGACTTCTCTGACGAGGAGCTTCAGGCCTACTACGAAGCCCACATCGACGAATTCATCGTCCCTGAGAAGATCCAGATCCGTCGGATCCTCATCAAGGCTGGCGCCGAGCGTCCGTCTGATGAAGCCAAGAGCCTCGCTGGCGATCTCCGGGGTCAGATCGTGGCGAACCCCGGCACGTTCAAGGAGCTTGCGACCAAGAACTCCGAGGACCCCTACCGTCGCCGTGGCGGTGACGTCGGCTTCGTGCCCCGTACTGGCAAGCCCGGCCTCGACCAGAGCATCGTCGACAAGGCCTTCACGATGGATGTCGAGGCCGTCTCGGAAGTCTTTGAGACCGACGAGGGTTTCAACATCATCATGGTCGCCAACCGGCGGGAGCGGGTCGAGCGGACCTACCAGCAGATGAAGGGATCCGTGCTTCGCAAGGTCAAGAACGAGAAGCTCGCTGAGATGTACGAGCAGTACACCGACAACCTCCTGAACAAGGGGGAGATCTCCGTGGATGAGGAGCAGCTCAGCACCACAGAGGTCGGCTCGTCCCGGCGTGCTCCGGCGGCGCTCAGCCCCGACGGCGCTGGCCTGACGCCGCCGACGCTTCCCAGCCTCGGTGCGGGCGGCGAGGGCTCGGCTCCTGAGGGCGACAAGGCTCCGGAAGCCGACGGTGAGGGCGCGGCTCCAGAGGGTGCCAAGGCTCCAGAAGCGGGTGGCGATCAGTGATCGGTCTGCTCCTGCTTGCGGCCTCGTCCATTGCGGGAGTCGTCGATCGGATCGCTGCGGTGGTCAACGGAGACGTCATCACCCTCACCGAGGTCTATGAGCTCGGCGGTGAATTCATCGAGCAGCGCGCTGCCGAGGGTGTGGACCCCAGTCTCCGCCGAGAGGGAGAGCTGGAGGTCCTCGACAGCCTCATCCTTCGCCGGCTCATCTCTCAGGAGATCACCCGGCTCGGGCTGGACGTCACCGAGGTTGAGCTGAACCGCTCGATCGACGACATTGCACAGCGCAACGGCATGGCCCGTGATCAGCTGGAGCTGGAGATCGAGCGCACTGGCCTTCCCTGGGCGGAGTACCGCGCAGAGCTGAAGGAGAACCTCCGGCAGATGAAGTTCAACCAGGCCGTGATGCAGCCCCGCATCACGGTCAACGAGGACGAGCTCAAGGACGCCTTTCGGCGTCTCATCACGGCCGCAGAGCTTCCCGAGGTGGTGGAGCTGGGCGCGATCTTTCTGGCGGCACCGCCGCTGCCACCAGAGGTTGATCTTGCGACCCTCGCACCGGACATCCGCGCGGAGGCTCAGCGCATGATCCGCGAGGCGGAGACTGCTGCGGTTCAGCAGGCAGAGAAGCTCGCTGCCATCCAGGAGCGAATTGCGGCTGGAGAGGACTTCGCGGAGATCGCTGCACTGGCCGACGAGGGCCCCTACGGTGCTCAGGGCGGCAAGATGGGCACCTATCGTCAGGGTGAGCTGGTCGAGACCCTCGATGCCCCGGCGTTCGCGCTGCAGGCTGGCGAGCTGAGCGCCCCGGTGGTCACCGGACAGGGAACCTTCCTGCTGTATGTCTTCGACCGCTATCCAGAGGAGCCTCCGCCGTTTGATGAGGTTCGGGATCGGCTATTTGAGCAGGTGTACTCCGAGCGTATCGAGTCTGAGACCGAGATCTGGTACCAGCAGAGCCGCCGGAAGTCTGCAGTGCTCATCAAGCTGGAAGATCCGGGTTAAGCCGCTCACTGATGAAGCAACTCCTGCTGACCCCGGGGATGGGGATCGGGCCCGAGGTGACCGCTGCTGCTCTGCGGCAGATGCGGCCATCGCGGCCGCTGGTCCTGCTGGGTCGTGATGCTGCCGTTGCCCCCTGGTTTCCGGATGCCCAGCGCATTACCCGACTCTCCGAGCACGATCCGACCCGCATCGGGCTGCTCCAGCCACAGACCGATGAGCCTCCAGAGGTTGCGGCGATTCGCTTCGCTGCAGAGTCTTGCCTCTCCGGTGCCGCTGCCGGACTGGTCACCGGGCCGATCAACAAGCGCACCCTGGCCGATCAGGGCTTCGCCTTCATGGGGCACACCGACTTTCTCGGTCACCTCTGTGGCGTCGGAGATCCGGTGATGGCGTTCACGGGGGGGGCGCTGAGGGTTGCACTGGTCACCCACCACATGCCGCTGATGCAGGTCGGTGCGGCCCTGACCATGCCCGTCATCCAGCGGACGGTGCGGATCGCACATGCGGCCCTTCGAGACGACCTCGGGATCGCTGCCCCTCGGATTGTGGTCTGCGGCCTCAACCCCCACGCAGGAGAGCGCGGGCTGCTGGGGCAGGAGGAGCTCGAGACCATTGGGCCGGCCTGTGATGCGCTCCGCGCGGAGGGGCTGGTGGTCATCGGCCCGGTCTCCGCAGAGACCGCGTTCCTCACCGCGCAGCAGCGTGGGGTTGATCTCGTCGTGGCGATGTACCACGACCAGGGGCTCGCTCCGCTCAAGTCTGTTGACTTTGGGCGCTCGGTCAACTGGACCCTCGGGCTGCCCATCGTGCGCACCAGCGTCGACCACGGCACCGCAGAGCACCTCATGGGAACCGGCCGCGCAGAGTCTGCCAGCATGGTCGCGGCGCTGACCCTCGCGGAGCAGGTGCTCTCCCGCCGGTAGTCCTCAGCCGGAGAACACTCCGAGCAGTCCTCCGTAGAGGTGCAGTGCGCCGCCGAGGGGTTCCGGGGCCAGCTCGCAGCCGGAGAGAAAGCCCGCGATCGGTACACCAGCAAGGGCCTGTGCGACCAGCGCGGTCTCGATGCCCGCCAGCTCGCCATACAGCTCCCGGCCCCGCCCAGCACCCTTGATGAACAGTCCGAACGCGGGATCATCGCCGATGATTCGCTCGGTGAGCATCTGGGAGAGTCCGCTGCGCGCGTACTCGGCATCTCGGACCATCACGGTCACCGTCTGGCCGGTCTGGATCGGCAGTCCTCCGACAGCGACGGCCCCGCCGTGGGGATCGATGCCGAGGAGGGGCCGAATGAGGGGAGGCTGCCCGGGGTCCGCGATGCCGAAGAAGATGCGGGTCGCCATGTGCTCCAGGTCTGCCATCATCGGTGCCCGGACCGCTTCCCGCAGCACATCGATGGCCCGGCGTCCGCCGATGGTGAGGATGACCCCGCCCTCGGCTTCGGTGATCGGCACGGGCGCGGTGAGCGGCTGGCAGGCATGGCTCAGTCCCCAGCGACACTGCACCTCTGGCAGCCAGGCTGCGGCGATGGCATCCGAGGAGGCAGGAGCATCCGGTGGTCCGGCGAGGACCCAGGGTGCACTGGTCATGCCCAGCGCACCACCGCCGAGCACGGGGACGGATCGGGGGAGCTGGCGCTGAATGGCGGCAGAGGCCTCGATCCCCGACACGGTCATCGCGTCGAACAGGGCAATCACTGCGCCTCGGTCGGCGAGGTCGAGGTCTGACAGGGCGAGGCTGATCGCCTGCGGTGTGCGGAGTCCTGGGCGCTGGGCTGTGTGCGCAGTGATGCCATGTATCGCCAGGACCGCGACCCCGTCGCCCTCGATCTCCCCCGCCTCCGTCAGCACGCCAGCCCCGGAGCAGCCCATCACGACGCGGGCTCCGGTGACCTCCTGGACAGCAGTGGTCAGCAAGGCCGGCGCTGCTGCTGGGGCACCAGAGGCGAACACCAGGACGAGGTCGCAGCCCGGCAGTGCAGCGGTGGCCTCACGGGCCGCCGCGATGCCGGCGCGGATCGGATCGGCTTGTGCGGCGAGTCCTGAGCCTGCGATCATCGGGTCGTCCCTGTGTCGGTGGTGTCTTCCAGTACGGTCTGACACCCCTCGACATCATCGGTGCCATCCCACAGCAGCGGATCGACTCCCCACACCCGACAGTCCGCGCGGCGGTCGCCATCGGGGGTGTAGACGATCGCGAGAAAGGTGAGCTGGTCGAGGTCGTCACAGCGCCAGCGGGTCGAGCTTCCCGCCGATGCATCCCGCCAGTCCGCGACGATGTCCAGCTCCAGCTCCAGGGTGTCGGTGCTGCCGTCGGGCTGGGCACCCACTGATCGAATCCGGTGCTCTTCGATGACGGTCAGATCGTCGGCAATGTACAGCCGCCCCCCGCCCGTCCAGTGCTCCGTGGTGAGCACGAAGCGCCACTCGGAGTCCTCGACCGCGCAGCCCCAGCTCAGCGCGGTGATGCTGGGGGCCCCGTCGAAGAACGGTCCCTCCGGAGCGGCGGAGTCCAGCGCGGTCGTGCAGGCAAGCACCAGCAGGATCATGTGCCGCTCCGCTCGGCTTGCTGCTTCTGAAACAGCCGGTGCTCGATGGTATGCATCAGGGTGTCGAGTCCCTCGCCGGTCTGCGCGCTGCAGACGATGCCGCCGTACCGCTCCTTGAGCTCTCGCCAGCGGCTTGGATCGACCGCGTCGATCTTGTTGAGCACGATCAGGGTGGGGACCTCGGTGGACTCCAGCTTCTCCAGGGTCTGGTTGACCTCGCGGAGGTGGGTGTCGATCTCCACGCTGGAGGCATCCAGGACATGCAGGAGCAGGTCGGCCTCGATGGCCTCCTCCAGGGTTGCCCGGAAGGCGTGCATGAGGTCCTTCGGCAGGTTGCGGATGAAGCCGACGGTGTCGGTGAGGATGACCTCGCGGGCCTCGGGGAACCGCAGCCGACGGCTGGTCGGATCGAGGGTGGCGAACAGCTTGTCCTCTGCATCGACCTTCGAGCGGGTCATGGTGTTGAGGAGGGTGGACTTGCCGGCGTTGGTGTAGCCGACGATCGCGACCTGCGGAAGCCCGACCCGCTTGCGACGACTCCGCCGAAGCCCTCGCTGCTTGGAGAGCTTCTTGAGCTGCTGCTGCAGTCGGGTGAGGCGCTCGTCGGAGCGGCGTCGGTTGATCTCCAGCTTCGTCTCTCCCGGACCCCGACCGCCGATTCCACCGGACAGCCGACTCATCGCAGTGGGCATGATCTTCAGCCGGGGAGCCCGGTAGCGGAGCTGGGCAAGCTCGACCTGGAGTCGGCCCTCTCGCGAGGAGGCCCGCTGGGCGAAGATGTCGAGGATGAGCTGGGTGCGGTCGACGACCTTGAGATCCGTCGCGGTGGCGATGTTGCGGAGCTGGCTGGGGGCGAGCTCCTGGTCGAACGCCAGGATCTCGCAGCCCAGCTGCATCGCCCGGACGAGCACCGTCTCCAGCTTTCCCTTTCCGATGACGTACTTCGGATCGAAGCGTCGGCGTACCTGGAGGATCTGATCCAGCACCTGCAGCCCGGCGGTCTCAGCGAGGCGGTGCAGCTCGGCGAGGGAGGCGCGCGCCTCGGTGGCGTCACCGGTGGTCACGCCGATGACGATGACGCCCTCTGCCCCGGGCAGCTTCCGAGCGGCATCCCGGCGGGAGAACTGCTCCTCCAGGTCTTCGATGAACAAGCGAAAGTCGGTCTGCCAGCCGTAGATTGAGGGGACCTTCTCCACCGTCCAGGGCTGCAGCGCGCCGTCTTCAGCGGCGGGATCGAGGCAGCCCAGCTCGACACGACCAGGCAGGCCGTCCATCAGCGCCTGGACGACCACTACCGCGTCGAGCTTGAGCAGGGTGAGATCGGTGAGGTCGTCGCGCGAGAGGCCCTCGCCTCGGAGGTGGGTGTGCAGCAGCCGAAGCCCGCGAAACCGCCCATCTCCGGCCCGGTGGCGGCGCAGATCGGGGATGAACAGTCGGTGGGCATCTCCGACGATGACGTGGGTGATGCGGCCGCGCCGATCCACCATCGCCCCGAGCTGCCGACCGGTCAGCCGAGACAGCTCACACATGCGTCGTCCGAGCTCAGGGGTGATGAACTGTCGCTGGGGAATCTGCCGGCGGTAGAGGGCCTGGATGTCGCGGGTCTCGGACGACTTGAGGCCCTCGGTGTTGCCGTGGAGCGGGGTAATGGGGGACTCCTGTGGTATCGATCCTCTAGGCTATAACGTCCAGAGATTGCGAGGCCGACGGTGCTCAGGCGCATTGATCCTTCCCTGTACCGGCAGCCGGTAGATGCAGCAGACCCGACGGTCACCCTTCGCTATCTGGGCACCGCTGGCTTTACGCTGGCGTCCGCGCAGCGAACCATCGTCATCGATCCGTTCGTCACCCGCCCGGGTCTGCTGCGCACCGGCCTGCGACGGCTGGTTCCCGATGCCGAAAAGATTGCCCAGATCATCCCGCATGCCGACGACGTCATCGTTGGACATGCCCACCACGATCACGTCCTCGATTCTCCCCAGCTCTGCCATCAGACCGGTGCGCGGTTCATCGGCTCGCCCTCTGCCTGCAACGTGGCGCGTGCTGCTGGACTCCCCGAGGCGCAGATCCGAGCCACCGAGGGCCGGGAGCGCATCGCCTGCGGCTCCGCCAGCGTCTACGGCGCGCCCTCTCGGCATGGTCGGGTGTACTTCGGTCGGGTGACCCTGCCTGGCGTCATCACGGCGCCGCCGCCCTGGCCGCCGCGGGTCTGGGATCTGCCACACGGTCTGGTGCTCAACTGGCACATCGAGATCGGCGGCCTGTCGATCTTCCACGTCGACTCTGCGGAGATCCTCGTCGAGGAGCTGGAGGGGCTGTCGGCGGATGTGGTCTGCCTGTGTGCCATCGGGCGGCGGTATCGACCAAACTATGTGGCCGATGCTGTCCGGATCCTCAAGCCCCGGTATGTGGTCGCCTGCCACTGGGACTGGTTCTTCACCCCGCTGGAGGCACACCCGGTCCTGCTGCCCGGAGTGGATCTGCCCGGATTTGTCGCAGAGGTGGAGGCCGCTGGAGCTGAGCCGGTGATCATGCCCTTTCAAGGCGCGCTGCGGCTGTAGCCCACCTCAGCGGTCGCTGTAGTGCTGCTCAGCGGTCGTACTTCTTCCACCGGTCATCGGGCGCATAGTCGACAAAGAACGGGTGGTCATCCACGGCGCTGCGCTCTCGGCAGTGGGTCAGCCAGATGCCGTAGATGTGGGGGTTCTTGTTGAGCCAGGGCTCGACGGCCTCAGAGAGAAAGCGCCGGATGAGGACGTCCGGGTCATCGCCGATGATCGGCTCGCCGAGGGTGAGCACGTTGGGGGCACCGTCGGGAGAGGAGCACAGGGCCGGCACGATGGCGGCGCCGGTCGAGGCAGCGAGTCGGTAGGGGCCAGAGTTCAGCAAGGCCTGCCGGTTGATGTAGGGCACCTTGACGAACTTCTTCCCGATGCGGCCATCAAACGCGATGCCGACGATCTCATTGGCCTTCAGGCGGCGGTACAGCTCGCGCGCAGACTGGTTGAGCGTGAGAAAGTTGGCCGGGAGGTTGTCCTCGTTGGCCTCGCGGACGTCCCGGACCTCCTGCCGCCAGCGGTTGATCCCGAAGACCTCCGGATTGGCTGCTGCAACCTCTGGCGGTGCCATGCCCCGGGCCGCGTACTGGTTGTACTTGTACCCACCCAGCGACAGCGCCGCGATCATCATCATGATGTTGCCGGCGTGGGGGTTGAGCAGGACCACGCCCTTGCCGCGCGCCAGGGCAGCGTCGAGGTTCTCGCGGCCCTCGAAGACCATGTATTTTTGCACCGTCTGGGCGTTGAGCTTGCCGAGCATCAGCTCCTCGAAGTGAACCCGAAAAGCCACCCGGTATGCTTCTCGAATCAGCGGCTCGACGTCCACACTGTCGCCGAGCCAGCGGCGATATTCGTCCGCCATCAGCGCCTTCTGCTTTCCTGCGAACTGGTGCTGGGCCCGCCAGAGCGGGAAGAAGCGGGCGACCTGCTCCGGGCGGTCTGGGTCCAGGGCGTCTCTCAGCTTTACCCAGAACAGCCACTTGGCGAGGTCACGGGGATCGGCACCCTTGAGGTCACCGAGGGTCTCTTTGATGCGCTGTCGTCGGCTCATGAGCGGGGAGTATTGTCTCTCTCCCTGACTCGGCAACCCCAGCCGGCATCGTGGACGAAGAGCGGGCCTCCCGCGCGTGCGTGGCGCCCACATGTTCTGCGCCGGGTGAGCACTGCGGATGTCGCCCTGCACGCAGCAGGAAGAAGCGTGTCCTGGACCGTCAAGGGCACATGTCGCTCATCGCCACGAGACGATGATGCCGGTCACCATGAGCGCGCGCAGGGGCGGTCCGGCGGGCTCCGGCGGCGCGGTACTGCTGGCTGCGACGGTCCGCCAAGCAGAAGAGGCCCCGCAGCCTCCTGCCCAGTGGGCGAGAAGGGCGGGGCCTCTCAGCGCACGGACCGTGCCGTCAGAGCTGCTTGTCGGTCAGTCGTCGGCCGGCGGCAGCGTTGATGATCTCTGGGAGATCAACACCGAGCGCGCCCTTCAGCTCTTCGACCAGGGTGACTGCCTTGATCGCCGGTGAGTTGCTCTGCCCAGGCAGCACGGTGACCTTGTCGATCTCGACGGTGTCGATGGTAGAGACGAGGCTGGACATGAGGGTCTGCAGCTTCTGCATCAGGAAGATCTCGCGGGCGTTCTCGCCACCATTCTTCCAGGTGGCGATCATCTCTTCGAGCACCGCCACGGTGGCCTTGCCATCCTCGATGATGTGCGCGGCGTCCCCCTTGGCCTTGGAGCGGTCGGCCTCCATCTTGGCCTGAGCTGGCGCGATGATGTCAGCTTGGAGCCGGCGCTGGACCTGCTCGACCCGAGCCCTCTGCACCTCGACATCGGCGCGGGCACGGGCGATGAGCGCCTTCACCTCACCCTGCTGCTCGGCGATCATCGCTTCCTTGCGGGTCTTGGCATCCTGGACCCGTCGCCCGGTCTCGGCGGTGATGATGGTGCGCTTGGCCTGGATGGCCGCCAGCTCAGCGGTCTTGCTGTTCTCAGCCTCGCGCTGGGTGGACTGCGCGCGGGTCTCGGCCTCGGAGATGCGGGCGCGCTTGATGACCTCAGCGGACTGCTTGCGACCGATGGAGTCGAGGAAGCCCTTTTCATCAGAGACGTTCTGGATCTTGAGGGTGTCGAGGACCAGACCGAGCTTGGTGAGGTCGTGCTCGGCCTCCTCCAGCAGCTTCTCTGCGAAGGTGATCTTGTCGTTGTTGACCTCCTCGGGCGTCATCTGGCTGAGCACGCCGCGGAGGTTGCCCTCCAGGGTGTCCTTGGCGATCTTGATGATCTCCTGCCTGGACATGCCCAGGAAGCGCTCCAGGGCGTTGTCGATGGCCGGACTGAAGCCGGCGACCTTGACGTTCGCCACGCCGTTGACCGACAGCGGGATGCCGCCGAGCGCGTAGGCGTTGTGGACGGAGACCTCGATGATCATGTTGGTCAGGTCGAGGCGGTCGACGGTCTCCAGGAGCGGGATTCGGATGCCGCGACCGCCCTTGATGATCCGGTAGCCGACCTGCTTGTTGGCGTCGTCTCGGTGGCGGGCACCAGAGAAGATGAGCGCCTCGTTGGGGCCACAGAGGTAGATGAGATTGCGGGCGATGAGGGTCGCGGCGAAGGCTCCAAAGCCCAGGACGATAACCCCGACAAAGACGAGCGAGAGGATGACGTCCATTACTTCTCCTCTGGGCGCGCGGCGCCAGACAGGATGCCGGTGACATCTACACCGGTGGAGTTGCGAAGCTCATCGAGCACCGAGCGAACGGTGGCTGGGAAGCTGGCGACGTGGCGAGGCAGGGTCTGTCCGTCTCCGCCGTCGATGAGGGTGACCTCGTCCAGCGACATGCTGTTGACCCGCTCAATGACGGTCTTGAGGACCTCCTCAAGCTGCTGGATGAGGAAGATGTCTCGGGCATCGTCACCGGCCTTGAGCCAGGTGTCGGTGAGCATCTGGAGGACCGCAGCCATCGCGCGACCGTTTGCCTCGATGCTGGCAGCCTGTCCGCGTGCATCGAGCGCCTGGGCCTGCTGAGCAGCCTCAGCGGGCAAGACGACGTCGGCGATGAGCCTCAGCTGCTCCAGCTCCTTGCGGACATCCTGAAGCTCGGCCTCGGCAGCAGCGCGGGCCTGCTGTGCGGCGGCCTGTGCCATCTCTTCCTCGGAGCGGGCGGTGGCCTCCAGCTCAGCGGTGAGCTGACGAAGCTGGTTGCGCTGCTCGATGATCGAGGTCTGGCTCTGCTGGACGGCGACCTCGCCGAGCTGTCGGGACTCGGCCTCGACCTGCTCGGCCTCAGCCTTTGCATTGGACTCGGCGATCTCGGCGTCTCGGATGACCTCCGAGATGCGGGCACGGCCGATGCTCTCGAGGTAGTTGACGTCGTCGCTGACGGCCTGAATCTTGAGAACATCCAGGGAAATACCAAGCTTCTCAAAGTCTTCCTCGGCCTCGTCGACCAGGGCGCCAGCAAACTTCAGTCGGTCCTCGTTTACTTCCTCGGGCGTGAGGGTTGCGAGGACGCCGCGGAGGTGGCCCTCGAGGGTCTCCTTGGCGACCCGCTGAAGCTCAGCACGATCCCGACCCATGAACCGCTCGATGGCGTTGCCGACAACCTTCTCATCACTGGAGATCTTGACGTTGGCGACCGCGTGGACCTCCAAGGGAATACCGCCGCGCGAGTATGCACCAGAGACCTGGATGTCGATCGGGATGGTGTTGAGCACCATGCGGTCGACGTTCTCTAAGAGCGGGATGCGCCAGCGACGTCCACCGCCGAGCAGTGGCTGGGAGGTGGAGCCCCGGCCGTAGAAGATCAGCAGCTCGTTGGGGCGGCCGATGAACAGGAATTGCTTTGCGATCGTGATGAAGGCGAGCAGTCCCACAGCGATTCCGATGCCGACACATGCGGCAGAGGTCACGCTCATCAGGAGTTCTTCCATGTGAGTCCCTTTGGGTTGGGGTGATTCATTGGGGGCGAAGTATTCAGTTCGTCACAGCTTGACGCTGTCTGGTGCGGGAGTCTTGGGGGTCGAGTCCGCGAACGCGGGTGATCTGAGCGATGCCGTCCTCAACAGAGACGATCAAGACCTTCTCGTTGCGCTCGATCAGCCCGTCATCTCTCGTCTTTGCCAGCAGATCGACATGCTGATTGTCGATGACCAGCCGGATCTTGCCGGTCTTCTGTGGTCCGACGGAGAGCAGCACGATGGCCTGCTCTCCCCGCAGCGTTGCGGTGGAGGTCTGGCTGCCGGTGCTGCTCTTCTTGAGCTTTCGGAAGGTCCAGGCGACCAGCCAGCCCATGATCACGCCCATCACGCCGGCGAACGCTGCCGCGATGAGGGCATTGATCGACAGCACGGTCAGCAGGGTGCCTGACAACCCGAAGCTGGCCAGCCCGAAGGTCCAGAATCGCATCGAGAGAAACGGCAACCACAGCGCATCAGCGTCAGCGTCGATGTCCAGATCCGTGCTGCCAACACCAGCATCGGCGTCCACGTCTACATCAGCGTCAGCATCGAAGTCGTGATCGAAGTCATGATCGTGATCGAAGTCGTGATCGTGATCGAAGTCGTGATCCGCATCAGCATCGGCGTCTTTTCCGCCCATCACGACACTCGCCGCGATCAGCATACCGCCCAACGCCAAGGCTCCAATATAGACCGGCAGCACGCTCGCTCCTTGAGTTCCTACACTACGGTGCGATGCATGAGTAGATTGCACCGACGGCCTGAGTATTGCCCATCCAGTGCCTTCAAGGGTGAAAGCGGATCGTGCCTTGCGACGTTGTTCGTGGGAACCCTCGGATTGGTCGGGGGTTTGACCATGTTTGACAACACCGGAGAGGGGGTCTAAGGATGCCAAACCTGTGCGCTTCTGTTGAGCACATCCCCCCTTGCTCCCCTCCTTCCTTCCCTGGAGCATTCAGTCCCATGTCCCCACGCAGACTCTCCATTCTCGTCCTCCTCATGCCGCTCTTGTTTGCGGCGAAGTGTCGCAAAGACAAAGACGTTGAAGACGATGGTTCCGATCTCATCGATGTCTTACCTCCCGAAATTGAGCTCCAGATCACGGCGGTTGAGCCGGGCAGGCCGGAGTCTGGAAAGAGCTTTCGAGCAACCATATACGGAAGCGCGTTCTCTGATGGTGTCGAGGTCTGGATCGGCAACGACGCGATGAACACTGTCGTGTTCCGCGACGAGAACACCCTCGTCGTCTCCATCCCTGCCCTGACGCCTGGCGCCTACGATGTCCGGGTCCGCAACCCCGACGGCGCCACCGCGACCCTGCGCACCGGCATCGTTGTGCGGACCGGTGAGGTGGGAATTCCCGCTCAGTGCCGCTCGATGCGCATCGGATTCGATCTCGATTCTCATTCCATCAATGCGGAGTCTCGTCAGACACTCTCGGCTGCCAGCGCGTGCTTCAGCCTCGCCAGCGTGCAGTTCCGAGTCGAGGGGCATGCTGACGAGCGCGGGACCACGGACTACAACCTCGCCCTCGGCCAGCGCCGCGCGGACACCGTGCAGCGCTACCTCGTCAGTCAGGGCGTCATCCCCAGCCGCATCTCCTCGGTCTCCTATGGTGAGGAGAAGCCGCTGGAGTATGGTGCCAATGAGCGTGCCTGGTCGGCCAACCGTCGGGCCGAGATTCTCGTCTCCGAGTAGACCCTGAGGTGAATGTGATTGCAGTCCTGCTCGCCCCGCTGCTGACCGGCTGTGTGCTTGATCGCACCGGCCAGTCGATCACCGAGGCCTATCGCCGCGACATGATCCTGCATGCCACCCGGCTGAACAACCTCGAGAACCAGTTCGACAACATCGAGGCACGCACCAGCCAGCAAGAGGAGCTGACCCGGACCCGGGGGCAGGAAGAGATCATGGCCATGGAGAGCCTCGAGGAGCTGCGCGGTGAGATCTCTCGCCTGCGTGGGGATGTCGAGGTCCTCAGCTATGACTACGGGGTGACCAGCGAGTCGTTCATCGCGCTGAGCGAGGACGCAGTCTTCCGTCTTGTCTGGCTGGAGGATCGCGCGCTACAGCTCGAGGAGAACCTCGGGCTGAACCCGCCGTCACCGCCCGACATGGCGTCGTCCACCAGCAATCCCGCAGCTTCCGCCACGGACACCGCCCCCGCTGACACCGCCACGGAGGCTGAAGCGGTCCCCTCGGATGTCATCCCAGAGGACGCGGATCCGGACGCCCTCATCGCGCTCGCTGAGCAGCACCTCGCGGCCGGTCGTGAGAAGCCGGCAGAGGCGGTCCTCAACCGCTTCCTGGACCGCCATCCAGACCACGAGCGCGTACCCGAGGCGCTGTACCGACGTGCTGAGGCGGCGTTCAACGCAGAGGACTACTCCGGCGCTGTGCTGCGGTTCCAGGAGGTCATCGACGGCCACAAGGACAATCCCTGGGCGGCCTGGGCGATGCTGCGGCAGGGAGAGTGCTTCGAGGCTCAGGACCAGCCGGAGAACGCCCGGCTCTTCTACGAAGACGTGGAGCGCCTGTGGCCCAAGAGCAAGGCCGCCAAGGAAGCCCGCAAGAAGCTGTAGGCCGGTGTGTGCTGACTGGACGACGGGAGCACTGACCGCGGACGGCAGGGCTGCCCTACAGCGCCGCCAGCGCGCGCTTGACCTCGACCCGCACCATTTGCTTGCGCCACACTGACGCGATCGCATGTGTACCCAGCGGCTTTGCGGCTTTGTATGATGCCTCTGCGAGATCTCCTGCGGCCGCGACCTGGACCAGGATCGGCTGCGGGCCGATCGCGGAGAGCACCGCACGGGCGCCCACGCCATCCCGCTGGACCGCCACCAGCAGCATCCCGTAGTCGATGGCATTGCGCAGGCGCAGCTTGCGGTGAACGACGGGAGCGCTGGGGGCTGGGAGGAGGATCCGAGTCAGGATCTCGCCGGGCTGCGTCTTCACCCAGGTCCGTCCGTCTTCGTCGTACAGGTCGGCGATGGTGACCTGCCGGGTGCCTGACGGGCTCGCCAGCTCGATGCTGGCGCCGTACAGCCACAGCGAGGGGATGGAGTCGGCAGAGTGGGCGGCGTAGCAACCCTTCCCCTTGGGCGCGACGTGGCAGATGTTGCCCTCTGCCTTCAGGCAGCCGCCGATGGACGCTCGCCAGCCCGCCGGCTGGTTGTAGAAGAGGCAGCGGGTGTCGAGCATGACGTTGCCGCCGAGGGTTCCCATTGCCTGGATGGTGCCGGTCCCGATGGTCCGACAGGCCTCAGCCAGCGCCGGGTATCGCTCGAGGACGAGCGGGCTGCGACGGATCGCGCGCAGGGTGGCCATCGCGCCAATGGCCAGCCCGCCATCTGCGGTCTCGGTGATGGTCGCCAGCTCCTCGAGGCGTCGCAGCGACAGGAGGGTGGCCGGGGTGAACAGGCGGTGCTTTATCGACGGCAGCAGGTCGGTGCCTCCGGCGACGATGCGTGTGCCCGGTGCTGCTGCGATGGCGAGCGCATCTTCAAGTCGGTCGGGGGCCTCGTAGGCGAAATTCGGGAAGGGAAGCATCAGCGGTTTCTCTCCTGGCGCGCCTTGCGGCGGATCGCCTTGAGCACCTTGTCCGGGGTGTAGGGCGGCGCGGACATCCACAGCCCGGTCGCGTCATTGAGGGCCGCGGCAATGGCGGGCACAGTGGAGAGCTGCGGGCCCTCACCGGCCTCCTTGGCGCCGAACGGACCACCGGGATCATGGGACTCGACGAGGATGACCTCGATCTCGGGCGTCTCGTAGACCGTGGGGACCCGGTACTCCAGCAGCGAGGGTGCCATCAGGGTGCCGTCGGCCCGGTAGGTCTGCTCTTCGGTCATTGCCTCACCGACGCCCATGTAGACGCAGCCCTCGATCTGACCCTCGGCGATCTCTTTGTGGAGGGTGCGCCCGAGGTCGTGGGCGGCCCAGATCTTGTCGATGGTGACGATGCCGGTCTCTTCATCCACCGACAGCTCCGCGACCTGAGCGGTGAAGCTGTAAGCCGGGGAGGGGCCGACAGAGGAGCGACGATATCGGCTGCCGATGTCTGGTGGACGGTAGGAGCCGATTGCGCCCAGCGAGCCAAACTTTGCCTCCGCAAGCTGAACCGCTGCGGCCCACTTCAGCGTGTCCTCGCCGTTGGTGATGAACCCGTCGGCGGCGGTGAGCTGCTCGGGCGCGCACTTCAGCTTCTCGGCGGCCGCAATGAGCACTTTCTCCCGAAGCTGATCGGCGGCATGCAGCGCGGCGTTGCCGGCCATGAACGTGACCCGAGAAGAGTAGCTGCCCAGGTCGACCGGGGTGAGGTCCGTGTCGGCCTCGATGACCCGGCAGCGATCTGGCGTGATGCCCAGCCGCTCAGAGACCAGCACCGCGAGCATGTGGTTGCTGCCCTGGCCGACATCCGAGGTGCCCGAGAAGATGGTGACCTTGCCGGAGCGATCCAGCTTCACCTGGACCCCAGAGTGCGGCATCTTGTTCTGGTAGACGGCGTGAAGGGCGCCGCACATGTATGCGCTGCACGCCAGCCCGATTCCACGGCCAGCGGGAAGCTCTGCGCGCTTCGTGTAGTAGTCGCTGGCGGCCAGGACCTTCTCGACGCACTCCTTGAGCCCCACTGAGGTGATCTGGAGGCCGTTTACCGTCTCAGAGAACGGCTCGACGAGGTTCTTCAGCCGCACCGCGACCGGGTCGAGGCCGAGCTGCTCGGCCATGCGGTCGATGTGCATCTCCAGGGCGAACCGAGGCTGGATGGCACCGTGGCCGCGCTTGGGGCCGCAGGGGGGCTTGTTCGTGTAGAGCCGGTGGCTGAGGAACTTGTAGTTCTCCAGCTTGTACGGCATCGTCATAAACACGCCGAGGTAGTACGATGTGACCACGCCGTAGCTGGCGTAGGCCCCACCATCTGCCCAGGCCGAGAAGTCGATGGCGGTCAGGGTGCCGTCGGCCTTCATGCCCATCTTCAGCGTCATTCGGACCGGGTGCCGGCCGCGATGGGCATAGAAGACTTCTTCTCGCTCGAAGACAAACTTCACCGGCCGACCCAGTCGCTGGCTGAGCACACAGGCGCAGACGTCCGTGGCGAAGGTGTCGCACTTTCCACCATAGCCGGCGCCGACATCGGGCTTGATCACGCGGATGTCTGCCGCGTCCATCTTCAGCACCCGCGCGAGAGTGCGGTGCATGTAGTGCGGGTTCTGGGTGGAGGAGTAGAGGGTCAGCGTGCCGTCTGGAGAGGCGCTGGCGAGGGCCGCGTGGCTCTCCAGGGGGACGTGGGTGGAGCCGGGGTACTCGTAGGTGTCCTCGACGATGAGGTCGGCCTCGGCAAACCCGGCATCTGGATCGCCGTATTTCTGGAACACCCGCCGCAGGATGTTGCTGGGCTTGCGCTTCTTGTTGTGGATGATCGGGCTGGTCTTGTCGAGCGCTTCCTCGATGGTGAGCACCGGAGTGATCGGCTCATACACCACGCGGACCTTTCGAGCGGCCTCCCAGGCCAGCGCCGGGGTCAGGGCTGCGACCGCTGCGACCGGCTCTCCGATGTAGCGCACCTTGCCCAGCGCCAGCGCCGTCTCGTCCTGGGCCACCGGGATCGCGCCGTAGGTGACCGGAACATCCTCGCCGGTAATTACGGCGAGGACACCCTCCATCGCGAGGGCCTCGCTGGTGTCGATGCTGAGGATCTTCGCGTGGGCATGCGGTGAGCGCAGGACCTTGGCGTGGACCATGCGGGGAAGCTTAAAGTCATCGGTGAACTTCGCGGTGCCGATGATCTTCGGCAGGCCGTCGATCTTGCCGCGACCGCCGCTGCCGACGATCCCACCCTCCGCGACCTGCCCGGAGTGGTTGTCTTTTGGCCCCATGTAGCCGCCGCTCAAGAGTCACCTCCGGTGGCCTTGTCGGCCTGACCGGCATCGGTACCGAGCGCCTCAGAAGCTGCGGCGAGGATCTTGGTGTAGCCGGTGCAGCGACAGATGTTTGCCGACAGGGCTTCCTTGATCGACGCCATTGAGGGGTTTGGATCCTCATCGGACAGCGCCGCGAGGCTCATCGCGATCCCTGGGGTGCAGTAGCCGCACTGGGCTGCGACGTGGCGATGGAGCGCATCCTGGATGGGATGGAGCTTGCCCTCTACCGCCAGGCCCTCGATGGTCTGCACGTTTGTCTCCGCGCAGTCCATCGCGAGGGTGATGCAGGCCAGGCGCGGCACGCCATCGACGCGCACGGTGCAGGCACCGCAGTCGCCGACGTCGCAGCCGTGCTTGGAGCCGGTCAGATCGAGGTCTTCGCGGATGAAGTCGAGGAGTGAGCGGTTGGAGGGGATCAGACGTCGGATCCGCTCTCCGTTCACCATGAGGCTGAGGAGGGACTCGGGAGGCATGGGGTGACCTTATCTCGGGACTCCCGGCAGCGTCGATGCACCAGCTTGTATCTCTCCAGACCGCTGTGTCCCGGGACATCGACGTGCTCGCGCATCGGTGTCCGATTTCCTCGACATTCAGATCAGCGAGTCAATCCTATCTCATCTATGTAAAGGTAGAAAATCCCGTGCCGTCAGAGCAATGGCACACCGATGTGAGGAGCGAATATGAAGAAGGCACTGATCCTGGCTGCACTGCTGGCAGGCTGCAGCAACAAAGAGTCTGAGCTGGAGACGGGGATCCTCGATGAAGAGGCGGACGCGGACACCGACGCCGACACCGATGCCGACACCGATGCCGACACCGACGCGGACACCGACGCGGACACCGACGCGGACACCGATGCGGACACCGATGCCGACACGGACGCCGACACCGACGCTGATGTCGATCGCACTGGAAGCTACACCGGTGACTTCACCATCGACATCCTGGAGAGCTCTCTTGGGCTCGGCGACACCTGCGAGGGTGCCGCAGACCTGACGGTGGATGCCAAGGGTGAGATCGTAGGGCTCGGAGAGTGTTCGTTCACCGGCCTTGCGGCCAGCTTGTTCGGCCTCACAGACACCTACCAGGGGGAGCTGAACGGTGCGATCACCATCGATCCGGTCGCTGCTGGGACCGTCAGCGCCGATGTGAAGATCACGACCCTCAACGAGGACTGGGCGGGGGAGTTCGACGGGGAGCGCTTCACCGGTGACTTCGACGGGACGTTCTCCTATGACGTCTACACCTTCACCTTCACTGGCCAATTCGACACCGAGCGGAAGTAGCTGGGCGCTCAGCGAAGGCAGCGTGTTGTCCTGCCGGAGCAGCCCTGACATCCGCTCGTGAGGCCCGCTCGAACGTCAGCCTCCGTCATCGATGATGGAGGGCTGACCTGTAGTTTATCCCCACTGGTTCACAAAACATGATGAGTCAGGAGGGTGGTCTGCGGTATAAGTGTCTGCTTACGAGACTGAGAACTACGCTGAGAACCCAAAACCCACTGGAGGAAACATGAAGATCACCACCCTCGCGATGCTGTTGTCTGTCAGCCTGCTCGGCTGCAAGGACAAAGATGAAGAGACCGGCTCTCTCGACGAAGAGGCAGACGCGGACACCGACGCGGACACCGACGCCGACACCGACGCGGACACCGACGCGGACACCGACGCGGACACCGACGCAGACACCGATGCCGACATGAGCGTTGACGAGGTCGATCCGTCGACCCTCGACAGCGGTGCGCTGCTGATCAACTTCGGCGCAGACGTCTACGGTCAGATCATCGACGACCAGTGCTCTGGAACCGTCGATCTCACGGTCACAGACGGCAAGATTGCTGGCACCGCCTCCTGCGCGTTCCAGGGCGCCCTTGCGGCATTCATCTCTGGCGATCAGGTCGCATCGGTCAGCGGCACCGTCACTGACGCCACCGCAAACGGCGTCCTCGAGCTCGATGTCAGCGGTCAGGCGATTGAGTTCAAGTGGGACGGCACTGCAGACGGCTCCGCTGTCTACGGCGCATTCTCCGGTGGTGGCCCCTTCGAGGCGGGTGACTTCACCCTCGAGCTGGTCTACGCCGGTGGCTTCAACGCGCCGATCGCCCAGTAAGCAGCGCTCGGCGCGTACATCCGCCCTGAGGGGGGTGTCTCTGAGGACAGCAGCGACCCGCTGTCCTCAGCACTGACGGTCCCCCCAGCGCGGCTCGATGAGCCGGCTGCCACCAGATGGCGCCGGCGCTACGCGGCTCGACAGGCCTGCTCCGCCCGTGCTCCTTGGCGGTGTCTCGGACGGCTCAGGGCACGTAGTCGTAGATGGTTGTCGCCGACTCGTCGAGCCCGCCGTAGATGGTGGAGGCCTCTCCGGAGGCCGTCCCGTTTCGGCCGCCCAGGATGCTGGACCGTGGTCCGCTGGCGGTGTTCTGCCAGCCTCCAGCAACGGAAGCATTGTCGCCCAGGGCGTAGTTGGCGAGGCCACCAGCGACCGTCGCGGCGTCGCTGCTGGCGACGTTGAGCGAGCCACCGAGGATGGCGGTGTTGTTGGCAGTGGTGGTGTTGGTGCTGCCGCCGGCGACCACACTGTAGGTACCGGCAGCGGTGTTCAAGGATCCGCCGGTCACGACCGCATACTCACCGAGGGCCTCATTGCTGCTGCCGCCAAGGACCGCGGTGTAGTCCCCATCAGCGCTGTTCTCAAAGCCTGCGACCGCGACGCTGTAGGCGCCCGTTGCGTAGTTGCCGTTGCCGCCGACTACCGAGGCGTAGGAGCCGGTGACGGCGTTGGCATAGCCGCCGAGGATGGCGGCGTCGTTGCCGCTGACGTCGTTGCTGTTGCCGCTGAGGATGGCAGCGTTGATGCTGCTGATGGCGTTGTTTGAGCCGCTGACGACGACCGAGAGGTTGCCGGAGACGGTGTTCTCTTGTCCGCTGAGCACAGAGGCGTTGGTGCCCTCGATGCTGTTCTTGTAGCCCGCCACGATGCCGCCGTAGCTGCTGTAGCTGTTGAACTTGCCGAGCACGAGGTTGTGAGAGCCGCTGCGGAGACTGTCCCCCTCGTCCTCGTTGTAGCCGATGATGACGTTCCCCTTTCCATTGGGCGTGGAGGTGGTGGTGCCCTCGCCGCTCTGGACCAGCAGGTTCGCCCCGCTGACCACGAGATCACCGTCGTCGTTGACGCTGAGGTAGGTGAGGATCTCTTCCATGCCCGCTGTCCGAACCAGGAGCTGCTGGATGTCGTCAGCGTGGCTGGTGAGGGTGCTGCCGTTGGTCTTGACCTCGGCGCTCAGATCTGTGAGGTCGTCGGCGATGTTCGCGTCGGTCGTGGCGAGCTGGCTGATGGAAGACTCGTTGCTCTCTACACGCCCCTGCAGCGAACCCAGAGAGTCCTCGGTGGCAACAGTTTTAAGGTCGGTCTGGATGCTGTCGAGCTGTGTCTGTAGATCAGCCATTGCGTCGATCTGTGACTGCATGTCCGTGATCTGAGACTGTAGACGATCAATTTCCTCATCGGTATCGCAGGCAAATAGAATGGTAAGGGGAGCGAGATGGTGAAGGCGCATGGGTCTGACGGTCCAGCAGTGAATTCAGGGTGGGTCTACCACAGTGTAGAGCGGAGGCGGTGATATGCTACGCACCGCATGGACGAAGATGTCTCAGAATCGCTGATTGTGCCTGGATATATCGGACCCCTCCTTGCCGTGGGCTCCGTGCTGGTCTTTATGGTGGCTCCGATGGTGTTCATCAAGCACATGGCCGCTCACCCCATCACCAGCTCGGACGCCAACACAGCGATCGGGGCAACGGTCGCACTGGGTGCGCTCTTCCGGTCCGGTGGTCGCACGATGCTGCGCTCTACGGTCATGAGCGCAGCCCGGACGATGGCCCGAGCACTGACCCGTCGGGTTGTTCGCTCCTTCCTTCCGATGGCGCTGCGGCTGTTTCTGCCTTCGTTTCGGACCACCACCCTGGACTCCCCCCAGGCCAAGGGCTCGCAGTCGTTCTGGGTGGCGCTCCTCCTGGGGATCGCGACCCTCGGCCTGTCGTTCTATGGGGTGGTGCACCTCTCGGAGGAGCACCATGCGGTGGAGATGCTCGGGGGGCTGTCGCTGCTGTCGATGTCCGCGCTGGCCTGCCTGCCGCTGCTCATCCACTATGCGATGTTTTTCCTGATCGGTCGGCTGGTCGGAGTGTCGGTCGCCTTGCGCACAGACATCGACGGCATCCTCCTGCAGGCCTACTTCACCGGTGCGATGTCCTACCTGCCCCTGGCGTCTGACGTGGCGCTGGAGGGGACCACTCGTGGGAAGGCGATCTGTTCTGCCGGGGTGCTGTTTGGCTTCGTGGTCCTCTACGCCATCCTCTCGCTGGCTGGAGGCTGGCTCGACAACCCCTGGATGGTCGGGCTCAGCTCGCAGCTGCTGCTGTATGCCTTCGTGCTGTCCTTCCCGCTTCCCCCCTTGGATGGAAGCGATGTCTGGGCACACAGCCGCTGGGGCTGGCTGGCGCTGTTCCTGGCAATCCTGATGACCTTCCTCGGTCGCATGCCGGAGTCGTTCTATGCGATCCTCTGATGACAGCCTGCCCGAGGGGCTCGGCGAAGAAGCCGAGGAGCCAGCCGACACCGGGGAGGCCGCCCGCCGGCACCGCTCTGCCATCATCGGGCAGACCATCATCGCTGCCCTGATCGGCTGGGCATATCTCTACAACGTCGTGATGAAGGAGCACGGCTGGTTTGAGGGGATGTTTCAGATCATCGACACCCTCACCGAAGATCTGGTCACCAACTCAGTGGTCACGGTCGTGGTTGGCTTCGGGATCCTCCTTGTGTTCACCGCCACCAAGCTCTACACCCAGATCATCTCGAATGCGTACTCTTTCCGCATCCTCGAGAAGCTGACCATTGAGGACTTTCCCCACAAGCGATTCAAGCAGATCGGGCATCGACTGCTGAACTTTCAGAACGAGCCCGTGCCCAAGACGGTCTATCCGCTGCGGCCATCCTCGGTCCTGATTTCGTTCGCGACCCTCTACCTGATGAGCTGGCTCTACCTGGTCTTGTTCTCTGAGGCGCTGTTCTTTGTCTCCTGGAGCGCTGGGGTGGATCTCCCCCTCACGGAGCACAACCTCCAGCTTCTCCCGACCCTCGCCCTGGCGATTCCATTCTCTGCGCGGGTCATGGCCTACCTGCGGTACCCCTACACTCAGGACTACGCCGACTTCATGCCTGGCGCGGTCTTCGTGCTGCTGCTTGTCGCCAGCCTCGGATACCTGTTCGACTCTCAGGACCAGAAATTCTTCCTGCTCCAGATCTGGGATGAGGACGCCTACTTTCATACCTTTCTTCAGAACGGACTTTTGCTTGCGTTCATTCCGGTGTTTACTGAAGCCCTCTACTGGATGCTGATCATCTTCGTGAGCGAAGACAGCGATCTGTAGCCGGCCCGTCGGTGTCGCTTCATCGGATGCGTCCCTCGCAAGTCTGTTCTCTACAGCGGAGAAGATTCGTCATGACGAACTGGCTCATTTCCCCGATCCTCGCTCTGAGCATGCTCGCGGGCTGCAGCGACAAGAGCAGTGACACCGCACCTGAAGAGGCAGACGCGGACACTGACGCGGACACTGACGCTGACGCTGATGTCCCGCTCACGTTCACCATCGACGGCGAGCACACCGGCACGGTCCTCAGCCTCCAGCAGCTGAACTTCGTTGAGGATGCTTTTGAGGTCGGAGCGGTGCTCGCATCGGTTCCCGCCTCCCACACGCCGCTCATTGTCGCCGTTCCAGATCCCGATCCCGATGACCTCACCCCGATCGATGCGGGGAACCCCAGCCTGGTCGGTGCCTTCTACCTGCCGACCCTCCAGCGCGATGATGACAGCGACGGCAGCGGAGACGGTGCCGTGACCGCTGCGGGTCTGGTCTGGCCGCTGTTCCTCTCGGGGAGTATTCCCAGCGAGCTTCGTACGCTGGGGCTGGTTGAGGGGTGGAATGCCATTGAGATGGACCTGACCGGGGGCTCTGAGATCCCAACGCTCCACGAGATCACCGCCATTCCGCTAACGGTCAACCTGACGCTGGAGGCGTCCATCTCGATCGGCGGGACCTACGACGCGGAGTCCCCACCGGCGAAGGCACTGTCTCTGGCGATGGCCCCTCTGGATGTCTTCGACGGTGGCATCCCCGATGCGCTGATCTATGACGATGCGCTGGCGGCGAGCTGGGTCATCGACATCTCAGGACCGCCGCCAGCGGAGCACATCAGCGATGAGGATTTAGGCATCTCCGCAGCGCTGGAGATCTTGCTGGCCTACATCGACAGCAACGAAGACGGCGAGCTGTCCGACGGTGATGCGCCAATGTATACTGCCTGCTATGCCGGAAACCCGGTGGTTGCCGCATACTTCGAGCCCCCGACGGATGCGCTCTATGCCCTGTCGCTTGCCCTCAACGGCATCGTCTCGGGCTGGCAGGCGTACACCATCGATGAATCCGACACCTTCCTCCCGCTCTCCAGCGCGGAGCAGCTGTCGCTGTACATCGACGAGACCTGCTCGTTTGAGTAGCCGTCAGCGTGCGCTGTTGATGCTGAGCTGCCGCGCGGTACGACGACACGGCCCTCGTTCGCGGCGAGCGTGATGCATGAAGGGTCCGCATGATGCCCTGCTGGCAGCTGCGATGGATTCTTTCTGATCGACCGATGCACCGGAACAGTTGATGACGCTGAGTCGGTGACCACGCTGGGCGCGGGTCACCGTGGCGCGCGCGACCTGTGCTGGGAGGAGCACGGCATACACGGTGCCTTTCCCCTGAGGTGGGGCGCTGCAGATCCCCTGCTGGTGGGCGCTCCGAGCACTCAGCGGCCCAAAAATCACACACTTCTCTAACATGAGTGTTGTTCGAACCCAATGGATGAGAACTGCTGCGGTACGCTGTACGCAATGAAGATGCCATCGAATGTTCTTCTCCTTTGTCTCTTCGGAGTCCTCTGGGCAGCTCCAGCAGCTGCGCAGGATGCGGTCGTCATCGCGGAGCAGGAGCGACTCCAGAAAGAACTCCAGACGCTCATCTCTCGTGAGGCATGGGATGGCGTGGAGCGCATCTACCAGCAGCTCATTGAGCTGGAGAGCAGCGGAGTGATGGTGACCTACGCTGAGCACATGCTCGGCGCACAGGCTGCTCAGCAGCGCGGCGATGTCGTCGCGACTCGTGTGAGGCTGGAGGCCGCGCTCGCGCAGTGGAGCACCGACCTCGCCCGCAATTGGCTGGCCGACATCAACACGAACTTTGGGCAGGTCACCATCACTCCGCTGCGGGGGCGTGCTGCAGTGGCCATCTCGGTTGATGACATGCCCTTTGAGCAAGAGCGTCGGCTCGCCATCGACTTCGCCCAGCAGCAGCTGGACTCTGAGCAGAGCTTCGAGGGCTATCTCCCCACCGGTCGCTATCGCATCGGCGAGCAGTCGTTCACGGTCGTCTCCGGGCGTCGAGCTCTGGTGGAGGCCTCTCGTAGCGTTCCTGCTCCGACAGCTGCCGCAGCGTCTCGCGAGGACAGACTGGTCAGCGGACGGCTCCGCGCAGGCATCGGCTATGCCCGTGCCGGAACGCCCAGCACCGGAATCCAGCCCGTGAGCTTCGGCGGCATGAGCCCGCGCGCGGGCCTCGGCTTGGGAATCCACCCCTCGGAGCGCATCGGGATCGGCATTGAAGCCGGCTGGACCGGCGTGCTCTCGTTGCCGGATATGCTGAGCCTCGGCTATGGAATGCTCACCCTGGAGGGCACTCTGACCATGGGAGAGGGAGCGGTCACCATCGGCGCGGGTCCGATGGTCGGGGCTGGCTCTGGCTCGGTCACGGGGCTCGACGCGGAGGCTCTCGCAGCGTACTGCGACGGCAAGACTGCGGTCGTGTGCAGCGGCCTGCCGCTGGGCGGGGAGGGGAGCAGCAGCGTCACCGGCTCCATCCTGGCCACCGGCCCGGCACTGACCGCAAGCGTCCCGCTGTTCTCTGGGGCATCCACTGGCGGTAGTGGAATCGTGATGGCCGCTGCGCTGTCGGACGGGAGCCGGTGGTATCCGGTCGCCCAGCTTGGCATTCAGCTCTCGATCGGAGGAAGGCGATGAGCGCGATGGTATGGCTCCTGCTCGGCTGTCAGTCGAGCTGGACGCTAGAAGATACCGACGGTGATGGCTTCACCTGGCTTGAGGGAGACTGCGACGATGGCAACCCCACAGTCTTCCCCAATGCCGCTGAGGTCTGCGACAGCATCGACAACAATTGCGACGGCAACATCGACAGCGACTCTCCTCTGGCGCTCACCTGGTATGGCGACGTCGACGGTGACGGCTTTACTGGAGATGGCTTCACGCAGGTCTCCTGCGAGATCCCGCCGGGCTTCACGGCGGAGCCGACCGACTGCGACGACAACAATTCTGCGATCAATCCCGAGGCGACCGAGTACTGCAACGACATCGACGACAACTGCAACGGCGAGATCGATGAGGATGGTGCCATCGGCGGGACGATCTACTTCACTGACGCAGACGGCGACAGCTATGGCAACCCCGATGCTCCGGTCTCTCAGTGCACCCAGAACAATTCCGCCACCAACCAGAGCGACTGTGACGACACCCGCGCCGAGTCCTTTCCTGGGGCTGACGAGGTGTGCGACGCACGCGACAATGACTGCGACGGCGACATCGACGAAGGGGCAATCGATGCCAGCACCTTCTACATCGACAGCGACAGCGACGGCTACGGCGACTCGGCCACGTCCATCGAGGGCTGCGAGGCTCCGTCCGGCTATGTCGACAGCGATCAGGACTGCAACGACTCCGACATCACAATCTACCCTGACTCCGTGCGCCTGGAAGTGCCCCAGGATGGCATCGATGTCGACTGCGACGGCCTCGACTTCTGCACTGACCTGAGCTGCGACGGTCGGCCTGACATCCTGCTTCCCTTGTGGGTCGACGACGACGACAACTACGAGCTGGACTCACCGGTCTACCTCAGCAGCAACCTGACGGCCTCAGTAAGCATCGAGACCACTGGCGTGCTCGCCGGCGACAGCTACGATCTCAACAGCGACGGCTACCGCGATGTCGTCCTTGCCACAGGCTACGACGGCACGACCTGCCAGGCAAACTCCCGCATCTACTGGGGGGATTCCATCGAGACCCTCAGCGGCAGCACCGCCCTGCCCACCAGCGGCTCGCGCGATGTCAAGATCGCCGACATCGATCTAGACGGTCAGCATGACCTCCTCTTCAGCGGCTCCACTGAGGACTGTGAGGAGGGGGCCTCGCCCTCTCCGGCGGTCATCTTCTGGAACACCAGCGACGGCTCCTTTTCCGAGTCCTTCTCGACGAGGACGGGCGCTCAGGAGGTCTGGGAGGTCGACATTGGTGACATCGATGATGACAGCTTCAACGACATCCTCCTCTGCCGCCACCGCAGCGAGAGCACATACGCCTCTTCTTCGATCATTCTGTGGGGAAGCAGCAACCGTCAATTTGACGGCTACACCGAGCTCGCCACCAGCGGCTGCGCCGATCAACTCCTCAAGGACCTCGACGACGACGGACTGCTCGACGTTGTGTTCGCCAATTACCGCGACGACGATGGCTACGAGCCGTCTTCATCGGTCTACTGGAACAACGGCAACCGCTTCAACACCGCCGACCTCGAGACCCTCGCCACCACCGCTGCCTGGAGTGTGCAGGGAGAGGACGTCGACGGCGACGGCGATGTCGATCTCGTGTTCGGTGCGCTGGCGGATCTGACGAGCGACATCTGGGAGCTGGACACCCTCATCTTCCTCAACGAAGGCGGCAGCTTTGGTGAGCCCATCGCGCTGCCGACCCCGAGCAGCCCCCACCCGGCTGTGGCGGATCTCGACGGAGACGGGATGATGGAGGTCGTCGTCGCTGGCTACCGAACCGACGACGCCTTCCCCAGCGACCGGGTCATCGACTCCTACATCTACTGGGGGAGCGACAGCTACAGCGAGAAGGGGCGGACAGCCCTGGAGACCGCCGGCGCCTGGCAGGCCTCCGTGGCGGACTTCGATGCCGACGATTATCCCGACATCCTGATGAGCAGCTACTTTGACGGCAGCACCCATGCCGCAGACTCTCGGGTCTACTGGGGAAGCGCAGCGGGCTTCTCCGAAGAAGACACGACCGAGCTGGCGGTCAGCGGTGGGGTCTATGCTGCTCCGGTGATCATCGGACAGTGATGGTGTCCGAGCGGTGCTCCGCGTGCCGGTCTCCCCAAACAAAGACGAGGCCCAGTGGGGCCTCGTCAGCTCACCGTGTGTTGAGACTCAGTGGTGGTGACCGCCGGGACCATGTGGGTGGCCGTGGGTCTTCTCCTCGTCGGTGGCATCGCGAATCTCCACGATGTCGACGGAGAAGTTGAGGGTGACGCCGGCGAGGGGGTGGTTGGCGTCGACCATGACCTGGTCTTCCTTTACGGCGACGATGAAGCAGTGCAGGACCTGCTCACCCTCACCCTGGAGCGCCAGCGGGGTGCCGACTGCGATCGGAAAGTCCTCTGGGAAAGCAGACTTGGGTAGGACATGGGTGGCGTTGGGGTTGCGCTCGCCGTAGCCCTCCGCAGGGGAGACGACAGCGTCGATGTGTGCGCCGACGGCGAGGCCGCTCAGCTGACGCTCGAGACCCGGGACGATGTTGCTGGCGCCGTGGAGGTAGGCCAGAGGCTCGCGTCCTTCGGAAGAGTCAAGGGTCTCTCCTTCGGGGTTGGTGAGGGTGTAGTGCATGTGCACAACTTTTCCGGCGGCGACGGTCTCAGACATCGGGAGGCTCCCTGGTTTAAGTCCAGCCCCCTATCTCGCTCATTCACCCCGGCAAGAATATGGGAGGTTGGTATGAGCCTTCCTCCTCTCTTCTTGATCCGACTTCGCGGGCTGGTGTTCATCCTCGCCGCAGCATGGATGATCGGCGGACCGTTCTACCGACAGGTCCTCAATGGAGCCTCCAAGATTCCCCGCAGCTGGGTGATGTTCACCGGCTTTGCTGCGGGCGAGGTCTGTGATGTGGAGTATCGACTGCGCGCTGAAGGTGGCGAGTCGGTGCTCGATCGCTTCGCAGTGCTTGGGTTTGACGATCGCTGGGAGGCGCCCACCTCGGTGCGGCGGCTGCCAAAAAAGAAGAACGCCATCCGGCTCGGCGAGCGCCTGTGCCGCACGATCGAGATCGCAGAGCCAGACATCCGGCTCTACGCCCGCTGCGCACACCGCAAGGGCTGGCGAACGGTCGCCAGCGGTGGAGAGAACCTGTGCGAGAAGTGATCGTGCAGTTCTTGACGGCGACCGGCTCGACACGATCCGCAGCGCTCATGCGGATCGGTCTTCCCCTGCTCATCTGGACGCGAATGGGGGACCACTGGCTGCTGTATCGCCACCACGATGCGCAGTCCCTGCTGGTGGTGGCCTCGTACTATCTGTCTACGTTCGCGATGCTGCTTGGCTGGCACAGCCGGCTGTCAACAGCCTGGGTCGGGCTGACGATGCTGTTCATCTACTATGGGGTCGGCCAGGTCGGCGGCGTCGAGTCGTTCACCCATCACCACATCTACATCCTCGCGGTCGCACCTTGCCTGCTGGCCTTCACCGAGTGCGGTCGCTCGTGGTCCTGGGACCGGTGGCGGGCAGTGAAGCGAGGAGCGGTGCTGCCGGAGCACGGCCCGACCTGGGGCCTGAGCCTCATCACCCTGCAGCTCAGCCAGATCTACCTCTGGGGAGCGGTCTCGAAGTTCACCGGCGGCTACTTGTCCGGAGAGCGGCTGGAGCAGATCTTCATGCGGCTGTACTCTGGCTCGGACTACCCCGACGTTCTGGGCTTCCATGAGCTGATGGTTGCTGGCGCAGTGCTCAGCGTGGTGCTGGAGCTGATCCTGGCCGGTGGACTGTTCATCCGACGACTTCACTGGTGGCTGCTGCCGGTCGGTGTCCTCTTCCACGCCCTCATGTATGTGACCCTGCCCGTGGCCACCTTCTCCGCGACGATGTGGCTGCTGTATCTCGCGGTGCTTGACCCTGACCGGGTGCATGAATTCATCGACGAGATAAGCGGCTGGTCAAGCCCATCCGCAGGCGGAAAATCGTTATGAATCGCTCCGAATTGCGCTCTCTATCCCTCGGTGTGTTCCTCATCAGCGGATCCCTGATCCTCTATGAGTTGCTGCTGACCCGCCTGTTCGCAGTGGTGATGTTTGCCCAGTTTGCTCACCTCGCCCTTGCCCTTGCCTTGCTTGGGATGGGCGTCGGTGCCACCCTGCAGCACCTCTGGCCCTCGCTCGTTCCCCGCGAGGGGCTCACCAAGCGACTGGGCTGGCTGGCGCTGATCCAGGGACTGCTGACCCTGCTGGCGGTCTGGGCAGCGGTGAGCTTCCCGGTCATCGAGCAGTTTGAGACCCCACCGCTGAACTACCAGGAGCGCTCCAAGGTCCGAGACGATCTCCTGAACACCGGCTGGTTCATGGCCCTGCTGCCGATCCTCTCGGCACCATTCGCTGCTGCTGGTCTGGCTTTCGCGGGCTCATTTCAGCGCGCAAAGGAACACATCGGCCAGGTCTACGGTGCCGATCTGGCTGGCGGCGCGGTCGGCGCGGTGATCTTCATCCCGCTGCTGTCCTCTCTTGCCGGACCGGATGCCGTGTTTGTGATCCTCATCAGCGCCGGGCTTGCTGGCCTCGTGCTCGCTGCTGGTCGGATCCAGCAGGGGCTGTCTGCGGCGATGCTGATCGGCGGGCTGGTGTTCTCGGTGCTCTCTCTGTCTGGCGAGGTGCTCACCATCCACCGCACCGCCGGCTACTCCGATGATCTGGTCACCTACAACGAGTGGACCCCGCTCGTTCGGCTGTCGGTCCACGAGGATGAGCGTCGGGGAACCTACATCCTGCTGGACAACACCTCTGCCTCTCAGGTCTTTCTCGACGAGACGGAGCTGGAGCGCTCGGCCAGAGAAGAGAACCGATCGATCGTCTACAAGCTGCATGAGCCGGACGCCTCGGTCGCCATCCTCGCCGCGTCAGCCGGTCCTGAGGTCGCGATCGCGCGGCAGCATGGTTTCTCCGACATCGATGCCATCGACATCGCTGCGGAGATCTTTGGCATCGTGGGCGACCGCTTCCCGGACTCGCCGGTCAATCCCTACGCCGACGGCAGCGTGGAGCGGGTCTATGCCGACGGGCGCGCGGCGATCCTCCGTGCGGAGGCGCCCTACGACATCATCCAGATGGTCCACGCCAACCTCTGGTCATCGGCGGGCTTGCTGTCAAATACCTGGTCCCCGTCGCTGCTGGAGACCCAGCAAGCGTTCGAGACCTACCTCTCACAGCTCTCTGAAGATGGCACCATCAGCTTCGGTCGTGGCAACGCCACCGATGCCCTGCTGCGCTCCGCCAATGCGGCGCTCAAGGCCCGCGGCGCAGCGAAGCCGTGGCAGCACATGGCCTACTTTCGAGGTCGGACCAGCGTCCTGCTCATCAAGCGTCGTCCATGGACCGAGGCGGAGCTGGAGGCGCTGACGACTGCGCTGTCGACCTACAACCGCAGCCACGACTTCATCTTTGACACCCTCTCGGAGACCGCTCCGAAGCCCTTCACCCGGATGATCAACCGCGCTGGGGTCATGACCGATGACCGTCCCTACCTCGACAGCCCGGAGATGGTCGGCAGCGCGCTGAAGGCGGCATTCTCACAGATGCAGGGGGAGAGCGAGGAGCCGATGGCGGTGCTGTACCGCTCGGTGGTCATCCAGCTCGCCTTCGTGCTCGCCGCGGGGATGATGTTCCTCGGCGTGCCGCTCATCTGGCGGGGGCGTTCCGATCTGTCGGGGGTCAAGCGGGTCGGGCGGGGGATCGTCTACATCGCCGGCCTTGGCTACGGCTACCTCGCCGTTGAGATTGTGCTCATCCATGAGCTGGTCCTGTTCGTCGGACACCCGACCTACGCGATCACTGCGGTTGTGCTGGGCATGCTGCTGTCGTCGGGGCTGGGCAGCGTGCTCGCCGGCAGGCTGACCGGCGACGCCGCCGCCCTGACTCGAAAGCTCCAGTGGGTGCTGGTGGCGGTCGTGATCTTTGGTGCGCTGCAGGCCGCGGTCATCGCACCGCTGCTGTACTCCGCTGCGCTGACCTTGCCCCTGGCCGCGCGGGTCGCGATTACCCTGCTGGCGATGACGCCGCTGGGCCTGGTGATGGGCATGCCGTTCTCGCTCGGCCTCCGGATCCTGCCCGCCAGCAGCGGCGGAGCGATTCCGTGGTTCTGGGCAATTAATGGCTGGATGAGCGTAGTCGCGAGCTTGCTCAGCGTCTTGATCAGTCGCCTGTATGGATACTCCACGGCGCTCGTCGTCGCGCTGCTCGCCTACGGGCTGTGTCTGGCGATGGCCAGCCAGCTTCAGCACATCCGCCGAGACTGAGCGGGTCTACTCCAGGTAGCCGGCAGCGCGGAGGGCCTCGGTCACCGACTGATCGACCTCGTCTTCCTCACCCGCATCCGCCTGAACCGCAGCGGCAAGCTCCAGCAGCTCTGAGAGCCGGGGGTGACCCTCTGCGGACAGGGGGGTCTCCTCGTCGGGATCGATCGAGAGGTCGAAGCGCATGATCCGAGGCTCGACGGCCTTGGCTTCCAGGGTCCAGATGAGCTTGTCGTTGCCGTCCCACAGCGCAGCGGAGGTCGCACAGAAAGCCTCACCACGGGTCATGTAGCAGCGGCGTACGTGGGGCCAGGACATCACGACCGGTGGAGTGAGGGCTGCTGGTAGTGCGCCGTCCCGAGCGAGGTGGAAGGCATGCAAGGCATTGATCGGACCTTCTGGTAAGTCTGCTCCGCGCACCAGCAGCGGCACCCGGACGTTGGACTCCCAGACGTAGTGGCCATGATCGAGCAGGCCGTGCTCTCCGAGCATCTCCCCGTGATCGGAGGTGATGACGACGCGACAGTCTTCCCCGCACCGGCCGCTCTCCTCAAGCGCTGCCAGCACCCGTCCGAGCGTCTGATCTGCCCGCCAGGTGTTGTAGGCGTACAGGCTGTCGATGTCGGCATCGAACGCCGCCTGCTCTTCCGCCGAGAGCTGGCCCTCGACGTACTGTCGCCACGGGTCGTTCTCCTTGAGCTTGGCGTACTTCAGCAGCGCGCGATCTCCCGCTTCTGCCCAGCCCATGTTGGCGGGAACCTGCTCCCAGCGCTGGTGGGCTTCGGCGATGTTGACGAACAGGAAGAGCGGCTCGTCAGCCGGAGCACTGGTCAGGGATGCGGTGACCGCATCGATCAGATCATCCTCCGCCAGCCGCCCGAACTTCTCGGCAACGGTGGTCTCGTCGAAGCCACGGGTCAGCCCCATGCTCTCGCTGACGACCGGGTTTCCGGAGAGCGCCACGGTGTGATAGCCGCGGCGGCCGAGCTGCTGAGCAAGGGTCGGAGGGCCGCCCTTCTTCTTGAGCGGTCGAGAGCGAGAGGACGACCCGGAGAAGTCCTTTACCCCGCTGGTGATCTCGTGAGCACCGTGCTCCAGTGGAGTCATGCCGGTAAAGAAGCTGGCGTGGCTGGGGAGGGTCCAGGAGCCCGGCGCGACGGCACCGCAGGTCCACGATGCCGTCTGGGCAAAGGCCTCAAGGTTGGGCGATGTCGGTCGAGCCTCACCACACAGGGAGAGGTAGTCGGAGCGCACGGTGTCCAGGACGATCAGGACGACGTCTGGCTGTGGGGTGGCGTCTTGCATGGCGAGCAGTGTCACTCCCGCCAGGACCGTCGCGCCCAGTCCTGCCACCGCCAGCTTCTTGACATTGCTCATGGCGGAGATCTATCGCATCGGGCCCATGACTTCCTGCAGCGATTCAAAGAGCTGTGCGAGGGTGAAGGGCTTGCGCAGCAGGCGCGGCGGCGTGCTGTCGCCGAATTGCTCTTCGATGGTCTTGCCGGTGTGGCCGCTGATGAGCAGCACGGGCATGTCTGGATGGCTCTCCAGGAGACTGCGAATCAGGACCGGACCGGTGCCATCAGGGAGGATGACGTCGCTGATGACCAGCTCAAAGTCATTGCGCTCCTTGAGCCTCTGGAGAGCCTCGGCAATGGAAGCGGCCCCAGTCACGCGGTAGCCAAACTGGGTGAGTGCCTGGGTCATGAACTCGCGGACCTGCTCCTCGTCCTCGATGAGGAGCAGTGAGTACGGGCTCGGCACGCTGGGGAGCCGGGAGCGAGACGGCACGATGGGAAGCGGCAGCGAGGTCGCGGGCAGCATGACGGTGAAGGTGCTGCCGACGCCGAACTCGCTCTGCACCTGGATCAACCCGCTGTGCTCCTGCACGATACCGTAGGCGGTGGACAGCCCAAGTCCGGTTCCCGCTCCGATGTCCTTGGTGGTGAAGAACGGCTCGAAGAGCCGCGAGAGGGTCATCGCGTCCATGCCCTCACCCGTGTCGGCCACCCGCAGTCGGATGTAGTTTCCGGGCGGCAGGCTGTCATCCCCCGCCCAGACAAGGTTGTCGGTCTGAATGGTCAGGATGCCGCCGTCGGGCATGGCGTCTCGGGCATTGACTGCGAGGTTGAGCACGACCTGCTCGAGCTGTCCGCGATCCGCAGAGACGGTCCACAGATCCTGTGCCAGCACGGTCTCGATAGAGATCCGCTCGCCGAGGAGGCGATCGAGCATCTCCAGGATGGCGACGAGGGCATCGTTGAAGTCGATGGCGTGAATGGAGCTTGGCTGCTGACGGGAGAACAGCAGGAGCTTTTGTACGAGGTCTGCTGCGCGCTCGGCCGCGCGCTGAATCTGAACGAGGTAGCGGTCCACAGGCCCCCCCTCGCTGAGCTGTGCCATCTCGACGTTGCCGAGCATGATGACGAGCAGGTTGTTCAGGTCATGGGCGATGCCCCCGGCGAGGGTTCCGACCGCGTCCATCTTCTGCGCCTGGAGGAGCTGGCCCTGAATGCGCCGCTGCTCCTGCTCGGCGAGCTTGCGGGCGTGGATGTCACGACCAACACCCTGAATACCGATGAACGAGCCGTCTGGAGCACGAAGCAGCGACAGGTTTGCCTCCAGCCAGCGGGTCTGCTGATCCCGGTGGATGACCTCCAGCTCGACCCGGATGGGCAGCGTCGGTGTCGTGCGCATCAGGGCATGGGTCGCGCCGGTCAGTCGGCTCTGAGAGCTTGGGGTCAGGACCAGCTCTCCGAAGCGCTCCGACAGCTCCTCAGGTGAGTAGCCGAGGAGTCGCTCTACCGAAGGGCTGATGTAGTTGATGCGGCCTGCAATATCAGCCGTCCAGATGATGTCGCTGGAGTTCTCCGCGAGGAGTCGGTAGCGCTGCTCGCTGTCCTGTAGGGCCTGCTCAGCATCCTGACGGATGGTGAGATCTCGGGCGACGGCGACGATGGTCAGCTGGCCGCTGAGCTCGAAGCTGTGGACGTTGAGCTCAAATGGAACATGACAGCCATCGGAGCGAACCAGCGCGGTCTCCAGGAGCGAGCGTCCGCTCTGGACCAGCTCGCTGATGTGTCTCTCAAGGTCGGGGAGCGCACTGGGGGGAACGATGTCGTTGAGGCTCTTGGAGAGCAGGGCGTTGCGGGGATAGCGGAGCCGGGCGCAGGCGCGGTCGTTGAGCTCGGAGAAGGGCGTGGGCTGGCCGCGCTGGTTGAGGGTGTAGACGAACACCGGGTCTTCGCTGCCGTGGAACAGCGCCTGGTAGCGCTCCTGGCTCTCGCTGGCCTGCTGCTGTGTCTTGGACACCCGCCACATAATTCGGAACACCAGCCCGAAGATCAGACCGGTGGTCATCAGGACGAACGAGATGTCCTTGAGGTGATGCGCGTTGGTGAGCGGTGCCGCGGTGGTCGCCGTCAGGAGGCGATCGATGAGCATCATCCACAAGAGGGCCACCACCAGGTAGCTGATGGCGGCCTTGAGCGCGACACGGTGTGCGCTGGATGTCGATGAAGTCGGGGCGAGCATTGCAGGGGCAGTCTACAGCGACTGCACCGTCGGTGTTCAGCTGTCGGTGCGGACGTATTCGAAGTCGAAGTCGTTGCCGTGGATGCCGCGGCGGGGCTTGGCGATCCAGTTGGCGATCTTTCCGGGCTCGTGGACGGGCTTCATGAGGCTCTGGACGTAGGCTCGGTCGGACTCGGTCGGCAGCCAGGAGTCCTTGTTGGCCTCCCAGGTGGCCTCGTCGATGAGCTGTCCCTCACGGTTGAAGTGGAAGTCGGTGTAGATGCCCTGACGACGGAAGAACCGGGTCGAGGGAAGGGTGACCCGGAAGTCGACGCCTTCAGACTGGAGGGCCTTGTTCCACCGGCGGACCACCCGCGCGCAGTCCTTGGCGTAGGACTCACGCAGCTCCTCGTTCATGGCATTGCGGAGCGGGACGTGGGTGTCGATGAGCTGGCCGTTCTGGACCTGGGTGACGGCCCGGGTCTGGTTGAGCGCGGAGTGCTCGGTGTAGTCCTTGGACTCCCGCCAGCGCCCCTTCAGACCGGAGGCGAAGAAGTCTGCCGCGTTGCTGGAGATCTCGGAGCCGAACAGGTCGATGGAGTAGCTGAACCAGAAGTTGATGTACTTCTGGATGGTCTGCAGGTCGATGCCGCCCTGGTTGCGCGCGTCGCCGTTGGGGTCGAGCTTCGCAAGCTGTGCGCCGCGCCGGATGATTCGCTCCATGCCGCTCTCGCCGACGAAGAGGTGGTGTGCCTCCTCGGTGAGCATGAACTTGCAGGTGCGTGCCATCGGGTCGAAAGCGGACTCCGCGAGCGCGCCGAGCTGGAACTTGCCGTCGCGATCGGTGAAGCAGGTGAAGCAGTGGAAGGTCAGCCAGTCGGTGCAGGGCTGGTTGAACGCGTCGAGGATGCGCGGCTTGTCGACATCGCCCGAGCGACGCTCCAGCAGCTCATCGGCCTCGTCGCGGCCGTCGCGGCCAAAATAGGCCTGCAGCAGGTAGACCATTGCCCAGAGGTGTCGGCCTTCCTCGACGTTGACCTGGAACAGGTTCCGGGCGTCGTAGAGGGAGGGGGCCGTCGAGGCGAGCCAGCGCTGCTGCTCGACGCTGGCCGGCTCGGTGTCGGCCTGGGTGACGATGAGGCGCTTGAGGCTGTTGCGGTGCTCGCCCGGAACAGTCTGCCAGACTGGCTTTCCGGCGTCATCGCCGCCAGGGATGACCCGATCCTTCTCCGGTGCGTTGAGGAAGATGCCCCAGCGATACTCCGGCATCCGAACATGGTCGAAGTTGGCCCAGCCACCAGCCTCGGTGGAGATGGCGGTTCGGAGGTAGATCTCATTGGTCGAGAAGACCTGCGGGCCGACGTCGTTCCACCAGGACTGGTAGCGCGGAAGCCACTTCTCAAGAGCACGCTTGAGGCGACGATCAGAGGAGAGGTCGACGTTGTTTGGAATCCGCTCGTCGTAGTTTATGGACATGAGTGTGTCTCCTTTGATCGGGGGTCAGGTGCGCCGGTAGTCGAAGACCGGACGCTCGGGGTGGCCGTACATGGTGAGAGCACCGCGCTCTCCGACGGCGTTGGGGCGCTGGAAGATCCAGTTCTGCCATGCGGTCAGTCGCCCGTAGATCTTGTTGTCCATGGACTCAGAGCCGCCGAAGCGAAGGTTCTGCTCCATGCCGGTCAGCGCATCGGGAGAGAGGCTGATGCGCTCCTCAATGGCGATTCGGATCTCATCCTCCCAGTCGATGTCGTCTGGGGATGCGGTAACCAGTCCCAGCTCCTCTGCCTCTTCGGCACCGATGGCCCCGTCCTGATCGAGGGCCTCGGTGATGGAGTCGGGCTCTCCGAGGAACCGGGTGGCCAGCCGCGTCGCGCCGTTGTGCATCAGGAAGGTGCCCTGGTTGGCGGCGGACAGCTGGATGGCGTTCTCTTCATCCTCGTCGAGGAACATGTAGGAGCGATCCGCCGAGAGGGTCAGCTCGAACAGGGTGCCGACGAAGCAGCTCCCAGGCTCGATGATCGCGAACATGCTCTTGGCCATGTTGTCCAGGCGACGCAGCGTGCGGGCCTGGAACATCTGGACTTCGCGGAGGAACCAGTCGTCCTGTCCCGCTTCCAGCCAGGACTCATGCGCGAGCACGGCGTCGCTGGAGCCGGTGGTCTTCAGGAGGATCAGGCCGACCTCCAGGTGGTTGACCCGCAGGCGAAGCAGGGCATCCTCCAGCTCTCGGAAGGCACGCAGCGACCAAGTATCTGCAGAGCGAGCGGGGTCCGCATCGGGGGCAGCCATGGTGAGGGTCGCCATGCGATCCTCGATGACGACGGTGATGTATTGGTAGGACCAGGTTCCCTCGGAGTCTTCCGAGGCGATGGTCGGAAGGGCGATTCCCTCGGTGGCCTTGACCGGCTGGCTGTCAGCGATCTCGCGCGCGGTCTTCGCCATGCCGTCTTCCCACTTGCTGCGGGGGAAGGAGCCGTCGATGAGCCGGTAGCGCTTCGCATCGCGGGCGCGGAAGCCCTCAGCCTTGGTGCAGAACAGATCGGACACGTCACGGCGGATGCGGCGCTTGTCGGTCAGTCGAGTGAGACCACCGGTGCCGGGAAGAACGCCGAGGAGCGGAACCTCCGGCAGCGAGACCGCGGCGTTGCCATCGTCGATCAGGTAGATCTTCTCGCAGGCCAGGGCCAGCTCATAGCCTCCACCAGATGCGGTGCCGTTGAGGGCAGCGACCCAGACCTGTCCGGAGGTCGCGGTTGCGTCCTCGATCTGACAGCGGGTCTCGTTGGTGTACTTGCAGAAGTTGACCTTGAAGGCGTGCGGAGCGTTGCCCAGCATCACGATGTTGGCACCAGCACAGAAGATCTTGTCGTATGCGCCGGTGACCATCACGCAGCGGACCTCGGGATGCTCGAACCGAAGACGCTGCACGATGTCGTTCAGCTCAATGTCAACGGACAGGTCGTAGCTGTTGAGCTTGAGCTCATAGAGACCAGCCCACATCGGGCGGTCTTCTTTGATGTGCATACAGACCGTTGCGATGTCGCCGTCGATTTTAAGGTCCCAGTGGATGTAGTGGTCCGGGTGGGTCTGAAAATTAACTGGGGGGTAGCTGAAGTCGCCCATTGATGTATATCTCCAAGATAGCACTGGAAATATAGTGCATGTTTTAGGGGGTGGCAACTGTTCCATCATGCAATATAGTGCACGCATGTTGCTTGACGTGATTGGCACCCGACTGAGAGAACGGCGGCTCGAGCTGGGCCTGACTCAAGCCGGAGTTGCCCGTAATGCCGGTGTCTCCCCACGGTTTCTTGTTCAGCTGGAGGGGGGCAAGGGCAACATCAGCGTCAATCGGCTCGCGGATGTCTGCGCGACCCTCGACCTCCAATTGGAGCAGCTGTTCCGCGGCCTTGGCCCTGGCGGACCAGAGAAGCTCGCGCTGGTTGGGATGCGCGGGGCTGGAAAGTCGACCATCGGCGCGATGCTCGCCGCTCAGCTGGCGGTGCCGTTCATCGAGATTGATGTGAAGGTCGAAGAGACCGCAGGCATGAGCCTCTCGGGCATCTTTGAGGTCGGCGGCTCGGGGCTGTATCGGGATCTGGAGCACCGGGTCCTGGTCGAGGTTCTCGCGGGTGCAGGGCCCGCCGTCTTGGCGACCGGTGGCTCGGTGGTCTCTTCGGTGCCGAGCTGGAAGCTTCTCCAGGAAAAGACCCGCACCATCTGGCTCCAGGCTGCCCCGAAGAGTCACCTCGAGCGGGTGGTCGCTCAGGGAGACCTCCGGCCCATCGTTGGTCGGCCCGATGCGCTACGAGAGCTAACTGAGATCCTCAGGGCTCGCGATCCGCTCTATGCCATGGCATCGCTGACCCTGGACACGGACTCGCTCGGAATCGATGGGGTTGTCGCGCGGCTCGCTGCGCTGGTCGGAGAGGCAGGCTAAGTCCTCCCCCATGATCGTGCTGACCCTGCACCGGGACATCCCGCTGAGCCCTGACGAGCGCGCCGAGCTGCCCTCGGGCTGCTATCCGGTGCTCTCCACAGGAGACGCCGTGGCGCGTGCAGAGCTGGACCTGCCGGTTGCCCACATGATCCGGTTCGCTGTCGAGATGGCCCGGGCGGTTCCAGACGCGGACCTGGAGGCTGAAGAGCGCTCCACGACAGCCGGTGGCGTTGTTCTCCAGGCGGGGGCACTGACCGATCCGTTTCGCACCTGGATGCCTGCCCTGCTGCGGACCCGTCTGCCGAGTGCTGCGGCCCTCTCGACGGTGGCCGGCACGCCGCGGATCGATCCGGGGGCGAGCCCAGAGGCGCCGCCAGAGGCGTCGCCGCTGCCGACAGAGGCTGCTCCAGAGTCAGAGCCACCGGTCGGTATTCCCACCCGAGCCGTTGCTGCACCGTCGCTGCCACCAGAGCTGGCCTCGTTCATGAATACCCTGCTCTCTACTCCGGCCGTTCGCACTGGCGGCCCGTCACCGAAGCCGGCTCCTGCTGCGCCAGCGAGCACCCCCGCCCCTGCCAGCGCCTCGACCGGCCCCGATCCCTGGGTGCTGCTGAAGCAGGGAAAGCACGACGCCGCTGATGCTGTCTTTAAGCTGCATCCGCTCGATGACGGAGATCGTCACAAGATCCAAGCGCTGCTGACTTCTGGAGAACCAGAGGAGATCGTGCTGGGGTGCCGAATCAGCCGGATCACGAAGCTGCAGTCGGCCTCTGCGATGATCGGACGGGTCCTGTATCGAGACGAGCCGAGCGTTCGGGTGGAGGCGGCGCGCGCCCTGGGCGTGCTCGCAGCCTCAGCGATGGAGCCGGCACTGTACATGCTGCTCCGAGATGCCGAGCCCGATGTCCGCCGCGCGGCACAGCGGGCCATCAACCAGATCCAGCGGAGGGGCACATGACCGATCCCTGCGCCGCGCTTGCCGAGTCTCTCGGTGAGCCGGTCACTCTTGATCCCATCGCCGGGAGCTGGTCGATCTTCCAGCTCAAGCGTGGGCACCGATTCTCCACCGACGATCTCCTGGTCGCCTGGATCGCCATGGAGGAGCGGCCACAGGCCCGGCGCCTGCTGGACATCGGTGCTGGCATGGGCTCTGTCGGCTTGATGACCCTTCACGCGATGCCCGACGATGCACACCTGACGATGGTAGAGGTTCAGGAGCTGAGCCACCGACAGGCTCGCGCGACCATCGAACACAACGGACTGTCTGAGCGGGTGACACCGATCCTCTCTGACCTCAGGGCGGTCTCGCTGCCCCCGCGTGCCTTTGACCTGGTCACGGGAAGTCCGCCGTACATCCCGGTTGGCCGTGGCGTCATCTCCCCCCATCCGCAGCGTGCCGGGGCCCGGATGGAGCTGCGCGGGGATGTCTTTGACTACTGCCGGACGGCCGCGAAGGCCCTGGCAGCGGACGGTGTCTTCTGCTTCTGCCATGCTGCGGGGGATGAGCGACCTGAGCCTGCGGTTGCTGCTGCTGGGCTGACGCTGCGCTGCCGGCAGGATGTGGTCTTTCGGCGGGGGCGAGCACCGACGATTGCGCTGTTTGTGGCCGGCTGGGGTGGGGAGCGGACGGATCGCGCGCCGCTGGTTGTTCGGGAGGTGGACGGCGAGTGGACAGAGGCGTATCGCGCCTTGCGAAGTCGCATGGGGTTTGATTCGTAGCGCGGTGGGCGGCTGCCGTGCTCCTCCAGCAGCGTTCCTCCAGCAGCGTTCCTCCAGCAGCGTTCCGCTCAGGGGCCGACACGACACCGGCGCTTGCATGAGGATGCTGTGCCGGCCCATTGGGAAGCCGAGATCTGGGATTCCAACAGAGAAGCCCCGTCATTCTGACGGGGCTTCCTATCGGCTGAGGGACGAAGCGCGCCCCTCAGCAGTCACCACAGCCGACTCAGTCCGAGTTCCGGAAGAAGGTCGGGATGTCGTAGTCGTCCGGGTTCAGGCCCGACACCATCGAGCCCGAGGAGCTTGGGGTGTTGCTGCGGAAGTTGCCGCGGCCGCCGTTGCCGTGCATGGCCTCGCGGACCCGACGCTCGACCGCGGGGGCTGCCTGCAGCCAGGCCTCCTCGAAGCCGGTGGCGATGACGGTCACCCGCGCCTCGTCCTGCATCGTCTCGTCGATGACCCAACCCCAGATGACGTTGGCGTCTTCGTGGGCTTCTTCTTGAATCATGGTCGAGGCTTCGTTGATCTCGAACATGGTGAGGTCGGAGTTGCCGGTGATGTTGATCAGGACGCTGGTGGCGCCGGCGATCGAGACATCATCGAGCAGCGGAGAATTGATAGCCTTCTGGGCAGCCTCGACGATGCGGTGCTCGCCGCTTCCGATGCCGACACCCATCAGCGCGACACCCTTGTTCGCCATGATGGTGCGGACGTCCGCGAAGTCGACGTTGACAATGCCCTGGAAGTTGATGAGGTCCGAGACACCCTTGACCGCCTGATAGAGCACCCGGTCGGCCATCTGGAAGGCCTCCTTCATGGTGGTCCGCTCAGTGGCCATCGAGATGAGGCGCTGGTTGGGGATGGTGATGAGGGTGTCTACGCACTGGCGAAGGCTCTCGATGCCCTCGTCTGCCTGCTTGCGACGGCGACGGCCCTCGAAGTGGAAGGGACGGGTGACGACCGCGACGGTCAGGGCACCGATCTCTTTTGCGACCTGTGCGATGACCGGGGCTGCGCCGGTACCGGTTCCGCCGCCCATGCCGGCGGTGATGAAGACCATGTCGCAGCTGACGACCAGCTCAGCGAGACGATCTCGATCCTCAAGGGCAGCCTCTCGGCCGACCTCAGGGTTGGCACCAGCGCCGAGTCCCTTGGTGAGCTGTCCGCCGAGCTGAAAGCGACGGGGAGCGAGGGAGCGCTCGAGGTCCTGTGCGTCGGTGTTGACTGCGACAAATTCGACGCCGGTCATGCCGCTCATGATCATGTTGTTGACAGCGTTACCGCCGCCGCCACCGACACCGATGACTCTGATCTGGGCTTTCGGGAGCTCGTTCTCCACCAATTCGATGCTCATCTGCTGCTCCTGGCTTCTGCGGGCTGTGCGTGAAGCTGTATTTCGTGATGTTTGGGTTTTCTGAAAGGATCTGAGAGTCTAAAAACGGAAAAATAGCGGACTTAGAGCGGCTCAAGTTCAGGCAGCGGTCCGGCGGTCGCGACTTTCTCTGAGACAAGATCGATGTGCTGTGGGGTGCTCAGATCAAGTCCGGCATCGACCATCATAGAGAGGCGGCTGATGCGCTCTTCTGGATCAGCAAAGCCGAGGACGATCTCGGTGCCGCCGCGCAGGATGAGTGCGAAGCCAACTCGGGTGTGAAACCGAACCTCGCTGATGTCACCGCTGCCGTACAGGGGGGCCACGTCGGTGCTCTCGAGGAGGGAGATGGAGCGGCCGATGATGGCGCTGGTCAGCTCAGGGTTGGCCTCGGCGAAGTCGGGATCGATGCCGGTGAGGATCGGGTAGTCGAGATCGTTGCCGAGGGCGCGTCGGAATGGCTGGCCTTCTTTGTTGACGTACCAGAGCTCGGTGAGGGCCAAGAGCATCTGAGGTTCGTGCTCGTCCACCGAGATCGTGACGGTCGAGGGGAAGCTCAGTCGGGCGGTGGCGCTGCTGATCCAGGGGTGCTGCTCGACGCCGGTGACCGCGCGGTCGAGATCGACTGCGAGGAGGTGCTGATCGGTGCGTACGTCGGCGAGGTGGCGGAGCTGAGCGGAGGTGCTGCGGGTGTTGCCTTCAAAGCGAACCTCATAGACCCGGAACTCAGCACCCTGGATGGCGTGATGGACGGAGAGCCCGGCAATGGTGGTCAGCACACCGCCGGACAGGCCCCAGATCCACACCCGAAGGATGCGTCGCAACAGAGAGGGAGGTCTTTCGAGGAGAGAATTCACAGTTCGGAATTCACGGGGATGAGAGCTTGAAGAGAGATGCTCCGGAGAGCCATCCCGTAGAGAGAAAGGAGAAGTCTGCTGCCGCGTCGCATTGTTTTATTGAGGAAATGAATCCTTGCCAAGGGCAGTCCATCCACTAAATAAAATACATTGTCGGGTGGCCCCTTGACAAGGCAAGACGCTCTTTTTTTATCAGCAGTGATCCGAGTATGTCGGGGTCTAATACTCGATAGATCAGAACTTGAGCCCCTCTGAGATCCCTGAACGAAGAGGGGGTGAGGTGGTACTGTAACTTTGTTCAGTACCGGCGCGTGAGCCTAAATTGATGCAGACAGGACAAACGATCACTATCCGTCAGACGCTTGGCTGAAGGTGGAGGCGCGCGGACTTCATCAGCCGCTCGACGAGCTCCTCAAAGCTGATTCCTGTCGCCCCCGCAGCCATCGGGCTGAGGCTGGTGGCGGTCATGCCCGGGATGGTGTTGATCTCTAAGAACCACGGGATCCCATCGGCATCGACGATGAAGTCGGCGCGCGCGATCCCTGACAGGGCAAGCGTCCGATAGGCTGCGACGGCCTGCGCGCTTGCAGATGTCGTGACCGCATCCGCGATCGGTGCCGGCACGATGTACTCCGTCTGTCCCTTGGTGTACTTGGCCTCAAAGTCAAAGAATCCATCGGCGGGTCGGATGGCGACCGGAGTGAGTGGGGTGCCATCGAGCACCGCCACGGTGATCTCCTCACCGACGATCCGGTCTTCCAGCAGGACCTCCTCGCCCCACTCTGTACACTTCACCAGCGCGCGCTCCAGCTCTCCGGCGTCCTTGCAGATGTAGACACCGATGGTCGAGCCGCCGTTTGGGGTCTTGGCGACGACGGGCCAGGTGAGGTCATCGTCGATGCCGTCTCCGGTCCGCCAGACCCGATCACCGGGAAGGTGCATCACCGCGACATCCTGGAGCATGCGCTTGGTGCGGATCTTGTCCATCGCGACTGCAGAAGCCGCCATGCTGGAGCCCGTGTAGGGGATGCGCATGATCTCGAGGAGACCTTGGACGCAGCCATCCTCACCAAACGCACCGTGCAGGGCGATCCAGGCAACGTCGATGCCTCCGGCGATGAGCTGCTGCGGCAGGTCCGGGCCGACGTCGATCTCGACGACGGTGTGGCCGCGACTGCGCAGGGCTGCTGCGACCGCCTCACCGCTCTTGAGAGAGACTGCTCGTTCGGAGGACATGCCTCCCTTGAGGACACCGATGATGGGGCTCATGATCGTGCTCCGATTACAGGAATGCGTAGACTCAGCTCAACCCCGCGCGCCCGCTGGACCCGCTCGACGACGCCCTTGGCCAGCAGTTCGACGTCGCGACAGGTGCCGTGTCCGATCTGGACAACGCAGCCCGGCTCGGTCTCGGACAGTCGCCAGTCCCGCAGGCGGGTGCCGGTCAGGCCGGTCTGGACGAGCTGCTCGCCGGGGTTGGTTCCGCGCGGGGCGGTGAACAGCTGGCCGGGTCGGGGAGGGGCGGTGATGCGACGCCGGGTGGTGAGGGTCGGATCAATGGACAGGCTGATGGGGATCTCGGAGGGCTTGAGCGCGGGGAGGCCCTCGCCGGGCTCGCTGCGGACCTCGATGATGCGGCGCCCCTTGAGGTAGCGCAGGGTGACGCCGAGGCCGGTCAGTCGGGCCTGCTCGTCTTGCGCGAACAGCGCGCCGACAGTGCCTGACCAGCGGGTGATCGGCAGCTTCAGCAGACTGCTGAGGGCTGCCCAGGGGCTCGCTGCGCCGATTCGGGCACCGCTCTCCAGGGCTGCGACGCCCTCGAAGCCTCGGCCTGGACGAATGATGAGCCCGTTGTAGCCCGCGTCTCGGAAGATGACGTCTTCCATGGGCCACACGACGCGCCAGCGGGTCTTCTCCGCACGAGATGCGGTGAGGGTGTTCTTCAGGGCGTCGATGTCTCGGACCACTGCCCAGACCCGCGCGGGTCCGCCGACTCGAAGCGGAGTGTGCCCGGAGAGGGGCTCCTGGGAGCGAACCGAGACCCCAGAGAGGGCGGCGAGCCGTCGGATGAGGGCATCACCGGGCAAGACCGCTCTCCAGGCGTGCGGCGAGGGGCGCGCAGATGCGGTTGACGTCGCCGGCGCCGAGGGTCACCACAACGTCGCCCGGGCTGAGCCGGGCGTGGATGTGCTCGACGGCGTCATCGAGCGTGTCGATGGTGCTGATCGAGGTGTTTCCTTTCTCCAGCAGTCCGTCGAGGATCCGGTTGTGGTTGATTCGATGGATGGGCTTCTCTCCAGCAGCGTAGATCGGACAGACCACCACGTGGTCAGCGTCTGAGAAGCTGTCGCAGAACTCGGAGAACAAGTCTGCCACCCGGCTGTAGCGGTGCGGCTGGAAGACTGCGATGACCCGACGCTTCGGCCAGGCCTGACGGATACCGGAGAGGGTCGCCATGATCTCGACGGGGTGGTGGCCGTAGTCGTCGATGATGGTGATGGGGGCAGCGTCGGGGGCTGGAGAGACCTCGGCGCGGATGGAGAACCGGCGGTCGACCCCGGTGAAGTTGTGCATGCCCTCTGCGATGGTCGCAAACGGGATTCCGAGGTTCACCGCGACCGCGACGGTGGCGAGGGCGTTGGAGATGTTGTGCTGGCCTGGCATGGCGAGCTGGACCCGGCCGAGCAGCTCGCCTCGGTACCGGACACTGAACGAGGTGCTCAGACCCTCGCTCTTCAGGTCGACGCCCTGGAATTCAGCGCCGTCCTTGAGGCCGTAGGTCACCACACGACGGCGCAGCCAGGGAGCGATGGTCGCGACGGTTGGGTGGTCGGTGCAGAGCACGGCGAACCCAAAGAACGGCACCTTGCTTGCGAATTCGAAGAAGCCATCGATCAGGGCCTTCTCGGTTCCCCAGTGCGCCATGTGCTCTGGATCGATGTTGGTGATGATCGCCACGGTGGGGGCCAGCAGCATGAAGCTGCCGTCGGACTCATCGGCCTCGGCGACCATGAATTCACCAGCACCGAGCCGAGCGGAGGAGCCCATCGAGTTGAGGCGCCCGCCGATGACGACAGTCGGATCGAGTGCTGCGTGGTGCAGGCAGGTCGCGAGCATCGAGGTGGTGGTGGTCTTGCCGTGGGTGCCAGCGACCGCGATGCCATACTTCATGCGCATCAGCTCAGCGAGCATCTCTGCGCGCGGGATGACCGGGATGCCAGCCTCGACTGCGGCGGTGATCTCGATGTTGCTCTTGGGGACCGCGGTGGACTTGACGACCACATCTACACCGTCGACGTGGCTGGCAGCATGGCCGATGAAGACCTGTCCGCCGAGCTTGCGGAGCCGGCGCACGGCAGCACCCTCTTTCATGTCTGAGCCGGTGACGGTGTAGCCCTGTGTGATGAGGACCTCCGCGATTCCAGACATTCCGGAGCCACCGATACCGACGAAGTGAATGCGCTTGATCGTTCCGCGAAACATGTGGTCTTCCTGCTACTTTCCGGCCACATCAAGCGGCGCGTCTCGGTAGGGGGTGGCGGCTTGGTTGTGGCGGTGCCAGCCCTTCTCGATGGGGGTGTCGTCTGCCTCTGCGGCGATGGACAGGAGTATCCCGACAGCCCAGAGGTGCGACATCATCGCGGTCGCACCGTAGGAGAGGAACGGCAGGACGAGCCCCTTGGGTGGCAGTATTCCCATGACCACGCCGAGGTTAAAGAATACCTCGAAGCCGACCATCCCGGTGATGGTGGCGGCGAGGTAGGTGGAGAAGGCGTCTCGGGCGCGGCGAGCGATGTACATCCCTCTCCAGACGAATATCCCGTAGAAGACGATGACCAGAATCAGGCGGACGAAGCCCAGCTCCTCGGCGATGACCGCAGCGATGTAGTCGGTCCAGGGCTCGGGGAGGAAGTGGAGCTTGGCGATGGAATTGCCGAGTCCCTGGCCCCACAGCCCGCCAGAGTGCATGGCCAGCCAGCTCTGGATGGTGTGGAAGCCGTCGCCTTGCGCATCTTCCCAGGGATCGAAGAAGCTGGTCAGTCGCCGGACCCGGTAGGACTCTGAGATCATCACCCAAAAGCCGATGGCGAGACCGACGACGCTGGTGATCACGATGTGTCGCATCTTCACCCCGGCGATGAACAACATCATCGCGGCGAGCCCGCCGATGATCGCGGTGCTGCCGAAGTCCGGCTCGCGAATGATGAGCAGCATGGGGATAAGGGGGATGATGAGCGACTTGAGGATGACCCGTGGATCCTCGATGCGGCTGCGCCAGCGGTGGAGGTAGTCGGCCAGCACGATGAGCATCGCGATCTTGGCGAATTCAGAGGGCTGCACATGAAAAGCACCGAAGCCCACCCAGCGGCTCGCTCCCTTGACGGTGTGGCCGATGCCGGGGACATAGCACAGCATAAGTCCGACCAAGCAGGCAGAATAGAACCTGTATCGGTAGATGCGGAACGACCGCATTGGTGTGATCGCTGAGCCGATGCACATCACCCCGCCGGCCACAATGGCGATGAGCTGACGCTTGACGTACTGCGTCTCGTCGCCGGTCCAGTCCGCAGAGACCATCGCGGAAGCAGAGTAGACCATCACCAGCCCAAACGAGATGAGGGTGGCGACAATAAGCAGCAGCCAGGGATCGATCCGACGGTTCATCATCTGCCGCTCCTAGCGAATCTTGAGGGTCATCAGCGCGACAAGCGCGAGGAGGATGGAGATGATCCAGAACCGCACAATGATCTTCGGCTCGCTCCAGCCGACCTTCTCATAGTGGTGGTGGATCGGTGCCATCTTGAAGACACGGTTGCCGGTTCGCTTGTACCAGAAGACCTGGATGATGACGCTGAGGGTCTCCAGCACAAAGATGCCGCCGATGAGGGCGAGCAGGAACTCATGCTTGGTCAAGACACTGAGGATGCCCAGCGCACCGCCGAGGGCCAGTGAGCCGACGTCACCCATGAAGATCTGAGCGGGGTAGGCGTTGTACCAGAGGAAGCCGAGTCCGGCCCCGACGAGGGTGATCGAGAACACGGTCAGCTCACCTGCGCCGGCGACGTACGGCAGCGAGAGGTACGCGGAGAAGTCCGTTCGACCCGCGATGTAAGCGAGGATCGCCATCGTTCCTGCGGAGGTCATTACCGGACCGATGGCGAGTCCGTCGAGGCCGTCGGTGAGGTTGACGGCGTTTGAGAACGCAGTCAGCACAAACATCCCGAAGACGACGTAGAGCACCCCGAGCCAGGGAGCGCCAGGGATCACCTCGTCGAGGTGGATGGTGGCGTTCTTGAAGAATGGAAGCACGAGGTCTGGCTCGATGGCCCCGGTGCTCCACCCGATGCCAAGCACAACCCCGGCGATGCTGGTCTGGCCGACCAGCTTCCAGCGACCGGCGAGGCCGTCGGAGGACTTCTTCATGACCTTCTGGTAGTCGTCGTAGAAGCCCAGCCCGCCGTAGCCCAGGAAGATGATCAGGGACATCCAGACCACCGGCTGGTCCAGGCGTGCCCAGAGCAGGGTGGAGAGGGTGATGCCGATGATGATCGGAATGCCGCCCATGGTTGGGGTGCCGACCTTGTTCTCGACATGGGACTGCGGCCCCTCTGCCCGAATGATCTGCTCCATCTTCATGCGCTTCATGCGCTCGATAAACCAGGGATACAGCGCATAGCTGATCGCCAGCGCGGTCACCATTGCCCAGGCCGCTCGGAAGCTGATGTACTGAAACAGGTTGAAGAAGGAGGACTGGTCAGCGAGCGGAACGAGCAGGTGGTACAGCATGACTCACCGCGAGGTGTTGAGGGTGTCGAGGATCCGCTCCATGGTCATCCCGCGGCTGCCCTTGAGCAGCACGACATCACCAGGAGAGATCCGCGGAGCGACGAGCGCGGCGAGCGCACGCGCGTCGGGTGCAGAGATCACCCCATCAGGGGTGCCAGCGGCTTGGTAGGCCGCGGCATAGCGCGGCCCGGCGAGGCCGATGATGTCGAGAGACAGCGAGCGGGCCAGAGCGAGCATCTCGGCGTGGCCGCTCTCCTCGAGCGCGCCGAGCTCCAGCATGTCGCCGAGCAGGGCGACTCGGGTGCGCCCGGTGATTCCGGCGAGGGTGCGCAGCGAGGCTGCGGTGGAGAGGGGGTTGGCGTTGTAGGCGTCGTTGAGGACGACGGGACCGCCGGAGATGGGGACAATGCGCTGCCGGGCACCGACCGGCTCGTAGCCGCTGATGGCGCGAGCCATCTGGGCCGGGGGGCAGTGCAGGGCGAGCCCGACTGCGATCGCTGCGGCGGCGTTCATCGCGAGGTGGGTTCCCGGACTGCGGATCTCGGAGAGCACCGAGCCGGAGCCCGTCTCGATCTGGAAGCGGGTGTGCAGGGTGGTCGGATCGACAACGGCAGCGGAGAGCCGAACGTCGCAGTCGCGGGTGGTCCCAAACCGGATGATGCGCACCCCCTTTGGGAGTGGCAGCGCGGAGACGTGGTGATCGTCGGCGTTGATGATGCAGACATCACCGGGGCGGGCGCCGGCGAACAGCTCCCCCTTTGCCTGTGCGACACCCTCGATCCCGCCGACGCCCTCAGTGTGAGCCGCGCCGACGTTGGTGATCAGCCGCACGGTGGGGCGGGAGATGTCCTGGAGCAGGTCGATCTCTCCGGCGTGGTTCATGCCCATCTCGACCACCCACGCGGCAGCATCGGCTGGTGCGGCGAGCAGCGTGAGGGGCAGTCCGATGTGGTTGTTGAGGTTGCCGCTGGTCTGGTGGATGGGACCCAGGCGGCTCAGCGCGAGGGCCGTCAGGGCGCGGGTGGTGGTCTTTCCGGCGCTTCCGGTGATCCCGATGACCGGTCCATCGAACCCTGCGCGCACGTAGCGGGCGATGTTCTGGAGCGCGACGAGGGTGTCCTCGACCTGGATGAAGCCGCCTCTCCAGCCCTCGGGAACCCGCTGGGCGATGCACCCGGCGCACCCAGCGCCGCCAGCATGGGGGAGGTAGGTGTGGCCATCGAAGCGCTCGCCGACGAGGGCAACGAACCAGGCGCCGGGACGCAGGCGTCGGGAGTCGGTGTCGATGGGGCCAGCGGAGCCGGACTGCACCAGGGTGCCTCCAGTTGCCTCAGCCAGCTCGGCAGCGGAAAAGATCATGCGGACTCTCGCAGGGTGAGTGCCTGGGCGGCGACATCCACGTCGGAGAACGGTGTGCTGGTCGTCCCGATGAGCTGGTAGGTCTCGTGACCCTTTCCGGCGATCAGGATGACATCTCCGAGGCGGGCAGCGGCGATGGCGGCATCGATGGCAGCCCTTCGGTCGGGCTGGACGGTGTGCGCACCGCTGATGCCGGGGAGGATGTCGTTGATGATGGCGAGCGGATCCTCGCGCCGGGGATTGTCGGAGGTGACGGTGACGGCATCGCTTCCCGTGCTGGCAGCCGCGCCCATCAGGGGTCGCTTGCCGGCATCGCGATCGCCACCACAGCCAAACACGGTGTGGATGCGGCCAGGCGTGATCGGGCGGAGGGTGGAGAGCACCCGGCGCAGGGCATCGGGGGTGTGGGCGTAGTCGACCAGCACACAGACGCCGTCTCCACCGGGCACCCGCTCCAGCCGACCCGGCACGCAGGGCAGGGTGGCGAGGCCGGAGAGGATGGCTGGCAGCGACAGGCCCAGCGCGAGTGCCGCGCCGACGACTGCGAGGGCATTCTCGAGGTTGTGGCTTCCAATCATTGACATCGACAGGCTCCCAGAGCCCCTCGGTGTGGTCACCTCAGCGGTGATGCCGTCGAGCGAGAAGCGGGCGCTGTGTGCGGTGATGTCAGCAGGGCCGGTGCTGCTGAAGGTCCAGACGGGAGCCCGAGAGGGGGTCTCTGCGGCGGCCGGATCGTCGGCGTTGAGGATGGCCCGACCGTCCTCGCGCAGCAGCTCGGAGAACAGCCGACGCTTGGCGGCGAGGTAGTCCGCCATGTCGGTGTGGAAGTCGAGGTGGTCCCGAGAGAGGTTGGTGAACACTCCGACCGAGAACGGCAGGGCATCGCTGCGTCGCAGGGTCAAACCGATCGAGGAGACCTCCATCGCAGCCGCTCGGCAGCCGGCGTCTTTCATCTGGGACAGGATGGCCTGGAGGATCGGAGCCTCTGGAGTCGTGTAGCGGGTGAGCGGTCCTTCGGGAAGGGGCGTTCCGTCGATGCGGTGGCCGTTGGTGCCGAGGATTCCACAGCGCCAGTCGGCGTGCAGCAGGACCCGCTCCAGCATCCAGCAGGTGGTGGTCTTTCCGTTGGTCCCGGTGACGCCGACGACCGGCATTGTCTCGGCCGGATCGCCATGGAGTGCCGCGGCGACGATGGCGAGCGCGGCTCGGCAGTCCGGCACCGCGATGACCGTCACCCCGGGCTTGACCGCGACCGCGCCCTCTGCGATGACTGCGGCGACGTCGAGCCCGGCAGCAAACCGCCGGCCATCCACCCGTGCACCGGTGATCGCGACGAAGATGTCGTCTGGTCCGACCTCGCGAGAGTCGTGAGACACGCCCGTGATCTGACGATCAGTGGGACCGTCGACTGAGCGAGGGCGGAGTCGGTGGATGAGGTGGGAGAGGAGCATGACTACTGAAGCGTGACCTCCACCGCATCACCGAAGGTCAGGGGGGTACCGGGGGCTGGATATTGCTGGATGATGCGCCCGCTTCCTTGGAGGGAGACGGACAAGCCTGAGCCTTGGATGGTTGCGAGGGCATCGCGGAGGGACATGCCGGTGAGATCTGGCGCGCGGAGGCTGCCGTCAGGCATCCAGCTGACCTCAGCCGGGGCCTCGTCCGGCTCGGGCAGGGTGATCTCAGGTGCTCCGTCATCTTCGGTGTCATCGGCTTCTTCTGCCAGCAGCACGGGGTCTGCGGGAATGCCGAGGTGGCGCATCGACTGGGCGGCGATCTGGGCGAATGCTGGGCCCGCGACGATGCCGCCATAGCTCATGCCGATGGTCGGGGTGTCGACGGTCACGACGATGGCAAGCTCTGGGTCGTTGGCCGGCAGCAGACCGACGAACGAGCCGATCCGATCAGTGCTGGAGTAGGCGCCGTCTTCGTGCTTCCAGGCGGTTCCAGTCTTTCCGGCCACCATGTACCCGGGCACTCGCGCCCGGGTTCCGGTGCCGCCCTGCTCGGTGACGGTGATCATCATGTTGATGGTGGCCGCGGCGGTCTCCTCGGAGAACACACGCTGATCGACCGCAGGCTCGTAGCGCTCCAGCACGCTGCCGTCTGGGGCTCGGACCTCGCGGATGAGGCGCGGCTCCATGCGCACGCCGCCGTTGCCGAGGGTGGCGGTCGCGGAGGCGAGCTGGATGGCATTGACCGAGACACCGTGACCGTAGCTGGTGGTGGCCAGCTCGATGGGCTTGATGTTGTGTGCGCTGCGGAGAACGCCGCGGGTCTCGCCGGGCACAGACAGCCCGGTCGAGCGGCCGAAGCCGAGCTCGGAGAGGTAGCTCAGGGAGCGCTCAGCACCAAGCTTGAACGCGAGCTTTGCTGCACCGATGTTAGAGGAGTACTTGATGACCTCCGAGACGGTGATGATCCCCTGGGGGTGGTCATCGTGGATGACTCGGCGTTTGACCGCCCAGGCGCCGTTCTCGCAGTTGATCAGGCTCTGCGAACTGACCAGTCCTTCCTCCAAGGCTGCCGCTGCGATGAACGGCTTGAACACCGAGCCGGGCTCGTAGGCATCCAGGGCCGCTCGGTTCTTGAACGACGCCATCTTCAGCTCAGTGGTGTCGTTGGGGTTCTGGCTGGGGCGGTTGGCGAGGGCGAGAATCTCACCGGTGTCGACGTCCATGACCACGACCCACGCAGCCTCTGCGCCGGTGGCCTCCATGGTGGAGTCCAGGGCTGTCTCGGCGAAGTGCTGGATCTGGCGATCGAGGGTGAGCACGACCGTGTTGCCTGGTGAGGCGGTCGGCAGGTCGGGTGTGACCTGACGGCCCTTGCGATCCCGAAACAGGACGTACTTGTGGCGCTCGCCGCGGAGCGCCCGATCGCTGGTGCGCTCCAGCCCGGCGACGCCGACCCCGTTGTGGCCGACCATGCCGATGATCGGTGCGGCCTGGTGGCGGCCTGGGTAGAAGCGACGCTGCTCAGCGCGGGTGTCCAGCACACCCAGGAACACGCTGTTCTCTTTGATCAGCACCTTGCGGACCGCGCGCACTTCCGCGGCTTCCATCGGGGTCAGGCCACGGGTCAGCAGGACATCGCGGCGGTTGGTGCGGTTGAGGCTGCTGGTGAGGGCCGGTACCTCAAGGCCGAGGACGGGAGCGAGGGCCTCGGCGGCCTGCGCGGCGGTCTGCGGGGTGAGCTTCGAGGGGTCCGCGTGGATGGCGAACAGCTCGGCAGTTGTGGCGAGCAGGGAGTCGTTTCGATCGAGGATGTCTCCGCGTCGGCCCTGGATCTCGACAGACTGCTCGAACTGATCCCGCGCCTTGTTCTGGAGCCGGGGATCCTCTGTGAGCATGATGCGGCCAGCCTGACCGACGAGGAGGGCGTAGCAGCCGCTGATGACGATTCCGATCCAGAAAGAGCGGTCCACTGCGCGCTTGCGCACCACATCATCGCGCTGGCGCTTTGGGCTGGGGCTGGCCAGCAGGGCTGCGAGCTGACTTCGAGTGCTCTGCCTCTTTGAGGCACTCCGCTTCCTGGGGCGACGCTGCGTCATCGGCTGCCTGCTGGAGCTTGGAGGTGGATCACCTCGGAGTCACCCTCCAGAGAGAGGGTCGCAGCGGCATCTGCCAGCCAGTCCGGATCGGAGAGACTGGCCAATTCCAGGCGCAGTCGGACCTGATCGGCCTCGGCGTTGGAGTACTCACTGCGGGCTTCATCGAGCGACAGGGAGGTGCTGCGCAGGTCGATCCGAGACCAGGTCGACAGCAGGGCACAGAGCGCAAACAGCGCGAGCATGAGGCCGTAGCGGTTCAGCCGGTTCAGCTCGATGCCGGATCGGCTCATCGGGTGGAGCGGAGTGTGTGACGTGTCGAGGTGATGACCGTCTTCGCCCTGTCTGTCTCCGCTCTGCCAGTTCTGCGTCCATGTCCGTTCGTTGCTCGTTGATTCCATCTCAGCTCAGCTCCTGGCCGGCGTCGCCGGCAGCTGTATACAGCGCAGTGTCGCGGGGCGGCGGCCCGCAGTATTCGAGGACGCGAAGGCGAGCGGATCGCGCCCGGGGATTGTCAGCATCGTGCGCAGAACCAGCGAAGCCGCGGGGCACAATGAGCCGACCGATCGGCGGGGTGACCGGGTGCCCGTAGGCGTCTCGTGGGGTACCGCGTCCGGCAGCCTCGAAGAAGCGCCGCTTGACCATGCGATCCTCCAGCGAGTGGAAGCTGATGATCGCGAGACGACCCCCGACATTGAGCATCGACAGCGCGGCTTCGAGCCCAGTGGCGAGCTGGTCGAGCTCTCCGTTGACCGCCATCCGGATGGCCTGGAAGGTTCGGGTAGCGGGGTGGGTGCGGCTGTTGCGGTAGCCAGAGGCCTTCGCCACGCACGTCGCGAGTGCTGCGGTGCTGTGCCAGGGCCGACCAGCCAGGATCGCGCGGGCGATCCGACGGGCCCGGGGCTCTTCCCCGTATCGGCGGAGGATGTCCACCAGCTCGGCCTCGTCCATCTCATCGAGCATGCTTGAGGCGTCGAGCGGCTGGTCGGGGTCCATGCGCATGTCGACCGGGCCGTCGTGCTGCAGGGAGAACCCGCGCTGGGGGGTGTCCAGCTGCGGCGAGCTGACGCCGAGGTCGAGAAGGATGCCGTCGAACGGTGCGAGGTGCCCGACCAGCTGAGCCATGTCGGCGAACCGGCCGCGGATGGCGGTGAATTCATCGGTGCCGGCAAGCCGTGTCGTTGCGGCAGCCAGGGCGCTGGGATCGCGGTCGATGCCAACCACTCGTCCGCCAGCTGCGAGCACAGCCTCAGCATGTCCGCCGCCGCCGAGCGTACCGTCGAGGTATCGACGACCCGGACGGATCTGTAGAGAGTCAACGACCTGCGGAAGCAGGACCGGACGGTGGAGAAAGGGCACGGGGAAACGCAGCGGGGGAGGGGTGTGGGGAGGGCTACCGGGCGGGAGTCTCGGACTCGGCCGCGACGGGAGATGCGGGGGCAGAATTGGGGGGAGGAGCGTGGCGGGTGGTGTCCAGCCAGCGACGGACGAGCTGAGGGTGGCGCTCATTCCAGCGGCTGACGTTCCAGACCTCGATCCAGGTCCCCATGGAGAACATCATCAGCCGCCCGTCGAGCGCGGCGAGCGCTCGGAGGCGGGGCGGGATGAGGACGCGACCGTTGCCGTCGATGGTGAGGGTGTGGTTGGTGGAGACCACGGACCGGAGGAACAGCATCTGCGGGGAGTAGGGGTCGAACGGATCGATCTGGGCAGTACGGGCTGCGAGCAGCTCGCGGTAGTGGCGCTGGTCAAACAGGGAAAGCCCACCTTCGTTGCCTTCATTGGCGACGGCGATGAGCTGGTTGGTCCCCTCCATCCGCAGCGCCATTCGGGGCTGCGCCGGGAGCATGACCCGACCCTTCGGGTCCATGGTCAGCTCGGCATGGAAGGGCTCGTACTGCATGATCTGGAACGCCCAGTGGGAGCCGGAGGAGTCACCCACTCCTCCTTAATCGGCTGTCCACCCACTGTACTCCTTTTTGAGCCTCAAGCAACCCACTTGATCGCCATTTCTTCCCACTTGAATGGGTAAAGTAAGGATCTTTTGATCCATTTCTTGATCCTTTGCCTCCACAAAGATCTGTTGTCATGCTCGAACACCAGTGTCGGGTCAGACGGGATAAGGGGACCATCATGTCCAAACAGAACCCGGTGATCCGCAACATTAGCGAGAACCGCCGTGCGAGACGGGAGTACGAGATTCTCGATCGCGTTGAGGCGGGGTTGGCCCTGACCGGCAGCGAGGTCAAGTCACTTCGTGGCGGAAAAGGTCAGGTGACTGAAGCTTATGTTCGATTTAAGAACAGCGAAGCGTGGCTGCTGGAGGCTCACATCCCCCAGTACCCCCAGGCTGGACCGCACAACAACCACGAGCCCAATCGACCCCGGAAGCTCCTCCTCAAGCGCGAGCAGCTTGCGAAGTGGGAGAAGAAGGTCGCCGAGCGGGGCCTGACGATGATTCCCCTGCGCCTGTACTTCAACGGTGCCTGGATCAAAATTGAGATCGGACTGGGGCGCGGACGGAAACTTCACGACAAGCGCGCTGTCCTCAAGGAGCGCAGCGACAATCGTGATGCCCAGCGCGCGCTCCGACGTCGAGACTGAAGAGGAACACCATGACCCGACCCTCCTCCTTCCTCCTCCCCATGCTTCTGCTGGCTTCGCTGCTGACCCCTGGGGTCGCTCTGGCTGCAGATGGCACCTCGCTGAGCACCTTGCTTGCTGGTATCGGCGCGGGCTGGGTGATCAGCGCTGCTGGTTTGGCGAAGAATCCCCGCCTCGGTGCGGTGCTCGCAGGTCTGATGGGCCTGGGCATCTCGCTGTACCTCGGCATCGAGCATGCCCAGACCGGCGACATGGCGTGCTCCGTGGACACCACCTTCGACTGCGGCTCCGTGATTCGCAGTGAGTATTCGACGATCGCCGGCATCCCGATCGCGTTCCTCGGAAGTGGCTTCTACGCAGCGGCATCCTTCGGCGGCCTGATGGCCATGCTCAAGCCTGGTGCGTACGATGGCGGCGGAAAGCTGCTCACACTGGGCGGCCTGATCTCGGTGCTCTTCTCAGTGTTTCTCGCCTGGGCGAGCATGCAGCTGGGCAAGTGGTGCCTGTTCTGCATCTCGCTGTACGGCGTCAATGCCCTGCTGCTCTCCTCCGGTCTCTTGTGGCGTCGCAGCGCCTCGCCTGGAGAGAGCGATCGCGCGAGCAATGCGATGGTTGGGTCAGGCCTGCTGGTCTTTGTTCTGACGATGGTCTTCTTCAGCCAGGCCTCGTCTCCCACGGCTGGTCCTGCGGTGGCTGCTGATGCCAGCGGCGATGCCCTTGCCTCTCTGTTCGAGGCGCCGGTAGGCAAGATGACCCTCGACGGCACCGAGCCAATCTACGGTGACCCCTCTGCGCCGTATACCGTCGTCGAGTTTGCCGACTTCGAGTGTCCCTACTGCGGAAAGGTTGCTCCGGAGCTGAAGAAGCTGGTCGACAACAACGCTGACATCCGGCTGCTGTTCAAGCACTACCCGCTCAGCCCGCTGTGCAACGAGTCGGTCCAGCGCGAGGGAATGCATCCGCATGCCTGCGGCGCTGCTCAGGCCTCGGAGTGTGCCCGCCACCAGGAGCGGTTCTGGGAGCTGACTGCGCTGATGTTTAAGAACCAGAGCTACCTGTCCCCCGAGGACCTCAAGTTCCTCACCCAGCAGGTCGGAATGGATGAGGCGGCCTATGCGGAATGCATGGCCAATCCGATGACCGAGACCGCCGTTCTCTCTGACATCTCCCACGCCAACACCCTCGACCTCCACGGCACCCCCGCGTTGTTCCTGTTTGGGATGACGGGTGATGAGTGGGTCTCGATCACGGGCAGTCCGGAAGAGATCGGCGTCCTCGTCGGCGCGCATCGCGAGGGCCGGACGATTCCGCCGACTCCGCCTGCCGGCACCCACGGTCACTGATGTCTTCGCGCTGGCAGGAGCTCGCCTGGGTCATCGATCGCAGCTGCCTGGAGGTGGTGAGCGCCGCCTTGTTCTCGCTGGGCAGCCTCGGGCTCCAGGAAGACCACCCGCCCGGCCAGGCCCCTGACCCCCGACAGCCCTGGGACACTGGACCTGCGGCGCCGCCCTCTGAGGCGGTCCTGCTGCGCGGCTGGTGGCCCGAAGACGCAGACTGCGCAGACGCCGTTGCTCGGCTCGCTCGTCAGCATGGTGGTGCACCCTCTTGGCGGATGGTCAGCGAGGATGACTGGGCGACCGATTGGCGGCAGCACTTTTCTCGCCTGGTCTTCTCGGACGTCCTCGCGGTCAGCCCTCCCTGGGAGGCACAGCCTGGTGACGTCATCATCGAGCCGGGGATGGCATTTGGCAGCGGCGATCACCCAACCACCCGGGCTTGTCTCTCCGGCATCGCCCGGCTTGCCCGTCCCGGAGCGTCCTGTTTAGACGTCGGGTGTGGCTCTGGGGTGCTCGCGCTGTCTGCAGTAAAGCTCGGAATGACTGCCCGCGGCATCGACACCGACGCCGATGCGGTCCGGGTGGCTCAGGAGAACGCCGAGCGCAACGGACTCACCGCTGCATTCGACACCACGCCCTTGCAGCGCGTCGAGGAATCCTACGATCTCGTTGTCGCCAACATCTTTGCCGAGGTGCTCGTTAAGCTGGCCCCGGATCTCATCCGGCGCTGCTCTGGCTCGATCGTGCTCGCGGGAATCCTGGCGGACAGGGCCGCGATGGTCGAGGCCGCGTTCTCTGCAATGCACACCGTCAGCCGGGTCCAGGAAGAAGACTGGGTGAGCCTGGAGCTTGCGGTGAAAGACTTGTCTGCGCAATGAGGCGGTTCTTGTCCCTGGAGCTTCCCCGTCCTGAGCAGTCCCTGGCGCTCGATGCGAACGTCTCCCACCACATCCTCCGGGTCACGGGCATTGCTCCTGGCGAAGCCATCACCTTGTTCGATGGGCAGGGTGGGGTCTGTGAGGTGGTGCTCAATGGCGTGGAGGCTGGTCGTGCACTGGTTCGCTGGTCTGGTACCGGGGCCGCTGTGGTTCTGCCCCAGCGATGGTTGCTGATGGGCCTCCTCAAGCGCTCGGCGTTCGACAGCGTCATCCGCATGGCGACGGAGCTTGGCGTCAGCGCGATCTGGCCGGTGCAGCTGTCTCGAAGCGTGCCCCAGGGAGGGCGGCTGGACCGCTGGGAGCGCATCGCTGCAGCGGCTGCTGGGCAGTGTGGTCGCACCGACATTCCGGAGATTCAGCCTGCACGGCGTCTCGCAGACTGTCTCGCGGCTCTCCCGCCCGGCACCGTCGGTCGGGTCTATGTCCCAGGTGCTGGGCGACGGACGCGCTGTGAGGGCCCTGCTGCGGCCCTGCTGGGAGCGGAGGGGGGCCTGACGCCCTCTGAGATTGCCCTCGCAGCAGAGGCCGGCTTTCTGCCTGCCGGCCTCGGTTCACTCACGCTCCGTGCAGACACGGCTGCTGCGGCTGCGCTCAGCAGCCTGTAGACACTCCGCTCAGCCGTCTTCGCGACGACGGCGCCAGAGCATCATCAGGGGAAGCAGCGGTGCGAGCAGCGCAGCCTTGGATCCGCAGCCAGCACCCTCTTCAGCTGGGTTGACGATGTATTCCTTGGAGTCGATGATTGGCTCGGTGTACACCGCGACCTCGTCGAAGCACCATGCCTGCTGCTCGGCCTCATCGGTCACCGTCATGTAGACCGTGAAGAGTGTGGCTTCCTCATCCTGAAGGGTTGGCGGTGCCGTCCAGGTGATCGCTGGAGAGAACGGGCTGTTGACTGCGGCGTGCCCGCCGAGCGCCTGGACGTCGATGTCCTCCTGCCAGAAGTAGGACAGGTCATCGGTGTCGGGATCGAAGATGAAGACCTCCGCAGAGGTACTCTGTCCGATCTCCAGGGCGCGATCCTCCAGCAGGCAGCCGCCGACCAGCATGGGGTCGAACAGGATCGGCACACACCCTTCGTCATCGGAGTAGTCCGTGCGGTAGTCACAGTCGTTGTCGAAGCCGTCGCAGTACTCGACGGCCGAGGGGTTGCGATCGGGATCATCGTCGTCGCAGTCGCCGTTGTTCAGGGAGTAGCCGTCGCCGTCGCCGTCGTAGTTGGCGGTGCCCTCGTCGACCAGACCGTCGCAGTCGTTGTCGCGCTGGTCTGCCTGCTCTGGAGCGCCTGGGTAGGTGGCCTCGTAGGCGTCGTCGCAGTCTCCCTCAAGCTCGGAGACAGAGTCTCCGTCGTCGTCTCGGCAGATGGTGTCTTCGTCGACTGCGTTGTCGCAGTCATTGTCCTTTCCGTCGCAGAGCTCTGCGGCTCCTGGGTAGGTGTCTGCGCTGCTGTCGTCGCAGTCATAGGCCTCAAGCTCGAGGTCTTCATCGGCATCACCGAAGCCGTCACCGTCATCGTCCGCGTCGGAGTAGCTGCTCTGCCAGAGGATTGTCGTGGAGGCCTGAGCCTGCAGCTCGCCCTGATCCGTGACCGTCACCAGGAGGGTGTCCATGCCATCCCAGAGGTCATCAACCGGCAGGCGTACGGTGACGTAGCCGCTCTCATCCTCCGGGGTGCAGCTCGCGATGGAGGCGTTCTGGAGGACGGCGCTCTTGATCCGGCAGTTCAGCGACGTCGCCGGCTGCTCTGTGTCGAAGATGTAGAGCTGCATCACCAGATCTTCGGCGTTGGTGTGCTCGTAGCTGAGGGAGGGGGAGAGGATCTCGACGACCGGCGGGGTGTTCAGCGGATCAACGCCGAGGTTGCCCTGCACGTCGACCTCAAGGGAGGTGCTCTGCGCATCATCTGAGGTGACCGTGATGGTACAGACTGAGCCGTTGGTCTCGAGAGGAACGTAGTCGACCTCGAACAGGGTGCCGGACTGCGCTGGGATGATTCCGTCGCTGTCGAAGGCATCCAGATTGACTGAGAATTCTGCAGCACAGCTCGGATCGACCGTGGGTGTGTTGACGAACAGCTCACCATCGCCGTCGTTCTTGACGAAGATCTGGGTCGAGGTGCGCTCGCCAGTCCAGAGGTGACCGAAGTCATGGAAGCGCGGCGAGATCGTGATCGCGCCAGTGCCCTTCAGACCAGTTCCGTGGAAGAGGGTGACCTCTTTGTAATTCCGCGGATCCTTGAAGTAGGTCGGGTTTCCGTTGTCGTCTTCTCCGAGAACCTCAGTGAAGCTCTCGACGTACATTGAGGCGTAGAGGTCACCAACATCCCTGGGCGTGAAGTCGACCGAGACCGAGAGCTTGCAGCCACCAGGCAGCACAAACGGGTCCGTGGTGTTCGAGCCGCTGTCGAGCTCATCGGTCTCACCAGTGTCCGAAGTGTCTTCCTGAGAGCCGCCGCTGTCTTCCTGAGAGCCGCTGTCGGCTTTCTTCTTGGCCGAGGACTCACCGGACTCAGAGTCTTCGGTGTCTTCGGTGTCTTCTTCGACGATGACAACGGAGCCATCTGCGCAGGAGATGGTGTCGGTGTCGTATGTGAGGACAAAGCTCTCCCGCATCACCGGGTTGCCGTCGTCTCGCATTGCGATTGTGGAGATACCCAGATCGAGATCTCCGAGATTCTCAACGACGACCACGCGCGAGATGGTCTCGTTGAACTCCGCCTCGCCGAACTCGACAATGTTCGTTCCACTGCTGGAGAGGTGAAGATCGGGGTAGCTGTAGACGCCGGTAACTGTTGCATCACGGCAGCCGATGAGCGCCAGTGAGGGCAGAAGCAGCAGGATGGAAGGACGGCTCATGAATGTACCTCGGGAGGCCGACGAACATTTGCAGTCACACGTCGACACCATCGAGTTTTAGCTGTCCCGCCGCTTCTATGTCAACGCCTGAGGCGTAATCCTTGACACTACGCGGTGTATGAGGGCTCATCGGCGGCGATTAGATCCCGGACCGCACCTGCCGGAGAGCCTAAAGAAGGTGCCCGCTCTTGATCTTCTTGGTCATCAGGTAGCTGGCGTTGTGGCTGTTTGGTGTCATCCGGTGAGGAATCAGGCTGTCCACAGTGATGCCCGCTGCCAGAAGGCCGTCGCGCTTGTTTGGGTTGTTGCTGATCAAGCGGACGCTGCCGACCTCGAGCTCGCGGAGGATGTCTGCAGCGATGTTGTACTGCCTCAGATCATCAGGAAACCCGAGGGCGTGGTTGGCCTCTACTGTGTCCAGGCCACCATCCTGCAGTGCGTAGGCACGAACCTTGTTGACCAGGCCGATGCCGCGCCCTTCTTGCCGGAGGTAGACCACTGCCCCACACTCGATGCTGCCGATGTACTCCAGGGCAGCCTCGAGCTGGTCCCGACAGTCACAGCGAAGGCTGCCCATCAGATCACCGGTGAAGCACTCGCTGTGTAGACGAACAGGAACGCCGGTTCCGTTGGTGATGTCTCCCTTGACCACAGCACCGTACTCTTGACCATCGGAGGTGCACTGGAAGGCATAGATTCGGAAGTCACCAAAACGAGAGGGCATCTGCGCGCTGGCAGAGCGCGTGATGGTGGATGAACGCTCGGCTGCGTTTTCTTCGATCATTTTCTTTGCTCCTGGCGACTGCCAGGGGCAGTCACGTGGGTAGGAATTTACCCTTTTCGACAGTCTTCGATGGCCACGCGATGTGCCGGACTGTCCAGTCCCAAGCCGGACATGTTCTCTGTAGTCTCCAATTTCGCGACGTCAAACGGCCGCGCACTGCGCGGCCGTTTTTATTGTCGAATTTATCAGAAACAGTCTGAACAAACTAGCTGTTCAGAGACTCCTTCATGCCCTTTCCTGCACGGAATACAGGGATCCGGCGAGACGGAACCTGAATCTCGGTGCCGTTCTTTGGGTTGTGTCCAGTGAAGGCACGACGCTGAGAGACGGTGAAGGTTCCGAAGTCGGAGATGGTGACCTTTTCACCGCGAACCAGAGAGTCGCTGATGGCTTTGGTCAGGATGTTGATGTAGTGCGCTGCGCGGACTTTGGGGATGCCAGCTTCTGCGGCAAGTGCCTCGGTCAGATCTGCCTTGTTCATGATCGTCTCCTTGTTTGATGAGCAGGTGAACGAATAATGGAAATAGTGAAAGTTGGATCAGGGATGAGCTGATATTTTCTGCCTTTCAACGGCAGATCACGTAACTTTTAACTACGAATCCATGGTTCATAGGCAGGATAGCTTCCTGACTTTGCCTGTCAAGTTGCCTATCCTCGATTTTTTCCTGACTAATCCGCTATTCTGAAAATAATAAAAGTCGTCAGAATGACGGAGCATCATGAGAATTCCCTATCCGTCGGAATCCCCTCAGCGTCGGGCCTGTTTGTCAGGATTTATCAGTGGATTGTGAATCCAGCCCCCCCTGATCTGGAGGACCCGTGGGAGCAGCTCAAATTTTGCTGGCAGCATTCCACTCAGTTCACCGTCTAGGTCGATGAAGACCTGCTCACCAGGACGTGCTGTTGCCTGGAGGCTGCGGACGCGCTTTCGGATCGCACCCGAAGCCTTGGCGAGGCTGCCGTCATACAGCCGACGCATATCGAGTGCCTGGCGCGCTTTACTGGTCGGGGGGAGCAGGCTGAGCTCCATGAAGCCGTCATGCATGTTGCCGCCCTTGCCGACCCACATGCCGCCGCCACAGTACGCTCCGTTTGCCAGGAAGCTGCTCATCAAGCGCCCCTCCCAGCTGCCTTCACCGTCTGCGCCTTCCCAGGCCACCTTGATCTGTGGCGGTCGATAGCGGGCGGCCGTCGAGAGCGATGCTCGCAGGAACGTGACCCGCCCTCCGAGGCGCTTGTTGCTGGCGTTGGCCTTTCGCACCACTTCTCCGTTGGCACCGAAGCCCGCGACGTTGATGAAGTAGCGGGTGAGTTGGCCATCGGGAGTGGTCACTGTGGCCTTGCCGATGTCAGTGGGCAGGCTCATTCCAGTGGCCGCGATCCACAGGGCTCCAGCGAGTCTGCGGGGAACCTTCAGTGACTTCATCAGGTCGCTGCCCGTGCCGAACGGAATGACTGTGAAGGCTGCCTTGCGGTTTCGAGCGCGATCGTTGTGGATCAGCCCGTTGATTACCTCGTGGCAGGTTCCATCTCCGCCCACCGCGGCGATGAGCTGAAAGTCTTCGGCGGCTGCGGCTGCGGCCAGCACACTGGCATGGCCAGGACCCTCGGTCGTCCGTACCTCCCAATTCTCGAAGGCAACATCTGCAGCACGCTTGAGCGTGTCGAGGTTGTCGCCGGCAGAGCCAGCACCCGCCCGTGGGTTGAGGATGAGGCAGATGCGCTCGTTGCGATTTCGCGCGCCGCTTCCTTCCTCGCGACCAAAGACGTTGGTGTGACCGATGTTCCCCAGGTGTCCCGGGGTTCCAAGCTGAGACATGCGTTCCTCACTGGCGGCCATCTATCGCGCTGGTGGCGACGTCCAGAAGGAAAAGCGCCCGGGTGGCAATACCACCCGGGCGTTCCCATCGGTGAGGCTATCGGGGAAGGTCTCCGCCGACCGCGCTCAGCGTCTGTCTCCGCACACCTCATCAGCATAGACCGTGCCAGCATTCGGTATGGTGGCTTAAGTATTTGATATTGCTTGTTCTTGGGTCTTGAGGCACAGGATGTGCGCGCTCAGGAATATCAAAATCACGACATTTATGTCGTGGTCAGCCCCAGGGCGCACCAATTTCGGATCTCATCGGCAATGAACCAGGGTCGCTCGATGGGGTGTAGGTGCCGTCCTCCAGGCACGGTAGACATCCTGACTTGCGGGAAGTCAGTCCTGGAAGAATCCACAATATTCAAGGGGTAAAGGTGGTCTTCGTCACCCCAGATGATGAGCGTTGGACCAGGGTGTGCGGGAATGGTTCCGGCACTTTTGGCCACCGCACGCAGGAGGTTGATCTGGGCACGTCGGTGGTCTGAGGAGCGAATTCCCGGCTCACAGACTGCGACAACGGTGTCGTGGTCCATCACGTAGGGATTGACCACAATGCGTCGGAGTGCAGCAGAGGAAGCCAGGTAGCGCAGCCAGAGGCGCGGGTGGAGGGCGGCAGCTGGCAGGCGAGAGAGTATGCGCAGCGCAGGGTCCAGTCCGCTGAGTGCGCCGTTGGTGAGCACCAGACCTGCTGGTGGTGACTGCTGGGCCGCGAGCAGTGCAGCAGGAATTGCAGTGCCATGCGCCACGAGGATGGGGGCCTCTTGAGCACGCAGGGCATCCAGGATCCGCGCGGCGGCTCCAGCGAGCGTGCCATCTCCTGCTGGCTCCAGCAGATCAACGACAATCGTCGGTAGTTGGTGGCTCTCAAGGCGCCTGCAGACCTGCGTCCAGAGTGTTCCGCTGAACGGTGGACCGGTGACCAGGACGATAGGGTGATGCATCCAGACTCTCCGGGGTGGCTCTAACCGAGAGCAGGCGTAGAGTAGCCGGAATAGCGGCAAACCGATACCCACAGCCATCAGGAGGCGTTGGTGTACGACCTGCTTATAGAAGATGCCACCATCATTCAGGCCGGTCGGCGGCGCGTTGCGGACATCTGTGTCACGGATGGTGTCATTTCTTACATCGGGGATCGGCCCGCTGGCCGTGCTCGGCGAAAGCTCTCTGCCATCGGTCGGTTCGTCATGCCTGGCGCAATCGATGTCAGCGTCACTCCCTCCGTCTCGGGCGGGACTGAGGACTGGGAGAGCCTCAGTCGTGCTGCTGCAGCCAATGGGGTGACCACCCTGATTGCGCACAGCATGGCAACCAGCGCAGACGAGCTCGCAGCCTGCGAGTCTGCTGCGCGCCAAGCTGTGGTCAGCCACGGGCGCTGGGGACTCGCTGGCCCTGATAATGCTGCGGCCCTGAGTGAGCTGTGGGCCGAAGGACGGATCTGTGGTGCGCGCACAGATCTCTCGACCCTCTCTGAAGGGCACCTCGCAAGGCATCTCGCTGTTGCTGCTCCTCTCGGAGTGCTGTCGGATGGCGTCGAGAGACTCCAGTGGCTGCTCCCGATGCTTGAGCAGCATCGCCATCCGACTCACCTCTTCGGTGTCTCTACCGCCGCAGAGGCTGAGCTGCTGGAGTCGGCGTACAGCACCCTGCCGCTGACCTCTGACATCACACCCAGCCACCTCTTCCTCAGCCTAGAGACGGCCCCCCGGCTCGAGGTTCCGGTTCGCTGCAGCCCGCCGCTGCGTCCGGAGCTGGATCGGCGCGCGATGTGGACTGCGATCAAGCGCGGACGAATCCACGCCTTTGCCAGCGGGCACGTGCCCCACCCCCGACCCTCCCCGGGCAGCACCCCGCCCGCTGGTCTTCCAGGCATTGACACACACCTTCGGCTCCTCTTGGCGGCAGTCAGCAGGGGAAGAATGGGGCTCGAAGATATGGTCGAGATGTGCTCAGAGGCTCCGGCGAAGATCTTTGGACTCGCTGGGAAGGGGCGCTTGGAGGAAGGCGCTGATGCGGATCTTGTCCTGTTTCGCGAAGGGCAGAGCCGCAAGCTGGAGGTCAAGGAGCTCCACAGTGCGGCGGGCTGGTCGCCGTTCATTGGGCGCACCCTCGCAGAGTCTCCGCAGCTCGTCCTGATCGGTGGACGAATCGTTGCTCGAGATGGCCGCCTGACCGATGAGTGCACACCAGCCGCGCCGGTTCGCTACCTACACGCTGAGTGACGCCGACCCCCTCCCCCCTGTGCTGAGGGGCCTCGGAAAGGCTGAGTGACCACAGCCGCAGCGCGGTGTTCTGAGGTGTCTCATGCTGGGCTTCTCTTCGCCCAGCTGGTTGACCTGAGCTCTGGCTGATTGGTTGAAGAAAGCCCACAACACCCACCCCGGATGAGCAGATCCACCCGCTCGTCCGCAGCGCCCTTTTGAGGGGCGGGTGTGTGGGCAGGGTGGAGTATCAGGCCTCTACAGCGGGCTTGCGTGCCGAGAGGATCAGCTGGCGGAGCTGGGCGGTGAGTGCAGGATTGTCGATGAGGTGGGCGCGTGCCTTCTCTCGTCCCTGCCCCAGGCGGGTCTCGCCCATTGCGTACCAGCTCCCGCTGCGGGTGATGAGTCCGGCGGTTTCACCCAGATCCATCAGGTCACCGGCGGCACAGATCCCGCGTCCATAGAGGATGTCGAATTCGCGCTGCTGGAATGGAGGGGCGAGCTTGTTCTTGACGATGCGCACTCGGGTGCGGTTACCGATGACGTCGTTGCCCTGCTTCAGCGAGCCGATCCGACGGATGTCGATGCGGAGACTGCAGTAGAACTTCAGCGCGTTTCCGCCGGTGGTGACCTCTCCGTTGCCCCAGGTCACCCCAATTTTCTGGCGGAGCTGGTTGATGAAGATGACCGTCGTCTGTGTTCGGTGGCAGATGCCGGTGAGCTTGCGCAGGGCCTGACTCATCAGGCGCGCTTGAAGACCGACCGGGATGTCGCCCATGTCTCCAACCAGCTCCGCTCGGGGGACCAGGGCTGCCACCGAGTCGATGACCACAAGATTCAGGCTCCCGGAGCTGACAAGGGTCTCGACGACCGTGAGGGCCTGCTCGCCACAGTCCGGCTGGCTGATGAGGAGATCGTCCATGTTCACCCCAAGCGCTTGGGCATAGACCGGATCCAGGGCGTGCTCGGCGTCGACGAATGCTGCAGTGCCGCCGATGGCTTGGCAGGATGCGATGGCATGGAGGGTGAGGGTGGTCTTGCCGGAGGACTCCGGGCCGAAGATCTCCACCACCCGGCCACGGGGGTAGCCGCCGCAGCCGGTGATGAGGTCCATGCCGAGAGAGCCGGAAGGGATGACGTCGATGTCTTGGACGGCGCTGGCACCGAGGCGCATCACCGTCCCCGGCCCGAATTGTCTCTCCAGGTTGGTGATTGCGCTGCTGAGTGCATCACCATGTGTGGGAGGTGTCTTGCTTGTCATGGCTGTCGTGCTCCTTGAGGGTTCGGACCAGGCGGCCCGACGGTTGAAATCGGAAGGCGTAGCGATGACCTGGTCGGAGCATTCCCGGCATGTCCAGGAGCCCCTGGCTGGTCATCAGAAAGGATGGATGCCCTGTGGCGAGCACGCCCTTCAGCCTGTGAGAGAGGCGAAGCCGGAGGACGTCGCCCTCATGCAGTGCCGGCGGCAGAAGCGTCAGCGGAGCATCTGTGAGCGCACCTGAGGGCCACTCCAGCACCGCCATCGGTGGCTCGATACGATCAACGATCAGCAGGATGCGGGTAGAGAACAGCAGCGGGCTCATGTCGGATCCGGCAGTCGATAGCTCGACGCCTCAAGGACATGCGTGGTGTTGATCTGATCCACACCGTCGAGGTCTGCGATTGTTCTTGCGACCTTGAGAATCCGAGACCAACCTCGCGCAGAGAGTCCCTGTGCTCGGATGGCGGTCTCCAGCAAGTCTGCGGCCTCGGCGCTGGGAGCAGTCTGCTGACGCAGCAGCTCTCCGGTCAGCTCCGCGTTGCAGGTCAGGCCAGTGCCGAGCAGGCGAGCGCGCTGTCGATCCCGAGCCTTGACCACTCGAGCTCGGACATCGGAGGAGGGCTCCCCGCCCGGCCCACGGACGAGCACCTCAGGGGCGACCGGCTGAACCCAGATACGAAGGTCGATTCGGTCGATCAGCGGGCCACTCAGCCGTGCTCGGTACCGATCCAGTGCGGACGGTGGGCAGATGCAGGCACGGGTGGGGTGGCCGAGGTAGCCGCAGGGGCAGGGGTTTGCGGCGGCGATCAGAGAGATGCTGGCTGGGAGCGTGACGCTGCCTTGTGCCCGACACAGCGTCAGCCGCCGCTCCTCCAGCGGGCTCCGCAGCAGCTCCAGCACGCTCCGGGAGAACTCGGGTACCTCATCAAGGAACAAGACCCCGTGGTGGGCGAGGGAGACCTCACCGGGCTGTAGAGAAGCGGAGCCGATCATGCCAGCGGCGGAGATGCTGTGGTGCGGGGCACGAAATGGGCGCTGGGTCACCAGTCCGCCATCGGAGAGTCCGGCAGCAGAGTGGATGCGGGTGATGTCGATCGCCTCTGCAGCATCCAGTGCTGGCAGAATGCTCGGCAGCCGCGCCGCCAGCATCGACTTCCCGCAGCCTGGTGGTCCAATCATCAGCAGGTTGTGACCACCAGCAGCGGCGATCTCCAGGGCGCGCTTCGCTCGATGCTGTCCGCGAACTGTCGCGAGGTCTGGACCCGCAGGCAGCACTGCTGGTGCTCCGACCTTGGCGCGAGGCAGCTCGCCGTCACCCGCCAGCCACCGCAGCACTGCCTGCAGATCTGGTGCCGCGAGGATCTCAATGTCCGGTGCGACCGCAGCCTCTCTGGCACAGTCTGCCGGCAGGATGATTCGCTTTGCGCCATGCGCGGCAGCCATCAGGGCCAGCGAGAGCGCACCACGAATTGGCCGCAGCTTTCCCTCCAGCGACAGCTCTCCGACCAGACAGGTCTCCTCAAGCCGTGCGCTGTCCACCAGTCCTGCGGTCGCGAGGATGCCCACCGCGATGGGTAGATCGAACGCAGAGCCGGTCTTTTTTAGGTCTGCCGGTGCGAGGTTGACCACCACTCGCTTGCGGGGGAAGCTCAGCCCAGCAGATTGGATTGCTGAGCGAATGCGCTCAGTGCTCTCTCGAATGGCGCTCCCGGCGAGCCCGACGATGACCACACCAGGCAGACGCTGGAGCAGGTCCACCTCGACGCCGACCGCGACACCCTCGATCCCACACAGCGCACCGGACAATACGGTACAGACCACAACAACCTCCTGGACTCGTCGGCACAGAAAGCAGGAAGTGGACCAAGGGTGATTCCGTATAAGTGTTTGATTTTACAAGAGGGGGTGTGGGAGGTGACCGTGTCAGTGTGTGACGACCTCCGTCACTCAGAGTGACGGTGTTCCCAGAAGTGAGAACAGGTCGCCCGCAGTGCGAGCGACCTGTTGGTCTTCATCGTGATGTGGGGGCGCTAGCGCCGACCGCCACCGCTGCGTCCGCCGCCGCTGCGTCCGCCGCCGCT